>DAICXN010000010.1 GCA_027312165.1 Candidatus Saccharimonadota bacterium
CAGCTCTTATGATTTCCAAATCTGTCAGAGGAAAATTCCATAACAGTGGCTCATATACAAACCTGCGCTTATATACTGGTATTTTTTCGTAGTAATAAAAAAGTAGGAGCAGAAGTGCGCACTTATGCATCAAGCTACTTGTATCCCAGTCTTCTTCTGCGAGCTTGGCGTAGTTAATACTTGTTAATACAAGACGCTCTTTTGCCCTATATTTTCCAGACTTATCCTTTCGAACACCAGTTGTCTTTAGTTCAACACCAGCCTCTTTAAAATCAGGGTCGTGGTTGTTTTGTGGTACGTGTCGGAAATAGTATTTTTCTACTAGTACACCTAGGTCGCCTTTGTTTTTTATATTTTCAATAAAGCCACTCAAATCAACTGCCTCTTCAAGCGTCTTTCCTGATAGGCCTCTGGCATATTCAAGTATGGATTGCGGTGAAGTAATGTCGTATGGCAGGGGATTACTCATAGTTTGATTGTAACAGATTGAATTAGGTATTGATCGAAACCTTTTAAATTGCTATAATTACATACAATGAAGACTATAAAAGTGGTAGAGCTGTTTGCTGGTGTGGGTGGATTTCGCATAGGGCTCGATAAAGCAAAAGGGGATAAAGTTAAATATAGTACGGTATGGGCGAACCAATGGGAACCCTCTACCGTAAAGCAACACGCCGCAGAGGTCTATGTCGCTCGCTTCGGTGAAGACGGATTTAGCGGACGGGATATCGAGAAAGTTATTGAAGACGACTTCGATTCGATTCCTGACCATAATCTTTTAGTTGGGGGCTTTCCTTGTCAGGATTACTCAGTTGCAAGTACGCTGAAGAACTCACACGGACTTATAGGTAAAAAGGGTGTTTTATTTTGGTCTATATACACTATCCTAAAGAGAAAAGGAGATAAGGCTCCCGATTATCTTTTTCTAGAAAATGTTGACCGATTGCTTAAGTCTCCAGCCTCGCAGAGGGGCAAGGACTTTGCCGTGATGCTCGCCTCGCTTTCAGACCTGGGGTATGCCATTGAGTGGCGAGTGGTGAATGCTGCGGAGTACGGCCTCCCACAACGAAGAAGAAGGGTGTTTATCGTCGGCTATAAAAAGGGCACTAAGCAGTACGAGAGGGTCAAGAAAGCCGTGAAGTCTGATTGGCTGATATCTCACGGGGTGTTGGCTGACGCATTTCCAGTTGAGCCTAGTGTAGTTTCCCGCGAAGTTAAACTAGAGGGCACGTATGCGGAAATTACAAAGAACTTTTCTGCATCTAAACCTACATTAAGTCCATTCGACAACTCTGGGGTTATGATTGATAGGGTTGCCACTACTGGCCGAGTCACACCTTTATATGACGGCTCATTTGCCTCTCTCGGTGATGTATTAATTGATGAAAAAGATGTTCCCGAGGAGTACTTCATCTCTGATGAAAAGCTGCCTGCCTGGACTTATTTAAAGGGGGCAAAAAAGGAAGAGCGAAAAACTGCAAGTGGACACACTTACCATTATGCGGAGGGGGCTATGGTGTTTCCAGATGCGCTAGATAGACCATCGCGTACTATCATAACCGGAGAGGGTGGCATAGGTGCTTCTAGGTTTAAGCACGTAGTTAAGACACCTTCTGGGCGCTACCGAAGATTAGTTCCTATTGAGCTCGAACGACTTAATATGTTTCCCGATAACCATACTCAACTGGACGGGGTGCCAGACGGTAAGCGGGCGTTTATGATGGGCAATGCATTAGTTGTGGGTGCGATTCAAAGAGTTGGCGAATCACTAGCGAAATTCATTTAATTTGGCAACAAAAAAACTCGCCGAAGCCCCACTCAACTTTGACGAGTTTCCTTTAGCTAGCCCGCTGGTGGATAAGGGTCGTTACCGTAAGTGTACTCGGTTTCGATTGTGCCATCAGCTTTGTGAATAACTAATTGACTCGGCTGGTTCGCGATAGCAACCTTGCGGCCAGCGTCGATAGCGTTGGACTTAAGCGTGTGGTTGCTTAGTACCAGACTATTATGTTTTACTTGCCAGTTCGTACCGTTTGGTACTACACGATATACTTTACGTGCCATAGTTTTGTCTCCTTTAGACGTTTAATAGTGTAGAATGGAGACGACGGTTCGTCGTCGATGTTTGTCGCCACTTCTTACTTTTCCGGGTAGGGTGGCGATTTACTTTTTCCGCTTTGTGCTGGTTTTTGGTGCGCGCTGTGACAATACGCTTGCGGAAACTGTCTTAGCTGGCTTGCTGGTGCGGTTACTGCGGAGCAGTGATGATGCGACCTTTGCAACCCGTGCGCTGGTTTTGCGTTGTGCTACCATTTCTTGTCCTTTCCCCCTCGATTACCCTCAAGAGTTTAGTTTGTAATTACCAATTTATCAAAATGATAAATACTTGTCAAATCATTTTGAAAAATGTACCATATCAATATGGAAAGAAGTGAAATGCAGAAGTACCGTGAAGTCGGTAAGCGTATCCAAGACGCTAGGGATAAGGCTGGCTTAACTCAGGAGCAGCTTGCTGTGGCTGTTGGCTATAAGTCTGCAACCGCAATATCACTTATAGAAACGGGCGAACGTAAGCTACGTGTAGGCGAGCTTGAGAAGATAGCAAATAAGCTTCAATCCGATATGCAATACCTACTTACTGGTACGACAGATAAGAAGGTTACCGTTAGGATGGCCTTAAGGTCAGAGCATAAGGATTTAAGCGCAGACTCCATTAATAAAATAGAGTCATTTATAAGCTTCGTGAAGAGTGAGCAAGATGGACGAGGCGGTACTTCTAAGAAATAAGCCTAAGCTTGCAGAGGCACGGCATAATGCCAAGGCCTTATTAAAGACGTGTGGAGTTAGTCAACCGCCGGTGATGCTCAATGAGGTCGTGAAGCAGCTTAAGACCGAATTTATCTTGACGGTGAGGGGGACTAAAGACCATTTTCCACCTGAAATCTTTGCAATTACATATACTGATGAATCAGGGACGATTATCGGATATAACGAGAATGCTTCAGTTACCCGTCAACGCTTTTCTGTTGCTCACGAGATTGGCCATCTTAAAATGGGTCATACGCACGGTCAGTCAAGCATAGACTTGGATTCCTCTGATAATGACGAAATGGAGGCCAATGCATTTGCCGTAGAGCTCCTTATGCCGCAGGCGGTACTAGCTAAAGATATTAAAAATGGAATTAAGAATCCAGAGGAGCTTGCTAGGCGCTATCAGGTGAGTCCCGAGGCGATGTGGTGGCGGCTTTCCAAGACAGGTCTAATTAATAAGCTCTAGTTTACAAGCTGGCTCTGTAGTTTAGCTACTAGCTTATCGGAGTAGCCACGGCCACCCTTATCGGGGTCGGGCATAGAGAGATTTAGTTCAAATGGGATTTTGGTAACAGATACCGAGTTAGATTGGTTTATATATTTGGTATTCCAATAGATAAACTCATACTTACAGTGTAACAGGGGAGTCTTGACTTAGCAACGATACTAGGACAGGGGTATTGCATAAACTCAAAAAGTGTGGTATGATACAGGCATTCCCACACCCGTGGGAGGTGCTCGGTTGAGCTAAGTCTGGTGATGATGAAGATTGTTGCGCGGACAAGCTCCCGCGTTTAACAATTCGATTCATTTTCTAGAAAGAGCTCAACCGAGCGCTTCTCAACCGACACTCGAAAAACATCAGCCCTCTTTCCGGGGTGCTGTAGGCAAAACTCTGAAAGGAGTACCATGTCAATTTTGAGAAAGGTGCTTTGCGCCTTTGCAGCCGTTGCGCTGCTCTCGACATCTGCTCTGGCTTCTGCTCAGGCTGATGAGGCACTCGACACCTCTCCGACCGAGACCGCAGTGGTCCAGGTCGATGAGGCGCCGGCTGCCCCTGAGCCGGTCATCGAACCGGAGCCCGTCGTTGAAGTTGAGGAAAGCCCGGTGGTCAACACCGAGCCCGAACCGACTGTCAAAGACGAGCCCGTCACCTCCGAGGTGGTAGAAGAGGTAGCTCCGGCTGCCCCTGAGCCCACCGAGGTAGTTGCGGCAAAGCCCAAGGAGACGACTGCTTCCTCTCAGGAGGAGGCTGACAAGCCCGAGCCGAAGCAGCCCGAGACCGTGAACGACGTTGTCGACGTGGTCAAGCAGGAGGAGGTGCCACCCGCACGGGTGGCTGATGCCTACACTGCGATCGGGGTGTGTCGTGACGGTGTCGAAGGAGTGCTTTTTTCGGGCCGACATGACACCGACTACTATGTCCGGTTCGTCGTGGCCGGTGTTGGGATCACGCCTTACGACTTCTCGGTTTTTCCCGGTAGTGAGGATTGGTTTGTCCGTCCTCTTGACCCGGCAAACAAGGAGTTGACGTTTACCACTTGGCTGTATCTTGACTCTACGGCCGAGCTTTTGGTCTACGACGTAATAGTGACTCACCGTACGGGCGACTGCCCTGAGGAGCCAGCACCCGTCGTAGAGGCTGCTGACATTTACACTGCTACTTCGGTGTGTCGGGATGGTGTCGAGGGTGTGCTTTACGCGCCTCGAGCCACCAACACAGAGTACCTGGGCCAGTTCCTGGTAGTCGGAGAGGTGGAGACTCGTCCTTACGAGTTTCTGATCTTCCCGGGCAGTGAAAGTGTCTTTGTTCGGCCGATCGATCCGACTGACAAAACTCTCAGCTTTGAGGTTATGATAAGTGTGGACGAAACCGGCGAAAGGATCAGTGACCCCTTTAACCTGGAGGTCGTGACCCACCGAACAGGTGACTGCCCAGAAGATCCGGAAGAGCCAGTGGTGCCTGATCTGGAGGAGTTCGTCTCCCTCGGTCAGATTAACGACTGCTTCGCCACTCTCTATCTCAATGGTGAGGGTGTCGAGCCGGAAGTTTACACCGTGAACGGCGATCCTGCTTACGCGAAGCTGACAGAGGTCAGCTCCAGTCAGCAGTTCACGTCGGTCAATCCTGATCAGCCAGTTCAGTTTCGGGTAGTTGTTGGCGAGTATGAGTACGTCTTTGACGTATCTCTGCCATGCAATCCCGAGGAGGAGCCAGGCGATCTCAGCCCGGTGTTCATCGATTGGGACGAGGACGATCGTGTTATCAGGGCAGCAAACCCTGAGGACAATCCAACCGTTCCGGTGGTCTTCCGCGACAAGGACGACAACGAGATTGGCCGAATCATTCTTGGTCCCGGTCAGTCTGGCGAGTTCGTCACTGAAGAGTGCTCGGTGGTTGTCGGCATTGTGGTGGAGCGCAGTGTTGACGGCGCGATAAGCACCGACGAACTCTACTGGGGTGAGTTGGAGCTTGAGGGCAACTGCCCGGTGGCGGAGCCGTCTCCTGATCCGACGCCGACGCCCACACCGTCTCCAGACCCTTCGCCGAAGCCGACGGTGCCAACCAGCCCCGAACCCTCGGAGAACCCGACCGTGACGCCGAAGCCTGATCCGACGATCAAGCCGAGTCCATCTGGTCAGCCTTCCGCGGGTGACTCGGGGTCTAAGGACAAGCCGGCTGGTCTGCCCAGCACTGGCGTCAGCCAGGTTCCGGGTGGTGGCAATGGCACTCCGGCCCCAGTGGCCTTGGTGTCTTTGGCTATTCTCGAGCGGAAGTTCAAGTTGACCGTCTAGTACGGCCATCCCGCCCCTTGTGGGGCTAGAAAATGACTCGATCTCCCGGTACTCCCGCTGCACTTTGGTGTAGCTGGGGTACCGGGATTTTTAT
The DNA here is from genome assembly GCA_027312165.1 of Candidatus Saccharimonadota bacterium. GTDB lineage: Bacteria > Patescibacteriota > Saccharimonadia > Saccharimonadales > Saccharimonadaceae > Nanosynbacter. The sequence goes on from DAICXN010000010.1 coordinate 5,702, forward strand.
TTGCTCAAATTATCGCTTACGACCTTGCACTATCTGATTGGCCGTATTAGAATAAGCACTATGAAGAAACCTCTTATTATTGCCCTAGGTGTAGTGGTCTTGGTCGGTGCAGCTGGGGTGGGCGCCGCTGTTTGGGCTCAGGCTCAAAAATCTCAACAAATCGATCTCTACAATCGCATTGACTATAGACTGTCGGGCGATGCGCGGATTAGCGAATACCTAAAGGAGGATGTGGGTCTGACTGTTGAGGAATTGGCGGAGACTGAGCCGGCAAAGACTGGGCTAAATTCTTTTCCTGAGCTATATCTCGTGGCTCGCAGCATGATGATGATTGGGGATACTGGTAGCTCGTTGAATTACTATCAGGCAGCCGAGAAAAAGCTAGATGGCTATGGCAAAAAGGATCAGGTGGTACTGGATTTTTACTTGTCATACATTGAGGCACAATCTTACCTGGATGCTACAAAGGTAGGGCAGATTGTCGAACGAGCGACTGGTGCTGTAGACAGCTCCAATTCTTTATCGAACGAGAAAAAAGAACAGTACAAAGACTTCATAGGGGCCTCGCAGCCAGGTGAGGTTGCTCAGGAATGATTTTTAAGGGGTGGCAGCATACCAGAAGCAGTCTTGCTCTGCCAGTGGTTAGGCTGGGGCTGGTTCTGGCTATTTTGGGTGCGTCGCTCGTTAGCCTAATCGGCCTAGGTCAAGTTGCAAATGCTGACACCGCCCCAGTTTCATCTGTAAGGACCTCAGGTAAAAATATTTACTACACGGTTGCTTACTCGCAGTATACCGATGCAGGCCGCACAGACTTGGCGGTTTACTACGATCATATGCCTCGCGCTGACTATCGAGTGTGGATACTGGCGCCAGATGATTCAGGCCCGAGTCGGTGTGGCGGCAATATGGTAGTTCGTGTGGTCGTAGCCGGTGTGCTTCGCAGCGATGCATCTGCTTGTGACTCATACAGTTCTAACGGCTGGCAGATCGGTAGTGGTGGTTTACAAAATGTAACCTACGATCCTAATACTGGAATGTATAGGCTAGACGTAACAGTTATTCGTCGAAGTGGCGAGGGGCATTTTAGGTTTAGGTTAAGTGCAGGCGGATTGGTTAGGTCTGTGGCTTCGGGTGTGATGAGCTATGAGACAACCTTTCCCAGGGCCACCGAGGAGCATGGAAACTATCGTCTAAATTTCGGTTCCGACTGTACTATACCGACAGCGGGCGTTAGTCGAACTATTACCATAGTCGACCCAGATAACTATCCAGAGGACACAACAGGGGCTCAGCGGAGTGAATCATTTTACGTACACGTCGAAGAGGCCACGAGAACCGGGGCGTTTAGACGTATTAGCAGTAGCCGCTACACTAATCTGAGTCCATATATATATAGAAGCGGCGACCAGCTGAGACCCTCACTTGATGGTGAGCAGGTTCAGTTTAATTTTAATATGCTCGGCGAGCATCGCTATCGTTTGGTTTTTGAGGGGCTAGACAGCAACAACACTATACAGGTTAGGTTGCCGACCGACGAGATCTACCACGACATACCGTGTAGGTGGTGGGAGGATGCGGGTGAGAGTCGAACGACTGTTCGTTCGGGCAGTCAGGCTACGCCAACATCTTGGTCGGCGCCAGGGGTATACAGCACCCGAGCATCTGCTTCAGCAGCTGGCCAGAGAATATTTTTTGCTCATCGAATTGAAAACTTGACTAACAACCAATCGGCAAGACTAGAGACCTGGGTGCAGAGATGGTGGACTGGCAACCCGAGCGCTCACAGTCCAGTTACGTCAGCCCAGCCGCCGGGCGGTTGGACGCCAGCACCGGTTCGTGTGTCTGATGCGACATTTCCAACCCCGGATACATCATGGGGTAGATACTATTACTATGTGCCACGCGGCTCGGCTCATGTGGTGACAACCAGTGACCTGCAAAGAACAGACAGGTATTTATGTGAAAGAATTGCGACTCGACCGGTCGGTCATGCCAGCAACCCCGGAGGCCTCAATCAGGGCTGGCGGCTATCGGAGCCCGCCTGTACCTATCTCGAGCAAAGTTACAACATCCAGCCAGTTGTTCAGTTGGGTCGATCGTCAATTGGTGAGGGCGAAACGATGGTTGAGGGGATTACGGCGCGTTTTGAGGCTACTGGCACTAGGGCGTCTGATCCGTCAATACACTTCCTGTCTAGGTTTGTGGTTCGAGCTGGTCAGCCTCTAGCTAACTCTGGCGGTGAGCAGGACATTCCTTATCAGCCAGGTACGGGAGCACTAGTGAATAACTGGGAGTGTTATATTGCCCAGTCGGTATTTAGTGGAACTGAATGCAAGAGATTTATTTATGGCTCAGGTGGTGAGTCATTAAACCAACCGCACAACCAGTATCGAACTATTCCGACGAATGGCAGCCCCTATGTCTTCTCTGTTATGAATAACGGAAGTGACGACATATCTTCAATAGCTAACCTGCAGGTTGGCGATAGGGTGTGTTATATCTTGGGTCTATCGAGATATGGTTTAGATCCACCAGCTAGTGGCAGCGTTGAAAGCACTACCAAAGACAACAACGATTTCAGATATAGTGCACCAGTGTGTGTGACTGTAGCCAAGGTGCCGAAGGTTCAGTTCTGGGGTGGGGATGTGCAGTCTGAAGGTATGGTGCGAACAATGTCATCAACGGCAAATTCACGAATGTACGGCTCGTGGGCTGAGTACGCTATTTTATCAAATGAGCCTGTTAGCTCGGCATCTGGAGCTAGTCTGTCGGCTGGTGTGACTGGGCGAAGTCCGCTGGGGGCGGCCGAGCTTAACCGATTAACCTTTGCCAATACCGGCGCCTACGGTCAGTTTGGCCAAATTATCCGTACCGAAATACCAGCTACGCTGACGGGCGGGCCTGGAGCGGCATTGAGCGGTTCGCCAAGCATAGCTGGGCTCAACGGAGTTTATAATGCTAGCACCCTGCAGCTGGGTGGGGGCGAGCTTGGCCCGGGACGACGAGTAGTAATCAGGGCCAGTGGTACCGTCAGGATAACCGGTAATATCACTTATCAGGCCACCAATTATACCGCCGCTACGATACCTCAGGTGGTAATTGTGGCCGACAATATTGTTATTGATGCAGCTGTCACTGAAGTAAATGGCTGGTTGATTGCTCGCGGAACGGGCAATAGCGGCTATGTCAGCACTTGTGGTCCGGTTGGTGTGTCGACTCAGTGGCTTGATGGACTAAATTCCACCACCTGCAACAATCCACTGCGTATCAACGGGCCGATTGTAGCCAACCACCTATATCTGCGTCGGACCTTTGGTTCAGAAGCGGCTGATCGCGGTGCGCCAGCCGAGATCCTCAATTTGAGACCCGATACATATATTAGTGCCTATGAGGCTACCCGTAACACTAGTAATATTCGTACAAATTACATTCGTGAGCTGCCGCCGAGATTTTAGATGTATGGGCTATTCAAAATCAACTTGCTTATGTATACTTAGGTTATTATGAAACTATCAAAAGGGTTGGGCGACTTCTTTGGACTAGATATCGGCACGAATGCGGTGCGCGTAGTTCAGCTGTCTCGGTCTGGAGAAAGCTGGAATCTGGTCCACTACGGCTACGCACCGGTTGATTCAAGAATTACAGCTAGCGATTCGGCGGAGTCACGTAGGCGCTTGGGTGAAGTAATAATGACGGCAATCGGCCAAAGCGGCATCAAGGCGACCAATGTTGCAATTGGCCTGCCATCAAGCAAGACCTTTACCACGATTGTCGATGTGCCAAAAGTTTCAGAACAAGAGCTAAAGGCAACTATGAAATATCAAGTCGATCAGTATATACCGATGGCGATCGACGAGGCTAAGGTTGACTGGGCACTGCTTGGTGACAGTCTGAAGTCTCAGGGTCAGTACGAAGTGCTCCTCAGCAGTACGGCAAAAAGCTACGCCGAAGAAAGGCTGGAACTGGTTGAGGGTCTTGGCCTTAACGTAATAGCCGAGGAGCCCGATCAGATTGCAATGGTTCGTTCGTTGATGCCAGCCAATGCTCAAGAGGCGAGGTTGATTCTCGATATGGGCGAAAACTCTACCGACCTAGCAGTAGTCTATGGTGGAGCGCCGCGGCTAGTTAGGACTGTGCCGACAGGACTTTCGTCGATGGTGCGGGCGGCCGTACAAAATCTCAATGTCCAGGATAGCCAGGCGAGGCAGTTTATACTCAAGTTTGGACTGGCGCCCGACCGGCTAGATGGCCAGGTCTTGAGGGCGATTGACGGCGTGCTCGATAACTTTACTGCCGAGTTGATTAAGTCTGTTAAGTTCTTTCAAACACGATACCCAAGCATTCCTGTTAGCGGCATATCATTCTCCGGCTTTGGTGCCGCCATACCTCAGATCGATGCCTATGTTTCGTCAAAAACTGGTATTCCATCGGTGGTGGCAGATCCGTGGCAGCGAGTAAATTTGACGCCAGCTGATAAGCAGCAGCTGATGCCAGTTGCGTCAGAGTTTGCCGCAGTGGTCGGTTTGGCGCAAAGGAGAAACCAGTCGTGATCGAGATCAATCTTATACCTGATGTTAAGCGAGAGTATCTAAAAACTCGAGCCTTGCGAAATACGGTCATTTCATTATCGATACTTGCCGGCATCGCTGCTGTTGGTTTGGCGGTTGTTTTGGGTCTAGTCTTTGGTGGACAATTGGTCACGGAGGCCGTACAAGACGGCAGCATTCGCCAAGAAGGTGGCAAGATGAGAGCGATCGAGGATCTCGACAAGACAGTTACGATTCAGCAGCAACTAAGCAAGATCGATGAGCAGCATGCTAATAAGTCGGTCCACTCACGCCTATTTGATGTCATTGCGGCAATTAATCCGGCAGAGCCAAATAACGTGACAATTTCGACCTTGAGGTTGAACCCCGAGGAAAATAGCGTCACCATTGAAGGCTCGGCGGCGAATGGCTATATCGCTCTAGAGGTATTTAAAAAGACGATTACCAACACCAAGGTCCAGGTCAGCCAAGACGGTGAGGATGTAGAGTATCCACTTGCGGAAGAGATCGGCGGCGGCGAAACTAGCTTTGGCGAGAACGCCGAAGGTCAACGTGTGTTGAGGTTCGCATTTACTTTCACCCACCCCAAGGAGCTGTTCAGTAGTGTTAAGGGCAGGGTGACAATTATCACTCCTCAGGGACGAGTAGATGTGACTGATTCTAAGCTAGGCGTACCAGAGAGTCTGTTTAGTCGTCAGGCTGATGATGTAGAAGGTGGGGAGGGTTAGTATGGCAAGTGGTAAAAATGATGCAGCTTTAAGAAAGCGACAGCAGATTGACTCCTCTAAAAAGACAATGTTTATGACCGTAGCGGTTGCCGCCTTTGCGGTCGGTATCGCCTTGGTGGTTGCCTTCTTCTTGGTGCAGCAGATACTGTTTCACTCCAAGGTGATTGGCGCTAAACAGCAGGCGATCGACACAATCAAACGAAATATCGAGACCGCTGACGATCTAAAGGATAATATTAGGGTACTCGATACAAATCCAGCACTCAACTCTGTCAAACTTAACGAGCAGAGTAGTGCCGTTCAGGTAATTCTCGATGCCTTGCCCGCAGAAGCTAACGCCGATGCGCTAGGCGCATCTCTACAGGTGAGGTTTGTCGGCACCACTAACGGTGTTGTGGTTGAAAGCTTGTCGGTTGATGGTGAGGGTGTCATTAGCGAGGAGGTCGCGGTCGATGATTCGGTGGATGATTCCGCTGCTAATCGCGTAGGCTTCAACTTGGTTGTCTCGGGTCCTGTAGATAGTCTAAAGGAGTTATTGGCAAAATTCGAGAGATCAATTAGAGTGATTGAGCTTACTTCAGTTGAGCTTCAAGCGGGCACCAGTGGTCTGACCATGAGCGTTGCTGGCTACGCATATTACGAGCCGGCTCAAACTGTAGAAATAGGCACAAAGGTGGTAAAGCCATGAAAAAGTCTGATATAGCAATGATTATATTGATTGCGGGAGTTGGCGTAATAATTGCCTACTTTATTGCTGTTAACATTCCGTTTTTGAAACTTCCAGAAAATGGCATGAAGGTCCAGACTGTTAGAGAGCTTAAGTCAGAGGTAAGTGAGCCGAGCGAGGATGTTTTTAACGCGGAGGCTATCAATCCGACGGTTGAGGTAGTAGTTGGAAGCGGCGGCGCTGAATAGCACGGGGATGGAGCTGCTATGGCGCTGTTGACAGATGATATTTTAGAGAAATTGCAAAAACTGCTCGTCGAGGAAGGTCTGATTGAAAAATCGGTACTTGAGGAAACAAGTAAGAGAGCGTCCGCTAACGATAAGCCGCTATTCTCGATGTTAGCTGAGGAGAAAATCCTTGATACTGAGCTATTAATTCATGCTGTAGCTCAAGTTTCTGGTGTGCCATATGTAAATTTGACCAACAGCTTTATTGATCAGGATGTTCTGAGCCTATTGCCAGCAGATATAGCTGAGCGTTTTATGGCTGTGCCACTTGCGGAAGTGCAAAATCGTCTTGCGGTGGCGATGATTGACGCCAATAACGTCCAGGCTGTCGACTACCTGTCTAATCGCATCCAGCGACCGATCAAGGTCTTTATGGCTTCTGACGCGAGTGTCCGTCACGTACTTAGCCAGTATAAAACCGACCTATCTTCGGTGAGTGTAGCTGCGGAAGTTTCGCAGCAAGAGGCTCAGGCCGAATCAGCTAAAGACATTAAGACGATTGTTCAAGATTCACCAATATCGCGTGCGCTTAGTACGATCCTCGAATATGCAGTTAAGAGTCATGCTAGCGATGTGCACATCGAGCCGTTAGAGAAGGCTTTAAAGATTCGTTGTCGAGTCGATGGAGTGCTGAGGGAAATTATGCAGCTGCCTAAGAGTATTGAGCCTGCATTGGTTAGTCGCATCAAAATCCTATCAAACCTAAAGATTGACGAGCACCGCATACCTCAGGATGGTCAGTTTGCAGTTGAGGTGGCTGGAAAAGAAGTTGACCTGCGTATTGCGATTAGCCCAGTTGTTTGGGGTGAGCAGGTGGTTATTCGTTTGCTGGACAAGTCTGGCAATTCGTTCGCTCTTGAGGACATGGGTTACGCTGGTCGAGCTCTGCGGACTATCCGTAAGGGGATTAAGCGACCCAATGGAATGATCCTAACTTCTGGACCAACTGGTTCAGGTAAGTCGACCAGCCTCTATGCGTTAATAAAAGAAATTAAAGACGATACGGTCAACATTGTGACGCTTGAGGACCCGGTGGAGTATAAGATTGATGGCGTCAACCAAATACAGGTTAACGCTGAGGTTGGCTTAACGTTTGCATCTGGTCTTCGATCAATTTTGCGTCAGGACCCAGATATTGTAATGGTTGGAGAGATCCGAGATAGTGAGACCGCAAATCTGGCTGTCCAGGCGGCGCTTACCGGACACCTAGTCTTCTCAACCCTACACACCAACTCGGCCGCGGGTGTGTTGCCACGTCTATTAGATATGGGAATCGAGCCGTTTCTAATTGCCTCAACTGTCAATACGATAATTGGTCAGCGGCTTGTTAGGCGAGTTGCAAAGAAGCGAGACGTCTATCAGTCTTCGCCGCTTGAAACTCAGACAATTTTATCAACAATCGGTCACTTGCTTCCAAAGACACAAAATGACGTAGCCACAGTCTCTCAAGACATGGGCTATAAAGACTTGCCACTAGCCGGTCAAAACGCTTATACTCTAGTCAAGGGCCAGGATACACCTCAAACCCCACGGGGTTACAGCGGTCGAGCCGGGCTCTATGAGGTGATGGATGTCACGGAAGAGATTCAGAGTTTAATTGTTAAGCGAGCCACAAGTGCCGAAATACAACGCTTGGCAATTGAGCAGGGTATGGTTACGATGCGTCAGGACGGCTACTTAAAGGCGTTGGGCGGAATCACTACCATCGAGGAGGTTAATCGTGTGGCAGCAGATACAGCATAAGGGAGGGATAATATGAATCAAGGCCTAAGAATAGAAATTTTACTCGAAGAGGTGGTCAAAAAGCGCGCCTCCGACCTTCACCTCCAAGTCGGCTTGCCGCCTATGTTGCGTATTGATGGCTCTTTGGCGCCAGCTGCTGGAACCCAGCCGCTCGATGAGCCAGCAGTCGAGCAGCTTATTTTTCAGATTTTGGATGAAGACCAGCGACAGATCCTGCTCAAGGACAAGGAGTTCGACTTTAGCTTTGCCTTTGGTAATCTTGGTCGTTTTCGTGTCAATGCTTTTCATGAAAGGGGTAATCTGGCCGCCGCTCTTAGGCTTATTCCAAACGAGATTAAGTCAGCCACCGAGCTAGGGATGCCGCCAATTGTTAACTCGTTTGCAGATTTCCCAAGAGGGCTGGTCTTGGTGACTGGGCCAACAGGATCGGGTAAGTCAACTACTCTGGCTGCGCTGGTCGACAAAATTAACACCGAAAAGTCTCAGCACATTATCACCATTGAGGATCCGATCGAGTTTACACACAAGTCAAAGAAGTCGGTTGTAGTTCAGCGAGAGGTTCACTACGACACCTACTCCTTCTCGGCGGCACTTCGCTCAAGCTTGCGTCAGGACCCGGACGTGGTTCTTATCGGTGAGATGCGAGACCTTGAGACGATATCGGCGGCTATTACTATTGCCGAGACCGGACACCTGGTTTTTGCCACCCTTCACACGAACTCGGCTGCCCAGAGTATTGATCGTATGATCGACGTCTTTCCGCCACACCAGCAAGCTCAGATTCGTGCCCAGCTTTCGAATATCTTGATGGCTATATGTTCACAACGTCTAGTGCCAGCAATCGGTGGCGGACGAGTGGTGGCAGCCGAAGTGCTAATTGCTAACCCGGCTGTGCGAAATATTATCCGAGAGGGCAAGAGTCATCAGCTTGATGCAGTCATCCAGACTGGTGCCGATCAGGGTATGCAGACCATGGACCGAACATTGGCGAGCTTGGTTCAAAGCGGCACAATTACCTACGATAGCGCTCGAGAGTACGCGGTTGATCTGACGGAATTTGAAAGGTTGATGCGAGGCTAGGTTTATGAATAAGTACGCCTACGAAGCACGCGACAGCGCCAGTAACAAGATTGTAAAGTCGACAGTTCAAGCGGAGAGTGAGACGGCAGCCGCGAGGTTGCTAACTGCTCAGGGATTTACGCCGCTTAAAATCGAGCTAGAGGATGATAAGGCGGGCCCGCTGAAGCGATTGATGGGGCGGATTACCACCAAGGATAAGATCGTGTTCACACGTCAACTGGCCACACTAATTGGCGCCGGTTTGCCGCTTGCTCAAAGTATGCGCACTGTCCTGGACCAAACAACCAACAAGAAGATGCAGCAAATCATTCAGGAGATTATTGCCGATATCGAGGGTGGTCGAGCGCTCTCCGAGTCCTTCGCTAAGCATCCAGCAGTTTTTGACAAGGTGTTTATCGCCTTGATATCGGCCGGAGAGGCTTCGGGAACTCTCGATGAAGCAATGCGCCGAATCGCTGCGCAACAGGAGAAGGATGCAGCGATGATGAGCAAAATACGCGGCGCGCTGATTTATCCGATAATTGTCCTGGTGGTGATACTCGCAGTGGTCGCATTTATGTTGTTGACAGTTGTGCCGCAGGTTAAAAACCTCTACGTTGATCTTAATAAGGAGCTGCCAATGTTGACGCAGGTCATGGTGAGCAGCGCAGATTTCTTTATAAACTTCTGGTGGCTGGTCTTTATAATTATTGGTGTCGGCATATATTTCTTTATGCAGTACTTGAAGACCGAATCTGGTATTCGAAATCGCGACCTGTTTAAGCTAAACGTACCGCTTTTTAAGGGGATGTTCCGTAAGCTTTATATGGCAAGGTTTAGTCGGACTGGCCAGACGCTGCTGTCAACTGGCGTGGCCATGCTTGATATGCTAAATATTACTTCCGAAGCAGTAAATAACGTGATTATTAGTGACGGAATAACCCGGTCCGCCGAGAAGGTGAAGGGCGGTAAATCGCTATCTTCATCTCTGAAAAACGAGGAATATTTCCTTGAGATGGTGCCGCAGATGATAAAGATTGGCGAGCAGTCAGGAAAAATTGATGAGATGATGGGCAAGTGTGCTCAAATTTATGAAGATGAGCTCGACGAGGAAATACGAACCATCTCGACGGCAATTGAACCAGCCTTGATGGTGGTTATGGCGGTGGTGGCAGGAGGGATTGTCGGTGCCGTACTCTTCCCGATTTACGGCTTGGTCGGGGGAGTCGGCCTATAGACAGCTTTTTTTGATTAGTGTACTATAGGCGTAAGCGTTTTTCGCTAGATGTAAAGTAAACAACTAAACCACAACTGGTCATAGAAAGGTGGACATTCAATGGCTAACCAACAAAAAAAAGGTTTTAGCATCATCGAAGTAGTTCTAGTTTTGGCAATTGCCGGACTGATATTCTTGATGGTATTTATTGCGCTCCCAGCTCTTCAGCGCGGACAACGAGATAGTGCTCGCAAAAACGATGCCAGTATCGTCGCAAGCGCGTTAAATTCATACAAAAGCAGTAACCGTGGATCATTTACCGGTATTACCGCCGGCCGCTTGCAGCAGTATGTCGATAGGCTTGATCAATATGAGGTCACCTCTATATCCCAAGCTGGTAACAACACGATTAACGGCGTAACTAATAGCAACGTCTATTATCGAGTAGGGGCTAAGTGTCCCACGACCACGCCTGCTCCTGGCGTGGCAAACATTACTTTAGCAGGGGCGACGGCGCGTCAGGCGGCTGTCGTGTTGCTGCTTGAGAATAATGGTAGCCAGTCACAAATTTATTGTGTTGACGTATAGATAAAAACCGTTAGTTAATTATAGACCCTGTCGCAACCTCGCGACAGGGTCTAGATATTTAGGATATAATGAAATTATGGATCAATTTATTGTGATAGCTCTGGGTCTACTTGGGGCGGCGCTAGGTAGTTTTGCGGGTGCACAGGTGTGGCGGTTGAGGGCTCGTCAGCTAGAGTCGGATCGAAATGGCGGAGAGGATATTGATGAAAAGGAGTTCAAGCGCCTTAAGCCGCTGCTTGGCAAGACCGTTCGCCAAGACAGATCTCGCTGCCTGTCCTGCGGTCATCAATTGGCCTGGTATGATCTGTTGCCGATAGTCAGCTGGATTGCGCTAGGGGGCAAGTGTCGATATTGTGGTCGGCCAATTGGTAAGACAGAGTTTTTGGTCGAGCTAAGCCTCGGTTTGCTGTTTACTCTGTCATTCGTTCTGTGGCCGGGTAATTTGGCCGAGCCGCTAGAGTTGGCAAAGTTGGTGTTGTGGTTGAGTGCCCTGGTGGCTTTAGCGATTAACTTTATATACGATGCTAGGTGGCTGCTGCTAGTGCCGTCACTTAACTGGCTGTTGATAATATTGGGCGCTCTATATTCTGGAATCACAGCTTACCAATCGGCAGATCCTGTCGCTACTATGCTGTCGATTGCGGGAGCGGTGATAATTTTAGGTGGTTTATACGGCTTGCTCTGGCTAATTTCCCGCGGTCGTTGGATTGGGGAGGGTGACATCTACCTTGGAGCTGGTCTGGCATTGTTCTTGGCTGACTGGCAGCTAGCCTTTGTTGTCTTGTTTGCAGCAAACTTGATTGGCACTTTTATGATTACTCCGCTATTGCTATCGGGCAAGATGGAGCGAGGTGCCCAGATCCCATTTGGACCGCTGCTTATCGTTGGTGCTGTATTGTCGTGGTTTGCTGGAAACTACATAGTCGAATGGTATCAATCGCTACTTGTGATATAGTGCTTATGCTATAATTAGGCTTAATATGAAACAGATAAAAAAGCCGGGTTTCACAATTATTGAAGTGATGCTTTTTGTGGCGATATCTGGGCTAATGGTCGTAGGTTTAATGATTGGCACAGGAACGGCGATTCAGCGTCAAGAGTATCGAGACGCCGTGCAATCCTACGCCAACTTCCTGAGAGATCAGTACAGCGGAGTGATAAGCGTCGAGAATGATCGTCCGGCAGACCAGGCATGTCCCTTGATTGGCGGGGGTGGCGGTGCTGGAGTTGTGGCTAGGGGGCAGTCTAGATGTGTGATTATCGGCCGCTACATCACCATTGATAATGACACGGGTGAACGGTATGTTGTTCGACCGGTCTTTGCGGCCGAACAGTCTAGTGGGTGGTCTTACGCGCTTGGTCAGGTTGACGCAGAGTACGAAACTCTTTGGGGGGTGCGGACTCGCTTAGCCGGCCAGGCTGATGACATGGCTCGCCTGGGTCTGCTAATTTACCGCGACCCAAGTACTGGGTTGCTCAGGGTCAGGGCTAGTCCTGCTACGTATGGCAGTGATCAGATTGGGGTACTGGTCAGCGGTGCGGCAGGTGTCGCCTCCGATGCTGCATCTCATGAACTTTGCGTCGATCCCTATGGCCTGATGGCCGGCTCTGCACAGTCGGTTTTTGTGGCTTCTCGGTCTGGTTCGGCGGATGCCATATCGGTGTCGAACGCCACAGGAGGCTGCAGTGCGTAGACAGGGAGGGGATACAATCATCGAGGTGATACTAGCCGTGACCATTTTTAGTATGGTTGGGGTTAGCGCAATTTCACTGATGAATCGTGGCATGGCCATGGCGCAGCGCTCTCTAGAGATTACGCTAGTGCGTCAGCAAATAGATGCTCAGGCAGAGATGTTGCGCTTTACAAATGATCAGGCTGCGGCTGGCAATGCTCAGTATGCCCAGATGTGGGATGATGTCAGCCCAGTTGACTCGGTCCAATCGATTCTTAACGCTGATGTCTGCCCAGCTGCAGCCAGCTTGCCAGGCTGGTTCGCCTTTAGGCCATCAGATTTGGCTTCGGGTGGCTTTAGTTTGATAAACGCTAGTACAGAATACACTGCTAATCCAGCGGCCTACACTTATGCCAAGGTTGACTCGAGCGGCTCGCAGGGTATTTCGATACAGCTAGCTCGGGTCCAGGGCGGTGATGCGTATGATGCCCACATCCAGGCATGTTGGTATGGTCCTGGTTATTCCAAGCCTGTTACTATTGGTACGATTGTGAGGTTGTATGAGCCGGGAGCATAAGAGGGGTGGGTTTACTCTAATTGAGCTGATGCTAGCCATGGCTTTTATTTCGGTCCTACTTTTGGCGATTGCACTTACGGCCATTCACGTTGGTCGGATCTACAATAAGGGTCTAGTTATTCAGAGTGTCAACCAGGCCGGACGAGATGTCGGTGACATTTTACGTCGAGATTTTCTGCAAACTGATGCGCGTTCCGTCTCCGGCAGTGGGGGTGATCGAGTAATTATGATTTCCGATACATCACAGCAGCGAAGTGGACGTTTTTGCCTTGGTGGCTATTCGTATATCTGGAACACTCCTCAGGCACTGTCGGCCGAACGGCAGTCTCGAGGATCGGCTAGCGGAGGTTTGGTGGTTGACCAATCAGGGGAGCCGATTAGCTTTGTTCGGGTGGTTGACGAGGGTGGTGCGCTATGTCAGCAAAATCCAACCGGCGGATATCAGCTGACTTTGCCGACCAATGACAGAGTCACCCATTTATTAAAGAGGCAGTCCGATAGCGAAGTAGTGCTTGGGGTGTATTCACTTTCTGTTTCTCCGGTTGTCTTGTTGCCGGATAGTTCCGAGGGGCTTTATCGGCTCAAGTTTACACTTGGAACTAGTGAAGTTTCAGAAATCAACACCGCAAGTCAGAGCTGTCGACCGCCAAGCGACAGTCAGGCGAATGATGATTTTTGTGCAATTAATCAATTCGAAATGATTGTGAGGACCAATGGCTAATATTCGTCAAAAAGGCGCGGTATCAATATTTTCAGTTATTTTCGCCGCGTTGTTGTTGCTAGTTTTGACAGTCAGCTTTACGAGGCTGATGATAAGTGGGCAGCAGCGGGCTATCAACAATGACCTGTCTCAGAGTGCCTATGATGCGGCCCTGGCTGGAGTGGAGGACGCAAAGCGAGTGGTTCGTCGCTGCCTCTCTGGGTCCGGTTCGGCTAGCAGCTTAGCGTGCGCCGCACTCGACCAGCCCGATGACTGCAAGGTGATCTCACGGGCTCAGGTAGCTGGCAGTGTGGCCGATTCAGAGGTGGTCGTTCGCTCAGCCTCCTCTGGCAACGACGGCAGTCAGTTCGACCAGGCATACACCTGTGTTAATATTGCCATGAATACACCCGACTATCTCAGTGATGTTCGGGAGGGTCAGGCAGAGGTTATACCGCTGCGATCAGTCGGGGAGTTTAATCGGGTAGTCGTTGAGTGGTATAGTCAGGCTGACGTGGGTAGCGGCGGATTAGCAACAAGACCTTCCGGTGGACCTTCGGACCTACCCAGAGTCAGCGACTGGGGCCCAACCGCACCTCCGCTAATGCGGGCTCAGCTAATCAGTCCAGGTGCTAGCTTCTCGGTTGAGCATCTTGACTCGTCTGCGGCCTCACAAACAGTATTTATGAGACCCGGTAATATGGTTAACGGCACAACCAACTTTAACGTATCAATGAATCGAGCACGTGCTACGGATGGCGGCGAACACAGCAATCAGCTGGTTCCACTAGCCAATTGCTCGAGAAATTTCGCAAATAATGGCTACTCTTGCCGAGCGACACTTGAGCTAAGTAATCCAATTTCAGCTAACGACAGCAATAGTGCGTTTCTACGGTTAAATTCAATCTACAAAAATAGCCAAATACGAATTAGCTTGCTTTCGGCGACTGGCGATATCGTGAATTTTCGATCTGTTCAGCCAGCCGTTGACTCGACTGGTCGAGCCAACAACCTTTTCCGGCGTACGGAAGCTAGGTTGGAGGTGGGCGAACAATTTTCTTACCCAAGCTATGCCGTCGATGTTGTAAATGATCTGTGTAAAGATTTCTCGGTCAACGACGAACGAGCAGACTCTGGACTTTGTCAGCCGTAGGCCTAAGTCAATTACTTATTGGTGTCACTATGGAAGCGCTCAAATACATCTTTGAGGTGCTGGTCGGTGACATGGGTGTAGACCTGCGTAGTCGAGATGTTGCTGTGACCGAGCATTGATTGTACCGACCTGAGATCAGCGCCATTCATAAGTAGGTCTGTGGCAAAACTGTGTCTCATGGTGTGGGGGCTTACGTGCTTGGTGATGCCAGCGAGTTTTGCGTAGCGTGAAACCATGCGCTGGATGCTCCGAGGCTGAAGGCGACGAAAGTTACCAGAAGTGTCAGGGGCCTGAGCGTTACGACTGTAGCTGATAAACAGGGGTACTAGCGAGTCGTGTCGCGTATCGAGGTAGTTTGCGACGTGATTAGCGGCACTTTCTGATACGAAAACTGGTCGGTCTTTTTGACCCTTACCGCGGACCATGAACTCGCGGCGAGTGAGATTGATGTGATCACGATTGAGGCCAACTAACTCAGAGACGCGCAGGCCACTTGAGAATAGTAGTTCTATTATGGCTCGGTCTCGTAAACCTTGTTCGTTTGATGTGTCAATCTCTTCGATTAGCCGGGTGACTTCGTCAAAGTGTAAAAAAGTTACTTGTTTGCGAGCGGTTTTAGGCAAAATGATTTTGTCGGCACTGAGTGAGGGTATGTCTCGTCGGGATAAGTAGGTCAAAAAGCCTCGTAGGGCAATCAGATGGTAGTTCTGAGTCATGATTGATAGTTTTTGGCCGTTGTAATTTTCGTAACGATTTAGCCATAGCCGATATTTTCTAATCTGTTCGGACGTAATTTTGTCTACAGCAATATCTCCAGAAAACTCCATGAAGCGCTCCAGGTAGAGTCGGTAGTTTTCGGTCGTCCTTAGTGAGCGACCACCCTCGACCTCGAGGTGCTCAATGAAATCAGCGACTAGCTCTGACGTATACATACTACTAGCATAGCCCAAAAGCGACTGAGTTTGCTACAATAAGATTAATAATTCAGCAAAAAGGAGCGTTATGAAGCAAACCAGTAAGATGCAACGAACCCTAGTATTGTTTAAGCCAGATGCAGTCCAGCGAGGCCTGGTTGGAGAGATTTTAACTAGATTTGAGCGAGTTGGGCTAAAGATCGTTGCAACAAAGATGATTTTTCCCGACAGAGATCACTACTATGCACATTACGAAAACATTGGTCATATGGTGACTCGTCGAGGACAAAAGGCTTTTGACGTAACTTTGACCATGATGCAGACCGGACCGGTTGTAGCAATGGTGTTTGAGGGTGTAGAGGCAGTGGCGCTAGTGCGCAAGATGGTTGGGGGAACTGAGCCTAAGTCTGCTATGCCAGGTACCATTCGCGGTGACTTTAGCCACATGAGCTTCGAGCACGCTGACAGTGAGGATAAGGGAGTGCCAAACCTAATTCACGCTTCAGGTGATCCAGAAGAGGCTGTGAAGGAAATTGGTCACTGGTTCAACAGTACAGAGATATTCGACTACGAACTGGCACACGAGAAATTGACTCGATAAGACGCATCGCACGGTAGAGGGGCTTGTGGCCCCTCTTTTATTGTGTTCGATATGGGGTATAATAAAAGTAGGCACGCTCAAATGGTGTGCTTGTTCAAGGTGTGCCTCGGTAGCTCAACTGGATAGAGCAGATCCGTCCTAAGGATAAGGTTGCAGGTTCGACTCCTGCCCGGGGTACCAAAAGATAATTTTTTCCGAAAATACCGCCCAGGCCGGCGGTATTTTGCGTCTGTGACGATATCAATTATGCCACCAAACGTAGTATAATAGTTATATGGTAAAAGATGCCGTCGAGGCAGATGTGCAATTCGAAGGACAGCGTGAGGGCGAGGAGCTGTTATTTGTTTTTCGTCGTCACATCATTGCTATGCGTAAAGGCTTTTATGGTCTTTTGATACCGATGTCAATTGGTGCTCTGCCATTTTTAATTTGGCAAGATAACCTGAGCTTGCTTTGGGTGTTTATCGGTGGTTTCGCTATTGGGCTGGTGATCTTTTTCTATCACTTTATCATTTGGTTCTATACCTACTACATTGTGACAAGTGAGAGAATACGACAGATTACGCAGCGGGGATTTTTTGGCAAGGATGTGGTGGAGTTGAGACTGACAAAAGTTCAAAATATTAGTTACAACGTGCCTGGCTTTTTTGGCGAAATTTTCAAATTTGGTACAATTGTTATTCAGACGTTCGTCGGCGACCTGGTGATTCGCAATGTCGAGAATCCTGACGAAATTTATAATAAACTGCAAGACGCTATCGCAACAGTGATAGGAGAGGATGGGTATGATCAAGAAGTTATTTCGTAAAAAATCTTCCAATAAGTTGCCCACGCGGATAACCAATGATACAGTGGCTGAGCATCGTGAGAGGGTGTTGGCTGGCGGTCGCAAGCTGAAGTATCCAATTCAGTACACTCGAAATACTCTGGTGAGAAACGCAATTCTGATCAGCCTTGGCGCCCTGGTGGCCCTGGTTGTCTTAGTTTGGTTGCAGCTATATATCTGGAAGGACACTAGTGACTTGGCTTATCGCATAACTCGAGTTGTGCCTTTGCCGGTGGCTAATATTGATGGCCAGAGTGTTCGCTATAGCGACTACTTGATGTATCACCGCAGTACAATTAGTGTACTTGAGGGTCAGCAGGGCGGAGGTAGTGCCCCAAGTGACCGGATGAGGTTTCAGCAAGAGCAGGCGCTTGACCGAGCGCTAGAGGATGCCTATGCTCAAAAGCTCGCTAAGGAGCGTAACATTTCAATTAGTGACGAACAGGTAGACAAGTTTATTGAACAGCAAAGAAACGACGCCGATTTGACAGAAGAAGCCTACGTGGCAGTGGTCAATGACCATCTCCGCTGGACAATTGACGAGCTGAGGCAGGCTATGCGTAACACGCTGCTGCGCCAAGAGGTGGCATTTAGTGTTGACGACGAAGCTTCGACGACGGCTCAGCAGGTGGCTGATCTGATCGAGCAGGGTAGCGCGCTTGCAGATATCGCAGAGTCGCTAGGTGATAAGGTGGAGTACCAACCCGAGGTGGTAGTGCCGCTCGATAATTCTGATGGTGGCATTAGTGAAATCGCATCCAGGCTCGAAGTTGGCCAGACATCGGGTGCGGAAAAAACCATCGCCCGCGACGGCTACTACTTCATAACTCGCCAGAGCAGTGACGAGGGTCAGGTTAGATATTCGTACATCAAGGTGCCATTAACGCTATTTCAACAGCGTTTTTCAGAAGTAAAGGATAGTGACAAGACTAAG
>DAICXN010000011.1 GCA_027312165.1 Candidatus Saccharimonadota bacterium
GTGATCTTGCTGCCCTGGCAATCAATAGCTTCATCTCTTTATCAACCAAACCCCTACTGATCTCTGGCTATATCGGAGCTTTTATCTTTATTGTGTCGGTCATCGCCGGACTATTTATCATCATTGAGCAATACCTTATGGGTGATCCGCTTGGGTTGGATGTCACCGGGGCGGCTCAGCTTGGTATCTTTCTATCTTGCCTGGTTGGTATAGTCTTGATATCTCAATCAATTATCTCAATCTATCTATCGCATATCCACACTCAAACTCAAGGCCGGCCACTGTTTGTCATAGATAAATCAGAATCCGTTAATCTAAGGTCTGACGATAAATGAAAACCATCTTTCGATACCTAGCAGCTGGCGGCACTTCATACGCCTTAGAACTGGCAGTCCTGTTTGTACTAACTGGACTGGGCATGTCATCAATCTGGGCTGTCGCGCTGGCCTTTTGGGTGGGTTTCTTTGTCGCCTTTGTTCTTCAAAAAACTTTCGCCTTTCAAGGCGCAGAAACCGGCAAAAAGAAAACTGCTGTTCAGTTGGCACTCTATGGACTGTTGGTAGCTTTTAATTATGGGTTCACTATAGCTTTCGTCGGTATTTTCGATGAACACAATCTATTTATCACCCGAACAATCGCCTTGGTTATCACTACATTTTGGAATTTCTTTTTATATAAGTTTGTTGTATTTCGAAAATCCAACTAGGAACTCTTCTGCGAAATGATCAGTCGTCGGTCGCGCCCTTCACCCTCGGAGTGAGTTGAGATATCACTATATTCGGACGCTACATGGTGGACAATCCAGCGATCCGCTGAATTGAGATCAAGCACCTTTGAGTCACGAGTTTCACGAACCTCTTCTATCCACGCTCTAGCCTTTTCGGCCATTTTTTCAGCGTGTTGCTTTTTATAGTCAGCGATATCAACACTGATGCGCGTTAAGGCAGCACCCTGAGAGCGCAAGGTGGCTGAGATGAGCGATTGGATACTCTTGAGAGTTTCGGCACCGCGACCGATCAACAGGCTATTTCGTTCGTTTGAAGGAATGGTGGCAACGATCACCTCGTCCTCAACCCGAACATCAACATCCAGGTTTAGGTCAAAGAAGGCAACGATGTCTTCAAGGTACTTTTTAACAAATTCGATAGTAGCGATTTGGTCCATAACTTCCTCCCAATTAATCCTTAGCCTTTATCTTTGTGACTCGCGCCTCCGTCGCTTTTTCGGCACGCTGCTTGGCGGTCGGCTTGTTATTGGTTAGTTTTTGCTTGGACGCTTGCTCGAGCATCTCTTCTTTATTTTTACCAAGAATAATGGCGTTTTGAACATAAGCAACTGCGTTACTGGTTGCTAGATATAGAGCTAGCGCACCCGGTAGGCTGATCATGATGAAAAACAGCATAACTGGCATGAACTTCATCATTTTTCGCATCACAATAGCATTTACTTCGGCTTGATCGGCCTCTTTGCCCTCGCCGGCCTCAGCTAAAACGTCGCGCAAACGCTTGTTACTATCCTCGTTTGGTGACATCTGCTTAGACAGGAAGTATTGTAGACCTGCAGCAAGTAAGGCCAATATCAACAAACCAATGCTGATACTGTTTTCAGAAATTGCTGTTTGGGTTAGGTCGATAAAACCCAAGAAGTTTTGATTGAAGTTATCAGGGTTAGCAATTAAATCCTTTACTGCGGGGATATTTTCCATAAACCCATAAGTGAAGCGACCTAGCTCATCCCGACTCAATACAAATATCTGCACAACCCGATAAATACCTATAAGAATCGGTAGCTGAATCAACAAGATACCAATAGAACCAAAAGGACTAATTTCGTGCTTCTTGTAAAGCTCCATCATTGCTAGACCCTGAGCTTGCTTGTTGTTTTTGTGCTTTTCGCGGATCTTTTTTAGCTCCGGCTGCATCAGACGCATAGCCTTGGTTTGATTTAGCTGCTTTTTAACTAGCGGCCAAAGAATCAAGCGGATAATAATAGTAAAGATAATTACACTCAGGCCAAAATCTCCACCCGGAATAACCGCGTAGATAGCCATTAGTAAGTTTAAGATCGGCTGAACAATAATAATATCAAACAGATTCACAGTAGATTATACCTCGCTTTACTTCTCTAGGTATTATACCAGAAACTACTTAAATAATTGGGCTTGAGAGAATAATTGCTTAACTTGGTCAGTCAACGACTGGTGATCCATTGAATAAACCTCACCAGAAAAGACCATCAGCGCCACATCGTAACTATCTTTTAGTGTCGGAATTTCCAGGCGGATAATTTCATAGATTCGGCGCCGCAGGCGGTTACGCCTAACAGCTGACTTGATTACCTTTTTGCCAATAACAACTGTAAATCGACTGTGTCGACGGCGCGGGTTTGAGATGTACTTCATAGTAATTAGCGAGGATCGAATCGCTTGGCCATTTTTATAGAGAAATCTCAGGCTACCATGGCCATGAAATCGATACTTCTGGGCTAACATATATATTTTATTGTACCATCTCAGCAAAAAACCTCCCGTGTTAGGAGGTTTTTAAACTAGATAGCGATCTTTGCTCGGCCTTTTAGTCTGCGTCGCTTGATAACAGCACGACCAGCCTTGGTTGCAACACGCGCTCTAAAACCATGTGTCTTTGCACGATGGCGCTTGTGTGGTTGGTGAGTTCTTTTAGGCATATCTTTGCAATAATAGCACTTTTAATCATTTTTCTCAAGAGCAGACTGTTTTTTATAGGTTTTTGTGGTCTAGTAATCTAAGATTGTCCACACAAACAGAGGTTTTATCCACATCATTAACAGATGACGAACTCAGTTGTGGATAACTAGCACCCCTGTTTGGCAAGTTTGTTTAGCTAACTAACTTTAGCTTGTGGAAAACTCTGAAGTTTTGTATAGTTAGGAGAAGTTAAGTTGAGGGAGATAGTGTGAATCAAGAGGCAGTCTGGCAAGGTGTTTTAGGTGAAATAGAACTATCAATTCCCCACGCCTCATTTACGACTTGGTTTAAGAACACTGAACTGTTAGAGATTTCCGACAATACAGCTATCGTTGCCGTACCAAATATCTTTGTTAAAGCGCAACTAGAGAAGAAGTTTAACGACCAAATCACTGAGGTGCTTAAAAAGTCTGGTGTTCAAGCTGATAAAGTATCCTTCTGTGTGAAGACCTCAACTTCCAAGAAACGCCCCGCCCCGACCCGTGAGGTGTCTCGCGAAGAAGTGGTCGAAGACCGTTCCGAGGAACGAGTGGTGATTCGTCCTTCACAAAAATCATCAACCACCAACCTTAATCCGCGATACACATTCGACAACTTCATTGTCGGATCAAGTAATGATCTAGCTTACGCCGCATCCCGAGCAGTAGCTGAAAATCCAGGCCAAAAGTACAATCCTTTATTTCTGTATGGCGGCGCAGGTCTAGGTAAAACTCACTTGATGCAGGCTATTGGCAATGAAATTACCAAAAACCAACCAAGTGCCCGCGTGCTCTATACAACCACCGAATCATTCGTTAACGAATTTCTCGACTCGATCCGCTTTAAGAAACAAGGTTTTTCCGACAAGTATCGAAATGTTGATGTCCTTATCATTGACGATATGCAGTTTATCGCAAACAAGGAAAAAACTCAGGACGAGTTTTTCCATACTTTTAATGATTTACATCAAAACAATAAGCAAATCATCATTAGCTCTGACAAGCCACCAAAAAGCATTCCAACTCTAACCGACCGCTTACGTAGTCGATTTGAATGGGGTATGGCAATTGATATTCAGATGCCTGACTATGAAACTCGTTCGGCAATTATTACTGCCAAGGCTGCTCAAAGTGGCATGGAGCTTGATCCGGTAGTTGTCGAGTATCTGGCGACTAATATCAAAACAAACATCCGCGAGCTTGAGGGTGCCCTAAACCAGCTCCTGGCCTATTCAGAGATGCGCGGTATTGCTCCCGATATCGCTATAGCCGAAGGTATGGTTTCAAATGTTAAAAAAGCTCGACCGCAGCATGTTACAGCAAAACAGATAATTGACAAGACGGCACGTTACTTCCAGCTTGATCCAAAAGATATCTGTAGTGCTAGGCGGGATAAATATATCGTCGTGCCGAGACAGATTGCTATGTACTTACTCAGAAGCGAATTAAAGCTTAGTTTTCCGGTAATTGCTAAAGAATTAGGGCGCAAGGACCATACAACCGCTATGCATTCGGTCGAGAAAATTACTCGGGAAAGTAAATTAGACATGACCGTACGTGAACAAATAAATGATATCCGGGAGCGGCTATATGTGTAAATCCTGTGCAAATCATGTGCACGAGCTGTTCAATGGCCGTGGAAGTTCATCCACAGCAATTATTGATATGCACGATCAGGCCAGCCGGTCTATGGATAAACCCCGACTTATCCGCTTTTTATCCCAAATCGCCACACAGGCTTATGCACAGCTAAAAACGTGGTTTTCACCTCTGTTTGAACAAGTTTTTTACCCAGTTTCCACAACGCCTATTATTACGAAGAAGAGATAAAGAAAGGTATATAATAACAATATATGAAATTATCAGTCACCCAGGAAAATCTGTCAAAAGCACTTAGTAACATTTCGCGAGTAGCTTCTAGTCGAAATGAATTGGCAATCCTTAACAATATCCTACTTAGGACTGACAGCAACCGTTTACAGGTAGCAGCTACCAATCTTGAAATTGCATCTACTCAGTACATCGGTACCAAGATTGAAAAACCTGGTTCAATCACCGTGCCTGCTCGGCTGATTACCGACTTTATCTCCAGCCTCCCTTCCGGAACTGTTGAGCTAGAAGTCAAAGGTGATCATCTGCATATAGTTTCTGGAAAGTTCTCGTCAGTAATTAATGGCATGATAGCTGATGAATTTCCTGAACTTCCAACTCTCAATGAGGCTGAATCAGTGCTCTACGAGATCAAATCCGAAGACTTGAAGCAGGCTCTATCGCAAACGATTATCGCTAGTAGCTCTGATAGTACTCGGCCAATCCTTACTGGCGTGTTTTGGCATACATACGATGGCGCACTGCATCTAGCAGCAACCGATGGCTACCGCCTAGCGGAGCGTCGACTACTGAAGACTGATAATGAAACTTCGGCCGTAATCCCTACTACTACCCTACAAGAAGTTTTACGTAGTGTGACTGATGATGTCGACGTTGTTCAGGTATTTTTTGACGATACCCAGGTGTGTTTCAAAACGGCTCATATTGAGGTGATTAGTCGATTAATCGATGGTAAATTCCCTGATTATCGTCAACTTATACCTTCTCAGTCAGAGACCGAGGTGGAAATCAAAAAATCAGACTTTAGCCGAATTACCAAAATCGCCAGTCTATTCGCACGTGAATCTGGCGGCGGAATAACTCTGAGAGCCTCTGAGGAGTCGTCTCTGCTGTCAATTCACTCCATAGCCTCGGAGCTAGGTGAAAATACATCCGAAGCCACTGCAAAGGTCTCAAAGGACGGCGACATTACGATTAACTCGCGCTACCTATCAGAAGTGCTTGGAGTGATGCCAGGTGATGAACTGACCTTTTCGTTTAATGGTAAATTATCGCCTTGCTTACTGCGCGAAAAAACTCAAAAACCTGACTATCTGTATATAATAATGCCGATGAAGAGCTAGTCTGCTCGAGTCTGGTACTGTTCCTGACGATAGATTATTTCATAATCTCCCATGTCGTGGCTGTTGTCAGTAAACCACTTACTTGCCTCTTCTCGACCCTGCTGGTCGAATCCGCTAAGTATATCGATATAAATAGCAAATGATTTAGGGTCGCTCGGATCCTTCTGACTAAGTCCTTGAGATATAGTTACGTATCGCCCATAGTGAGGCAACTTGGATAGTATCGGGTTTTCCCCGATCACTTCGTCAAGTAGTTTTGAGTAAGAGGCATTAACAAGCGCTTCGCGGTGATCAGCTTCCTTTTCAGATTTAAGTAGTTGAGATGCCTCGAAGGTTTCTGGCTTGAGGGTAACGTAGATTGTGTTTTTTTCCTCTTCTTTGCTGATGGTGTGGGTTAACTTGTGGTCGAGGAATCCTTCGCGACTAATTATCAGCTCTACCTCATCACCACTTACTCCATAAGATGATCCAGAGTCTTTTGCGAGATGCTTTTTACCGTTAATCGACACATCAACTTGAATCGGTGAGGTGTTGATGGTGATTGTTGATCGGTTGAGGCTAAAGATCGACAGAACAATGGCGGTTATCACCAGTATTACGCCTGCGACGATAGCTAGAGCGACTAATTTATTGGGTTGCTGATTATTCACCGATGTACCTCGCAATCGTAAATGGGTCTGATGATGATATGTCACTGCTGTTACTACCCGATAAGTAGAGAGTGTGACCTGATGGTGGACGAGTGAACCATGAGGCGCCCACTGCTTTGTACTGCTGGTTGTCTTTAGGGGCGGTGTATGGACCAACATATATATATGTGTGACCGTCGCGGATAAGAATATCGCCTGGTAGTAGCTCTGACTCACTCGCCGCTACAAAGGTTTTATATTTCGGGCTATTCCTGAGGTATGGAAGCTGGACTGACGTTCCTCGCAATGGGTAGTCTGGATCAACTCCACTGGAGCGCATAACTGTAGAAACGAACACACCACAGTCGGTGAACATTGCTTGGTTGATCGCCGTATGGAACTGCTCAACTGCTTTGACGTATTCGGGCTTTGCGGCAGATTCACCATGTCGAGCTCCCTCGCCTCGTTCTATGGATACTCGATGCGGCCAAGCTAAGTTTTTGGCAGTAGCGGCAATATCACCGTTGACAGCACCAGCACCGCAGTTCGCGCTGCCAATAGTAACATTTCCTAAATCGGCCGATCCGTATTCGCTAAAAATTCTTTCAGCTGCTGAAATACGTCGATCGAGGTGAGGAACGCCTGGCCTTTCGTAGCGTAGCATCCAAGTTTCGGCAGCTGCAGCTGGAGTTGTCTCATTTAGTGTCGCTTCCCAGCCTCTTCTTTCAGCACCGCCCGGCTTACCATCCCAAGCTGCACCTTTGCCGACTTCCCAGAGGATAAATTCCATTTGGGTGTTCATGTCTTGCCACGGCGTACCCTTATGTTCGGCAAACGCCCTCAGCCCATCCTGACCGCGCCATCTAGCTGCTGTCCACTGAACTACACCCTTACCTCCCCTGTCTTCACCCGGAAATTCTTCGGCAGCCGGGTTGATGTTTTGATCACCTGATTCTACGACTAGATTGCCAGCCACTCCGGCGGCCTGAGCGATTGACATGCCGGCACTAGTCAGTACCTTTAAAACAATTTCTACATTATTCGAGCCAGTGACATCTAGGGTTGTATTGCAGACGGATTCGGTGGCATCGGGGTGATAGTAAAGGATGTCATTTCTTTCATAGAAAATTGATGCGTAGACACTAGCCTGTGAAAATAACAGAGAAGCAGCCCAGGCAAATAGAAAGAGCCGCTTGGTAAATTTACGATTTAAAATTTGACCTACCATCGCTCAACAACCTCTTCGATAAGACCTTCGGGCGTATCTTCGGGGAAGCTATTTTTCGAGAAGCCATCACCTGAAAATGCCACCAGTTCTACCTTTCCATCATCAACCCTTTTTAAAACATACATCATTGATCTAGCCTCGCTATCGTGGGGTTCGTCAGTTAGTGTGGCTTGGACAATCACCCAATCTTGTTGATAGTAGCTCACGCGCTCTAATGTCATGTTTGTGCCGGCTGGCTGGAAGTCGTTAGCTTCAAAACCGTCAAATATCCCCTGCTTGATGTTGGCTATAGTGACGGGCGTAGTGTTGTCTATTTGTTTGGCTGGTATATCACTTTTCTTGGGGTTTATCATATACAAAAGAGTAAGTAGGGCTATTGATATAGCTAATACGGATATAATTATAACTTTCTTTTTCACTGTGCAGTTTGCCCCCCAGGGTTAACAGGGTCGGAGAAAGATATGTAGTCATGAGGATTTAGGGATGTATCCTTGGCTCCACTGTCGGAGTAGGCGCTAACGCGATCAGGCCTTGTTTCGATACTGAAGTGCAGGTGGTGGCCACTACCACAAAATCTACCAACCTTGCCAATAACCTGACCCCTTGTCACTTTGTCGCCACGTTTAACGAGTGGGTCCATATGCTGATAGGCATGATATATACCAGGTAGCCCATCAGAGCTAATAACCGTTGCCCAGCCACAACTACCCATATCCCAACTTGCTGTTACGGTACCATCGCGGGCCGCTAGTACATTGACGCCACGGGGTGCCCCTAAATCTACACCTTTGTGGATACCCTTTCTTCCAACTGCGCGGTAGTCGAAAGTGATCGCGCGTCCCGGCATAGGTGATGACCAACCATCGGTGCTTGGCGGTGGAAGGTTGTTTGGCTCATTGGTTGACGGATTGGTTTGAGGATTTGCTGCAGCCTGGTTAAAGTTCTCCTCCTCGTCATTCATTTCGACAATACTTTTATATAAGGTGTACATTCGAAAATAGCTATAAGGTGCTCCCTGCTCTCGGCATCGTGAACCATCCGCCCAGTCCCCCAGGGCTCCAACTAACCCCATCTCTTCTCCGGTTTCTCCGTATGGCGCTGTTCGGTAGACACAGGCCTCGAGGTAGCGTGCATAGTCGTTGTCTGGTATGTTGCGACTATCGACAAACTGTCCGATTGTCATGCCTTCAACCACGCCGGTAACCTGGCCAATTAGACCTTGTTGAACTTGTCGTTGATCAGGAGGGGTGTAGCCTTCAGGTAGTCCAGTTTCAGAATCTTCAGATACAAAGTTGTTGTCACTCATCCACTTAACTACATCATCGGGTTCTAGGTTTAAATCTTGGGCTGGCATTGAGTAGCGGACGTTACATTGCACATCGGCCGCTATACCTAGTCGTACGTATTCTTTATCGTCACACAGCTTAAACCTCTCTTCATTAAAGGTCGTTGAAGCCTGGACGGGGTTTGCAGTTTTTACTATACCCATAGAAGTATTAACCAATCCGAGGGCAAAATTTAGTGGACTTGGCGAGTATCCAAAGTTACTGGCGGTTGTTCTGGCGATAGATCCAAGGAATGAATATTGATTTGTGATGTCAAGTGGAGACTTTTTTGCTTCTTCCTGGTCCATGGCGATATAGCTCTGGTTGACTGACTTGGTGATCTGGTTGTACTGGCGCATATCATCAATCCCACTAGGCATCAGTCCAGATTGCCTGGCTGTGGCACCTTCTAGGGCCGCCATTCCAGTCCAGAGGGCTTCACCTCGACCAACTGGATCTTCGGCGATGCCTTGAGTGATATCACCAGAGAAGGCGTAGTTTAAGGTTTGCTCTAATATATACATCGAGCTGATCATTGCCACAGCAACGGCGGCCTGTGCGGCAATTGACCCACCAGCAGATCCAACACCAGCTGCAACAGCAACAGCTATACCAGCAATTCGTGTTAGAGGGTGTTGAACTATACCGCAGGTCTCGGCGCCGCCGGCATTATTTATAGCGGTTGTTGCGCTTAATGCTGCCGAACCAGCGCCAGCAAGCAGTGTTGAGAGACTAAGACCGAGTGCATACTGAGTCGAGGTTTCTGTTGGTATAGCTACTCCGCCATTGGTTGACATGCTGAGGAGCCTGGAGTCCATGGCGCTGCGGCGATAGTTCGGATTATCAACTAAGCCAGATGCAGGCCTTCCTTCACTGTTCTGGATAACACCTTCCACCTGTTCACGCATATCAGTTTGAGTTAAAAAGTCTCCAATTGTCTCGGCGTCTTCAGGTGTAGCCTCGCCAGCTTTTATCCGGTTGATTGAAGAAAGTAGAGGCATAGCATAGCGAACTAGAGAAGTTTCATTGGCAATTTTTGCAGCAATGGATGCACCAGTCACCATATTTTTAATTGAGCAGGCCATATCAATACCTCCAAGAATACTTGCAGCTCCGACTGAGATCGAGGCGCTTTTTATGCGAGATGGCGGAGCGGCTTTTGCTGTTCGATCGAGTGTCTTTGATTGAATCTCTTGGTATTGGGCGTCGGTATATGTTTGAGTATTGGGTGGAAGATTACTTTCTGATACAGTGATCCTGCCATCGACTTCACTGACGCTCATTCCATCGGTGACCACCACTCGCCTACCCGACCCGTCATCTATTTCGGCAAATCGTACATTGCGTGCGTCGGATGTGCCAGCTGCTGTCAGTAGCTGATTTAATCTGTCTTCTTTTGAGCCGGATAAACCTGGCGCCTTTTTGGATATACCAAAGCGGTTCATCACTTTGCCAAACGGCCCATTTACCGACAGGCCTCGGTACCTCATGTTGTTAGCCCTTAGTTGAGCATTTCGGGCGCTTGAGTTTGTTTTAAGTTCATTTGCCCATTGGCTAGCTGAGTAGGATTTTCCTTGGAACTCTACACCGGACGCCTTAGTCCGAGTTCCGAGCAGTACGTTCTTTTCCCCGATAACTTTGATGCCGGCTCGCTCCATTCTGGCTAATTCAGAATTGGAGAAGGTTTTCATCTTACAGCTGATTGACAAGGTCGTACAACCGGTGACTGCGCCAGGTCGGGCATTTTTAACTAGCTTGTTGCGCAGGATATGGTCGTTGCCAATAGTCAGCGCCCCTAACTTGTCATTGATGTCTCCAAGTGTGTTCTCGATAAAAGCCATTCCAGCTAGACCGGGGCTTAACATTCCGGCTATTAGTCCCCCGCCTGTTAGGATTCCAGCGATAACCCCAATTGGACCTTTACGTTTCCACAAGGCTTTACCGACGAATTTTTTTGGGCGAGAACTTTTATTGCTTGGCCTATAAAACGTAGACTGATCTGGGGCCGAATCTTCTTCGAGTTGACGCAACTTATCCTCTGATTTGTGATTTTCGGGATCGTTGGCATAGGCCTCAAGCTGGTCGATGCCAGCTTTAATTCCAGGATTATTTCCAGAATCGATCTCTGCTCGATATATCTTTTCGGCAGGATTGAGTTCGTCAACATCCGGTTTAGTGTCTAGTCTAGCCATAATATACTATGCATTATATATCTATCGATTAGAGATAGCCACCTCTTGGGCTATCAGAGGGCGCCTGCTGTCGAGGTGTCGGGTTGGTGTTGATTAGTCCGTACTCGGTGTCACTTGCCTGGATTTGGATGTGGACGTGATTTTGCCCCGCAAAGAAGAGACCCTGGCCGACTGGGAAGTTGGCAAGCCGTTTCTTTTCTTCCTCGGTAAGCTTAAAGACGTCAGAGAGAACGTCAACCGCGCTTGGTGATTGCTTTAGTAGAAGTTGCATCGAAGAGTTAGCGACAATCGCTCGACCCATTTTACTACCAACAAAGTCCTCGACATCCTGAGTTATGGTAGTCAAACCAAGTTGATATTTACGAGCTCGCTTAGCGAGAGAGAACAAGAAGTTGGCAGAATCCTCATACTTCATCAGCTGCCACGCCTCATCAACAATTAGCATGCGCTTTTTCTGCTCGGTTCTAGTGATATTCCAGATGTGATTTAGCACGATGTACATCGCCACTGGTCGAAGTTCATCCTCGAGATCGCGAATATTAAATACCACCATGTTGTTATTGATGTCTATATTGCTTTGTTGAGAGAAGATACCTGCAAATGTACCCGAGGTAAATTTACGTAGTCGTTGGGCCAAGCTTGGTCCCGTCCCGCCCATATGCAGCAGCGTATCATACAAGTCAGCGATAGTTGGCGGAGTTGAATTGTGGGTCAGTGGATCGGAGGTGATGCCGACACGGGCGTAGGTGTCAATCAATGCCTGGTCAATATCAGCCTCTTCAGCTGGCGAGAGACCGGAGATTACACTACCATCAGCCGTTACTTGTGAGCCGCCAAGCATCTGCCTGAGTAGACCATGGAGGGTTACTAGATTAGCACGAAGCGAGTCGTCTGCCTCATCGGTGTCGATAACTCGAGGCAAATCGAAAGGATTTATCCTGGTGTCACTATTTAAACTAAGTCGGATATAGCTGCCGCCGACTGCGTCACAAAGTTTCTGATACTCATTTTCTGGGTCAATAATTAAGATGTCCGACCCGGTCATCATACTGCGAAGCGCTTCGAGCTTAACGGTAAATGACTTACCAGCACCAGACTTCGCAAAGACTACCATGTTGGCATTTTCGAGAGAGAAACGGTCAAAAATCACCAGACCGTTATTGTGCATGTTGATGCCGTACAGTACACCCTTGCCATCAGTCAGGTCGGCAGAAGTAAATGGAAAACTGGTGGAGATAGCGCCGGTATTCATGTTGCGGCGAATTTGCAACTGATCCGTTAGCTGAGGGATGGTGCTATTTAGACCCTGTTCTTGCTGGCTTGAGGCGACTTTACTAAAGACAAGCTGCTGGCCAAAGATAGTTTCAATTTTGTGCTGCATAAAGTTTAGCTCGTCGAGGCTATCGGCATAAAGAGTGATGTATAGACCGTAGCGGAAGAACTTCTCTGCCCCAATTTGCAGCTGATTCCTGAGCTCCTCGGCATCTGACAGAGCCGCCTCTAGACCTGGATCGCGCACTCGGCCCTTTTCGTTATTGATATTCATTGATGCCTCGAGTTGAGTCACTTTTTTTCGCAGGTTATTTAGTACCACCTGAGTATCAACTGGGTAGATGTACATACTAATATCGAGAACTTCGTCGATATTGATAATTGAGCTCAGCCAGCCAGTGTAAATCTCGCGCGGATAACCGTAAACATACATAGTCCGACCATACTTTGAACCAAGTCGGAAGTGGCTTGATTGGATCTCGATGCTGCTTGGAGCGATGAAGTCTCTCAGCGTCCGAACGCCAGTTAGGAACGCCTGCTCGACCTCGGCCTGCTCGCGCTCGCGTTGCTGAGCGGCAATATCGACTGCATCAACCTTCTTTTTTGCCATTACTGCCTCCCCTCTATTTGCGGACTGCTGCTGTCACCTTTTCGAATATATGTCGAAGTTAGCTCATTCGGATCTAGTCCGGCAATTGGCTCGCGTGCCGCAGTGTCTGGGTTGTAAGATCCATAAAATAATTCACCTAATTGACGAGTGTTTAATTGACCGCTCTTTACGCCCATTTGAAATAGTCCACTCATCACTGAGTCTACTCGATTTTTAATTTCATCCTTCGCCTTTTCGTAAGATACTTGGTCAATTTTTGTAACCGCCGTATCTGTTTTGCCACCAAAGAAGCTGTCAAATAAACCTTTTGCTTGTTTCTTGATTTCGTTTAAGTCGCCTGACGGGTAGTATGGCACGATGATATAAAAACTTTTATCCATGATATTAGCTTCTTGTGCCAATATATCGATAAAGTTGATGTAGTCGTCCATCAGCACGTTGAGTAGCATATTATCTTGAGAGCGGCGGATGTCCACTAGTCGATCAATGTAAGGCCCGATATCAACTCGTCTGGAGCGAATTAAAACTTGAACAGGAAAATATAACGAGTTAAGGAAGTTTTGGTAGCTAAACTCTACCCCCTCGCGCTCCCTTGAGCTCATCAAATCAAAGTTGATTGACTGGCAGCGAACAATTGCTCGAAAGCTGCCGTCATTCATAATAATCATGTTATCGCGCATTTCGGAGAAAAGAAGCGAGTTTTGAGTACTGGTCGGAGCACTTGAGCGCTGACTAGGCTGTTCTGGCTGCTTGGTCGGACTTGGACTGGTCGGTTGCTGCATTGGTACGGTTGGCTGGGGTTGTGGTACTTGGGCACTACCAATAGCCTGAGGTTGACCTAAAGGCTCGGCTGGTAACTGGTAAGTTGGTTGTTGATTATTTGGCTGCATGTCCCACCTAACGTAATGAAATTACCACTTCTTGACTTTGCTGTTCTTTTTCTTTGAGGCGTTTAGCTTCGCGCTGAAGAGTTTCAACAGAAAGGTCGCTGTGGTTGTTTGCAAGATCTATTATAGCAGGAGACACCGCTGTACTGCTAGTGGTTGGAGCGGGCTCGGGTTTTGGTGTAGCGACAGGTGGCGGCGACATTTTTTGCTCACTTAGAGGTGTAATAACCGACTGGTTCATGGTCGGGTAAGGATTTACCACTAATTTTATATCTTGGTCAGGTGACGCTGGTGGGACAGCCGACATCGGGGTGTATAACGGTGAAACTGGAGCTGGGTTGTAGTTTAGCTGTGGAGTGGCTGTGTCTGGTTTGGCAGGTTGGGCTGATGCTAAAGGTTGAGGTTGGTGCATCTGGTTCATCAGCTGCTGGCGGCGTTCAGCGTCATTTCTTGCCAGCAAGCTATCAATTTGCTGGGCTCGGCTACCTTCTTCGTCAAGCAGATCACTCATTGCCTGAGCCTCATGGTAAAACTCTGATCGTAGAGAGCTGTCTGGGTCGGTCACACCTCTAACAGACCAGCCTCGCGAATCGACCAGGTTGGCAAGATATGACAGTCTTCGCTGGACTTCTTCCTGTGAATAACCTTTGCCGTACTGACGATCTTCGGATTTTGGCGCAATCACTTCGATGAGTGTTTCGATACCATCAGGCTTCCACAAGCGGACTTTTGGTCGCAGCATAAAAGAAATAACCGCCGCAACATAGACCTCCATCGGCTGATCTTTGCGCAACGGCAGCGCTAAGATGATAAAAAAGATCGCAATTGGTAGCGGTATAAGCGCCAAAGGAAGAACGATTTGTGACAAACCCCAGGCGATTCCGAGGGCCATCACCGCGACAATAAGGAAAATAAACTGCTTAAAACTAAACGGTCCCAGCAGCTTATCGTCAGCCTCGACATCCTGAGGTACTTTGTAGACAGCCATACTGCTTATAGTATAGCAAAACTAAGCAGTATCCGGCTTCTCTTGTTTGTCTGAATTCTCTTCAGTTTCTGGAATTTTATCATAATTAGGATAGAATTCACCACCTACATTTCCAACAAGAGTGTTGTATAGTGCTGCAATTTGATCTTTCCGCTCTGCGATACGTCCCTTATAGATAGGGTTTTGCTTAGCCAATATAATCTGTTTAATTATTTCTTTCTTATTTTCAATACCTACCTTTTCAGGCACCTCAGTTCCTGCATGAGAGAGTGCTGTTACGATCTCTTGGATATATCCTGGAGTCTGAGAAAGTATTTTATCAGCTGATCCAAACTTGTTCTGGTTTAGTGCCGCAGTTACTGCTGTGTCAAACAGGTCCTGCCCAGAAAGATTTACAACACTTGGGTCACTTACCTTGATATCGGCGGCAATCTTGTTGCCTAGCCACGCAGGCTTGTCTCCGTTTCTAAGAAGGGCATCTCCGATTTCTTGTCGGATATCTTTCGATATAGTACTTAAGTCCATATTTTTAAGTGCCCAAGTTAAATCAATGTCATTCTTCCCGCCGAAAATCGTACGGACAGCCGCTGTCTGAATGTCGCTCGTAACCGTCGGTCCACCCGGTACTGAACTACCTAGAGCCATCATAGCCTTCTCCCTGTCTGTGTAGTTGCCATGCTCCAGGATGACATTGGCATTCTTTACGGCATCCTCGTTTGCTCCACTTACAGTCTGAAGCGCACTGGCTAATACTCGCTGAGATCCACGATTGTTGCCAAAGTATAGATTTTCAACATATCCAGCCAAATCTTGGAGATTAGTATTTGCTTCAATGTGTTCAGCTAGCAGATTATTCTGTGTTCGTTGAGCACCCTGAGTAGCTAATCCTTGAATAGCAATATTTTTGGTTAAGTCAGCTGCTTGCTGATGTAAGCGAGCCTGACCATGGTCATCACCAAGCCCAGTCTTAAAGGCTTCATAGCGTGCATTTATCTTGGCCTCACCTAACTGCGCCTCATCGGATACCACTCGAACATTAAGATCGCGCTCGATGGCAGTTTGATCGGTCTGCAGATGATCGTTCCATCTAACATTGAGTGCTTTAGCGACCATCTCCTTGTCTTGCTCAGTACCGCGTTTTTGCAAGTCAAGTTTTTGGTAGCGGCTTGATGCCCTGTAGGAGTTATCGAGGTACTGTTCGGCTTCTGCTACCTGGTCATCTAGTAGACGGCTGCTATCACTTGCATATCGACTGATTCGCCTAACTCCGCCGTATGGTTTTACCGAGTCGTACCATTTTCGACCACGTCGTTTGCCATTGATTATCCTATTATCCCTATCTCTTTCGTGAGCTTCAAGGCGCCTGTGACTATTCGCAGATATCAGCTTACTGCGCTTTTGAGCCCATTGCTTTGATTGGTCGATAATACCCTTTGAGGGGTTGTTGACGATACCAGCAAAGCGGTTTAGTAGTCCGCCACCGAGCTTGAGGATAAGGGGTGTAATTGCCAGAGGAGCTAACTGCACGGCAAGGCCTAGGATAAATATAATTACTGTCTGGGCATTGGTGATAATAAGCATTCCTGCTACTTGAGATGCTCCAAAGACAAATGAAAACGCCGGGAAGAATATCAACATCGTAAAGAATGTACTTTTCCATTTATCAAACCACTTCTCAGTTCCCGGAAGTAGATATAGTACAAACGCTACTGGCGCAATAATTATCAGGATAACAATCAGTGCTTGCCGGGCGGCGATAACAAGCAGGGCTACGAGTAGTGCAACAAACAATACCGCCAATAATGGCACGAGGAACGGCACAGCGGCGGTCAATACGCCTCCTGTTGCGTTTATTCCGGCTAGAACCAATGTACCGCCAGCCAGGAAGGTTTGAACTATATCGCTAAAGCTACCCATACCAGCATTGTTGGCGGTCGCCTCATCAGTTACCTGCTGGTACATCGTGTCAAAGATATCCTTGACGGCATAACCTCCTATATTGGACAGATCAACTAGTAGCGCACAGATCAGGTATGAGGTATTAACAAGTAGTGCGGCGATTACTAAGCGCGGCGCCATCTTTTTCAGGCCATAGGCGCTGATACCAAAGTTAGACACATGCGAGTAGACGATAAACAGAAAAGAGACAACAAACACCACGTTTGCCAGATCGCGCATGATTGACCAGGCAACATAAAAGGTAGAAGTGTCAGAAGTTACTTCTAGCGGTCTGACCTCCAGGAAATGAACTATCTGATCATATATCCAGTCCATGCCGTTAGCGATAAACATGGTTGGACCACAGATCATCCAACCGATTGCATCAATATCACAAGAGGCGCCTACAGTCGGCTGAGCATTGGTATTGTCAACTGAAACAGTTGAGGAGCTGGTTTTCTGCCATTTGTCTGGTGGTGTGTAGGTGTACTCTCTCGCCTCCATGCTTGTGGCGACATCCACTTGTACACCAGGTTCAAAATACAGGACATTTACGGATTGATTGGACTGTCTGTCGTTAAATGGCGTGACGTACACGCGAGAATTCTCGGGAATTCCCATTTCAGCGATCGCATCGCGGTCGGAAAAGGCGCTGTAAGTTTCGTCGTTGTATAAAAGACTCCCCTCGTTCCAGACTACGTCAGCAGCAGCAACAGGGGTAGATGCCACGAATATACTCGAAGCTAGACCGACTAGCAGGCCCGCTATCAGCAACATGAAGTATTGCGGCCACTTCGACGTCGGCCGTCCTCGCATAACAAACCACTCCATTACTGTTAATGGTAGCATTTTTTAAGCAAAAAGTCAACCTATAATAGCCAGTATGTTGTATATTGACAAGTAGTCAGTCGTTCAAACCTAGTTGTTAGAATTATTGTCAGGATTTGGGTTGTTGTTCTGCGACTCTTCGCCGAAAGACTGCTCGGCCGTCTCACCCGCCGGGTTTACTACAAATATCCGATCCTCGGGCGCAACCCCAGGCTGTGTAGCAGGCTGAGCTGCAGCTGGTGTACTAAAGCCACCTCCGCTGGCCGATGGCTGTGTGGCTGGACCGCCTGTTCCGGTAGTTGGTTGACTAGGTGGCGCGGTAGGTGCTTGCGCTTGGGGGTTTGTCGTCGGAGTCTGTGCAGCCTGAGTTTGTGTACTCTGAGCTGAAGTCGCTGTAGTTGCCGAGGCTGGCTGATTCACTTTATTCTTTTCTGACTTTGTCTTAAATCGTTCCCTGTGGTTAGTATTCAGCGGAGCGCCTAAATCGTCGACTATTGGCTCCTGATTAGCTATTCTCGTCAGCAGCTCGGTCTTTTCACTTGTTAACATAGACTGGGCTGATTCGTTGTGCAGTACCCTTCTGGCCATATTTGAGTCAATACCTCCGCTTAGTGCGGCATCTCGTAGGTTCTCAATGTTTTGACCAGCAATTTCTATAGGGTTTAAGCCAGAGTAAGTTCCTGCTGTTTTTTCAATATTATCAATCTGTGTTGCTACGTCAGAGTAGGCCCAAGTATTTAGGACGCTATCCTTACCCTTGATGCCAGATTTTAGTATGTCGCTTTGTAGGCCCTCTGCCACATCCTGAGCCATACTCTTACTGGACTGCATAGAGTAAATGGTGTCGTGAAGTGCTTTTAGACCGGGAGCTCCGCTTTCAAGCAAGATCTTTTGCGCCGCACGAGCACCGATCACATCACCAGAGGCACCAGCCTGCTTGAGTGATTCGACTGCTGTGTCCATTCTCTGAATCTCGGGAGCTTTGCTTGCTAGAAGTATTGCAGCCTCCTCGACTTGTTGAGCATTTGTTTTAGTTACCTCAGCGACACCAGCAGCAGCACTGCGACTACCGAAGCGCCCGGAAAGCTTGCTTTCATTGAACCCTCTGTTTAATTTAGAGGAAACGTTCCGACTCCAGTTAAGGGGATTTTTATTTGACCCTTGAAATGCTCCCGACTGTATAAGTCTACGGCGTTTTGCCGCTTCATCATCCCGATAGCGCTTAAATTGGCCAAATCGCGATGTTGACATGGCCTTTGACGCAATCTGCTTATTGGCACTTTGTGACATGCCACTTAACTTACCACCGATGGTGCCTATAGAGTTTAGCGCTCCACGAAGCAGCAAAGGTGTGGCCAGAAGAGGAATGACCGTAGCACCTAACGCCGTGATATTGAATAGGTGCTCCTGAACTCCCTCAACATTTGGGTCACCAGCAACCTCGGCAAGGACACTCCCTGCTATCTGACCGGCCGCATATAATAGCGCAACAATTGGAAATACCAGTAGCAGTCCAACGAACATTTTGCGCCACTTTGTAAAAAGCTGTTCTGTATTTGGTAGCATGTAAGCAAGAAACGCAAGTGGTGATATTGCGGTTAATAGAACTATAGCAGCCTGTCTACCGATTAGTATGACCACAACCATTAACACCGCTAAGACAACGGCTAACAATACTGGACCAGATATGGCAGTGAGCGCCAGGGTTATTGCACCGCCCGCTATCAGTATGCCTGATATAACTTTGAGAAACGTCAGTTCTGCCCCACCTACTCTCCAGTTGCCGTCCGTGTTAGATCCCATAACATTAATATTGTCGACAAATCCAGATACCGAATAACCAAGTAGATTTGAGAGGTCTACGGCTATCTGGCATACATAAAAAGACACGTTAATAAGTATGGCGCCAACAACTAACCTAGGTAAAACTTTCTTAACGTTGTAGTTACTAACTCCCAAATTGGATATTTGTGCAAATATAATAATCAAAAACACAAGAACTAGACCAATATTTGCTAAATTCCTAAACGACGACCAAGCTGAAAATGTGCTTGAACCCGTGTCCATTATTTCGGGTCGAGTATTAAGTAGCGAGCTGATGATAGAAAAAGTGTGGTCACTTATCTCTGCCATGAATGTCATAACTGGACACACTATCCAGCCTACACCAGATATGTCACACGTGCCTGGATTTACACCCTCTGCTGAATCATCTACGACTACAGGTCTGGGCACACCTGCAGCAGAACCAGCCTTGGTTTGACCATACAGGCAAGCCTGTTGCAGCGGGCCATTGTGGGACGAGCCGGCTATAGGAAAACGGCTCTCGCAGTATCCGGGATTGTCGATGTTATTAAATCCATCTCTACAAGCTGACTGTTGACCCGCTCCACTATTGTTGCCTCTGTCAGCCTCATACTTCTCTTCGCAAGACGGACCAGGTTTTACGGCTTCAGCATACGCAGCCGCTTTTTGTCCGACCCAATCAACTAGCTGTCGACAAGTCCGCGAGGTGGTATCGCGACCAAAACCTTGAGCGAACATATTTATGCTCCGACCCATATTTTGTATATAGT
>DAICXN010000012.1 GCA_027312165.1 Candidatus Saccharimonadota bacterium
GAGTTACCGATGCTCGTAACATCATCAATGCAGCGGCTTCATATCAGGCTGAAAACGGCACGTGGCCAACAGCAGCTCAGCTAACTAGCTATACAACGGTTAAGTTGTCTGGTAGCGCAGCAAGCAATATCAACAGCGCCGCGGGCCCAATAACTAGCTCTAATAAAGATACTCTATATCTTTATGCAACTTGTGGTACTACTGGTGCTAGCATTGATTACTACAAGGAGTCGCTAGCCTCTGGTGAGACTAATAATGTCCGAAGGATGACAGTTGGATCTGGCTGTACTGCACTAACAAATTAGTTCGGCCAATTTAATTTAACTAAAATAAGCTCTATGATTCAGAGCTTATTTTAGTTAGCGGGTGCGTAACAGGTGAATGAGTTGTTCGGATTTCTTTCGAGTGGAGTCAAGTCTATTTATGTCGTTCGTGTGGATCGCCTCCTCGATCAGTCCGGCGATTTGCACCATGTCTTCTTCCTTCATGCCTCGTGTCGTTATGGCAGGTGTGCCCAGCCTTAGTCCGCTTGGGCGGAAGGGTGGCAGTGGGTCGTCGGGGATGGCGTTGGCATTGGCGGTGATACCAGCTCGCTCTAGTCGCTCCTGGGCTTCTTTGCCATCAATGCTAAAGCTTGAGTATACATCGGCTAGTATCAGGTGGTTGCTCGTGCCGCCCGTGACTAGCTTGAAGCCACGTTTCTTGAGCTCTTCGGCCAGCACTTGGGCATTTTTGACCACCTGTCCGGCGTAGTCCTTAAACTCTGGCTGCAGTGCCTCGCCAAACGCCACTGCCTTGGCGGCAATGGTGTGCATGTGGGGGCCGCCCTGGGTGCCGGGGAAGACTGCCCGGTCGATCAGGGTAGGTAGGTTCTCAAGCGTCTTCACGGGGCGCTTGAGAGGGTTGGAGGCTATGCCTTTGGATAATATCAATCCACCGCGTGGGCCTCGCAGGGTCTTGTGTGTCGTCGTCGTGATCACGTGGAAACCGTAGTCGAAGGGATTTTTCGCTACTCCGCCGGCAATTAATCCAGCGATGTGGCTCATGTCGGCCATTAGCATGGCGCCAACTTCTCGGCCGATTTCTGCAAACTTGGCATAGTCTAGCTCTCTCGGATAAGCCGAAAACCCAACCAAGATAATCTTTGGCTGGTGCTCTAGCGCTAGTCGCCTAATCTCCTCATAATCGATCTCGCCAGTCTCGACGTCCTTCATGCCATAGCGAACAAAATTATATTCTCTGGCACTTCTGGTTACGGGTGCGCCATGTGTCAAATGGCCCCCATGGCCTAGGTCCATTGCCAGAATTGTGTCGCCCGGGTCACACCAGGCGTAATAAACTGCCTCGTTGGCTTGGGCGCCGGAGTGAGGTTGAACATTTGCGTGATCGGCGCCAAATAACTCTTTGGCTCGGTCGATGGCGATTTGTTCGAGCTTGTCGGTGTTTTCCTGTCCGCCGTAGTATCTCCGCTGAGGATAGCCCTCTGAGTATTTGTTCGTAAATACGCTGCCTAGGGCTGCTAGGACATCATCGGAGACATAGTTCTCGCTTGGGATCAGTTCAATTACCGTTTGTTGTCTTTTTATTTCCGCATCAATTAATTCAGCAATTGCTTTATCTTTCATCCTAAACCTCCGAGTAAGTCGCTATTTTCATTATATCACTTGTAGGCAATATATCATCCATGATATACTTAAGCTATGAACGGAAATGATTATTTACAGAAAATCGGTGATTTGATAGCGCAGAATCGTCAAAACAGGGGCATGACTCAAGCTCAACTAGCTAGCGCTCTGGGCACTAGTCAGAGTGCGGTAAATCGAATCGAGAGCGGCAAGCAGAACATTAGTCTCGAGATGATGGCTCGCATATCTGAGGTTCTCAGCCACAATATCATGACAATTAATAGCACCGGCAAGCTGAATTTTAAGGTTAGCGGTGGACGTAAGCTTTCGGGTGAAATTCGTATTAAGACTAGTAAAAATGCTGCTGTTGGGCTGCTCTGTGCCAGCCTTCTCAATAAGGGAAAGACGACTCTGAGGCGGGTAGCTCGCATAGAGGAGG
Organism: Candidatus Saccharimonadota bacterium; assembly: GCA_027312165.1. Taxonomy (GTDB): domain Bacteria; phylum Patescibacteriota; class Saccharimonadia; order Saccharimonadales; family Saccharimonadaceae; genus Nanosynbacter. Next base: position 2,065 of record DAICXN010000012.1, read on the forward strand.
TCTATCGAATCATCGAGGTTCTAAATAGCATAGGTGTAAAGACACGCTGGATGGACAACAACGACCTGGAGATTACGCCGCCAGCTCGCCTGAAGCTAGAGGATATGGATATCGAAGCTGCCAAAAAGACTCGAACTGTCCTGATGTTCCTTGGTCCGTTGCTGCATCAGTACGATGACTTTAATCTGCCTTTCGCAGGAGGTTGTAGCCTCGGTACTCGGACGGTTGAGCCGCACCTAGTGGGTTTGGCTGCTTTTGGTATGGACGTAATCGCAGAGACTGACCACTATCATGCAACGGTCAATCCAGTAACAGGTGACCGAACGATACTTTTGACTGAGCGAGGCGACACGACTACCGAAAACGTCATTATGGCAGCTGCACTTTCGCCAGATACAACCACTATCCGCAACGCCAGTCCGAACTATATGGTTCAAGACGTTTGTTTCTTTCTTGAAAAGCTAGGTGTCAAAATTGAGGGTATTGGTACTACCACTCTCAAAATAACCGGTAAGAGCCGAATTCAGAAAAACGTTGAGTATTTCCCAAGTGAAGATCCGATTGAGGCAATGAGCTTTATCGCCGCTGCGGTCGTCACCGATTCGGAGATTACTATTAAGCGTGCGCCGATTGAGTTTCTGGAAATAGAGCTGGCCACTCTAGCTGGCATGGGGCTGGTCTATGATCTATCCGAGGAGTACAAGGCTGATAATGGTCAGACGCGCTTGGTTGATATATCGATCAAGCAGTCAAAGCTTAAGGCCGCTAAGGACAAATTGCACGCACTGCCGTTCCCTGGAATAAACATGGATAATCTGCCGTTTATGGGTCTAATTGCTACCGTGGCCGAAGGGCGAACACTGGTTCACGATTGGAGCTATGAGAATCGAGCAATTTACTTTACTGAACTTACGAAGCTTAATGCCAATATCGAGCTGATGGACCCGCACCGAGTTTATATCACTGGTCCTACGAAATGGAAGCCAGCCGATGTGGTCTCCCCGCCGGCGCTTCGCCCGTCTGTTGTAGTTCTATTGGCTATGCTGGCAGCACCTGGCGAGTCAATCCTCCGAGATATCTATTCGATTAACCGCGGCTATGAGGAGCTGGCTGAGCGTCTTAATGGGCTCGGCGCCAAGATAGAGGTTGTGCAGGCCTAGTTGGTCATCCAACCGCTAAAAAGGCACCCGAGCGGTGCCTTTTCTTTTTCGTTGTCTCTAGTTATTTATTTTCAGGAAAGAGAAACTTTAAGTAATCCTTCAGCATGCGTGAGCCAGAGATGGTTGGCAGGTACGCAGTTAGCTGCTTTTTGATGTGACCTTCAAGCATGAAGTCGTTGCCAACTATCTGGCAGGCTTTGTGCATATTGGTGTAGAGAGAAGAGACCTCAGCGTCGTAGCTACTACCGGTTACTTCCAGGCAGGCAATTGGCTTAATGTCAGCAACACCGCCATCACTTGTTGAGATCAGAAGCTTTAGGTTAGCGATATCTTTCTCCCATGATGTGCCGCACGCCTCTAGTCCTATAACCGGCACGTTAATTGCGGCATCGGCGCCGATTGACATGGCTCGACCTAGCTCTTCGTCATAATCCTGGAGATAGTGAACGCGCTCGCGTAGGATTGGATCGGCATCGATAGTCTTGAGGATATCCATTAGGTGTTGATACATCATGTGATCACCCTGATGAACCTTGCCCGCTAGCAGGTAGTGGGCGTTGTAGTCAACTAGGATCTGCCTCAGTGAATCCAGTCGCTCAAAGGCAAGATACGGTCGCTTATAGTTAACGAATCGTCTCTTGAAGTCAAATACAAATGCCTCTTCGGGTAGGTGGATTGGATTGCCGTATTGATCTTTGCGGTTGGCAAGCACTCGATTCAGCTCCTGGCGACCAAGCGATTTCATTTGCCGGATATCGTCAATTGAGATATCGGCGATCCGCTCTTTGTAATTTTCGGTAGGCAGGCTAAATTTGTCGATAACACCTTTGTCGCGGTATAGCTGCATGGTTTCCGGAAGCACCCAAGTGTCCATGTCGATACCGTTGGTTACGGCGTGAAACTTCACTCTTTCATTGTTCTTGTCACGGAAATTGGCGACTCTAGCATGAAGCTTACTCACGCCGTTTTTTGCTTCGGTTAGTTCGATGGCTAGCATGTTTGGTCGAAGCATGCCGTCTGTAAACTGCTCGCGTACCCAGTGCGCTACGGCTGCTGACTGAATGTTGGGGAAGACTAACTTTTCAAATTGCGAGATGTGAAATTCTGGTTCGGCGGCCTGAAGTAAGGTGTGGTTGGTGTAGAGGGTGTGTTTGCGTACGTAGACGATAGCCTCGTAGAGGTTCATGCCGTTGGAGCAGAGCTCATCAAGGCGGGCAATGGCCGCAAAAATGGTGGCGGTTTCGTTTAGCTGGATGACAGCTGGCTTTACACCAACTCGCTTTAAGGCTTGATAGCCACCAAAACCTAGAGACACTTGTTGGTACAATCGGTGGTCACCACTTCCATCACTTTCGTACAGTTGACCAAAGTTTGGCTCAGAGATGGTGATAAATTGAGTTGAGCCTAAAGTCTTTTGAAAGATGCTGAGTGAGGCGTCAGGAAAGCCCTCAGTCTTGATTGTCACCTCGTCGATGTATTCAAAGCTGTAATCCTGAGGAGACGCACTTTCGCTGTACTCGGTTTGCGTCATGTTGCTAATTGACTGGTGAGACTCGGATCGGTAAAATGGTGTTACTACCACAAACGGCACCTCTAGCTGTTCAGCTATGCGACGTGTGTCGGCTGCCAGGACGCCTAGACCGCCACCGCCCTTGATACCGTTCTGTTTGTCATATATTTCTAGTGTCCAGTAAACATAGGGGCGAGTTTCCGATAACTGGTGAGTTAGAGCTGATCGATTGATTGCGTCATAAAACTCTGATGCATCTTCAATTTCGATGTCGCTTGATTGGTTGCTTGACGTATCTGCGTAAGAATATTTGCCCATTGATGCCCTTTATGGATTGATTTTATATAAAAAGCGTTAGCGCTTTAGTTTCATTGTCTATTCTATAGGAGAATGATAAAAAAGTGAAACTTTTGCGTTCGTCCATGCCCTATAATGAGAGCATGAATCTTGATTACACGGAGCTCAGTAGAAAAACCTTGAGAAAAGAACTACTTAAGGCCCTAGGCCATAAGCTTCACCCGAATAACTACCGAGCGATTGCATTGTCGGCTGTTAGCGTGGTGCTTCTCATCCTAGCTGCTGTTTCGGCGTCACAGAATAATCTTAATTACGATCTTTCAGGTTTAACACCCAGTCCGGTGCTGTTTGTCATGATTTTTCTTTTTCTTGTTCTACCCGCACTTTTGGGCGCTGCTCGTCGTCTGGATTATAATCAGCGTCTCCAGAGGTTTGCTCGGGCAAACAATATGTCTATAGACAATAGTATAGTTGGTAGTCCAGGCGGCATGATTTTTCAGTATGGCAATATTCGTGGCTATAAGTTTCGGCTTAAGTCGGCTGACGGACTGTATGAGTGGGGAAGTTACTACTATGGATTAAATGCCGGGTTTACGAAAATCAGCAAGGAGCATGGCTATATCGCAAAGCAGATACCTGACGCACTGCCCGATATGATTATTGAGTCAAAAGTGAATAGCCTAGGCGTACTGACACGTGTCGCTCCTAGTCTGACGAGACTAGACCTGGGTCAGGAGTTTGCTAATCATTTCAATATCTATGTGCGCCAGGGCAATAGCTCACTTGCCGCATCAGCCTTAACAGTAGAGTTTTTGCAGTTGATGTTGGATTGTGGCTTGGGGTATAGTTGGGAGGTATCTCATAATACTCTGTACCTTTATACGGTAGGTTTTGAAGTTCAGTATTGGAAGCCTATTAAGCAGGCGCATGAGTCGATGGGGGCGGTGAGTAATCGCTTGCTGGCAGCTATCAAATCAGGTCAGAGTTTTGCTAGTCTAAACACCGAGATTTCGGCATCCAGTCGATTATTGCAGATTCCGCCCAAGCCTAAAAACCGGTCGCTTCATGATCTGAAGATAGCGGTGATTATTACGGCTGTGCTCACATCTACGACAATAGCCGCTGTGCTGTTGTTTGCCGAATAGCTAGTTTTTAATCTCGAGTCCACCCATGATACAGGTGACAGAGATTTTTAGGGTAGGTGCTTTTTCGGAAGTAGGTTTAACCGTCTTATTTTCCCAGCCACCGAGAATAGGGGTGCCAGCTATCTCCACTCGCCAATTTTCTGGCACTCGCAGCTCAACGCCACCGCAGATGGCTAGAATATCAAGGTTGGCTGCATCCTTGATGTCAGCTTTTGTCAGATCTAGGGCGATTCCGCCGAAGATTGCGGACAGACTGCCGCCCTTATAATCGCGTGAAGTTACGTGATTTTCAATGCCCGCAAAAGCTGCATGGAGTTCCGATCGCTCGTCTTTTGTCGTATTTTTCTCAACTGATGCCTGTCCTCGAAAAAGGATTGACAGCCCGATCAGTACAATAGCCACCGGCCAAACTAGGTTCCACGTATCGACGTCGTTGATGATATCTAGGTTGTCAAGTAAAAACAAGCTGCCGATAATTGCCAAGAAGCTTGGCAGTAAAAAGTGTCGCGGGTTACTTACAAAAATAATCACTCCAACCAAAATAATTATTACTGGCCAGTAGGTCGCAACGATGCTGTTGAAGTCCAGGGCTCCCAGAGAATCAAGCAGGAACCCTGCTCCAAGTGCTATGATTGATATTCCCCAAAGTGTTCGAGTTAGTAGAGAGTTTTTCATGAATATACAATACTACATTAGGTAGTTTAGGGCTATATACGTAGACACCTTGGTTAGCTTACAGCTTAACTCGTCTTAGTAGTTGAGCATTGATGGCGACAATGATTGTTGATAACGACATGAGGACGGCTCCTAAGGCGGGTGATAGAACAAAGCCAGTGCCGGCCGCTACTCCGGCCGCCAATGGAATTGCTAAGGCGTTGTAGCCAGTCGCCCAGATAAGGTTCTGAACCATCTTGGTATAAGTGCGTCTTGATAGCGTGATTATCTTAGCGACTCCTCTGGGGTCGCTGCTTCCTAGAACAATGTCCGCTGATTCAATTGCTACGTCGGTACCGGCTCCAATGGCGATACCAATATCAGCTTGGGTGAGAGCTGGTGCGTCATTGACGCCATCGCCAACCATTGCAACCGTGCTACCGTCTGACTGCAGTTGCTTGACGGTCTTGGCCTTGTGCTCCGGTAGAACCTGGGCGAAGTATTCGGTAATTCCAAGTTCCCCGGCAACCCATTTGGCCACGCCCTGGCTGTCACCAGTTAGTATGGCTACTCGTTTACCCATGCCTAATAATTTTTCAACGGCTACCTTTGACTCTTCTCTTATCACGTCGGCGAGCATGATGGCGCCAATTACCTCGTTGTCCTCGATGATGTAAACAGTCGTTTTGCCGTATTCGGCAGCCTTTTTAGAGGCATCTTGTAGATCGGCTGGTAGCTCCATGTTAAGCTCATCTATTAGTTTTGGCCCACCAACATAGACAGCATTTCCGTTAAGCTGAGCGCTTACACCGCGACCAGGTAGCGCTGAAAAATTCGCAACCGATACCTCCTTGATTTTTTGATTTTTGGCATAGGCGACGATAGCCTTTGCTATCGGGTGCTCCGAGTCCTGCTCGAGGGCCGAGGCCAGACCTAACACATAATCAGTGTCTTTTGCTACGACGTCCACAACTCCCTGTACGCCTGTTGTAAGAGTGCCGGTTTTGTCAAACAGGACAACATCCACATTGCGAGCCGACTCGAGCGCTTTTCGCTGCCTTACCAGTAGGCCGTTTTTGGCGGCTAGAGTAGTTGATATGGCGGTTACTAGAGGTATGGCTAGGCCTAGGGCGTGTGGACAGGCAATAATCAGAACCGTGACGACTCTCTCTAAGATAAATCCAGCTGACTCGCCAGCTAACCACCAGCCTATCCAGGTTATTATGGCTGCTCCAAGCGCAACGAACGTCAGCCAAAAAGCCGCCTTGTCTGCTAGCACTTGAGTTTTAGATTTGCTTTCTTGAGCATCCGCCACGAGCTTCATGATTCCGGCAAGTGTTGTCTGGTCGCCGACTTTTTCTACTTTTACCGTTAGTGAGCCAGTTTCGTTGATTGTTCCCGCGATAACCGGTTCACCGATTGATTTTTTTACCGGGTTAGACTCACCAGTGATCATTGATTCATTGATTGAAGACTCACCTTTGATCACTATTCCGTCGATCGGCACTTTGGCGCCGGGACGGATCAGTATAACGTCGCCAGCTTTCAGTTGACTTACTGGCACCGAGAGAGTTTTTTCGTGGCTGACTAACTCGGCTGTGTCTGGCAGCAGCTTTGCTAGTTCATCCAACGCCCCTTGAGCGTTCTCTACCGATCTCATTTCAAGCCAGTGCCCTAGGAGCATAATTGTGACTAGCGTAGCTAGCTCCCACCAAAAGTCCATGCCTACAACTAAGCCGAGAGTCACCAGGCTGCTGTACAAAAAGGCAACCGTTATTGCCAGTGATATCAGCGTCATCATGCCAGGGCGACGAGCCCCAATCTCGCCTACCGCGCTCCTTAAAAAGACCATTCCCCCGTAAAAGAATATTATTGCCCCAAGTATCGCTGGAACCAGTTCGCTGCCAGCAAACTCAAGTTGGTAGTTGAAAAAACCTTGGATGGTTGGTGAGAGGATAAGTACCGGGATGGTCAACAGTAGGCTGAGCCAGAACTTTTGCTTAAACATGTTTTGGCTGTGGCCCGCGTGCTTGTCGTGATGATCGGTTTGCTTGCTGGAGCTAGATTTCTCCAGAGCCATATGGCATTTTGGGCACATGCCTGGTTTGTCGGACGTTATTTCTGGATGCATCGGGCAGGAGTAGGTGTTGGTGTTGGGCTTTTGGTCTGCGAGGTATTGGCGGCTCATTGCTTGCCTCGGATATTGGCTAGTTCGTATAATTGAGATAGCTCGCTCATAGCTTTTTCCTGCAGTGCTTCGTCTTGTGAGGTCATCATTTCCCTGACGTGTGTCGCGATGTGCTCCTCAAGTACAAGTTTACTAAGAGAGGCAAGGGATTTTTGGATGGCTAGGCTCTGGGTGAGTATGTCCATGCAGTAGGCATCCTCGTCAATCATCTTTCGTAAGCCTTTGATCTGGCCTTCGATGATCTTGTGTCGATGTACTGTTCGTTGCTTTGTGGTTTTCATGTTATAAACTATATACCCCCCGGGGGTATATGTCAAAGAAACAAATAAAATACCCCAGCAAGCTGAGGAAATTTGTCTGGTGCGGGTGGAGAGAATCGAACTCTCGTCTCAAGTTTGGAAAACTTGCATACTAACCGTTGTACTACACCCGCGAACTTTTCTATTGTAACAGATTGATGATACAATGAGAATACGATCGATATGTAATATTGAGATAGGTGACTTGCCCTGATAGCTCAGCTGGATAGAGCAGAGGACTTCTAAGCCTAAGGTCGTAGGTTCGAATCCTACTCGGGGCACCAAATAACAGTTTATTGAAAAGGAGGAATTATGACCGAAGATCATGGAAGGCAGCCATATGTGGTTGACGTCGAAGACCTCACTATGTCGAATGATAATTTCCGTACGGCCGCCTGGACTGGCCAGTTCCTGCAGATGACTTTGATGAGTGTAGAGGTGGGTAGCGAAATTGGTCTAGAGCTACACGACGACACCGATCAATTTCTGCGCATAGAGCAGGGGGTGGCTCGGGTGGTCATGGGGGATAGCCCGGACAATCTAACCTTTGACGTTACTGCCGAAGACGACTTTGCTATATTCGTGCCGTCTGGTTATTGGCACAACGTTATCAATATGGGAGACTTGCCCCTTAAGCTCTACTCAATTTATGCGCCGTCTCATCATGAGGCAGGCACGGTTCACGTCACTAAGGCTGAGGCGGACGAAGCAGAGGCTTTAGAGCACGATCATTGATCGGGCTAGGTGAGGCAAGTGGATAGTCAGGGTAAGCCAGAGATGTCGCGTGAGTTGGTGGAGCGCCTTATGCGAAATCCTCAGCAAGGTGGCGAGTCAGCATATGGACATAAGGTCTGGGGGCCAGCTCCAACCCCTTCGGATCGAGTCCGTCAGCGTAAGTACAGAGATTCAATGCTTGGCTCGGGCCACAGTCTCCGTCAGTTTGGCGCGGAGATTGGTCTAGTCGATCGTCGGTCTAATCATCGTAAAGCAAAAAAGGATGCTTCGCCGGATGGGCGGGTTAGTACTGGGCAAAATCGCCCTTCCTCGGGTTTTCAGGAGCCGACAAGGCGCGGCTATGACCCTTATTCTAGATAGAAGCCCGCAAAGCTTCCTATTATATAATAATACTACTTTATCTAAAATAAGTCAATAGAAAGAGCCAGACCGGACAGTCTGGCTTTTTCTATGGAGGGCCAGGAGAGACTTGAACTCTCGACACCCTGCTTAAGAGGCAGGTGCTCTAACCAGCTGAGCTACTGGCCCGTATACCTTGACGACTATACTACAATCCACCTCGAGTGTAAAGAGTATTTCGGCAGTTTTTATATACCAAGATACCTAGACGAGTCCAGCGGATCTGAGTTACTGAAGTCTCGTAAGTCCATTTCATAGACTCCACTAGGAGCAAAATAGAGCATGGCGGCGAAAGTTGCCAGTAAAGCCATGGCAGCGAAAGCAAGGGCTACGATAAACAGTATTTGTAGGTACTTAATGTAGCGATCGTCACGTGTCGTGGTGTGTAGCGGTTTTTCAAATGCGTCGGTTTGTCGACCTTTAAGTGCAAAAAAGTCGACTACGCCCCAAATACCCAAAGCAAGCAACGCAAAGGCAGAGATGAAATTAATAAGCGGCACTATCATTAAGATAGAGCTAATGATATAAGCCCAGAGACGACCGATGCCGGACTTGTCGCCGATATAGATGCGTGCTAGGCCGGTTGGGCCCGCAAAGAAAGCCAGTGTCATCATAGCTAGGCGACTTTTTGGGTCGTGGGCATCTGAGGCAGGTGGAGGTGTCTGCTCGGCTGTCCTCGGTTGCGGCGTAGGGTCGAAGGTGGCCTCATCGGGCTGATGTGGAGGTTGCGTCCCCGGTTCTTGATTTGGCTCAGGTGCCAAAGTGCTCAAGGGCTCCGTCTGGGGATGACTGTCGGTATTGCTCTCAGGATTCATTGGATTCTCCTTGATTATCAATACCTTAATTATAGCATAATCGCTATTGAAAAATAATTTCTTGGGGCGAATGATGGGTCTTGAACCCACGGCCTTCGGGACCACAACCCGACGCTCTAACCAACTGAGCTACATCCGCCATAATTTGTTAATCTGTAGCTTTATAAATCAGTTGATTAGATCGTCTGACGCTAGATAATTTAATTACTCGTCATACGACTTCGATAGTAACTGGGCTACATCCGCATTTATAAAACCGCATATCTGCAGACTGGCATGATTATAGCATATATACGTCGTAAATAAAACTGATATAGCGACTTTTGGCAGGCACCCTGACATGCTACAATGGTGCTTATGAATAAGAAGTCAGACGGCTTTACTATTGTCGAGCTATTAATGGTCATAGTGGTAATTGGTATACTGGCCGCTATATCTGTTGTTGCGTATAACGGTGTGGCAGCTAAGGCGCGTGACTCTCAGCGGGCGCAAGATATTAAAACAATCGCTAAGGCACTTGAAGTGTACTATATCGATAATGGGAGATACCCGTTATCTACAGGTTCTACAAGTATCAATAATAGTTGGAGCGCCTCAGCTGATGCCAGCTGGGCAAACCTAGCAGCTCAGCTAAAGCCATACATTGGTGAGCTGCCCGTTGATCCGACTAACAATGGATCGGGGATTGGTTCTACAAATTACGGATATGGATATTATAGTAATCCGAATACTACGGCAGCATCGACGAATTTTTGTAGTGCGTCGGGTGACTATCAATTTTATATACTGACTTATAATCGAGAGGGTTCTGGGTTAACTAGGGAGACCTCTGGAACCTGTGTCGGGTCGGGTCTAGGTAATTCATATCAGGATTACTACCGGGCAGTTCGTTAATCTCGGGATGGCGTGGTAACATATAAATAATGAAATTACTCAACGGGTCGGATCTCGCTGGCTTTATCAAAGAACGCCAAGCAAAGCAGGTACGCGCACTGCGCCAGGCGTCAGGTATTTTTCCAAGACTTGCGATTGTAGCTAGTGTTACTAGCCCGGTGATTGATGTTTATATGGGTCTCAAGAAGCGTTACGGTGAGGATATTTTGATTGACGTCGAGATTCATCGTACTAATTCTGACGAAATTATATCGGTAATCGAAGGGCTAAATAATCGCGACGATATTCAGGGGATAATTGTTCAGCTGCCACTTGATAATATGCTTGAAGTGGAGCGGGTCCTGTCTTCGGTTGATCCAGCCAAGGATGTTGATGGCTTAAATCCCGACAGTACTTTTGATGCTGCAACGCCGATGGCGATTAATTGGTTGTTGGCTGGATATGGCATAGACCTAGGTGGTAAGAAAATTGCTTTAGTCGGGCGGGGTAGGTTGGTGGGTGCGCCACTTGAGAAAATGTGGCTAAACTCTGGACTAAAGGTTGATACTTTTGAAAAGGGTGATAGGCTTGATCGGCTAAGCCAGTATGATGTGGTTATCAGCGCTACTGGCTCTCCTGGTGTTATCGAACCGTCGATGGTTAAGACTGGGGCGGTGATTGTTGACGCCGGTACGGCGGTGGAAGACGGAGAAATCAGGGGAGATGTTTCGGCCGAAGTGCGTCTACGCGATGACATAGCTATTACGCCCGAAAAAGGTGGTGTCGGCCCATTGACTGTGGCGGCGCTCTTTGACAACGTTATTACCGCCTGCCTAAGAATTGCCAACAATAGCCAACAATAAGTAAGTCTTAACTAATCCTCGACGATTTCTTTAACTCGAGCTACTACCTGGCGCGGTGTGTAGTTGGCTTTTACGATGTAGCTTTCGATCCCAAGTGAGCGCATCTCGCTGGGAGCCTCTTCCTCGCCAAGATTTGTCAGAACTATGACGGGCGTTAACTTGCTGGATTCTTCGGCGCGAATAAGTTTTAGTGCCTCTGCTCCATTCATTTCAGGCATCTGGATATCTAAGAGTATTACATCGGGTTGAAAGTTTTTGACGACTTCGACTCCAGTCCTACCATTGTCGGCCATCTGTACATCAAACCCGTCTGCCTCAAACTTCATGCGGTACATTTGGCTAATAGTTGGGTCATCTTCTATGATAGCGATCTTTGTCATGCCTATAGTTTAGCATATGTGATAAAGTGGAGATAAATGAGCACCGAGTACTTGGGAGCCCCAGTTTATGGCATCGACAAAAATACCGGAAACCAGGCTTGGCTTGATAGTCGGCTAGATGCGGCTGTCAGCCTGCAGGATATACATTTCATAGATGACTATAAGACAGATAAGTTTGAGATGATCTCTCGGACAGCTGAGTCGTTGTCTGATCTAGGCTTTTATGGAAATGCTTCTGAGCCTGATGCAATATCTCGTGATCGCCGTGCGCCATTTGATAAGGACAATCCCGCGACTAAGCGTCTGATTGATATCGTGGATGGGGTTGAGAATTGGCTTGAGCTGGTACCGACAGCTGCGGCGTTAATGCCTATCTACAATCCCGACGTGGCGCAGCTGCCAAATGGCCAGATGATGACAAGCGATTTGCGTGAGTGGCTGGGTAATTTATATGATGGAATCGGCATCCGTGGTCGCGGAGCTGCAGTTACGAGACTCGCTGCCGAGGAGTCAATGCGTCACAGCGAGCCGATTGATATGATCAGCCTTGCGTGTGGTGCCGCTCAGCCAATTTTTGATGCTCTAGGGTCTGTCAGGTCGAATGGCGCTTCGGTGCCTCGGGTGAAAATGGTGGACTTGAGCAAGCCTATCCTGGAGCTTGTTGACGAGGTGGCAGCCCAAAGCGGCCTTGGGGATCACGTTGAAACTGTCCGCATGAATATTTTAAAAAGGGATAGGTTTGATGAGTCTGTCTTGGGTTATGGCCAAAGTGGCTTTGTCGAGGCGGTGGGTATATTTGAGTACCTTAAGGACTTGGGCGATCAGAACGAGTATGACAAGGTCATGGAACGCGGTAGCAATATGGCGGATGCTGTTACTTTCCTGCGCAACTCTTATGACTTGGTTAAGCCGGGCGGAATGTTGCTAATCGGCAATATGCTCGACACCCACCCGCAACTTGGGTTTACCTTAAACGTCGTTCAGTGGCCACATATACAACCTCGGTCGGTGGATCAGATGATCGACATAGTCGGCAAGTCACAGATTCCGGTAGGCTCTCTCGACATCTACCTGCCCAACGACGGCGATCCGGGTAACGCTGTTTACGCACTCTACGCTATTAGAAAACCAGACATTGGAGTATAATCAAACCAAATGCTAGACCAGGTGGGCTTGGAGATAATCGGATTGGTCGTATGCGGAATAGTCGCTTTGGTTTTTGGTGGAATTGTTGTTCTGAGTCAACCTCGACTTGCGGCGGCGCGTTACTTTTTTCTGGCAACAATTGGCATAAGTGGCTGGTCTTTGGGGATTTCTGCCTTTCTTTCGCATACTGATGGCGAATCGGCTCTGTCTTTTGTGCAGGGTTATTATATCTCAGCAGCTTTAATCGCCGTGTCGATGCTTTCAGTTGCAATAACGGTAGCTGATGGGCTTCGCTATAGATACACGCTATACGTAGCCTGGTTGCTATTTTTGGCTTTGATTACGGCTATAGTAGCTTGGCCAGAACTTATGTTTAACGAGGTAATGATTGGTATACCTAATACCGTTGATCTAAACGGCATTGGATATCTGGCCTATTCGGTTTACTTTTTAGCGCTATTTTTGCTAACAGTTTTGATCTTAGTTGGGCGGTCTAAGCTAGCAAAGCGGATAGCAGCCCGCAACCAACTAAAGTGGATACTTTATGCTTACGGTCCGGCTGGCCTATTCGGCGCACTTTTTAATTTGCTGCTACCTGCTTGGGGAAACTATGAGTTAATTTGGGCTGGGCCACTTAGCGTGATGATTTTTGTGCCTTTTGCTTATTTTGCAATTGCCAGGCATGGTTTGTTTGACCTACGAGGGGCTGCGGTTAGGACTGTGGCTTATGCGATGACTCTAACTGTCTTGGTGTTTATATACTATGTTTTGGGCTACGTGATATCTGAGCTTGTTGTGCGGTCTGGCTTGATTGGAGCGACTGCTAGCAGTCCAGTGAATGTTGCTCTTGCCCTAGCCTTGGCATTTATGTTTCAGCCAATCAAGCATTTTTTTGACCAATTAACTAACCGAGCTTTTTACCGTGGTGAGTATGACCAGGAGACTTTCGCGAGGCAGTTCGGGCGCATAATTTCTTATGGAACCGATTTGCGCCTGCTGCTTAAAGAAGTTAGCTCGCATATCGCTACTAATCTCAAGGCAGATCGGGTATTTTTCTATATAACTGACAGGGGGGTTTTGGGATCGGTTGGCGCTAGAAAAACACGAATTCCCGCAGACGATATTGCAGCCTTGGCCGACTATTATCAGCAGCATCACGTTTTGCCAGAGGTGATGATTGTAGACTCAGTGAGTAGCAAGCAGGTGTTTCGAATCCTTCAGAGTCACCAGTCATACATGGTGTTGCCCTTGATACTTCATAGTCAAACGCTTGGATACCTGTTCATCGGTGAGCATAGAGGCCGAGGCTACTCGCCAAGAGACATCAAGGCAGTTGAGTCAATGGCTAATGAGCTAGCTATCGCTGTGCAAAATTCTATTTCAGTAGAGGAAGTCCGTGATCTTAACGAAACTCTACAGGTGCGAATTGATGAGGCAACAAAGGAGCTTCGTCAGAGCAATCGGCAGCTTCAGCGACTAGACGAGGCAAAGGATGAGTTTATCTCGATGGCTTCTCATCAGCTGCGTACGCCGCTAACTAGCATAAAGGGCTATCTAGACATGGTGCTACAGGGAGATCTGGGCAAGGTGAATGAGACCCAGCGCACGGTTTTGTCGGAGGCTTTTCTCTCAAGTGAGCGCATGGTGTCCTTGATCAATGATTTTCTCAACGTGTCCAGACTGCAGACTGGCAAGTTTATCGTTGAGCGACGCGATAGTGACATAGTTGAGGCTTTGGACGAACTAATTCAGATGCTTGGAGTTGTGGCAAAGCAACACGACATCACCTTTAAGCAAAAAATTGACAGAGATTTGCCAGCGGTTGCTGTCGATATAGACAAGCTGCGTCAGGTTATGCTCAATATGATCGACAATGCTATCTTTTACTCGCCGCCCGGATCATCGGTTGCGATTAGTTTGCAGAAAGAAGGTAGGAAAATCGCTTTTAGCGTGACGGACTCGGGAATTGGTGTGCCTCAATCGGAGCAGGCAGGGTTGTTTGGTAAGTTTTTCCGAGCGAGTAATGCTCGCAAAAAACGTCCCGATGGTACGGGCGTTGGACTATTTTTGGCTAAAAGGGTTATTCTGGCGCACGACGGAGAGATAATATTTGACTCAAAAGAAGGCAAAGGTAGCACCTTTGGCTTTAGAATACCAGTTTAGAACTAGAACAAGCTAATTATGCCAGATATCACTAGGGCGAGAATCGCACCAATTAGTGATATTGTTCCAATCGGCTTAGCAAGCTTCTTGCGCTCGTGTAGCCATTGTCCAAGGCGGCTACGATTTACTGCTTGGACTCGAGTTATCTTTGGTCGGGCGCTTGTAGCATCTGCGCCAGCATACTTCTTGTTTCGCTTCTTCTTTACTTTTGCCATATATCCAGTATAGCAAAGTCCCCCTCCTTGTTAAGTTGGGGGACTTGGTTAGATTAATCTAACGGGCGGTCTAGATTAGAGACTGCCGACGGCTAGCAATATAAGCAAGTGTCGAGGTTATTAGTGCGCCGATTCCCAGACCGTCCAGCAGGGTGTCGGTTGCGCCAGTTTTTGGTAGCTCAACTGGTACCGGGGCTTCCTTGCAGTCCTCAGGGTTCTTTGAGTGTAGCTCTGGGTTGAAGTCGCCCTCCTGAATAGTTACAGGATATTTTTTAGTCTCAAGGTCACAGACAATTTCTTTTTGAGGCTCAGGTACTTCAACGGTTGCATCGTCGCAGTCGTCTGGCTTGCCAGGAACGTCTGGCGTGTCGACACAGACAGTATTTTTGATACTGCCAGCTAGATGCTCAGGCACTTTGGCTGTGATAGTGAAGTCGGCATGAGCGCCACGCTTAAGCTCGGACAGAGTGTGCGTCCAGCTGTTGTCTTTAATCGAACCCGCAGAAGCCCTTAGAAAGGTTACGCCACTAGGGGCCTTATCGGTCAGCGATACCTGCTTTAGGTCAGTTTCACCGGTATTGGTAACTCGGATGTTGTACTTGAACTCGACATCTACACCGACCATCTTGTGTTCAACGCCGTCGACCTTCTTGTCGACCTGAACGCCTGGCTTAGCTGGTTCGCTGATAGTAATCTTTTTCTCACAGGCAGCTCCACTGCGATCACCCAGATTGGTTTTAGCAACAACTTTGATGGTGTATTCACCAGGGGTGCTTAAAGTCATGTTAGCAGTCGCTGGGCTGGTTGTTTGGTTTACGGTTTGTCGAGCGACAATCTTGCCACTTTTGTCTTGGGCGGTAAATTCATAGCCGCTAATTGTAGCGCCACCGGCAGTGCTAGCCTCAGCTCGCAGGGCGACATTTGTTCGGTTGGTTATCACCGGCTGAGCTAATGCCATACACGTGGCAGACTGTGGCTTGGGTGCAGGTGGGGGAGTGGCGGTGACTGGATTGCCACAGCTTTTGATGACCGCAAACAAGAACCGACCATTTTGATCTAATTTAATCATTGCGGCTTGACCGTCAGTTACAAAGTGTCTGGTTGACATTTTGTATGCTCGATCTGTTCCGGCTATGCGTGTCATGTCGCTTTTTGGATTGTTCCAGCGACCAGCGGTCTGGGCGTTGGTGGCCACTACTTTGCCGTTATTTGCGCCGCCTTCAAGGGTTACGCGGCCGTCACGCCAGACAACACCGTTAACCATGCCTTTTACGTCATCTTTCTTGATGCCGAACGCGTTAAAGACAGTTTGGTGATCTTTATGGCGGCCGTCGTTATTCCATTTCTGGTGAAATTCCGCTTCGGTCATCGAGCCGCAGTAGAAAATAGCGACAGTGTCGCAGTCTCGCGTTCGATCAATTGTTGTCGCAGCTTGAGATGGGCCGCCCATATAGCTTATAAGCAGAGAGCCGATTCCCACCACGGCGGCTGCGATGCTTAGTTTGGTAAGTCTTCGCATAAAAACTCCTTTTCACCTGCTACCCTCAGTCGCAGGATATATTACCTCACGTTCAAGGCCATGATATCACGAATGTCAACAAAAGTCAATAACGTAAGCAATATAACAGACAAAAGCACAAGCATGATGGTATACAAAAACCCCTCCGCGAGGGAGGGGCTTATTGCTCTGAAACTGACGTCTCAGTAAAAAGGGAGAGCGGTCAGTCTCTAGTTTTTTCGGCTTGCAACGTATGCCAGACTTGCTGTTACTAGGGCGCCAAGTCCCAGTGCGTTTAGTACATCCATACCGGCACCGGTTCGTGGTAGCTCTGTTGGGGTAACAGGGGTCTTTGGCTGATCTTCACATTTACTTAGGTCAGTTGTGTGCTTAGTTGAGTCGAAGTCTTTCTTTTCGATTGGCTTGATCGCTTTTTCTTCAATCACACAAACTTCCATATACTCAGGCTTTGGCTGTTCTTTGCAGTCATCAGGGTTCCGAGAGTACTTGCTCGAGTCAAATTCACCTTCGTTAATCGTGACTGGGTACTTCTTGGTTTTAAGTTCACAGACGATCTCTTTCTTTGGCTCAGGCTTTGGGCAATCCTTGGTAACGGTGACTGTAGCGCTGTCACTCTTGCCACCGTTTTCTGTCTCGGCGTGA
>DAICXN010000013.1 GCA_027312165.1 Candidatus Saccharimonadota bacterium
ACGACAAACGTATAATTTTAACCAAACTTTTCGAAAGAATCAGCCTGAAAGACAATTTCGTATCTGTTACGTACACTAAATTGACACAGGCGATAGCTAGAAATAGTGGTCTAAGTAAGGAGATTTTAGGTCATGCAAAATAAGGCTAACCAAACCGGCCAAACCGCCTCAAATAACAGAGGTGAAGACATAAGAAAAGACCTCCCGGAGGAGATCTGTTCTATATGGCTGGGGCGGAGGGATTCGAACCCCCGAATGCCAGGACCAAAACCTGGTGCCTTACCGCTTGGCCACGCCCCAATAAGTTTCACGATACTTTGCGGTATCGCCAATCAGCAAGGTTTTGCTCCTGTCAGGACTGCAAAATATTTACTCGCGCTCAGCGCTCAAACATCCTGCCACCTTACCGCTTGGCCACGCCCCAATAGGTGCGACATTTGCGCAAGCACGAGTATATCATGAAGTGGCCCTGTGAGCTAGTGTTTAGCGCGAAGGATCGCTTTGTGGGTGTCGGCGGCAAGGATTGGGGCGACGAGGCTGATTAGCGAAACGATGATTAGGTGGTTGATATTGACTGGAGCGATATGCAGAGCCTCGCCGAGCGGTCCAAAGAAGACAAGCGCCTGTAGGCCAATCGATATAGCAAGCCCAATGTAAAAGCTTCGATTCATGACTCTGAGACGGGCTAAGGTTGACTCTGTGTGAGATCTGACAGCAAAAGCATTGCCCCACTGGCTTACAACTAATGCGGCAAACGCTAGGGTCTGGGCGTAGGCGTGTCCATGGCTTTTTGCGAAGATGAGGTAAGTGGCTAAAGTTAAGGCTGCTATGACAGTAGCGGTTATTAATATTCTTACGACCATTGGCCGGCTAAGTATCGGCTGGTTCGGTTTTTGTGGCTTCTGCTTCATGACGTCTTTTTCGTCCGGTTCTAGGCCTAGCGGAATGACGAGAGATGTGTCTGTGACTAAATTGACCCAAAGAATCTGAACAGGCTCTAGAGGAAGACGACTACCTACTAGCAATGCTCCGAGCATGGCCAACACTTCACCGGTGTTGGTGGCCAGCAAGTAAAGCAACATGCGTCGGATATTTGAAATTACTACCCTACCCTCTCTCATGGCGTCAACGATGGTTTTAAAGTTGTCGTCAAGCAAAATAATATCGCCTGCATCTTTAGCGATTGACGAGCCGGAGCCCATGGCAACTCCAACGTGAGCGTTTGACAGTGCTGGAACGTCGTTTACACCATCGCCCGTCATGGCGGTAATGTTCCTGCGCTTGAGGAGCTTGAGTAGGCGATATTTATGTTCTGGAATAACTCTTGCGAACACCTTGGTTTTATCAATGATTGACAAGAGCTCTTGGTCGCTTAGTTGATCTAGCTTCCGACAATCATAGACTTGATCTCGTTTACTTACCATACCTAGGCTTTTGCCGATCTGGTAGGCTGTTTCTGCGTGATCACCGGTAATCATTCTGACGGATACGCCAGCCGCTAACGCCATGCGGATGGCTTCCGCTGCCTCTGGGCGCAAGACGTCAGCAATACCCACAAATCCCTCGAGTGTGATTTTGTGGTTGGTCAATTTTCCGATATCGTCTATCTGCTTGGCCGTCTCGGCGGTAGCAAGCGCAATAACTCGGTATCCTTTAGATGTTAGGCTTTCTAGCGCTAGCTCTGCCTCTTTCTGGTTGGCTGGTGATAGTTTCGAAAGACGTAAGATCGCCTCTGGCGCTCCCTTTAGGTAGACTTTGAAATTCTCACCATTGTGCCAAATGCTGGCACTGATCGCGTATTTTTGATCAAAAGGTATCTCGGATGACGGACGGTGCTTGTCGTTATATAGGTTGGATTTGCGGCCGTGCTCCACCAGGGCTTTATCTAGCGGATCACTTAGATTTCCGCCGAAATTTATAGCTTTTACTAGAGATTGATCCAGGCTGTTTGCCCCTGGAGCTTGCCAGGTTTCTCGCACGGATAATTTATTTTCAGTTAGAGTGCCAGTCTTATCGGTGGCAATAGTCGTGATGACGCCGACGGTTTCAATGGCCCGCATGTTCTGCACCAGGGCTTTTCGGGCTGCCATGCGCCGCATGCCCAAGACTAGCACGACGGATATGGCTACCGGTAGTCCTTCGGGAATAGCGCTCACCGACAGAGCAATTACAAAGCGTAGACTTTCTCCGAGCTCGATTCCTCTGAGTAACGATAAGCCCAATGTGACGATCGCCATAGCTCCGGCAATCATAACAATCCGGCTAATCAATTGATCAATTTTCTTTTGCACCGGACTCTTAGCTTCGGTTTGTGCAGATAAGGTAGCAACGCTGCCGAATTGGGTGTTGTTGCCGCTTGCTATAACCACAGCCGTTGCCGTGCCGGACACAACGAATGATCCCGCGAACAGTAGGTTCGCCTGTTCGTAGATTGGCAGATCGCCTTTGAGTGCTGCGGTTTGCTTGCTAACTGGTAGCGACTCTCCAGTCAGAACCGATTCATCTGCGCTGAGATTGTCCTGATCGATAATTCTAAGGTCAGCCGGAACCTTTTCACCCTCACTTAGTTTGACTATGTCGCCCACCACAAGAGAGGTGCTAGGTACTTTTATGGATCGGCCGCTTCGCAATACCGTGACATCTTCAATGGTTGATTTGTTGAGTGATCGAAGCACTCTTTCGGTCGAGAATCGCTGGACGTAAAAAATAGCTGCGCTTATAGCAATGATTGACAGGACGATAATTCCATCGAGTGATTCGCCCTGCCAAAAGCTGATTAATGCAGCGATGGCTAGAACTAGGGTGAAGACGTCTAGGAAGGGCTCAAGTAATTTTCTCCACCACGGACTACTGGAGACTTTAACCAAGTTTGGTCCGTATTGTTTGAGGCGGCTAGCTGCTTCGTTGCTATTCAGGCCGTTTTTTGTAGTCTTAAGTTCGGTTAAAATGTGGCTGACGGAGCTATTGTAAAAAGGCATATGCTTATAATTGTAGCAGAAACCCGCCACAAACAGATCGCGGCGGGTTAAAAATGGTGGTTAATTGATCTAGTGAATATCAACCAATCGTAGTGTCCTTGGTCTGGTGCCAAGTTGCCAGGAGATGGACTCCGATTTTTGGCGGTTAAGTAGCTGCTGCCCTAAGGGGCTTTCAGCTGAGATTCGCCCGTCGCTTGGATTTGCTTCAAGGCTATCGACTATAGTGTAGCGAAACAACCTCCCCTGCTGGTCTACAAGGTCTACAACCGAACCGATTGCAACTCGTAGTCTGTCTCGCTTACGAGGCATAGGCTTGGCGTTTTGGAGGTTTTGACGCAATGTCAGTAGCTTGGCTTGGACTAACTCCAGGGCAGATACCAGGTCGCTGCGCTGTAACTTGTCGTCGCGGGATTTTACTCGACCTAATTCCCGTATTTGGTTGATAAGCGTCTTTTCCTCGCCCTCTAATTGACGAATTTCTCGACGGAGCTCCTTGAAACCTTGTTTGCTTAGAAACGTTGTTTGCATTTTGGTTCCTCCTTCCTTTACGACTTTTTTGATTGTCGTAGCTATATTAGAGCATTTAAATATGAAAATAAGCTGAAGGATTATAACAAATTAACGTTTTGGTAGCACCACCTCGGCTATTACTCCTTTATCTTGCGGTAGATTTGTTAGGCTGATTGTTCCGCCGAGTACTTCTACCAACTGTTTAGCTAGAGGGAGTCCAAGCCCGTAGCCTTCGGTCTGTTTGGTGCGATAAAACCTTTCAAAGACTTTTTGAAGTTGAGTTTGCTCAATGGCTCCTCCCTGGTTGCTAAACGATATGCTTATGACGCCCTTGTCTTCTTTTAGATCAATGATTATAGGGGTGCCTGCCGATCCGTGCTTTTGGGCATTATCAAGCAAGATATAGCAGATCTCTTTAATTGCTGTTTCGTAAGAAAAGATAATGGGGCTTCCGCTCACTATAATTTCAGTTCTCTTCCCCAGGCCCTGGCTATCAACAATATCCTCCAAAAGAATCTGCAGATTGATCTTGTCTGGAGTGCCGCTGAGGGCTTTCTTGTTTTGCGATAACTCAAGAAGCATACTTGAAAGGTCGCTTAGATGGTTTACTTCCTCGAGGTTGCTGACTAGGGTTTGCTTAAGTTCGGATTTTTTTGCTCCTTTGTCGCTTAGCGCGAGTTCTATCTCGGCCTTCATTATAGCCAGAGGGGTGCGAAACTGATGGCTGGCATTGGAAACAAAGCGCGATTGGGCCTCGTGAGCGGACTCAATAGGCTTAAGTGTCTGCTTGGCTAACAGGTAGGCGCCAGCGCCCCCTGCGAGTAGGACTACCAGGTTGATGTAGCCTAGGCTCACAACGAGGCTCGCAGTTGCAATTTCCAGCTGCTCACGCGCCTGCAGGCTTGAAAGAAAAGAGTCCGGCTGATTGACAATAAACGACAACCTAGAGGCGATCTCGGACTGAGCTACTTGAAATATTATGATGCTAAAAAGTAGGCTAACCGCCATTAGTATTATTAGATACCAGGTGGCGAGTTTGGCTATGGCGCTAGAAAATAGTTTCATGATTCGACCTTGTATCCAAAGCCTCTCACGGTTTTAATCAGGGGCTTGCTGAAGGGCTTGTCGACCTTTTTGCGTAGCTGTTTGATGTGAGCTTCTACGTTGTTCGGCAGGATGTCAGAGTCAAAATCCCAGACATGCTTTATCAAGGTTTCCTTACTGATGGTTCGGCCGGCGTGGAGCATCAGATACTCTAGCAGCGAATATTCTTTAGATGTGAGTGAAATCTGCTTATTTTTGCGGATAATCGTCTTTTGGGTGGTGTCGAGAGACAAGTCGCCCACCGTCAAGATGTTTGGCTGTGCAATGGGTGGCCTCCTGAGCAAAGCGCGGACTCGAGATATCAGTTCATCGATGGAAAAAGGTTTAACTAGATAGTCATCGGCACCACTGTCTAGGCCAGCTGTTTTGTCCTTGACTGTGCCAAGAGCAGTTAGTAGGATAACTGGAGTTGATATATTGCTCTCTCGAAGTTTCTTGACTATTTCAACTCCTTCGACTTCAGGAAGCATCCTGTCTAGTACGATTAGGTCATAAGGCTCAGACTCGGCCATAGCCAGGCCCTCAGCTCCGCTATAAGAGGTGTCGATAGCGTGGCCCTCCCGCTTTAAGGCCGACGCAATGACCTTGGCCATCTTGATCTCGTCCTCAACGACTAGTATGCGCATGTATTTATTATAGCAAGCCAGCTACCGGTTTAGGTGGTACAATAATTAGGTAATTAGCCGTAAGGAGGGTTTTGGTGGCGAGTACACGTCCAATTATTCAGATAGAAAACTTCACCATGAGGTTTGGCGATAAAGAAGTAATTAGCGATTTGAGTTTTGAAGTTAATCGCGGTGATGTCTTTGGCTTTCTTGGGAGTAACGGTTCTGGAAAAACGACAACTCTCAGAGCCCTGCTCGGTCTATATCAGCCAGCCAGTGGAAGTCTTTTGATTGACGGCAAGCCGTATCGAGTGGACGGCGATACAAGCCTGGGGTATCTTCCGGAAGAGCGCGGACTATACAAAAAGGAAACCGTGCTTGACACGATGGTTTATTTTGGCGAGCTCAAGGGCATGAGTAGACAGGACGCCAAGGATTTTTCTAAGAAATATTTAGAACGAGTCGACCTAGCCGACAAGATCGATACTAGGCTTGATAAGCTATCTGGTGGACAGCAGCAAAAGGTTCAGCTTGGTGTGACGATTATGAATGAGCCAGAGCTACTAATTTTAGATGAGCCAACGAAAGGCTTTGACCCGGTAAATCGACGACTGCTCATGAATATCATCGAGGAGCGCAAAAAAGCAGGTGCGACTATCGTGTTCGTCACCCACCACATGGAGGAAGTCGAGAGGTTGTGTAACCGCATAATTCTTCTCAAGGACGGCAAAGCCCATGCTTACGGAAGCATATCTGAGGTCAAGAAAAGTTTTGGTGGAGCTAGTATGGATGATATTTTTGTTAAGGTTTATGGCGGTGAAGCTTTGGAGGTAGGTAATGAATAAGATGCATAACCTAGGTACGGTAATTCGTTTTGAAGTAGTTCGCATGCTAAAAAAGCCATCGTTTTGGCTGATGGCTCTTGGTTTTCCGCTAATTATCGCAGTGGTTTTCGGAATTGTATTTTTCTCAAATCAAGCAACTATGGAGGCGGCCGAGAAGCTAACCGAGCAAAAGTTTAGTTTGGCGGTTACTGACGAGTCAAGTATCATAAAGCCAGAATTGCTTCAGGCTCTAGGCGCGAAGATTGCCCCTTCGAGGGATTCTGGAGTTGATATGGTGAAGTCGGGTCAGGTGGATGCTTATTTCTACTACCCACCTAGCCTGTCTGATAGCAAAGTTGAAGTATACGGCAAAGATGTCGGCATGTTTGATAATAGCCGCTATAGCGCCGTAGCCAATATGTTGCTAAGTGAATCCGTTAATTCCCAGGTCAATCCTGAGCAGCGCGCGGTTCTTCAGGGTGCTGTTCAGGTTGATGCGACGATGTATAGAGACGGAATCGAATACGAAGGGTTCAAGGAGATGATTATCCCAGGCCTATTCCTGGTGCTATTTTATCTGCTAATTGGGTTTTTTGGCGGACAGATGCTCAACAGCACCGTTGAGGAGAAGGAGAATCGAACGATAGAGATGCTTCTCACTACTATAAATGCTCGAGCATTAATAGCGGGAAAGATACTATCACTGATTATCCTGGCGCTCATCCAGATCGGTCTAATTTTGATCCCTGTCGTTCTCATATATCTGCTTGCTGGCCCACAGCTGCAAATTCCAAGTGTCGATTTGTCGAACATACCATTTGATCCACTGAGAGTTGGGCTGGGTGCTGCGATATTTGCCTTTAGCTTTTTGCTTTTCACCGGCTTACTTGTGGCGGTTGGTGCTGCAATGCCTACGGCAAAAGAGGCTTCGCAGTGGTTCGGTATAGTCGTTATATTTATCTTTGGTCCTCTATATGGTGTGACAGCCTTTATCACCTATCCGGACTCACCTTTCGTGCGCTTCCTAAGCTTGTTCCCTCTCACTTCTCCGATACCCTTGATGCTGCGTAACGCCTACGGTAACCTGCCAATTGAAGAGGCCTTGCTTGGGATAGCAATCTTGGCAGTCTCCGCGGTTTTGATGTTGCTGCTAGCAGTAAGGATATTCCAGCATGGTGCGATGCAGTATGATTCCAAGCTGTCGCTAAAAGCCCTTCGTGCTAAGCGAAATAGCTAGTCGCAGTATTCCACGGATTAGCCGCTCTATTGTCGGTTTGGTTAAAAGTCGGTATAGTACGTAGCATGAAAGCACGTATTGATATAGACACAATGACATTTGTAAGATTTTGGTTGGTTGTGATTGGCTTTGGTTTGGCTGGAGTAATGATCTATTCTGCTAGAGCTGCCCTGATTATCATATTGGTTGCTTTCTTTTTGGCATTAGCTTTGAGCAAGCCGGTTAATATGTTGGCTCATCGCCTACCCAACCGAAGCCGCCTTGGCGGTACTGCCCTGGCTTTTATGTCGATTATCGTGTTGATCGGCGCAGTTATATGGTTTGTGATTCCACCGCTAGTTGAGCAATCGGCAAAATTTGCCCAGACTCTACCAGGTCTGATTGACAGCGCTAACGAGCAGTGGGTTGGACTAAGTGAGTTTATCGATAAAAACAACTTGCGAGACGAGGTCGACTCGATGATTCTTAGCCTGAAAGAGCAGTCTACTGCTTGGGCGGGTAGACTTGGGGCTAATATCATCGACGGCGTTGGATCGGTTGCTTCTTTTGTAGTCTCGCTTTTCTTGGTTCTCGTAATGTCCTTCCTGATGCTTTTAGAGGGTCCTGCTTGGATTAGTCGCTTCTGGGGCCTTTACAAGAACAAGGACAAGATGAAGCAGCACAAGCGAGTTGCCGAGAAGATGTACAATGTCGTAACTGGTTACGTAACTGGCCAGCTGCTTGTCTCGTCTATTGGGGCCCTGGCTGCCGGTGCATGTGCTGCGATACTAAGCATGATATTTACTGAAGTTCCAGCAAACCTGGCGATGCCGACGATCCTACTTACGTTCATCCTCACGCTAATACCGATGTTTGGCTCGACTCTCGCCGGAGCCGTTGTGGGACTACTGATACTGTTCAATAGCTTACCAGCTGCAATAATATACGTTGTTTACTTCGTAATCTACCAGCAGATCGAGAACAACTTTATCCAGCCAGTCATTCAGGCAAAGAAACTAGAACTATCTGCCCTAACTGTTTTGGTGTCGGTAACAATCGGTGTTTATATCTCTGGTATTCTTGGGGGTATTATCGCAGTGCCAATAGCAGGTTCGATTAAGGTGCTGTTTGAGGAGTACGTCAGCAAGTCTGATGAAGTTCGTGAAGAGCGCGAAAGACCTCTTGCGAAGCTAGTCAACAAGATACGCTCTTCTACTAAAAAAGCTTAGTCGCTGTATTGCCAGATCGTGGCGGTTGGCGTGTCCTTAACGGCTATTCGCATAGTAGCCAGCTGGTCTCTAACTTGATCAGATTCGGCGTACTTGTGTTCGCTTCGAAGGTGTCGTCTCCGTATAATTAGGCGTTTAGCTTCCTCGGATATATCCGGCGTCGAACTAATTAACTCTAGTCCCATCAGCTCATCAATTGCCTCGATGAACCGGACAAAAGACGAGCGGTGTATCTTGCTTAGGGGCGTGTTGTCTATCTGGGCAAAAGTCTGATCGATCGTACTGAGGGCTGATGGTGTGTCTATGTCATTCTGAAGGGCCTCCATTAAGGCACCTCGAGCTGCATGAAAGGACAGGTGTCCATCAGTAGAGTCTTTTTTGTCATCGTCATCTAGTGTGTCGTGAATCTGGTGTCTGAGCGCGGCGTAGTTTCGCCAGTTCCTTAGCCGATTGTGGGCTGAGGCCAGGTTCTCCCACGTAAAGTTCCCCTCACTGCGATAGTGCCTCTCAAGTGTTGATAGCTTGAAGTCCATGGCTGAGAAACCTCGGCCAATAAGGTCCTGGAGCGTATAAATATTTCCAACAGACTTGGACATCTTTTGCGAATCGGCCATGATGTGGTTGTTGTGGAGCCAGAATTGAGAAAACTGCCTTTCTGTTACGCTCTCTGTCTGAGCGATTTCGTTTGTATGATGAACTGGTATATGGTCAATGCCACCCGTGTGAATGTCTATCTGGTCTCCTAGTGTCTCGCGCGCAATAACGCTACATTCCAGGTGCCAACCAGGAAATCCAATGCCCCACGGACTATCCCACTCCATGTCGCGCTTTGAGTCGGGCGGAGAGAGTTTCCATATGGCAAAATCTGTAACATTTCGCTTGCCTTCAACGCTCACTCGGATACCAGCATCTAGGCCAGATATGTCTAGACGAGCTAGTTTGCCGTAGTCTGTTAGCTTGCTGGTGTCAAAGTATAAACCATCGCCTGGAATAATATAGGTGTAGCCTTTGTCTTCTAGGGCTCTAGCGAAGCTGATCTGCTGCTCAATGCAGCTGGTTGCCGCCACCAGGTGATCGGGGCGGATAAGTTTTAAGATGTCATATGCTTCATGGGCGGCGATGTCGCTGTATTTTCTTGCGACATTCCAGGCGGTGATGCCCTCTTTCTTGGCGCCTTTTTCCATCTTGTCCTCGCCGCTGTCGTCGTCACTTGTTAGGTGTCCAACATCGGTGATATTTTGGGTTCGCTCGACTGAGTAGCCACTCGCCTTCAGTAGTCGAATTAGAACATCCCAGTATATGTAGCCCACCCAATTGCCTATGTGAGGCTGGCTGTACACTGTCAGGCCACAGGTATAAATTTTTACAATATCTCCAAGTGGCTTGAAGTCGTCCTTTGACCTGGTCAGAGTGTTGTACAACCTAATCATTTTGAGCCTCTAGTACTTTTGCGACAGCGTTGATAATTTCTCTGACTGATTGGTCGTATTCCTCGTAAATTCTAAACCCAGCAGCATACAGGTGGCCTCCGCCACCAAAAAATCCAGCAATGTCAGCGGCTACGGGCGCATTGGTTAGTAGCTTGCCAGTTAGCTTTCCGTCAGGGTAGGTCTTGACCGCTATAGCCACCTCAACACCTTCGACTAGTCTCATCTCATCAAGCACGAGCACGCTCGGATTGTACTTATCGCTATACTCTTGGATGTCTTCGAATGGAATATGAACTAGCGCCAGCTTGCCATCTAGAAAATATTCGATACGCTGAATCAGTTGACCTTTGTACTCCAGGATTTCTGGCGCTTTTTTCATGAACTCGCGCCTTCTTTCCTCGATAGCAAAGTTCGACGCACCAAGTTCGGTTAGCTTGCCAGCGACATAAAAGCTCTCGGCGGTTGATGAGGGTGTCGTTAATCCCCTGCTGTCACTCATCAGTGCGATAAGTAGATTTTCCGCAGCTTGCTTATTAATGTTCCAACCGGCTTGTTCTGCTAAGTGGTATATTACTTCGCTGGTGCTTACAGCCTCTTGAGTTAGTAGGATGTTTTCAAATGATAGGGTGCTTGCGCTAATATGGTGGTCGATCACCAGTACCTGTTTTGACTCGAGCGCGTGTCGAACTCCGGGTATTTCTAGAGACTTTGAGAGCAGAATTTCAGCGGTGGTGTCGACAATTATAATCAAGTCGGCTTGAGAGTTAAATTCGGCGACCACCCTATCCCACCCAGAAACATATCTCAGGTACTTGGGTATCTCAACCGGACAGTGCAGCTGTACGTCTTTGCCGAGGTCTCCAAGGATTTCCTCTAGGGCTAGGCTTGACCCAAGGCTATCCCCGTCTGGGTTTTCGGCCTGAACGACTACAATTTTTTTGGCATCTTCTATCAGAGTTTTGGCGGCTTCAAACATATACTTCATTGTACCACGAACAGCGGTCGTACATAACGCTACATCTGGTGTACTACGCTACATATAGCGTCGTGAAAAGTTTGTGAAAGCTTGACCAAACCCTAGGGAGGAGGGTACACTTAAAGCCATGAATCAAAAAGCTCGTGGTTTTACCATAGTAGAACTTCTCATTGTCATAGTAGTTATTGGTATTTTGGCTGCGATAAGTATCGTGGCCTATAATACGGTCCAGGGTAAGGCTGCTGATTCTCGCCGCAAGCATGACATGGCGACGATTCAAAGAGCTCTCCAGGCGTACAATGTGCTTCATGGCGGTGTGCCCAGGGTCTCCACTTATAATGGCGGTAGCGGATTTGGTGGCTGGGACGTGAGTACGCATAGTACCTGGCTGTCCTTCCTGAGGGGCGGTAACGGCAATATGCCAGTAGATCCTTTAAATAGTACCGTAAGCACTATAGATCCTAATGTTGCTGGCAACTATGTCTATCGATATTTTTGCTATGACGCTGGCTCATGGTCTTCGTTTCCCGATTCAGCGAATGTAGTCATTGGGTACCGCAGCGCGTCGAATATTTACACCACTTTTGCACGGTTTCGTGTAGATAGCTGCTTGACAGCGGTTCCGTAGCGCTTGTGGGCACGATGTAAGGCATGAAGACGAACCTGCTCGGGGGTTAGTTTAAAGCGATCGCCTACCCTCAAGCGCGTGTGTCAGGGTGATTTGGTCGGCGTATTCGAGATCAACACCAACGGGGATGCCGCGAGCCAGGCGTGACATTGCAACGGACAGGCCGGCTTCTTGGACGTAGCGCTGCAAGAAAAGCGCCGTTGACTCTCCTTCAACCGAGGCGTTAGTGGCTATAATTATCTCTTCGACACCGTCTTTTTTGATGCGGCTAATCAGCTCAGGAACATGGAGCTGCTCTGGACCGATACCATCTATCGGTGAAATGGCTCCGCCTAGGACATGGTAGGTGCCGTCGTATTGCCCTGTTCGTTCAATCGCTACGATATCCAGAGGCTCTTCGACTACGGCAATTAGTTTCTTGTTGCGAGAAGAGTCTTCGTATAGTGGCGAGACCTCTTGATCTTCGTCAATCAGTGCAAAGGTTATTGGACAAACCTTAACCCTGGAGTGTAGACGGCTTAGGGATCGGCCAAGCGACTCGGCGCGTTTTGGGTCGCGCTTAAGGACTGCGTAGGCATACCGCTCAGCCGTCCGAGCGCCAACACCTGGCAGCGCTCCAAATTCCTCGATCAGATCAAGTAGTGCTTGCGGAAGAATCTGTTTCATTACATTGGCAAGTTGCCAAGACCACCCATCAGAGGCTTCATGGTTTCAGCAGCGACTTCCTGGGCCTTTGCCAATCCATCTCGGACGGCAATTTCTACCCAATGCTCAAGCTGGCTGATGTCATCTAGATCAATCATTTCTGGGTCAATTTTGACGGACTTTATCTTTAACTCGCCAGTTATCTGGACTACGACAGCACCATCGCCTGCCTCGACTTCAATAATTTCTTTTCCAAGCTGTTTTTGGGCCTTGCGTAGCTGCTGCAACATTTTCATTTGGTCAAACGCCATGGGTGGTATCCTCCTTCAATTACTCGTACCATTATACCTAGGTTAATCTACTTTGTATAGATAGAGGCGGTCGCCTGTCATGAAGTTGTCGTTCGTAACAATGCGTTGCAGTGTCCAGCCTTTGGCAGGTACGGAGCTATTTGCTTGCTTAGTTACGATGACGTTCGCTGTGTCAAAGTCTGAGCGCCTAGGCGACGTGCCAACGCTAAGGTCGAACTTATCAAAACGAGAAAGCATATCGTACAGTGGTTTTTCGTCGTCAGTGACTATCAGGTGGGTTTTTGCAGGTCGGGCCCTTAGCTCCCTTTTGAGCAGACGTAGGTCTGAGTTGAACTGATAAGCAGCCTCGGGAAGGTGCCTGTAGCCATGAGTGTATCGATCAATGCCGCTAAAAACCATAGCCCCTATCAAT
This sequence comes from Candidatus Saccharimonadota bacterium, assembly GCA_027312165.1. GTDB lineage: Bacteria > Patescibacteriota > Saccharimonadia > Saccharimonadales > Saccharimonadaceae > Nanosynbacter. The sequence goes on from DAICXN010000013.1 coordinate 12,869, forward strand.
CCTACTATCAAGACTAATCCAACTGCCCTGGCGTAGGGATTCTTGGGGAAAAGCTTGTACCACTCGCGCAACAGCCTCTCAAGGCCCATTGCGAGTAGTATGAAAACCGGCACTAAGGCTATCGTAGTGAGGTTGGGCTGCAGGAAGAGGATGGGTAGCGTCAATAGTAGCCACGCGACTATCATGTAAGTTCGTGCTCGGTAGCGGTCACTAAATAGAACTATGAAGCCCAGTATAATAATTGCAGCTGCACTAAAGTCGAGCAGTGGGAGTATTCGCGAGTTGGCAACTATCGGCTCTACCCAAAAATAAGACTGAAGCAAGAGCTTTAGGTTACCCGGTATATCAAAGCTTGCGGCGTATACCCCCAGAAGTATGCTGATTAGTTCCGGGTTTTGAAAACACAAGTAAAGTAAAGGTGAAATGACTGCGAGCAAGACCAGCGCAGCGATAGTCCAGTTCTTGCGTTGAGATTTTTTGAAAAGATGATGTCGGGGGTACGGGTGGATTAGGGCCACAGCCAAGAGGCCAAGATTGATGTAGACGAAATATGGAGTATAGAGACTTAATCCTACGCTGACGGCTAACCCTATTTTCCAGATTAGCTGCCCCTTTGCCTTCTGGAGTATCAGGCTAGCGAACAATAGTATAAGCGCGCTATAGGCGGCGAAAAGGATGTGGGATGTAGCGTTTTGTGCAAGGAAAATAAACTGACCGCTCGCCGTCATTATGAGCATGGTAAGAAGTGCTACATTGGTCTTAAACCAGCGTTTTAGTAGCAAAAATAGCGCAATTGCTGCTACGGCCGATATAACTACCGCTGGTAGTTTTATGCTAAAAATCGAAACACCGAGTAAAGATACTGAAGCTAATTGAAGAAGGTGTAGTGGAATATTCGACACAGGCAGTGTGCCGTCAGCTATACTTTGAGTGTATGCAAGGTTATTTATTTCTGTTTGAGTCAGGCCCCCTGGTGCGTATAGGCTAGCGGTCGTCGCGGCGATCAAGAAAACTAAAATCAATATACCGTAGCCGATTGGGTAGCGCCAGCGATAAAGAAAAAGATTAACCACCTGCTGCTTCATGATAATTTATTGTACCATATGAGCTTATTCATGCTTCCGATCTAGCGACATAAAGCGCAATCGCTCAGGGTGGAAGTATAGCTGAACCTTACCGACTGGACCATTACGGTGCTTGGCGATGATAAGATCTGTAATGTTTTGCACATCGGGATTGTCGGGCTCGTAATATCCAGGACGATAAATAAAGCTGACGATGTCGGCATCCTGCTCAATCGAACCAGATTCACGTAGGTCTGATAGCTGCGGAATGGCCGGGGTGCGACTTTCGACTGATCGGCTCAGCTGACTCAGGGCAATGAGCGGCACATTTAGCTCACGCGCGATTAATTTTAGACCTCGGGATATCTCGGAGACCTCCTGAACACGGTTTCCGCCATGGTTTCCGGCTGCCTGCATGAGCTGCAAGTAGTCAATGATGATTAGACCGAGTGGCTCTTCGTGGTGTTTGCGCCTGGCTTTGGTCCGCATCTCCAGCACGCTCAGGCCGGGGGTGTCGTCAATAAATATTGGCGCTTCTGCAAGTTCTCCCGACGCTTCGCTGAGTCTCATAAAATCTTCGTCGCTAAGTCGTCCGGTTCTAATATTCCATGAGTCAACGTTTGCGGCATCGGCGAGCATGCGGTCGACGAGCTGTTCCTTGCTCATCTCAAGACTGAAAAACAGCACCGGTTTCTTCTCAATAGTAGCTACGTTGTAGGCAAGATTTGTCACGAGAGTCGTCTTACCCATTGCAGGACGCGCCGCTAGAATTATCAGATCAGATCGCTGGAGGCCGGCCGTCATATTATCGAGGTCTCTGTAGCCTGTTCTAACGCCTCGGAGCTCTCCTTTGTTTTTGTGAAGCTCCTCTATTCTGTCAAAACTATCCATTAGGATGTGTTCGATGCTAACCAAGTCCTGCTTGAGGGATTGATCAGAAACACTAAATAGTTCTGCTTCCGCCTTTTCGAGTAGTTCTTGAGTGCTGGTGGATTCATCATAGCCGAGTTCGCTAATGTCCCCACTTGCCCTGATCAGCCGTCGCCTCACCGCTTTTTGGGCGACCATCTCGGCGTAAGTGGCGGCATGAGCGGCGGTTGGCACGTAGTTGGTAAGTTCGGTCAGGTAGGCGGAGCCACCCACTACATCAAGCTCATCTTTCTTTTTAAGCTCTTCAGTTAGAGTGAGGAGATCAACGGGCTTATGTTTTTCAAAAAGCCGTAGCATAGCTCCAAATATCAGCGAGTGATTTTTGTCATAAAAATCAATAACCTTTACATTTTCGGTTACATCCGCCAAAACTTCTTCGTCAATTAAAACAGCTCCAAGTAGACTCTTTTCAGCATCGAGGTTTTGGGGCGGGATTTTTGCAGCCGTGCTACTACTCATGAGATTTCCTCCAGATTAACTTCCTCTCCTCCACCCATCATAGCAGCAACTGCTGCGAGTTTTTCATTTTCTGGTGGCTTTTTTTCTCCGAGGATGGTTAGCTCAAGGCCGTCGCCATGACTTTTTTGTAGAACCTCCGTTAAGATTAAGCGGTTCTTGGTGTCGCTTAGCATTTTTTGCTTAAATGACGTGCCAGCGTATAGAACTAGTTCGCCTGAGTCGTAGGAGTGACCACATTTTGCCAGCAGGCTAAAGAGTCCAATAGAGTGTTGCTTCGCCTGTTCAAGTAATTGTTGCCAATCAAGGATTGCCGGTGCATCGGTGGCTTTGTTCTTGGGCTTAACTTTGGTCTGGGTTGTTGCTGGCGCCTCTATTTTGTCACCTGTTATTTCTATGTCATTTTTTGAGATCTGTGTAGTTACTGTCTTGGTCGGCTTTTTGGGCGCAGGACTATCTTTTTCTAGTTTAGTAGGCGCTTTGGGTGTATCGGTAGCTGCAGGGGCTGCATCTTCAAGCAGCGCAGCGATTAGGCTAAGTTCCTGATGAGGCTGCCTCTCGACATCAATCAGTTTTTTCATGAGCTTGACTAAGTTTGGTCGTTCGACCAGTCGGTCTCTGATTAGTGAGAGG
>DAICXN010000014.1:0-351 GCA_027312165.1 Candidatus Saccharimonadota bacterium
TCCATTTGCCTCGAGATAGTAAACTCCATCGTGCTGAACCAGGGTGCCGATAATTTGTTTTCTCTCAACTGGACCGATTTGCTTATAAACAAATCCGCCATCATCAGTGATTGTTAGTTTTAGCAGGTCACCTTCGACAAGCTTTGACTTGCTGGCGTAGTTAGCGGGGATTGGATAATTTTTTCCATCTGGTCCAAGCATCATTTGCCCGTCAAATATGCCTTCGACTACCTTGCCACCAACCTCCTCGGTCGATGATCGCGGTGTGACAACCCGGTCATCATCGCCAATAATGCTAATCAATAGCTCCTTGGCTGCGGCAAGGTTAGTCTCAGCTTCTTGGATGAGCGC
>DAICXN010000014.1:361-14489 GCA_027312165.1 Candidatus Saccharimonadota bacterium
ATTCCTTTTGTCTATTTTAATACTTCTTGACCTAGGTATAGCACGTTGGCGGCTGTTATGTCAAGATATTTATCTGTAAGCTCAAGGTTCGTATGCATACTCCTTCAGGGGTGGATAGCAATAGCTTGCCTTAGGAGATATGAGGACTAATTTTTAATTTTATAAGATTTCCACAACAATATCATCGGTGCCGAAGAAACTGTTGCAAATTTTACTCTTGAAAACCAAATACCGCCCTGGTATAGGCGGTATTGTGTCGTCACAAATTGGCGTTATGGATTGAATGGGTCTTAGGCAACTTCTACAGTTGCGCCAGCTGCCTCTAGGGCCTTCTTGGCTTCCTCAGCCTCGTCCTTAGATACCTTCTCCTTGACTGGTGCTGGAGCGCCGTCAACGATTGCCTTTGCCTCACCAAGGCCTAGGCCGGTTACTTCTTTAACTGCCTTAATGACAGCTACCTTCTGAGCACCTGCGTCCTTTAGGGTAACAGTAAACTCGGTCTTTTCTTCAGCGGCTGCGTCAGCGTCGCCGCCAGCAGCTGGGCCAGCAACTGCAACAGCAGCTGCAGCTGGCTCAATGCCGTATTCGTCTTTTAGGTGGTTCTTCAGTTCGTTTACTTCTAGAACTGTAAGCTTAGTTAGCTCTTCAGCTAGCTTCTTAATATCAGCCATAGTTATTCTCCTTTGTTAATTCAGATTAATTGGTTGCTTTCGCTTCGATGCCGTCAAGTAGGCCGTGGAGGTTGCCAGAAAGTGCATTGACTGTATCGTGAACTGGTGAAAGCAGTTGCGCCACCACTTCAGCGATAAGTTGATTCTTGCTTGGCAGGCCAGCCAGAGACTTAACGTCCTCAGCACTCAGCAGAGCGCCTTCGCCAGAGAAACCACCGGCCAGTACTAGGCTTGGGTTTTGCTTTGAAAAGGTGTTAAGAACTTGAGCTGGAGCGACTTCATCGTCTGCGCTGATTGCGTAGACTAGTTGGCCGACAAGCGGTGTTGTTTCGGTGTCCTTGTAGGTTTTTACCTCAGCAAGTGCTACTCGAACTAGTCGGTTCTTGACGACCTTGATGACGACGCCAGCTTCACGGGCTGCCTTACGTAGGTCTTGCAAGTCAGAGACTGTTAGTCCTGCGTAATGAGCGAAGGCCGTTCCCTTGGCATTAGTCAAAAGGTCAGTAAGCTCAGCAACCAAAGTTTGCTTTTTATCGCGTGTAATTGCCATAAAAATCCTTTCTTTGATTGATTTTATCAAACGCCAATTTGTTAACGTGCGGTAATGGAGATTCGCCGACGGCATTTGTTCCAAACAAAAAACGTCTTTGATTCTCGCACTACCAAAGACGTGTTGAAAAAATGTGTTTTTTCATCCCTCGGTAGCATTTTTACACTTTGCAAATCGCTTAGTCGCTACTGTCTTTGGTAATGTTCCTGAGTATTGTAGCACAATAAACAACACAAAGGCAATAGTTTCTAGTTTATTTGTGTAAGTAGGCTTCATAAGTATCCAAAATTAAAATCACCCGATCGGTCTCGGGTGATTTTAGAGGGCTAATTTAAGTGGACTTAGCCTGCGTAGTCTAGCTTGATGCCAGGGCCCATAGTTGTTGCTATGGTTACGCCTTTGATGTAGACACCCTTGAGGCTGGATGGCTTTTGTGAGGCCAAGCTAGCAAGAAATGCTTCAGCGTTTGCAACTAGCTTATCAGCGCCAAAAGATACCTTACCTACGCTTAGGTGGACAATGCCCTGCTTATCGACGCGGTACTCAACTTTACCTGCCTTAGCCTCCTTCACGGCTTGTGCAACGTTGGTTGAAACAGTGCCAGACTTTGGGTTTGGCATCAGGCCGCGAGGCCCAAGAAGTCGAGCATACTTACCTAGTCGCGGCATGAACTGCGGGGTTGCGACTAGGATGTCGAAGCTTAGTTCTTCCTTGTCAAGCTGCTTCAGGAACTCTTCGTCACCTACGATATCTGCACCAGCCTTTTTGGCAGCCTCGTGCTCGGCGTCAGGGGCAAATACGGCGACTCTAACTGTTTTACCGGTACCGTGAGGCAGTGCGACCGTTGCACGGATGTTTTGGTCAGCCTGTCGTGGGTCCACGCCAAGTCGAGCATGAATTTCAACACTAGCATCGAATTTCGTTGGGCTGGTTTCAGCTGCCAACTTCAGAGCCTCCTCTAGTGAGTAAGCTTTGTTTTCAACTTTCTTTGCGACTTCCTGGTACTTTTTGCCGCGTCGCTCTATTCGTGGGCGAACGATCGGTCGAGGTCCCTTTTTGCCGTGGTCTTCGGCTTCAGAGTCCTGAGAGGTTGTTTCGCCCGATTCTTTTCGAGCTTCTTTTTCAGCCTTTGCTTCAGCTTCTTCGATAGCCTTTTGGCTACGCTTGCCAGCTTTGGCTACGGGAGCTTCTCGCTCGGCTACGACTTCCTTTTCGGCCTTAGATTCCTTTGGCGAATCAGCAGAAGCAATTGCCGCTTCGATTTCGGCAATTGTATTTTTAGCGCTCACGTCGAGCTTTAACTTTGCTGCCTGTTCTAGCAGATCGGCTTTTTTTGCCATAATGAATATCCTTTCTGTGGTAATAGCGGCTTATTCAGCCTCCCAACATTGATGTGATGTGTAGTGATTGTAGCACCTTTGCGCCTGTTTGACAAGGCTGTACTTGACAAAAACTACAACATTTGATATAATATGGTATATATCCCTTAGCAACCTCATCGGGTGCTTCGGAGGGCACCCTTTACTGGAAATGACATGCCACGTCCGTCAAGACCCCGGCTGCTGGCCATCTTCGGCCTGTTCGCAGCGGCGAGGATGAGCACGAGCTGCTCAGCCTGCTCCGCCTGGAGACGACACGGCGAAGGGAGCGCATGCTCCGCTAGCTGTGAGCCTAAAAGAGAAGGCTCTGCACTAGCGGAGCTTTTTCTTTGGCCAAAAGTCGTCTCGTGAGTAACTAAAAGCTGTCGCTCTCTCACCCCCTCTTGTGCTATCATAAGTAGTATGAATGTAACTATTTCCGACGTAAAAGCAAGGCAAATTTTAGACTCACGCGGCAACCCAACGGTCGAAGCAGACGTATTTTTATCTGACGGAAATGTCGGTCGGGCAGCCGTCCCTTCGGGAGCTAGCACTGGTGCCCATGAGGCGATAGAGCTTCGGGATGGGACGAGCGAATACGGGGGTAAAAGTGTTAATAGGGCTGTTGAAAACGTCAACACTGAGATTCGAAATGCAATTATTGGTCTCTCGCCTTTTGATCAAGCTGAAATAGATCAAACACTATGCGATCTAGACGCAACCTCGGACAAGTCGCGCCTAGGTGCCAATGCAATACTCTCGGTTAGTTTGGCGGTAGCAAAGGCGGCCGCAGAGTCAAAAGGCCTAGCGCTTTATCAGTATATTGGTGAAATCTCTTGGACTCCCGAAGAAAAATGGTCTCTACCTATGCCGATGATGAATGTCATGAATGGTGGCCAGCATGCGCTAGGAGCAACGGACATTCAGGAGTATATGATTATTCCTGTCGGTGCGGCAAACTTCCCCGATGCTATGCGTATGGGAGCTGACGTTTTTCATCAGTTAGCTAAGATCTTGAAGAGCGAAGACTACCCTACTACTGTTGGTGATGAGGGTGGCTATGCACCTAGGGTGCGCGGCGGAAATATCGAGCCAATCAGCTTAATAATGAGGGCTATCGAGGCTGCAGGTTATGCTCCGGGTCGCGATATCGCCCTAGCGTTAGACGTAGCTGCTAGCGAATTTTATAAAGATGGCACATATCAGCTCGAGACTGAGGACAGGAGTCTCTCTGCCGCAGAGATGATTGAGATGTATAAGCAAATCAAGTCTGATTACCCAGTTATCTCTATTGAAGACGGCTTGGATGAGGAGGATTGGGATAATTGGCAGAGCTTGACCATGGAGGTCGGCGGCGATACGCAGCTGGTCGGAGATGATTTGCTAGTGACCAACACTGAGCGACTGCAGCGAGCAATCGACTCTAAGTCTGCCAATGCAATTTTGATCAAGCCAAATCAAATCGGTACTCTAACTGAGACAATCGAGGCAGTCAAGCTGGCTAAAAGCGCAGGTTGGCGTACGGTTATGAGCCATCGATCGGGTGAGACTGAGGACGTGACAATTGCACACCTTGCCGTCGGACTAGGTACCGACCAAATAAAAACCGGCTCGCTTTCACGGTCGGAGCGAATTGCTAAATACAACGAGATTCTCAGAATCGGCGAAGCCAACCCTAGCCTTAACCTAGCTCGTCCTTTTGGGGGTGCATAATGTCAGGAAAGCTAGTACTAGTTAGGCACGGTGAATCCGAATGGAACGCTTTAGGAAAGTGGACGGGCTGGACGGATGTTAGCATAACAGAAGAGGGCGCAAGGCTATCCAGGCAGCTGGGCGAAAAGCTGGAGGATATTAAATTCACGGTTGCCTACCAGTCTTTACTCAGAAGAACATCAGAAACCCTAGACGCAGTTCTAGAGGGTGCAAAACAAGCAGACATCAGCCGTTTGTCTGCTGGAGAAATAAATGAGCGAGACTACGGTGTGTATACCGGAATGCTCAAAGAAGAGGTTCGGGCAAAGATTGGCGAAGAGGCCTACTTAAGGCTTAGGCGAGGCTGGGATCGTCCAATCGAAGACGGTGAGTCCTTGAAGGACGTGTATGGACGCGTGCAGCCCTTTTATGCCGAGACGATCTTGCCTCAATTGCTCTCGGGCGAAAACGTGCTGATCGTTGGACACGGAAATTCGCTTCGAGCTTTGATAAAGTACATTGAGAATATATCTGATGAGGATATTAGTTCAACGGAGGTTGGGCACAATGTCGCTCTGGTGTATGAAGTCGACGCCGACGGACGAGAGCTTAGTAAGAATATTGTTAGCCTGTAGGCGGATAGCCTAATCTCTAATCGTAACTAACTCTCCTCGAATTACCCTGATAATTCTAGAGGGTCGATTCTGCTCCACTTCTCCGCTGTCAACAAAATATTTGACCTGGTCGCGGAAGTAGATTTTCGCTTCGTCAATATTTTTGGCAGGCGGTAGGCCTTGAGGGTTGGCGCTAGGAGCGAGCAGCGGGCCAACCTTTTCGATAAGTTCTTTTAAGGCGGGCACGTTAACCACTCTAAAAGCCAGGGTGTCCTCGTGTCGGGTAAGGTGCGGTAGATAGCTGTCAGGCACAGCCGTTACTAGTGTGGTGGGTCGTTCATTGTGTAAATCGGCGTAAATCTGTTTCTGCTCATTGCTTAAGCCTGGAATATCCGCAACGCTCGATACGAGGACGATGAACCCTTTGCTGGATTCGCGGCCTTTGACTTCGTATAGCTTACTGTTGGCGTAAGGGCTGCTTGCCCGGCCGACTATGCCGTAAATAGTGTCGGTCTTCAGGATTACTAAGGCGTCCTTGCTTAGTGCATCAATTATCTCTCGGTTGATTTGCTTTGGTGCTGTCATTCGGTATATGAAACTTGGGCGGCTATTTTTTGCGAGAGAGTAAACTGGCAGTTATAAAGATAAGCCACAAGATTGCCGACAGAATGGATAGATAAAGTGCAATGGTGTGGCTGACGTCAACAGGGTTGTATGCCAGCACTGATAGGTGGCGTTCATAAAGAAAGTTGGCGATAAGGCTTGAAGCTGCCGCTAAGATCAACGCGATTCGCTTAACGGGTGCAAGGTTGATTTTAGATTTTCTTACCATGACTATATATTACTTCAGTGAGCTAGTTTAGTAAACCCCCGAGCTCGTTGAGCTCGGGGGTCCATTCGACGGTAGGTTATCTCCACATTGTTTGGATGTACGGCACTCCGCTGTACTGTTCGTACCACACTCCACACCCAGTGATTACCGAAGGTGTTCCGCTGCCGACGGTAACAATCGTTCCGTGGGCGAGACGAGTGGCGCTTGTAAAGATATTTCTGCAGTTGTGGTTAACTCTGTATGAGTCGCCACCTGCTCCTGGTTCCGCATTAGAGCACTGACCCCAAACCCATCCATTAGAGTTGTATCCGGTGCTACATCCCCAAGCTGCGTCGGCTGCTGGCACAGTCAAGCTGAGTCCGATTAGCGCTACCAAGCTCACTAGCACCATTACTCTGACTTTGACGCCCATTTTTCTTCCTATCTACTCGAGAATGGACCCACTAACAATAGCACAAAGTTATAAGTATGCAAACAGATGGATTGTGATTACTAAATAAAACGCTCCGTCAAGGGGAGCGTTTTAGTTTTGTGTGGGTGAAATTTTTGTCTAGTCGACTATTTCAACACCCATCGATCGAGCTGATCCGGCGACCACCTTCATAGCACCTTCGATGTCGATTGCGTTTAGCTGCTCACGCTTTGCTTCGGCAATCTCTTCTAGCTGCTTTCGGGTTAGCTTGCCAACCTTATCGGTGTGAGGCTTGCCGCTACCTTTTTGGATACCAGCTTTCTCGCGGATCATATCGTCCACTGGCTGACCAAGTGACTTCCAGGTAAAGGTTCGATCTTCGTAAACCTGAAGGTGAACGATCACGTCCTTGCCCATCAGATCCTTAGTGGCGTCATTAAATGGATTGATAAATTCCATCATATTTAGACCCCATTGACCAAGGGTTGAGCCTACTGGTGGCCCTGCCGTAGCACGGCCTGCTGGAATGCGCAACTTTAGGTTGCCGATAACTTTCTTTGCCATAGTTTCCTCTTATAGTTTCTAGTGCGTAACTACGGTATTATAGCTAAAAATATGTTATAATGCAAGGCATGGGAGTACGATCAATGCTGCCTTCGCGAAGAATTGCCAACATGTTTGGCGCTATCGCTTACAGTGTGCTTTTAACGTCATATGCAATGGTAGCCGGAATCGTACTCATATGGCTGCTCAATGGTGGCGTCATATCTTCAACTCAAGTCGCTCAGAATTCATCACCCGCTGATGATGCTTTGATTGCGGAGTCTTCTGGATCGATCGCGGCGATAATAGTTGAAATCTTTGCCTACATTATTACCGCCTTCGTCGCACTAACAGTCCTGTTTGTAGCGATTACGTTGCCCTATTGGCTGGGAAAAAGTGGCTCATATCTGCTGAAGCGTGGAATTTGGCTGTGTCAGTGGTCGGTCACTGCCTTAACATTGCTTATCGGTAAGATTATAGCCGTTGGCTTAGCTGGGGTTCCGCTCATGCTGATTGTAATGCAAGATATTAGCACTATTACGGTGCTAATATCTGTATCGATTATGCTGGGCGCCTCTTTGGTGCTTTTTCTTTTACAGCACTACTTGGCCAAGATGACTGGGCTAGAAGCTGAAGAGATCTGGTAGGCTAGACTTTCTTTACCTGTAGGGCGTCTAGCTCCACAGGGGTGTCGCGGCCAAACATACTGACCATCACTTTGATCTTGCCCTTTACGGCGTCAATTTCTGAGATCGATCCATCAAAGCCCTTGAAAGGACCATCGGTAATTGAGACTACTTCACCTTCGATAAAATCAATTTGGTGCTTTGGCTCTTCGACGCCCATTCGCTTTTTAATTTTTCGAATCTCATGTTCCGATACTGGGGTTGGTGTAGTGTCTGCCCCTACGAAGCCGGTAACTCCCGGGGTATTTCTGACGATGTACCATGTCTCATCCGTCAGCTTCATTTCTACTAGCACGTAGCCTTGAAATATTTTGGCGTCGACAACTTTACGCTTTCCATTTTTGATTTGGATCTGCTTTTCCTTTGGCACAATACAATCGAATATCTTGTCGGCCATATCAACAGCGTTAATTCGCTGTCGGATATTTTCAGCTACCTTCTCTTCGTAGCCGCTGTATGTGTGAACTGCGTACCACTGTCGACTGTCGTCGTAACGATTCTTTGACATAAATTCTCCTTTACTTCAAAATCTGTTCAAATAGCCACTGAAAACCTGCGTCTAGTAGCATAATTAACCCAATAAAGAATGCTGTAAACACTAACACAGCGGCTGTCATACTCCATGTCGCGCTTCTGTTTGGCCAGCGAACTTGCTTGAGTTCAAACCAAGCACCCTTTACGTATCTACCGAAAGCCTTAAGGGGGTTTCGGGTTTTAACGCTCTCTTCGGGCATCACTTTGTCTTTAGTGGTGGTTTTTGGTTTTGCTAAAGCCTTTTTGACAGGCTTCTTTGTAGCCTCGTCCGTCGCCTTGATGCGCCGAACCGTAGTTTTATTGCTGGACGCTGACTTTTTCTGTGCCATTTTTTCTCCCAAATTAAAAAGTCTGTGTAGCACAGACTGTCAAGTATCACTATACATGCAGGCGATGAAAATTGCAACCTGTAGAGGGGCTCTGGTATTATAAAAGGTAGATGATTATGGTTATTTTCTCTCAGCTATATATCGTTGCAATAGCAACTTTGATATTTGTGCTGATCAGGCTAATTAGAGCTCGAAGACTCTATAGGTTTAAGCCAAGTCATTCGATTAGACCGGGAGACGAGGATCTGCCGACGATTAGTGTTTGTCTGCCCGCGCGAAATGAAACTAATGCAATGACCGAGTGTCTGGAGAGTGTCTTGGCCAGTAACTACCCCAAGCTGGAGGTGATCGTACTTGACGACAACTCAAACGACAACACTTCGCACTTGATTAAGGCCTTTGCCCACGCCGGAGTCCGTTTTATCAAAGGTGATCCTCTGCCAGATGATTGGCTGGGTAAGAATTACGCTCTTGAGACGCTGTTGGGTGACGTAAGTGGAAAGTACGTGCTATTTATGGACGTTGATACCCGCCTATCGCCTGATTCGATCAGTCTACTGGTGGTTGACTTGATGGAAAAAGGTGTCGCTATGAGTTCTGTTATTCCTCAGCGTTATGACATGCAACGTCTGAGCGCGTGGTTTGGGACGCTACGTTATTTTTGGGAGTTGGTGCTAAGTAGCCGAGTGCGCCCAGGGGCTTCGTCGGCAGTGTGGATTATTGAGCGTCAGGTGCTGCAGGACGAGTTAGGCGGACTTGGCAGGTGGCGAGACGAGGTGCAGCCAGAGCTTCACTTGGCAGCTGAACTGGCAAAGACCCAGGACTATTCATTGATTATTAGCACCCCTGAGCTTGGCATACACTATGCAAAGAAATGGCTATCACAAATTGAGACCGCCAGAAGGCTATTATTGCCGCGCTTCTATAACTCAACCTTGAGCGTGCTGATTGGCCTTGGGCTGTTGATAACTATCCTACTGCCTCAGGCAATTGTTACCGTAGCGATAATCAGTGGCGATTGGAGTATTGTTTGGGTTGAGCTAATCGTGGGCGTATTGGCGGGTCTGGCGGTCGCTTTTTACTGTCGCTTAGTTTGGGTTAGTCGCTGGTGGATCGGGCTGATAGTTGCCCCCTATACTGTTTGGCAGGAGTTTTGGCTGCTGATATCTAGTGCGGTTGGCTATAGACTAGGGACTATAACCTGGAAAGGGCGATTGGTGGCTCGACCTGTTAGAAAGCGTACAGCAAACTCTATCTAGTGATTATTGTCGATTGGTAGAGAGAAGCCGAAAGTTGAGCCATGATTTAGCCTGCTCTGGACATCTATTGTGCAGCCTAGTTTTCGAGCAAGCTTTGACGATACGTATAGGCCCAACCCGGTGCCGCTGGTTTCTCTTGTGCGATAGTCCTCTGCCCTATAAAATCGACTAAATATTTTTTTCAAATCAGCCTTCCCTATGCCAATACCGGTGTCGGCGACTTCAAACCTGACCCGATCTCCGTCGCTCTTAAATCGAATAGTCACCGAACCCTCCTGGGTGTACTTGATTGCGTTTGTTATAAAGTTTTGAAGTAGCTCCTGTAGGTATAGCCTTGATGCGAACACATTGCCGGGGCGTCCGATAACATCTAGGTTTAGCTGGAGGTTTTTCTCTTCCGCCTGGGCAACGTACTCACGGTGTAGCTGATGGGCGAGATCAATGGTATCTATCAGTTCCGCCTCATCGGAAATACCACGTTCTGCCCTAGATAATGTGCTAAGGTCATTAACCATCTTGGCTAAAAATATAACCTGGCGATGAGCTTCGGCTATAGCTTCGGATGATTGATCATGATGGCCTCTTGAGGATAGGATCATTGCATTGTCTAGCGAGCCTTCGGCGATTGCGACTGGGGTTCGAAGTTCATGGCTGACCACGCTAATAAATTCGTCTCGCTCTTCCTCCAGACTCTTTACGCGGGTGATATCGCGCAGAATCAGCACATAGCTGTCGGGAGTATCGGACTTCAGGCCACTGCCTTGAACGGGAGCAAACGTGGCCTCGAGTCTTAGTAGATCGTCGTCGCCCAGACGCATGATCAGGTCTTCGCGCTTGCGAATCGTCTTGTCCTTGGAGAGTTCAGCGAACACATCAATCGAGCCCCCCTCCTCATCCTCGATCTGCATCAGGTCGTTGATCGATTTTCCATCTATTTTTTGATTGGTGTCTAGAATATTTAGAGCGGCTGAGTTGTAGGTTCGGACTTGTCCCTGACTATTGATACTAAAGACAGCATCGGTGATATTGTTTATTAGCGTCAGCATTCTATCTCTCTCAAGAGCCTCTCGCGCTTGACTCATCTGCAGGTCCTTGTGAGATGCCCTTTGAGACGAGTATATCGCGGCAGTAGTTACACTGGCGATAAGCAATAGTATGACGCTGATAATTTCATACGCAATTGGCATGGCTAAACTTTGGTGGTTTAAGACGATTGAAACTATGGCGGCCCCTAGGTATACGCCACCGCCAATCCAGAAGCCTCGCCAGTTGAAAATCACAAAAGTTATCAATAGAAGTAGTAGCCATAATACACTAAAGGGTGACCATAGGCTGCCATATATCCAGGTCTGCAGAGACATGAGGACGAAGTAGGCGCCAATAACTGCGCCGACTCGCCATCCGCCCATTGATTTAACTTTAGCAAAGCTTAGCAAGCCAAGAGTTAGCCACGCCGCCGACAGGCCAAAAATCAACCCAGGATTTACATCGCTAGTCATGTTGGCAAAAGGCAATACCCCTGCTTCGATAAGGGGTCCAAAAGCGGCAGCTAGAGGCGCCAGTATAGCTGACGCATATCTGATTGTATTGTGCTGACGATTGTCGTTGCCGCCCTGGTTTTTCATATCGATTCCACCCCTTTTAACTTGTTTTAGTATAGCATAGGCTATACATTGGGGGTAAATTGCTTGAGTAGTTTTCTGTGTTCGCGAAAGTCGGGGTCAATAGATGCTACATCAGTCCAAAATTTGCGCGAATGATTCATCTGACGGGTGTGGCACAGCTCGTGTATCAACACGTAGTCAAGCAAATTAAATGGAAGTTGCATCAGAGATATATTTAGACTTATGGTGCCGCTCGATGAGCAGCTTCCCCATCGACTGCTGGCGTGTGTCAATTTAACAGATGAGTACTTGAAGCCGTTTTGCTCAGCCAGGTAGGCTAGCCTCCTTGGAAGGTAGCTTTTCGCCTCCTTTCTCAAAGCCTTTAGAACATGGTCTCGAATTAATCGCTGCGTGCTCAGCCTGGACAATTCTTCGCCTGGCTCCAGATAGACAAATATTTTCGTGCCGGAAGTTTCAACGCTAGATCGATTTGCTCGATTCACTATGATTAGACTGTGGCTTTTTCCGATTTGCCTATTGCTGCTGTATCCATGTTCGCTCATGTGCTCAGCTAGCATTGAGCGAATCTTCCCCCTTGAGGTTTGAAGGAGTGCCTTGACGGCAAAAAGCGGCGTGTTTCTAGGTGTCGAAGCGCGCAGTCTTCCGTCAGGTGCTATTTTGAGAGAGATGCGTGAGGAGTTTTGGTGAGATCTGACGACTATTTCGCCAAACTCCTGATCTTGAATTATGGGCATGGTATTTTCCTTGGCCTACCTGGACGAACGTACGGTTGAGCGAACACCAGAGATGGGCGCGCGCTCCTTGTCTGTGGTGGAGTGCGACTCAGTCAGGCGGGTTAGTATGGTTCGAGCTTGCGTCGTATGTGTATGGTGGCCGCTAATAACAATGTAGTTTTCGCCTTCATCTGGCGGCAAAAAGTCTTTAAGCTGCTGATCATACTCTTCTCGGGTCAAGTACTTAACCGTTCTTTGGCGGGCGGTGTCGACCGCTGTTTGCACCCAGACAAACAGAACTTTGTAGCCGTTTAGTTTTGCTAGACGGCTAAGCTCCGTCCTCACGGTTTTGCGGCCGGTTGCCCCCTCGAAAAGGATAGTGTGTTTAGTCTTCATCACCTCCGCAAGTATGTCAAGGGCCATAGCTTCACCTTGGCTGGGGTCTGATGAGATTAGTCGCAGAGGCTGGTCGTTGATAAAGGGAGCAGAAAACGTTTTTGAAAACTGCAAGGCAAAACGTGTTTTGCCAGATCCGGGAATGCCCATCATGACAATGACGTGTGGCGTGGAAAGACTCAACGATTTCATATTTGGATATTATATCAGCAAAAACATACTATGTCATTTGTACTAAGCCAGAGTAAAGCTAATAAAATCATATTAATTTTCAGTTAATAAATGAAAAAAGTTTAACTAATTTATGGAATATTTTAGCCAATCCATTCACGCGCATGAGACTTGTAGGACGAGGATTGATACTATCGCCCCTCGTCCTATTGTCGGGTAGAGCCGGTTAGCGATCTCGATCGTGGCGGTGTAGCTTTGTTGGGTAGCCACCGTTACCGGTAGCCGCCTCCACCTGCTCTATCAAGAGCTCAATCTCGCTAAATTGCCTCGTGGTAACTTTGAGCGTCTGTCGAGTGACTTCAATGCGATGAATGCTATCAACTTCTGGACGGCAAAGTTCTTTGAGTATCAGGACTAGGATCCTGTCGTCCATTGGACTCTCGTGGTAGCCAATTCTCGGAAAAACAGTGAATCCACCATTTCTCTTACTTATCGTTAGGTCAAAGATAAAAAGTAGCTGGAAATCAGTGTGCTTGTGATTTTTTGTGGTCTTCAAGACAAAATCAATCTCGACGACCTGATTGCTCGCTGATTTATCAACCGTTAATTCATGATGCTTGAGCATCATTGCTCCTTCCGCGGTTGCCATTGGCAAAACTGGGCATGAATGGATTGGAATGTTCGCCTAGTCTGAAGCTTAAGACTGAGGACAATCAAATAATAGCACGCAGCGTAGATTAGTTAAACAATTGCTTCTTTGTCAATTTAACCTAGCAGAAGAATGAATATTAGGCAGATTTAGCTTCAGCTTATGAGCGACGGTTTTCTTAGGGACTGACTTTATGGGATGCGAAATATAGACGTAGGCTTGATGCACCGCCAAGACAAAACTAACTAGGGCTGAAAAAGGAACTAGCATCAGCAGACTGGTCTTCTGAGCATAGGTGGTGCCGGGAATTGTTGCCTGAGTGCTTGCATAGACGATCAAATAGCTTAAGGTTGACCATATCAGTGGCATCGCATCGCCAGAGACAACTAATGCAACAAAAGACGCTGAAATTAGCGATAGCCACGCGAGCGATAGCATTACATTAAGTTGGGTGATGGTAGATATAGCGCCTGAGGCCTTGTAGTTCTTGATTACGAATATATCTGGTGAGTATATCGCAGATGCAGCTCTAGATATGGAGGTCAGCTCGGATCGACTAAATACAACTCCCGTGATCGGTCGATTTGATTCGATTTTTGGTGAAATTAGTTCATAGTCTAGCTGTCGCCAGCTAAGTAACCCCGCTAAAACTGCGCTTTTCACGGTGTTGGTGATGTCGTAGCGTTGCCTAGGCATGACTGCCACAGTGTCCGCGCCTAAAAACTTCAGCCGTGATTTATTAAAAAAATCAGGTGACAGGCGATCGGTCGGATCAAGCTGAACAAAAAGGTCACTGCGCAATATGTGGGTCGAGGCGTATATGGCCGTCATGCCACTTTTATGTGTGATTAGCCTCAGCCCTTTGCGTAATATCGGGGAGGCACTTCGCAAGCTCGGAGTGGCGCTTCGTATCGCCACTAAGTGTCACTGCAACGCGTAATGTCCATTTGCGAGCCAAAAGACCCACAGTGTGTTCGCGTAGACGTCGTCTTGTACGTGTTGGCACGGGAAATCCTCCTCATGCAGCAGACTCGTTCAAGCGCTAGGTAGGCCTAGACTTCGTTGAAGACCAACTTGCTGCCTAATAAAAAGGC
>DAICXN010000015.1 GCA_027312165.1 Candidatus Saccharimonadota bacterium
TACAAAAAACGGTTCGAAAACCGTTTTTAGATATACCGTATGAACTTGGCTCAGCTTACAGGTCACGGATTTTGTAGCAAACTATACGTCTCTACGATACTATTGGAAACTTTTGAGGCCAACGATATACACCCGAACCTCACGCAATACCTTAATGACAAACCGAAAGAAGCAGATGGTATGAGCGGTCGATTAGATTCATCTCTGATGTTAGTCGATTATCCTTAATATCATCCCATAATTGACTTTGGTCAAGGAAAGTTGGGGCGGACAGCTCTATAGTCAGAGGTACGATTAACCAAAAGGAGTGTCTATGATAAGTAAAACCTATCAACTGCAAACCCTAACCTGCCCAAGCTGTATCAACAAGATAACTGCTGGTGTCAAGTCACTGCCAGGGGTCGAGCGAGTCGAAGTACTATTCAATTCCAGCCGAGTCAAAGTCGACTGTACTGAAGACAGCTGTTCGCCAGACGATATCAAGCAGACTATAACTAAATTAGGTTACGAGATTTTGGATGAAAAATAATCTTCCAGCCAGCCTAGGCGTCAGGCTGGCTGTTGCAGTCAGCCTGACTATCGTTGGTTTGCTGTTCAACCTAGCCTTAGGCTGGCTGTTGATCGGCAATATACTGCTGGTGTTAGCGACGGCTATCACGGCCCTACCGATCGCCAAGACAGCTTTTAGTGCCCTGCGCTACAAGGTAATTGGTATCGACCTACTGGTGACTATTGCTGTATTTGGGGCGGTATTTATCGGTGAGCACTGGGAGGCAGCTATCGTGGCTGTTTTGTTCACGCTGGGTCACTACTTGGAAGCGCGGTCCATCAACAAGACTCGCAGTGCTATCAAGTCGCTACTGGATCAGGCGCCAGATGTCGCTTGGGTGGAGCGAGATGGCCAGATAGTCGAGCTACCGCCTAGCGAAGTGACCTTAACCGACACCGTTATAATCAAATCAGGTCAAAAGATCCCAGTCGATGGTGAAGTCAGCAGCGGTCAAGCTTCAGTCAACCAAGCTACTGTCACTGGCGAGTCCATGCCAGTTGACAAAGTGAGTGGCGACTACGTCTACGCTAGTAGCATTATCACCTCTGGCTACTTGAAAGTTAGCGCTGAAAAAGTCGGCACCCACACGATGTTTGCTCGTATCCTCGGGATGATTGAAGATGCCCAAGACAAAAAAGCCAAGACCCAAGTTTTCCTAGAGCGGTTTGCTAGCTACTACACCCCAGCCATTGTCATCTTGGCAGTTATCATCTATCTATTCAGTCAAGATATGTATTTGGCGCTGACACTACTTGTCATCGCTTGCCCGGGCGCTCTGGTGATCGCCACACCAATCTCAATCGTCGCTGGCATCGGCAATGGCGCTCGCAATGGGCTACTGATCAAGGGCGGCGAATCAGTTGAAAATATCGCCGCCTCCAGAGTCGTAGCCTTCGACAAGACTGGTACCTTGACCGAAGGACAACCTCGGGTTGTATCAGTCAAAACATTTGGTGTCAGCCAAGACGAGCTACTAAGCCTAGCCGCCACAGCGGAATATTATTCTGAGCACCCGCTTGGCGTCAGTATCATCAATCATTACACCAAAGTGACCAAATCGTCGGTGATCGCCCCTCTCGAGACCGAAGTCCTGACCGGGCTTGGTATCAAAGCAAAAACTAATAAAGGCCTCGTCTTGGTTGGCAATCGCCGACTGATGCACCAATCGAGTGTCAAGCTCGATCAGCCGACAGAGGACTACTTGCGCGCTCAAGAGACCGCTGGCGAGACGGCTATGATAGTCGCCAAGGGACAGACGATCATTGGCGTCATATCGGTCGCCGATCCAACTCGCATTGGGGCCAAACAAATGATTAAACAGCTACGAAGCTCGGGCAAAAAGATTGTCATGCTGACTGGTGACAACCGACGAACCGCTCAAGCTATCGCCAAACAGCTAGATATCGACGAGATTTACAGCCAGCTAATGCCGACCGACAAAGTCGAGCACATCGCCCAGCTACAACAAAAATATGGCAAGGTTACCATGGTCGGTGACGGCGTCAATGACGCCCCAGCTCTAACCGCGGCTGACGCCAGTGTCGCTGCCGGCGGTAATGGCAAAGATATTGCCATGGAAGTAGCCGATATAGTACTGCCCTCAGGCGATATCAGCAAGCTTAGCTATGCACTGGGCTTGAGCCAGGCGGTTGTCCGCAACATCAAGACCAACATCTATTTTGCCGTCGGCTTGGTAATAGTTCTGCTGATCGGCGTCCTGACCAAAAACGTCATCATGAGCCTAGGCATGTTGATCCATGTCGTCTCGGTACTACTGGTGATTACGAACGCTTCCCGGCTACTAGGATATACTAAAGACAATGCATAGCTGTCTATCAAAAGTACCAATCTTTCGTCACCTCAATCCTGAGGATATGGATTATATACACCAATTCATCCGGCCAAAATCTTTTCAGAAAGGTGAATCTGTCCTGCTGGCTGGCCACTATACGCCGGAGCTATTGATACTAAATCGCGGTAATATCAAAGTCTTTCGCACTACTGATGATGGCAACCAGCAAATTATCCGCCAGCTGGCACCCGGCGACTACTTAGGCGATACAGCCGTATTTGCGGCCCAGGCTGCCGAGTACGACGCCATCGCGCTCGAAGATTCATCTTTTTGCAGCCTATCGAAAAGTCACCTCCATCAAATCCTCGAGCAACATCCTGATATTAGCATCAAGCTGCTGGCCGACATGAGCCAGCGACTAGAGGTCGCCGAGACCCAGCTCGAGTCGCTTGGTCAAAAGTCAGCCGAGCAGAGACTGCTCGAGGCTTTGCGAGTCTACTCGGCAGGCCAGACTAGCTTTCGTTTGCCTATCAACAAAAAAGACTTAGCCAGCCAAATCGGTGTTCGGCCGGAAACACTGAGTCGACTACTAAAACGGCTTCAGGTTAATCGGTTGATACAAATAGATCGCAAGATCATTACTATACTATCAAAATAAAACAGGTTATCCGGTGGCGTGAATACCTACTGGATAACCTGTAAAATATATGCTTTTGGCTCCGGCTAGTGGACGAAATATGCAACTATTCCAGCTGTACTTCGATTTCACCTTCGACGACTCTATGCTCATTATCCATAAATATTACTGCTTGGGTGTCAGTTAGCTCAATTATTGGGCTCTGCTTGTTAAGAAGCTTTGCGTGCTCCATGGCTTGAGTGAATTCCGGATTCCCAAGATGGGGTAATACCATATAGGGCACTAAGCCAAGGCCATCAGGCAGAACCTTGGACGCAAATTCTGGTATATCTGCCTTTTCGATTCCTCTTAGAGACACGCCCGCTACGAGTGCCCCGGCGCTATCTCCTCCATAAACCTTTCCCTCCGTCAACAATTCACGAATACATCCTTCGAAGCCACTACGCTTCATCTCATATCGTAGACAAAATGTATTACCACCAGCCGCCCAGATTAGATCCGATTTACGCAGTTCATTGCTTAACGGTTCGGAGTTATCGTATTCCCTTAGGTCTACGACGTTCACTGTCATGCAAAAATTCTGAAAATAATCGACATAGCTTTGGACTTTATACTTCCAAGCAAGTTCAGAATAATAATCCTTCGCGTTCGGTATCAAAGCCACCGTCGTCTCGTCTAGAGGCTTTTCGAGTAGATCCTGTAGTGATTTCGTTTCGGGTATGCGATAAGAAGAAAGATATAACTTCATATGCATACTATATCAAAAACAAAAACACCTTGCTTGCGCAAAGTGCTTATGCTTGGCTCCCCGTAATAGAGGAGGTTATAACACTAGTAAGAGGAGAAGTCGGGGTCGTAACTACCGGCAGTAGCAATGCCATCATCATCTGACTGCGTATAAATAGAAACCTTAAACTTTACTCTTGAGCTTTGCTCGTGCTTATCTTGAGTGTCCTCACTCTTACTACCTTCCGCACCAATCACCTTAACCTTCATGCCACCAGTGATACCTTTTGTTTTAGTAGTCGTAGAACTAGTGGCAACTGCAAGGTCAAAACTAATACCATCGGCGGTACTTACATGGTACTTTGTCTTACCGCCTGACTTATTGTCATTAACAGAGCGTGTCACCTGGCCAAGCACATCCTTTACGAACTCTTCTATATCCATATAGACATTATACCAATCGATAACAGATGAGCATCTTATATTAGCCCTGAAGCAGATACGCAAACTTATAGACGGCGGCTACTTCAATGGGCATATAGGCTAGACTTATGGTTTAAGTCCCAGAGCTACCGAGCCATGAGATACAATTGATTATTTGCTATACAGAGAGGGTGGACCCCTAGGGCCTAGCCTTGCGCAGGAGTAAGGTGTATAGGCTGATTATTGACTTATACTGTATAAAATGTTTCTATATTAGCAGGTTAGGTGGCTCTGTTAGTCGGACCCTTTTGAGTTCGAAGGCACTATCATTTACACCTACCCAGAACCTTAACAATGTTGTGCTATAAAGAGAGAAGGTGGCGCGGTGTCTACAAAACCACTTCTGGCAGTTCCAGCAATTGCCAAAGATGGCGGGATTAAGTTTATCCTGCCAAACCAGGAAATAGCCCTAGAAAAGGAGATCACACCACTGGCCTGGAGGATCCTGGAATTGTGCAATGGAATAAACTCCATCGATACGATTACCGAGGCACTCTCAGAGCTTGACAGCGCGTTTGTCGTTGGTTTTATCAATGACCTAAGCTCGCTTAATATTGTTGTTGATAGCCGGAAAGTATATAAGCACTTCCATGCAATCAGTAGCAATCCTATGTCGTTCAAGTCCGACATTACCGACGAAGAGATTGCAAAACACGTTTCGTCACCTCGCCTCGGCGTGAAGGAGGGTACTGAGTTCGCATTCAGCCCAAAGAGCGAGTCCATGCTTGCAGATCTGCAGGCGAAGAGGTCCAGTTGCCGGAACTTTTCGGAGGATCCACTGACCATCGATGAAGTTGGGAGCGTTCTTGATTTAGGCTACTCATTCAGTCGACATGCCGTACCCTCTGCGGGCAACCTCTACCCTATGAAGGTTTTTGTGATTGTACTCAAGGAGCAAAAGGACTTCCCGGCGGGCTACTACGAGTACGACAATGAGAAGAACTGTCTCGTGCTATTCAATGATCGACCCGACAAGGAGCGAATCTTCTACGCATTCAATGACACAGGCATGCCCTTCAATGCGAGCGTGATGCTGATCATTGCTTCCGACGCAGATCGCCAGCCCTATAAATACTCCAACAGAGGGTACCGCTTCATGGCAATTGAGGCGGGCGAGATCTCTCAGAATATTGTTCTCGGAGCCACAGAGTCAGGGCTGGAGACCTGTATGCTTGGAAGTATACAGGATGGCGTAATCACCGATGAGCTGCAACTAGAAGGTTGTCTACCATTTGTAGCGATCGCACTGGGCAAGAAGTCCGAGCTTAATGAGAGTGTGGACACCAGTCTGCTCACCCATCTTGAGGCTGAGATGCTCGGAGAGGATAAGTCAGTTAAACGCGTATGGCTAATAGACGACACCTTTCCGGATAACTTCCAGAAGTCGCACTTTCAATTTCTAGCCCTAACACAGAACGGTCAGATCACCAGCGGCATCTCAACGTCGTGGCCCGATGCAAAACTGAAAGCCATAGCAGAGGGGCACGAGAGACAGCAGTCTATGAAGGTGTTTCACGACATCTTCGCATCAGCATCCGATCTGCCAGGTAAGTGGCTTGACCCAAGGATTGTAGCGCCACTAACCGAAGAGCAATACGGCCAGCTTTCCAGCCTAGAAAAGTTCGACGAAAACCTTGAGATCGAGTGGGTCAAGGGTACGGATTGGCAAGGCCAGGAAGTATTTGTACCGATTGATCTCGTGTTCTATCCTATCGAGGGTATTGGCAGGAAACTGATCACTAATACCTGCTCGTCCGGGTTCGCTGCACACACTCAGTTCGACGAGGCAGTCAACCGCGGTACACTAGAGCTTGTGGAGCGCGACGCCATGATGCGTAGCTGGTATGAAGAAAGTAGCCCAAAAAAGCTAGACTATCGAATTCTGCCGACCCACCTTCAAAACAGGTACAACTACTGGCGCAAACATGGTCGTAATGTTTTTGTTCTCGACCTTAGCCAGAGGGGGGCTGTGATTGTTGAAGTGGTAATAGTCTCAGACAACTACCCCTGCTTCGTAAGTGGAGCTTCGAGCACCCTCGGTTCGTTTGAAGAGGCTGCAATCAAGGCCTTTCAAGAGGCCGAGTCGCGCTTAATCCATGGGCTAAACGAACCAACTTCAGCAGAGATTGAGCCTGATCACGTACACAGTGTCCTAGACCACGAGTTGCTATACGCACAGTCAAAGAGACACCATGAACACGTACGGTTCCTGCTTGAAGGAGATTCGTCGAATCTAGCGCCAAGAGCCACAACAACCATTAACCACCTAAAGAAAGAGCTTGAGGTTGTGGTGATTGATGCATCTGAGGTAAACTCTATTCTGAGGGTAGTGAAAGTTCTAAGCCCAAAAATGATTCCGATCAGTTTTGGACACGGAGCTGGACACCACTCTCATCACACCCTTACAGGAGTGGCTGATAGCAAAAGAACCATGCCACACTATTTTGCTTAAGTCTACTGGACGCTGATATGCGATCTACGTCCGATGGATTAGCTAATCCAAAAAGAAAGGAGGTGACTACTATGCGAACCTTGACACTCTCAACCATCACTGTCACCGCAATGCCGACGTCGCCTTACGGTGCCTCCATGGCAGGTGGCGGAAGCCACTGCGGTGGCGGAAGCGGTGGTGGAAACTGCGGCAACGGCGGCGGAAGTGGCTGTGCCGGCGGAAGCTGCGGAAGCGGCTGCGGCGGCGGAAGCTGCGGAAGCGGCTGCGGCAAGTAGATCATGCTCGCAGAGTAGAGAAATAGCACAACAAGACGTAGCTTAGGCTGCGCCCCGGTCCCCGTCGTTACGCATATCACGACGGGGACTCTTAAATTTATGGTCTAAATTTTGAATAACTATCAAGAGTTGCTTCGAAGATTGTAGAGCCACTCTCTTTAAGGTGTTTCTTCACGAAATAGTAGCCGAGTCTATACCCAGCCCAACGTGGTATCGTATCATTACCGTTGTAGAAAATAGTATCATAGTCAAACTGCTCACTCTGCATGCTATCACCTAAATACGAAATTATACTGTCAATCATAGACTTGCTAGTACCCTGTACTTCCTTTATAAAGAACTGTTTTTCGTCGTCTTCGTGTGTCTCCATTGCCTTCTCTTCAAGCACCACAGCAAGTCCCTCGAGAATCACTCCATCGAATAGTGTTCTAGAGTATTCGGGCAACTTCTCCCACCTCAATGAATGAGACATCTCGTGACATATCGTCTCGAAAACGAAGCTTTCACTAATCTTCTTCTGCTCTTTGTCTATTACCAAAATAATGAGCTGGGAGCTGTACGTTCTACCACTGATTCCATCTTCAGCAATTGTGCTCAGTAAAAAAGAAGGTGTCGTGACAATCAGATCGACATCAAAATCAAAATCAAAATTGTTATTAATAAATTTTTCAGCGGAGATAGCCGCAGACTCGATGTCAGCTACTTCAGATTTTGTAAATTTCTTATTTGCATTTGCTATGTGTAGATTTAGCTTTCCCATACTATAACTATACACTAATGAAAATTCAAGACTCATGGTAGACCCAGGGTTCATCCTGAGAGGTGTTAATTTTTACCAGTTACGCTTCATGTACTTTTTATCTGGCCATCGCTCTCAGGCTCACTCCTTCGCTTGCTTGAAGATAAAATATCCGCCAGTTGACGGATGCTTTCTTTTCTGTGCTACGCTGCGCCGAACCGCGACCATGCGCGAGCAAGTTCGCGCGGTCGCTGGTCGGGCACAGGCGCAAGGACAAAGAAAAAAGACAAACCAAATGGTTCGTCTTTTTTCCTGGCTCAGCACGATAGAGGAAGTTATAACCGTTATTAAGACCGATTCTCTAATTTACCAATAACATCAAACACCCATGGCGCACGCATTCTACCCGCCTTTTCATGTTCAGCTATTTCATCAAAAGTCTGCCAAACAACTTCTAAAATCTCACCCTCTTGAGCGTGCTCCTCCCCACCAATGATTTCGGCCAAGAAAACATGCTTCACCGATTGTGGAGCTGATTCATGATATAACGCAAACTGCTCAATGAGTTGTACGTCATAGCCAGTCTCTTCTTTCGTCTCTCTAACGGCAGCAATCTCTAACTGCTCACCTTTGTCGACATGACCAGCTGGTAAATTGTAAACATCTTTACCGTTTGGATTCTCTTTAACAAGTAGGTACTTACCGTCACGCTTCACTAAACTGCCGACAACTACACCCACTCTTTGTATCGATGCTTCCCATTCTGATTGGCTCATACTCATGTATTCATTGTAACAAAACAAAAACACCATGACCTTCATCATAGTGCTTATGCTTGGCTCAGCTTACAGGTCATGGACTTTGCGGACACTATTCTTGATATCGAGCCATAATTGACTTTGGTCAAGGAACTCCTGAGTAAACAGCCCTATAGTCATAGGTACTATCAAACAAAAGGAGTAACTATGACAAGCAAAACCCTTCAACTACAAACCCTCACCTGCCCGAGTTGTATCAACAAGATAACTGCCGGCGTGAAATCACTACCGGGTGTCGAGCAGGTCGAAGTACTATTTAATTCCAGCCGAGTTAAGGTCGACTGTGCAGAAGACACCTGTTCATATGAGGATATTAAAAACACTATCGAGCAGCTCGGCTACGAGGTGCTAAGTGAAAAATAAACTTCTGTCTAGCCTAGGCACTAGGCTCGCAGTTGCAGTCGGTCTGACTATATCTGGCTTGCTACTCAACTTCACCTATCCATCGCAATTTGTCAGCACATTTTTGCTTTTGCTGGCTACTATCATCACCGGTTTACCTATAGCACGTAATGCTCTTAGCGCTTTGCGCTACAAAGTGATCGGTATCGACTTATTGGTAACAATCGCTGTGATTGGGGCGGTGTTTATTGGAGAGTACTGGGAGGCCGCCATCGTAGCTGTACTATTCACGCTAGGACACTACCTCGAAGCTCGATCGATCAAGAAAACTCGCAGCGCTATCAAATCGCTACTCGACCAGGCGCCAGATGTTGCCTGGGTGGAGCGTGATGGCGAAATCATCGAACTACCACCGAACGAAGTCGTGCCGAGTGACGTCGTAGTCGTCAAGTCCGGTCAAAAGATTCC
>DAICXN010000016.1 GCA_027312165.1 Candidatus Saccharimonadota bacterium
AGCAGGTTTAACTATGGCCAAACGCTACATTCTCTATTTGATTCGATGGCAATTATCGACGCCGATTCTGGCACTTTCGATGATGTACTTTCATTTCGGCGTCACCTGGAATACAATTCTCGCTAATCTGATTGGTGGGCTTATTTTCTTTTGGGTTGACCGGTACATTTTTCGATCAAAAAACGATTTCCCGCTACTGGAAGTGGCTACTGATGTAACCTGCGAAGGCTGTAACCTAACGGTAAAACGGGGCTACCGAGCGGCACAAATGCAATCGAGCGCCAGACCGACGTCGGCGGGCTTTCGCTGTGAAGCATGCAGCTAGCGACCGTAAAATCATCAGGCTCGAGACAATAAAATAAATATGCCACATGGCAACAATTTTGAAATTGCCTAAGCTTGTTGACGATTGAGACTGGTTGTATACTAGCTTTGTCCTTGTATTCTGTTAGGAAGAATGGTGTAACATGCATTACCGAGTTGAAGATGTTGTCGTAGACGACCCGAGTCGACCTTTCGGTCTCGGTGTTGGTCGTGCGACTGGCAGACATTTCACTTGTGGAATGTGCGGTCGGGAGTACAATCGGCCACCGGCCGATGCCGACGAAGACTGGGTGGCGGCCAATGAAGACTTTGTCAACTGCGCTGACTTTGGCCCGCTCGAAATCGGCCCATGTTGTTTCCGAGCCTTCGAAAAGGCCATAAGTCTTTGGCTGCCAGCCGCCGTAACGTGGCGCGTCGCCAAGACCGAGTATCGCGAGAAGCGGGCGATAGCCGACCGTCAATCGACCTCCGACATCGCTCAGCTACTCAACCCGATGCAGAATACGTGACATTCTGCCGGAACGAACCACTCAGAAGGTGAGGATCGTTCCGGCGGTTCTTACTATTGACTATCAACAAATCAATCAGACGCTCAGCCAAAGAAAAAAGAGTCGCAGTGGACTCTTTTTTTCTTTGGCTGGGGGTGTGGGTCTAGTACAAACATCTCGATGGGCTAGAGCGTAGTGTTAGCGTCGTCAAAAAAGCGTGTTTTGAATTCCGATAACAGAGGCAGATAGGTGCGTCACCCAGGATCAATATGCACCTATACTTAATTAAGTGAATTATTGCTAGTATTTACCCCTAGCAGGTCGCTTATCTCGCATGCATCTTAGCACCTTATGGCCATCTTCTATCACTAATTCGGCAGCATGGCAGCCATGCCGTGCTAGGTATTCTCGGTTTATATATCTGATTGCATACAATGCTTGTTTCATGTTCTTATTTTACAGTACATGCATTTATTTGTCATATCGCTCATGCCTAAGGTGGCAATATAAGGCATAGAGGCAAGAAAACCGTTTCTTATATTTTCAACTTACGCAAAAACTGCGCGTTTATCGCCACAATAATCGTCGACATCGACATCAGCACCGCACCAAGGGCAGGTGAGAGCACGAAACCAATGCCAGAGGTTACGCCAGCTGCCAGAGGGATCGCGAGTGCATTGTAGCCAGTTGCCCAAGCCAGATTTTGTAACATCTTACGATACGTCGCCTTTGAGAGCGTAACTATCTTTGCGACACCACGCGGATCACTGCTAGCTAGCACGATACCAGCCGATTCGATGGCGACGTCTGTGCCCGCACCAATCGCGATACCAATATCGGCCTGTGTCAGAGCTGGTGCATCGTTAATACCATCGCCGACCATAGCGACCTTCACTCCACCACGTTGAAGCTCCTTAACCTTATCGGCCTTATGCTCAGGCAAGACGCCCGCAAAGTACTCGTCGATCCCTAGTTCGTCAGCCACCCATTTGGCGACGCCTTCGCTGTCACCAGTTAACATGGCTACGCGTTTGCCCACGGTATGAAGTTGCTTGACGGCTTCTTTTGACTCCTCACGGATGACATCGGCAAGCATTATAGCGCCTAATACGTCGGTTGCTTTAACGATATAAATTACCGTTTTGCCTTCCGCTGAAGCCATGTCAGTTGCTCGTTGTAGCTGTTCAGGTAGTTTAAGTTTTTGCTCACTGAGCAAAGCCGGCCCGCCGGCATAAACTAAAACCCCATCGACAGTCGCCTTGACGCCTCGACCAGATAGGGCAGAGAATCCAGTAAGTTTATGGGCTGTCACGCCTTGATCTTTAGCATAGTTCACAATCGCCTTGGCGATTGGATGTTCAGATTCTTGCTCAAGTGCAGCGGCAAGTGAAAGCATCTCATTCTTATCTTCAGCAATTATGCCAACTACGCCTTGTTCGCCTTTAGTTAGTGTACCGGTCTTATCAAATAGCACGATATCAATATTCCTGGCTGACTCGAGCGCTGATCGTTGCCGTATCAATAGGCCGTTCTTTGCTGCCAACGTAGTCGAGATAGCAGTGACGAGAGGAATCGCTAAACCTAACGCATGCGGACAAGCAATAATCAGCACCGTCACTACTCTCTGCAAGATGAACCCGCCGGATTCTCCTAAGGCTGCCCAAACGATAGCGGTAACTACTGCTACACCAAGCGCCAAAAATGTCAGATAGAAGGCGGCTTTGTCAGCTAACACTTGAGTGTTAGATTTGCTCGCCTGAGCATCATTAACTAATTTCATAATCCCTGCTAGAGCGGTATCATCACCAATTTTGGTAACCTTGATCGTCAGAGCGCCACTCTTATTGATCGTGCCACCAGTGACAGCGGCTCCTACCTCTTTTTTAACCGGCTTAGATTCGCCTGTCAGCATCGACTCATCAACATCAGATTCACCCCTCGCAACTTCACCGTCGATTGGAATCTGTCCGCCAGGTCGAACCAGTAATTTATCACCTACTTTTAGCTCACTAACTTTGACGGTTTTGGTGCCATCATTTGTCACTAACTCTGCTTCATCAGGGAGCAATTTAGCCAACTCATCGAGCGCACCCTGAGCGTTTGCGACTGAAGCCATTTCAATCCAGTGACCAAGTAGCATAATCGTTACCAGGCTCGCTAGTTCCCACCAAAAGTCCATGCCCTCAACCAGCCCTAGCGTGACCGCAAAACTATAACCAAAAGCTACAATAATTGCCATTGATATAAGCGTCATCATACCTGGTTTTTTAGCGGCGATTTCGCCACGCGCACTTCGGATAAAGGCTAGGCCGCCGTAAAAGAATATGATTATACCAAGGATGGCTGGAATATAGTGGCTACCGGAAAAACTGAAATCAAAGCCAAACCAACCCTGCACAGCTGGGGAAAAGAGCATCGTCGGAACGGTCAAGGCGAGACTTAGCCAAAATTTCTGACGAAACTGATTCGGATTATGATTCGCGTGCTTATCGCCAGTTTCAGAACCTTCATGTGCCGGGACAACCTGTTTGGTTTTTTCGAGTGCCATATGACATTTTGGACATGTCCCAGGTTTTTCCGACGTCACCTCAGGGTGCATCGGACACTGATAGAATAATTGGTTAGTTTTGTTGCTCACTGAACATCTCCTTATGTTTAGAATTTTGCATTGCATATTTTTGGGGATTGTCGACAAACAAATCATGACAGCCGCTAGCGCAAAAGAAGTACTCTTGTTCATTATATTCAGTATGATAGCTTGCGCGAGCTGCACTTAGGCGCATGCCACAAACGGCATCTTTAGCTAATGGATAGAGTTGCTGAGGTTTGGTAAAATACTGTTTCGTCTCATCATCGAGCTGCTCATGGTCAATCAGAAAATCGCGCACGCTAAACACTAGCTCGGCTAGCTTAGGATCAGCCAATTGGTAGTAGACCTTTGTGCCGTTTTTTGTAACCTTCAATAAGCCTGCGCGACGCATTAACGAAAGGTGTTGCGATAGGTTAGATTGCGACAAGCCAAGCATATCAATCATCTCAGTAACGCAAAGTTTATTATTTGAAAGAAGCTGAATTATTTCAAGCCGCTTTTGATTAGCTAAAACCTTAAACACCTCTTCTTGGAGCTGGAATATTTTTTCATACATATTTCTATTATATCATCCTTCTATATATTCGAATACTTGAATATATAGAATAGCTGTGCTAATCTAAAACTACAAATAATCAATAAATGGGGTTATCAATATATTATGATGCGTAGTAAATTCATCATTCTTATCGCTATCGGCTTAAGCGCAGCAGTCGTTGTTGGCATTGCATTATTCGGACCCAAAACGCCCAAGTCGACGCCACATGTCAATCAAGCCGGCAATAGTCATAAGCTCGTCGTGTATAAATCTGCGACTTGCGGATGCTGTGGCAACTGGACCACCTACATGAAAAATCTGGGATACCAAGTTGATGTCGTCAATACCGAAGAATTAGATAAAGTCAAAGAGAAGCACGACGTCCCAACATCGCTATACTCATGCCACACCACCATCGTTAACGATGGACAATACTTCGTAGAAGGCCATATTCCTGAAGAGGCTGTCGCAAAACTAATGGAGGATGAGCCCAATATTAAGGGCATCGGTATGCCAGGTATGCCAGCAGCCAGCCCCGGTATGCCCGGAAACAAAACCGCTCCTTTTGAGATCTCTAAAGTCGACAAAAATGGTCAAACTAGTCAGTTTATGAGTATTTAATGAAACGTTTTATCGCTCTTCCATTTTTTGTTGCGCTCATCTCGCTTGTGCCGACAAAAGTCTTCGCTCATTGTCCGCTATGCGTTGGGGGAGCCGGTGCAGCTGCGGCGCTCGCAAGTGTCATGGGCGTAAAATATGGCGCTATCGGTGTTTTCATGGGTGGCTTCGCCGTAGCATTAAGTTTATTCATCGTCAACCGTTTACCTAAGAAATTTAAGTATCAGAATGTTGTTGTTGGCTGGCTTATTTATCTCACGACACTGATCCCAATGTATCCGTTCTTGAAGGGAGATTATGTTTCTTGGTTCATCTCCGCAGGAGGTGACTATGGCAGTCTTCTCAACAAGACGTATCTGATTGACTTATTCATCGTCGGCAGCATTATCGGGAGTTTAATCGTGCTATATTCAATGAAACTCAGCACTCGCATTACTGAGAAACGTGGCGGGAAACAAATCAAGTTTCAAGGCATGATACTAACATTTAGCCTGCTGATTATAAGCGTCATGATTCTCCAACTATGGCCACGATAACAGATATCACCTGGATTTTTGTCACAATCTCCGTACTTTTCTATGCAGGTCTGGTTATCAAACCACTATTAAAACTCTCATTCTGCACCATATGTTTGGCCGTAAGCATGACTTGGTTGTCGCTGCTATTTTTGCGACAGGTTGGATTCTTCGACAACGATCTAATTCTCGCTATCTTGCTCGGCCAAAGTGTCGTCGGCGGTTATTACCTGTGGGAACGACAAGCCAAAAAAAGTATGCTCATTTTTCGTCTGCCAGTATTACTCACGCTAACGTATGCCGCATGGACACTATTACTTCTGAAGCTGGATCTATCCCTATTTGGCGTCACGGCAACAATCTGGATAATTCATATCCTACTCTATAATTACAGAACCCGCGACGGTGTCAAAACTTACGTCGATAAGATTATTGCTTGTTGCGCCAGATGGTAAGGGCTTGTTGAGGTAGGTTTTACGCAATAACGATAACCAAACCAATCAAAATGACCTCGATTACAGGGGTCAAAATGATGTTCAAAACATTTCATCTGGCTTGTGTTCTATATGGCTGGGGATGAGGGATTCGAACCCCCGATCACGGGACCAGAACCCGGTGCCTTACCACTTGGCCAATCCCCAGTACGGTAGCGATTATAGCGTAAAGAGGCGAGTTTTTCAATTTAAGGTTTAGTTCGGAGTGGTTTTTGCTACAATATGGTTATGTATAGGAATTCTCGTGGTTTTACAATTATTGAATTGACAATTACTATTGTCGTGATTGCGGTCATCGCGTCCTTAGCGGGCGTCGGCTACCGCATGTTCCAGAGACAAGCCCAAGATGCTCAGCGCCAGTCGGCCAGCACAGCCGTGGCCGAGTCTCTCGAAAAATATTATCAGCAGAACGGCGAATACCCCTCGGTCAGATCGATCGTCAACACTTACAGCGAAAATACAGCCGAAGCAGTGGCTAGCAAACTAAACCTCGACGCTAACACTCTAAAAATGCCCGGACTGGACGCCGAACAACCACTAGCGCCTGGCAACTCGACAACTCCCGGTACGATTCTATACATTGGCGCCAGTGAAGCTGACAGCGATCGCTGCCTCAACGATATCAATGGCGGTTGTGAATCTTATCGACTGGAATACACCAACTCTGAAGGCGAGATAATCGCAATCGACGGTCGCAACAACAGCAACGTCATCGCGGCTGTTCCTCAGGCCCCCAGTCAGCCAACCGTCTCAGTTGGTTCGGGCGGCGGTACCAGTGTTACAGCTAGCTCATCCAACCCTAGCTGTACATCCCAGAACTCTAGTTACACTAACGCTTACTCATTCCAATATCGAATTGGCACCGGAGCGTGGTCGGCTTGGACGACCTTCTCAACTAGTAGCACCAGCACGATAGCCGGATCTGAAGGGTCAACTTACGAATTTCGCGTCATGACCCGCTGTGAAAACGGCGGAACGGTCGGACCGCCATCGGCAGTTAGTGTTACCGACAGCTACGTTGTACCGGTTGGCGCACCAGCCGCGCCAACCCTGACTGTCGCACTATCGAGTACCAACGTCCTGGCAACGGCCACTGCCGTAACTTGTCCATCGGGCTCAACCGCTCAGTATGCCTTCCGCAGCCGCACCAATGACGGCACCTGGGGGGCCTACTCGACGTTCGGCACTGGCTTGACAGCCTCGCGCGCCGCTAGTCGAGGTGTCAAATACGGCTATCAAGTTCAAGCTCGCTGCTACTCAACTGCCAGCACCAGCGCAGCCTCTACCAGTGTTGAAAAGACCTATGTCTACCCACTGATTGCGCCATCCCTACCGACACTATCGAACAGCACTAGCGGCACAACGACGACCTACACGATTAATACGACGACCTGTCCGAGTGGTTCAAGCGCTCAATATCGCTATCGCTGGATAACTGAAGCCAGTACCGGATCGTGGTCCGGAGCCTACACCTACACGACAGCAGCAAACCTCAGCCGCAGCACCAGCTCCGAAGGCTACAACTACCGCATCGAAGTCAACGTGCGTTGTTCGAATAGCTATTCAACCAGCGCCTATGGCAGCACCGCGACTTCATCGTACATACGACCCGTTACCGCGCCGGGTGCCCCAACTAACTTTATTGGTACGCTGGCCAGCGACCGGTTAAGCTACAACTGGAAATGGACAGCACCGACCTGTAAAACGGGCGCTAATTCTTCCTATGACCTCGATATTTACATTATGGGAACAACTTCGTATCCATGGCGCTGGCAAGACACTGGACAAAGCGGCTGGTATGGTTGGATAATCGGCTTTGTCGCTCCTCCTGAATTCACCCTGACCTGGGATACAGCCGGAAGCATTCCAGTGGGTGGACAAATCCAAACCAAAGCTCGCTATATCTGCAAGAATAACTTAACCGGACGTTCCAGTAGCTACGGTCCTGTCGGCACCAGTCCACTCAAGACAACTTAATGATATCGCCTGGAGAATACCATGAACGAGAATCCCACAACTGACAACATCTTAAACAAGGAACCAGTGCCGAAGAAGAGCCGGACAAAGATCATGGTTTTGATTGTCTCAATTCTGATGGTTGGCCTGATCGCCTGGGCTTCAATCAGAATCCTAGACTCTACTCAACCACGCGAATCAGTTGATCAACCTGACAGTACGGTCCAAATCGACATTGAAGCAACCAAGCAGGCGGCCGACAGCAAGCTCGAAGCCGGTGAGATTGACGCAGCGTTACAAGATTATCAAAGAGCCTACGATGCTTCAGTTAAAGCCGACGATCAAGATCAGCCAAGTGAGATGACTCTCGAGCTTGAATCTCAAATCGAGATGCTCAAAGCAATGTCAGACCAACGCCCCGATGACAATCAGGACGAGATTACTATACCGGTGACTGCTTCGTAATTCATATGCCAAAAAAATACCCAATTGTTGACAGCCTCCAGCTCGAAAAATTTGTCACCGGT
>DAICXN010000017.1 GCA_027312165.1 Candidatus Saccharimonadota bacterium
AGGTGTTGATTGACAGTGTTGATGATCTCGGCGGCGATAGTTCAGGGGTGTAGCGTAGGTTGCTTGACGAGCTTGTTGCGCGAAATGTATACTTAAGGTGATGAAAAAGCTTACGTTAAATAGTCGCGGCTTTACGATAGTCGAGCTATTGATAGTTATAGTGGTAATCGGTATCTTGGCCGCTATTAGTATCGTGGCATATAATGGAGTCTCCGGCAGCGCTAGCGACTCGGCCCTTAAGAGTGACTTAGTAAATCTAGCCAAAAAAGCCCAGATGTATCATGCTGAGAGCGGTCAATACCCACACAGGGACTATTTTTTTAGCAGTGCTAATAATGTATCGGTTAGCAAGTCTGCTTATGATGTGACCGTCTACAACCTTTACTACTGCACAAATACTGCGCGCAACCAGTTTGGAGTCGCCGCTCGCTCAAGGTCGGGTCAGACATATACTATATCTTCGGCCAGCAGTATTCAGAAAAATTCTCTCGTACCGCAGTGGCAGGTTGCGTGCGGAGCCTTCGGCGAAACCCAACTATCTAATGTAGAGTTTATATACGGCTATAATCTTCCGACTCAAGCGTGGATGTCAACTATAGGCGGCTAGACATTCGCCTCTAATTGCTGTATAATTACAGACGATATAAACCTAAGGTTATATGAAATAGTGTAACCATCCGTCATGGATTCCAAAGGAGGAAACGTGAAAGAGTACGAACTAACTGTTTTAGTTCACCCGGATCTCGAAGCTGATCTGGAGAAGGCGCTTGGAAAAGTCCGGTCGCTAATCACCGATAACGGCGGTGAAATTATCAAAGAAGATAGCTGGGGCAAAAAGAAGCTAGCTTATCGCATCAACCGCGAGGACTTTGCGATCTACGTTTACTTCGAAGTAAACCTGCCAGCTGACGCACCACTCAAGATTTCAAATGTCTTGAACATCACCGATGAAGTTCTGCGCTACTTGCTAGTCAAGGCAGACGACAAGGCCAGACAGGCTATGATCGAACAAAAAGAGCGCGAAGCTAAGTTTGGCAACAGCGACGAATCAAGCGACAAGTAAATTTAGTCGCCAAAGAGCGATCTAGGAGGGAATAGGGAAATGGCACGTAGCATAAACCAGGTAATATTGATGGGACGATTAACACGCGACCCAGAGCAGCGAACTACA
This sequence comes from Candidatus Saccharimonadota bacterium, assembly GCA_027312165.1. Lineage (GTDB taxonomy): Bacteria > Patescibacteriota > Saccharimonadia > Saccharimonadales > Saccharimonadaceae > Nanosynbacter. The sequence continues at coordinate 1,172 of DAICXN010000017.1, forward strand.
ACTTCTGGTAAGACTGTAGTTAGCTTTAGCCTAGCAGTTGATCGAGTCGGTCAGGATGACCAGGCAGATTTCTTTGACGTTACCGCCTGGGAGAAGCTGGGCGAGCTGGTTATGCAGTATCTTGGTAAGGGGCGACGTGTGCTGGTGCAGGGCCGACTCCGACAGGATAGCTGGGATGATAAGGAGACTGGCAAGAAACGCTCTAGAATAGAGGTAACTGCTACTGACGTGACTTTCCTGGACGGTCCTAGCGAGGGTGCTAGTGGCAATCAGCCAGCCAATAATACAGCAAGGGAATCAGTGGTCGAGGACATTGACGACAAGCCAATCGATCTTAGTGAGATTCCATTTTAAGAGGAGAAATTAAATGAAGCGATCAAAACGAGATACCCCAACGGTATTTGACTATAAGGACGTAAAGACTTTGATGCGATTTATCAATGCTTATGGGCAGATTGAGCCAATCGGCAAGACTGGCCTAAGCGACAAGCAGCAGCGAAGCTTGGCCGTAGCCATCAAGCGCGCTCGGCACCTAGCCCTGCTTCCATTTGTAACTAGCAACTAAGGTTTTTGATCAGGCCCTACCGATTTTTATGCCTCGATGAGGTTTATCGGTTGGGCCTGTTCAGTAAGGAGAATAAAACATGTATCAGCCAACTGACCTAAAAAAGGGCGTCGTTTGTCAGATCGACGGTAAGCCATACCGAGTGGTAGAATATGCTCAAAAAGTAATGGGCCGCGGTGGTTCAATTGTTAACGTAAAGCTAAAAAATTTGCTTGATGGCAGTGTGATTCCGAAAACTTTTAAGGGACAGGAAAAAATCGAGCCAGCAGAAGTGAGTAATAAAATTGTTCAGTATCTTTACAGGGACGGTGACACCTTTTTCTTTATGGATCCTGAAAGTTTTGAGCAGTTTGAACTTGGTCTTGATGCGGTTGATACGGCGGCCAATTTCCTAAAAGAGGGTAATGAGCTGACGCTGCAGCTGTTTGAAGAAAGCGTGATTAATGTGGAGCTGCCCAAGAATCTTTATCTCGAAGTTACTTATACAGAGGATGTTGTTAAAGGGGATACGACGTCTAGTGTTTTAAAAGATGCGACACTTGAGACTGGGCTGGTTGTAAAAGTTCCGGCATTTATAAAGCAGGGCGACGTCATCAGTGTTGATACTACAACGGGTGACTACCGCGAACGCCAGAAATAAGTTTTTGTTACAATGGGTGGGTGAAGATAAGTAAATTTACAAAAAAGATAAGCAGTAGCAATCTCGTCAAAAGGCTAAGCTCAGATAAGGCTAAAAAGATAGCATTAATTAGCCTAGGCTCAGCTTTGGCTTTGCTGGTGCTGATTCAGTTGTTTTATCCGAGCGATCGTGCGCTGCCTTTTACTAGCCTAGCTGGTCAGTCGGTCGCCGGCTGGACCAGGCCGGATATCGAGCGGCTGTCGGATGATTTATATCAGAAATCAACAATAGAAGCTCGGGGCAAGGGAAAGGTGGTGCTTGCCTACACCGCCTCATCAGTCGGTATCGAGATGAAGCGTGAAGATCTGGTGGACAAAGTTGTTGGATACTCTTGGTGGAAGCGTCTGATCCCGGGTAGCTTGCTCTGGTCGGGGCCGCAAGTTGATACTTTTGCAGCAGAGGTTAACCAGTCTAAGCTCGATAGTTTTGTCGATGCAAATTCTCAGAGCTTTTCGGTGCCGGCAGAGAACGCACAGCTCGTTATCGAAAACACCGAGGCAAAGATTATCGGTGGCAGCCAGGGTATGCGTCTGGGGGCAGATCAGTTTGTTGAGGGGATAAAATCAGCTGAGTACAAACTAGGCCGGCCAACGACCCTGGTTACAGAATTCACTTATACTGATCCGGCACTGCGCAGGTCAGATTTAGTCGAGTTACAAAAAAGTGCTCAGGCAATCATTGATAAAAAGGTTTCGTTAGAGTTTGAGGATAAGAGAGTTGAAGCGGATGCTCAGACGGTTGCTAGCTGGCTCAAAATTAGTCAGGACCAGGCTAAAACCGTGGCAGATGTTCGCTTTACGATAGACGACGAGCGGCTGATTCAATTTAGCAAAGAACAGTTTGACAAAATAGTTGTTCAGCCGGCTGGAGTCACCGTAATTGATCTAGTGGATGGAGTTGAGCAGAGCCGCAAGGAAGGGGTCACGGGGCGAGCAATCGATGAGGCAAAAATTGTTCAGGAAGCCGAATCTTTGCTGATTGAGCAAGGTGAGCTAACCAGCGTTGCGCTGACTGTGCCAGTTCGGGCGGTAGCACCTAGCATCAAGAAGAACCAGACATTTACTAAGTCTCAGGCGGGTCTGCAGGCTTACGTCAATTCGCTGGCAGACGAGGGAGATATTAGGGTGAGCGTTACCCAGCTTAACGGTGGCGGATGGTCGGCTAGCTACCGCGGCCACGAGCAGACTGTAGCGGCCAGTACCTACAAGGTCTATGTTGTGGCTTATGCCCTAAATCAAATAGCCGACGGCAAGCTATCGTTTGACGATGAGATAAAAGGTATGACATTTCGTGAGTGTATGAGTCGAACAATTATTCAGTCTGACAATTCTTGTCCTGAAGCGATGATGGAGAAATTTGGTCGTTCAACCATAAATAGCTTCCTCTACGAGCGTGGATTTAGCCGAGCTACCACGTTTACAAACGGAACCGCCACTCAGACAACCGCCAATGACTTGGTTAAGGCCGCTGTAGGTATTGAGCAGGGTACGCTGGTTAGTGGGTCTGAGCGCACTTTCTTGCTTGATTTGATGGCTAGGCAGCAGTATCGACAAGGGATAACGGCCGGGTCGGCCGGAGTTGTTCGTAACAAGGTCGGCTTTCTGTGGGGCTACCTAAATGACATGGCAATAGTTTCACATCCTGAGGGGAAGTACGCGATTAGTATTATGACCAATAATCAATCGTGGTCAAAGATTGCTGAGATAACCCGTAAGGTAGAAAGTTTGATGTACTGATGAAGCAACGCTTGGATACAGAAATTGTTCAGCGTGGGCTCGCGACGTCACGCTCACAGGCGGATAATTATATCCGGCTGGGCAAGGTGCTGGTTGATGGAGCTACGGCCAGAAAGTCAGGTCAGATGGTTGATTCGGATGTAAAAATAAGTCTTGAGTTGAACGAGCTGTATGTCTCTCGGGCAGGGCTGAAGCTAGCGAGCGTTGCTCAGTACTTTGACCTAGGGTTTGCTGACAAAATCGTGCTTGACGTTGGCTCAAGCACCGGTGGGTTTACTGACTATGCACTCAAGCACGGGGCCAAAAAGGTCATCGCAGTTGACGTCGGTACTGATCAGCTACACCCGAGTCTTCGGGGCGATGATCGGATAGAGTTGTACGAAAAGACGGATATCCGCCAGGTGACAATCATGCCAACTAAGTCGATCGAAAATCCAACGGTTATTAGTCAGACTCCTGATCTTATTGTCTGTGACGTGTCGTTTATTTCACTCAGAGAAATTTTACCTCATGTTGCTCAGCACCTGATGGGGCCGCAGACAAAACTAATAGCCATGGTCAAGCCGCAGTTTGAGGCGGGACGCTCCCAGGTTAATAAGGGCGTTATAAAAAACGATAAAATTCGTCGGCAGATTCTCAGTGATTTTGAGGTGTGGTCCAAGCAATATTTCGCTATTTGGCAAAAACGTGATAGTGAGGTGGCTGGAGCCAAGGGGAATCTCGAACGGTTTTATTTACTGGCGAAGCTGCCGGCTAAACGTTAAATCTAAATTCAACAACGTCATCTGGTCGCATCACGTAAGTCTTGCCTTCGGTGCGGATCTTGCCGGCTTCACGAGCTTTAGCCTCCGAGCCTGCGACAACTAGGTCGTTGAAGTCGACTACTTGAGCGGCAATAAAACCTTTTTCAAAATCAGTATGAATTACCCCGGCGGCCTGGGGGGCAGTCGAGCCTTTTTGAATGGTCCAGGCTCGAACCTCTTTAGGCCCGGCAGTGAGGTAGCTTTGGAGGCCCAGGGTGTCGTAGGCAGCGCCAATTAGCTGCATCAAGCCAGTCTCTTTAACACCGTAGCTGTCGAGCAGCTCGGCGGCATCTTCCTGATCTAGGCCTTTTAGCTCCTCTTCGAGTTTGGCACTGACAAAAACCGAATCAGCTGGTGCGATTATGCTGGATAGCTCCTTTTGCAAGGTGTCATCAGTTAGGCCTGATTCGTCAACATTAAAAGCATAGATAACTGGTTTGGCAGTCAGTAGGTGTAGGTCGCTAATGGCCTCCTCGTCAAGTGAGGGGAGGGCGGATAGCGGAGTGCCAGCTTGCAAGTGGCGCAGTAGGCTCTCGAGGTAGCCTACCTGATCTCTGGCTGTCGGATTGGCCTTGGCCTCTTTTTGTATTCGGGGTAGGCGATTTTCGATCGTTTGAATGTCAGCTAAAATTAGCTCAGTATTGATAATTTCTATATCGCTTTTTGGGTCAACTGGCTGGTTATCGTGTCGCAGAATGTCGTCATTATCAAACGCTCGTACTACGTGAACAATGGCTGAGCACTGACGGATGTTGGCTAGGAATTTGTTGCCGAGCCCTTCTCCCTTTGAGGCGCCAGCCACCAGGCCAGCGATATCGACAAACTCTACGGTGGCCGGGAGTATTTTTTGACTGCCGTAGATTGCAGCTAGCTTATCTAGTCGCTCATCAGGAACGGGTACGATGCCAGTATTTGGCTCGATGGTTGCAAAAGGATAATTTGCTGCCAAGATGTCATTGTTGGTTAGTGCATTAAATAGGGTGGACTTGCCGACGTTCGGCAGGCCAACTATGCCAATAGATAAACTCATACTTACAGTGTAACAGGGGAGTCTTGACTTAGCAACGATACTAGGACAGGGGTATTGCAT
>DAICXN010000018.1 GCA_027312165.1 Candidatus Saccharimonadota bacterium
GCAATGAGCTTTTCACACGATTCACAGTGCATCTTAGGAACTGATAGTTGTATCGTTTTCATAATTATTTATCCTCAGCTCGGTAACTGCTATCACCAAAAGCAGTGTTAATTTCTTGGGCGGTGATAGGTCGTTCGGCCTCAACATTTGCTGTTTTGGTTTCTAGATCTACCTGTGCATCAAGCACGCCGTTAATATTCTTTATTCGTTTTGTCGTCAGTTTCGCACAAGCCTCGCAGGTCATGCCACTGATAGTAAATGTTTGACTCGTCATATTCGTCCTTTACTCCGTTACCGTTATTGAACCGCGAGGCACACCCATGGCACATGCAATTGTATAGGTGCCTGGTTTTGTCGCGGTAAATGTTAGCTCAAGCAGTCTACCTCTCTTTAAATACTGAGGCATGTCATCTAGACCTATTATCATTATCGTGCTCATGCAACCTACGCCATTATCTTTTACGTCAACCAACAAGGTAGTTTTTTCACCAACTTTAGCCGTGAAAGTCGACGGCACGATATCTTTTTTAAGGGTATAGGTAGTCTTGAGAACGCTTCCGTAGCTAGCCGATGGCTCAACTTCCGGCTCTGTCCTCTCGGAAAGCTTCGAGACCCCACTTTCAATCAGCCGATTAAGTCCGGTGAGGTTAAACCCATTGTAAAAGTTGACTGCTGCCATGAAAATTACAACAACCCCAACAACTCTAAAGAATCGCTTAGCGAATCCGCCTCGAACAACTGAAGTAATGCCACCCAAACTTAGCAATCCTGGCGTAGTTCCTATAGCAAATGCGCCCATGATTATGGCAGCGTCCAGTGGACTTCCCGTGCTAACAGCCAAAAGCTGCATCGCTTGAGTGAATCCGCAAGGAAGGAAGAAGGTTGCCGCACCCATAACAAAGGCATTTCTATGAGAGTACTCCCTCTCTTTACGACTAACAACGCCCAACCTTTTAGCAATCCCTGCCGGTAGCGTAAACCCCTTGGTTATTCGCGGAAACAATTCAGTCAGCTGCAGCCCCAAAACAATCATCACCAGGCCAACCCCTAAAGTCAGAAGACCAAGAGTTGTCCCCTTAAGAGCAAACGCTGATCCTATAACGCCCACAATGGAACCAAGCACTATAAATGAAGCTATGCGACCTAAATTGAAAAATAGGTGTGGCCTAAACCTTTGCAAGGCAGTCTCGCCGGGATGGCTCTCCGCATATTTCGAAGCTACTCCCAACACCAAGCCACCTATCAGAGCCATGCATGTTGAGAATCCGGCAGTTAAGCCCACGATTAACGCCACAGCTCCATTGCCGCCGCCACTACCATAGATAGAGGACTCAAGCGCAGCATCTAGCTTTAGAAACCTGAACAAAACATAGATCACAGCCACTACCAACACACCTATCAGGAAGTCCCTCCATATCCGCGGATTTTTCGAAATCAAAGGCTTTAATTCATCTTCCGAACCCACCTCATACCCAGCCGACTCGATCGCCTTAGCAATCTCACTCTCCTGAAGCGGTCTCGTACTAACTATCTTCACCGATTTACTCTTGAGACTGGCGGTGGCAGACGTAACGCCCCTTAATGACTCAAGTTCGTCACCTATCAGGAATTCGCATGAAGCACAGTGCATGCCCTTAATGGGCACCGTTTTCTCATAGTAGTCCGGACTGGCGGCTTTGTTATGATTCTTACGCATACCGGGCTTTCGTGTTGACTTCTTATTGGCCATTAGGCAGACCAATCAATATTAAAAATTAAACACATTCAAATAACTCCTTTGAAAATTATTATTTTTGCAAAGGGAGAGGCCTAAATGCGCAGCGTCGCCAACAATATGACTATATCAGGCGGTATAAATGACGGAGATGATATTAAAAGTGGCCTTGTAACCTCTTGGTCATATTCCACATTTTGGATAGTTAGATAATACGGGAACTCTGGTGGTCTCGGCTCATCCTTCTCATCCTCACTATACTGGGTCGACACCTTTGCAGCAGAAGAGCTCGGAGTTTGATGACGTTCAAGGCAGGTAGCCAGGTCACTAGTAGCGTGATGTGACGATTCGCTCATAGATTGAGCTGAAACAAGCCCTGGCATTAAAATAGTCGTGGCGATTGCGCCAGATAGCATAATCTTTATAATCGTAGATAGTCTACTCATAATTCGGTCAGTTATATATTATAACCAATGCAAGCTATTCATCAAAGAATTTTTTATCAAAATAGCCACAGAATTTTACCCCACCTTACTTACAACAGGCTTCTTGGTGCGTATATATGATCGAATTATCTTATAGGTGTCCATATCAAATCCTCCTTCAATTTCGGTAAAATTATCATCCTCAGCGTCATAAAGACCGATCGGTGTCCATTGATCAACAATTAACGAGCGCGTCGCACTTATCGGCACGGAGACTTTCGAGCCGTATGGCCAAGCAGCGATCTTTAAGCGATCCAGCGCAAACTCAACTCGCTGATTGTAGGATGCTGCAGACTCTAGACCGACGCAGGCACCCCTACACAGCCCGAGCTGCCTACGGAAGCACTCTCCTTTTCCTGGCTCGAGGCCCAGCAGCTTAGGGCAAAGCTGGTAGGCTCTGGCTGTCTCCTCAAGCTTTAATTTAGCTTGGCGCCGATTAGAAAAAACCCCGTACACCTTTGCAAGATCTGAGTACTCGGATAGATCATGATTCTCGATTGAAAAAGTTAAATAATTGCCCATATCAGACTTTACGATCAAGCTTTGGCTTTTTTGACGTCGAAGCTTTCGATTAAATATCGGCTGAAGCTCCTTGACTTTCATCGATTCGAGCAGCAAGGCCTCTATCTCCGTCTCTGTCTTGATATAAGATACGTTATGACTCTGCAAGCTCATCCTGAGCTCTTTGGCTATCGAGGTGGCATTGGTAAAATGGGATCTCACTCTAGCCCGAATATTGACGCTCTTACCAACATAAAGCGGCTCACCCCTGTCGTCCTCAAAGATATATATCCCGTTTGTTTCTGGCAAGCCCAGTATGACATTTTCATCAACATTTGGCGGTAAACTCCTAGTTTTCAGCTGCAACTTGAGATTGGAATCAAAGGCCTCTTGCCCCTTTTGATTTATTGCAATTTTAACAAACTCATACATAGCCCGAGCGTCATCCAAGGCTCGATGCCTATTTTCTACCGAAACATCATGGCGCTCAATAATTTTCTCCAAACTATGGCCACGATACTCTGGATACATTGCCCGTGATAACTTGACGGTGCAGAACAGCTTAGGCGCATATCTATAGCCGGTTTCGGCGAAGTGCCTTTTCAGGAACGAGTAGTCAAACAACACGTTGTGTGCCACAAAAATACTACCCTCAAGAAATTCATAAAGCTGAGCCGCTATATCCTCAAAATACGGCGCGCCAACTAAGTCGCTTTCAGTTATGCCCGTCAGTCCAGTTATCCAGTGAGGTAAACCGCCACCAGGATTCACTAGGGACTGGAAAGTGTCCACCACCTGGCCGTCGATTATCTTGATGGCGGCAACTTCAATAACTCGGCCACGCTCACCCGAGCCGCCGTTGGTCTCGATATCTACAAAAACAAACGACCCCTCAGTCATCTCTATATTATATAATAATTACGCTCATGCTTAAAGCGATCGCGGAGGTATGGCTATTTCAGGCGCCTGCGCACAAGATAGCTCCAGATAAGACCTCCACCCGCCAATCCGCCAGCTATAACTGGCGGGAGCCACCTCTCTAGCTGATTTTGCGAATTCTCTTCTGGCGAGACTGCATAATCTATCTGCGGCCTAGCCGGACCATCGGTTACGGGGACTATTGGCGCCAGCGGATCATCTCCGATCAGATCGGGCGTCAGTATGTATGTACCGTCTCCTCTGAGCTGAAAGTTGTAGCTCGCCTGGCCGTTCCCTCTGCCAGTAGATGGCCGATCTGGGCTGGTTGGCGTCTCGACCTCTGCGCTAATAGATAGTGCATCAGTGTACGCACTGCTCAACAAAAAGCTATCGTTAGTTAAAACCTCAACTATCACCGTGTAGCTACCTGGAGGCAAGGTGAGCGGAGAGGCGGACAAATCCAAATACCAGTTATCGCCGTCGGTTCTCAGATACGGACTAACTCCCTTGGTATACCACACTCCGCCGATCCAAATTCGAAGGGTTTTAGTGTTTAGAGCTGAGAATTTTCCGCTTAAAATCGGCTGCTTACCAGCCAAGATCGTAATTTTTGTTAAAGCCGGAGCCGACTGATCGCTACACATGCTTGAGATCTCGTTACCATCACCAGTTTCAGTGTTTGTATAGACACACTCGATGGGCTTGATGGTCTGATCTAAACGAGAGTCAGTCGTCTGGGCACTTGCGCTCAAACCAAAAAACAGGCTCGCAGCCACAATAGCCAACGCTAACGACCTAACGAACATCACGATGCCACGACCGTTATAGTTAGATCTAGTGAATAATCACCAGCTGGCTGGTTTGGCGGTATGGTTTGGCTGATGATTGTATCGGTGAGATCCCACCTGCAATTCGTGCTAACACTAGATGACCCACTAACGAGAGTGATGATGTCTGTAGAGCCGCTCTCAAAAGCCGCTGGCCCAAAAACATAGCTCAGCCCCGTCAAGTCACAACCAACACTTGGACTGAGGACACTCGAACTACGGTCTATAGTTAGCTGTCCCGCATACATATCGCCATCCGACCCGTTGCTACAGCCACCTGGACTCCCAGCCCCATCGTTAAAGTCATAATAATTACTGCTCACGGCGTCAGTCCAGAGAGCCGACTGACCATCTCTTGGAGCGATCGTCACCGCGAAGCCGTCTGTCGGATTGGCCCACTGGGATATGCGCAGTCTCGCCCCCGAGGCACTACCCAGGCCCACGGATCCCACCTGACAATCTGGAAGCATATTAAGCCCAGGCATCTGAAAGGAGGGTGCGGCGACAGATTGACCGGCACTAGAGACGAAAGATACGCTAGGCGGCTCAGTTGGCTGAAAAGTTGTTATCTCAGGTATTTGCTCATAGCCCCCCGACAATGCCGTACCGTCCGAATTGGCGACTCGCAAACAATATGAATTTCCTGGAACCTCGTCCGTCACCTGAAGTGCAAAGTCCCAAAGCATATACTGTCCTGAAGCGACAGCAGTGCTATTGGTGAAGCTGGAAGAATCCTTGACTATACTCTGGTAAGTAACGTTCTGAGTCACTGGGTCATTCAGCGCGTTAGCGACGACCGCGTCCCCATGTACAGGTTGGCTCGAAAGATGCCAGGCTATGGGGGTATGATGAGTGACAACCGAAAATCCCGTGGTTTGCAGACTGCAACTCGCACTAACACGCACAGCATACTCAAGCCGAAAAGATTTGCTGTTTATATCAATCGGTGCATTATTGACGCTAATGGCCATGCGAAGGCGAAAGCTGTTGGGTATAATGTCGATCTCAGGCGAGGACTCCGCACCGCCTGGAATAAGCTTTTGCTCCTCGGTGCCGTCACCCAGCTGCCCACTACCATTACCGCCCCAGCAGTAGGTGGTGCCATCGGTGGTGAGGGCACAGGTGTGGGAGTAGCCAGCAGTGATGGAGCTGAACTTAAGAGTAGTGCTGACGGAGGTCGGTGTATTACGACTGGACGTTGTGTTGTCGCCAAGTTGACCAGTGTAGTTACTGCCCCAGCAGTAGGCGGTGCCATCGGTGGCGAGGGCACAGGTGTAGGAGTCGCCAGCAGTGATGGAGCTGAACTTAAGAGTAGTGCTGACGGAGGTCGGTGCATAGCGGCTGGACGTTGTGCCGTCGCCAAGTTGACCGGTGTAGTTATCGCCCCAGCAGTAGGCGGTGCCATCGGTGGCGAGGGCACAGGTGTGGGAGCTGCCCGTAGCAACAACATACATTAGCTTATCAGTGAACTCCTCGACGTTACGAATGGCTACGTAAGCTTTTTGATTAGTCGCGGCTTTTGGCGCTCCAGGTATAGCCGTAGGCGAGGAGTCGTAAAGTCTATAGCCACTCTGGGTATAGGTCGTTGCTGGAT
>DAICXN010000019.1 GCA_027312165.1 Candidatus Saccharimonadota bacterium
AGCGTTGCTGGCGTTTGCGGTCGGCGTAATTCTGCTGCTGGCTGTCAGCCGCTATAGACTTAAGTACTGGCTTGCGGTGTTTGGAGTGTTTGTTATTTCATTGTTGGCTGCTCTAAGTTTGCAGGGCCTAGCAGGAAAGATTAATCCAAGTATCGAGGAGACTTTCTCGGGTGCCGCCACCAAGAGCTTGCATCAGCTAACGATGGGCCTAGTTGATATTCGCCCAGAGGATAATCCGGCCGCTGGTCCAACTGAAACGACAACGGTTGGTGATGGGGTCGGATCTACTGAGCCAAACTTTGATGGCTATGTTGAGGAGTCAACTGACGCTCGGACAACTCGCTCGTCACTAGCCTTGCAGAGATGGGGGGCTGATATGGGCACAATGTTCTTTGGAGTTGGGGTAGGATCGGCGGGAGTAGCGATTAATCAGATGTTTCCAGACCAGCTCGGCGCCCGGGAGATCGTCCAGAATGAGTATGTCGAGATACTGCTCGAGCGAGGTTTGATTGGTCTAGCGGCCTTTTTGGTGATACTCGTTGGGCTATTTGTCTTGACTAGGCAACAGAAGTGGCTCTGGTCGATCATTGCTGCATTTATGGTGCAGTGGCTGTTCTTTAGCGGCTATCCTAATGCGCTACATATATACCTAGCCTTGGTATTGATAGCGGTAATTGGTCTGAGACCCCAGAGACAAAAGGCTAGTTAGCGTAGCCGTTTGGGTTTTGGCTTTGCCAACGCCAGGAGTCTTCACAAGCGCGCTCAATACTATACTCGGCCTTCCAGCCAAGCTCTGCTTCGGCTTTAGCTGGATCGGCGTAGCAGCTAGCGATATCACCGGCGCGGCGAGGTTTGATTTCATACGGAATGTCTTTGCCGGCAGCTTTTGAAAAAGCGCTAATCAGTTCAAGAACCGATACGCCCTTACCGGTGCCGAGATTATAGACGCTAGTTCCGGCCTTGATGTTTTCAATCGCTGCGACATGGCCCTTGGCAAGATCCACCACGTGTATATAATCTCGCACTCCAGTGCCGTCGGGGGTATCATAGTCATCGCCAAAGACGCCGACCAGCTCGAGCTTGCCAACCGCCACTTGGGCAACATAGGGCAGCAGGTTGTTTGGTATGCCGCTAGGATCTTCGCCTATCTGGCCAGACTCATGGGCACCGACAGGGTTGAAGTAACGAAGGATTGTCGCCTGAAAATCTGGGTTAGCCTGAGCGGTGTCGGTAATGATTTGTTCGATCATATACTTGGTCCAGCCATAAGGATTGGTTATGCCGACACCGACCCGTGAACTCTCAGTTAGCGGGAGCTCTTCGGGCGAGCCATAGACAGTAGCGGAGCTAGAAAACACCAGCTTGCTTACCTTATGATCAGCCATAACCTCTAGTAGGGCAAGGGTTGAGGTCAGGTTGTTGTCATAGTAGTAAAGGGGCCTGGCAACCGATTCGCCAACGGCTTTTAACCCGGCGAAGTGAATCACTGCGTCGATCTGATTGGTTTTAAAAACTTCATCAAGCGCTAGTTTGTTTCGTAGGTCAATTTCGAAAAAAGGAATTGATTGGCCTGTGATAGTCTCAACTCGCTTGATGGACTCAATTGAGCTGTTAGCTAAGTTGTCGACCACGACTACTGAGTGACCGCTATTTATCAGTTCGATGGCGGTGTGCGAGCCGATATAGCCAGCACCTCCGGTAAGTAGGATGTTCATAGTTCAAGTATAGCAGGCGCTGGCTAGTTGCTTTTAAAGATGACAAGAATAGTCTTGAATAGTATCGAGATATCCATCCAGACACTCCAGTTTTGGGCGTAATAGAGATCGAGTCGGCGTCGCTCGTCAAAGCTGATGCTGCGTCGTCCGGAAACTACCGCTAGACCCGTTAAGCCAGACTTGACCGCTAGCAGGGCGTGTTTTTTGTCATAACTACTTAGCTCGTGTGGCACTAAGGCGCGCGGACCAACTAGGCTAATATCGCCTTTGACTACGTTGATTAGCTGGGGTAGCTCATCGAGGCTAAAGCGGCGGATAAATCGCCCGACCGGTGTGACCCTGAAGTCATAGTCTAGCTTATCGCCGTTGGCTCGGTATTGTTTTATCAGCTCTGGTTTGCCAATCATTTCAAAAACTTCTTCATCCGTTTTGCCATCAAACTTGGCGTAATGAGAACGGAATTTGTAGATATTGAACGGCCGATTGTAGCGAGTCAGGCGTTTTTGCATCTTGCCGCGCATAAACACTGGACCTTGCGGGTCGGTAATTTTGATAAGTGCGGCGATGATCAGCATGATTGGCGAGGCGACAATCAGTCCCAAGGTGCCCAGGACAATATCCATCAGTCTCTTAACAACCCGTCCGTAGCCGGTCAGGGGCGTTGAATGGATTTTGATGAGCGGTGAGGCGTCGATTATTTCAACTGAGCGCTTGGCGGTCAACATTCCCTCAAAAGTCGGTGCTTGGTAAAACTCGAGGTAGTGCTTGCTGGCCAGCTCAAAGTTTTTGCTTATGTCTTCGTGGTCGGTTTGGATGATCGCGTCAATTGGTAGACGGCTAAGAGCGGATTTGAATGAGGTGGCTCGGAGGGCTTGCATCTCTTTGGGGATAAATTCTTTGCGTGCAACTACGCCAGTAACTTCGAAACCGGTGCTTGAATTGGTCATGATGTATTGGGCCAGTGAGTGGGTCAGGGGCGAATTGCCGATAATCAATACTTTCTGCACTCCGCGACCTCTGCCGAGTAGCCACATGCGTAAATAATTTGCGCCAACCCTGAGAAGCAGCATAATGAGAAAGCTCGCGATGATTGCGTAAAAAGCGACTAACTTGGTAGGAAATAGAGCGGTGTCGGTGAAAAATCCAACGCTAATCATAATCATAACCCCAAAAATTGCGGCTAGTAGCAGTCGACCAAATTCACGAATCGGATGAGTGTAAACAGGTCGATCGTATAGTCTGAACAGGTAAAAGACGACTATCCAGATTGGTAGCAGGGTAAAGATCGTAGCGATAAATTCTAGAGCGCCGATTTGGATGCTGAACGGGCGAGGGTCGAGAGTGACGCGAAGGATATAGGCTACGGTAAAGGCAGCTAGTAGAGCGAAACAGTCGAGAATCACCAGGAGAACGCGAAAGATAGTGCTGTGATTTTTCTTCATGATTGTGTGGCTAAATTATATAAGAAAAACCCTGTTTAGGCAAAGAGTGCGCTATCTGCGGTGAATAACTAGCAGAGACATGTCAATATATTGACATACGCTAGATGTAGCGTTTAAGTTTTGCTTGAAATATTTCTTGCCTAATTATGGCAGAGTGCCGGTTTTTATTTGGCGTAGTTCTCTTTTGTTCGCTTTTCGTGATAAAATTATGCTTATGAAAAAGTCATTAGCCACCTTTTTTGGTCTAAGCGCGGCAGTAATTTTGGCTTGTGCGGCATGGATAGGCTGGGAGTTTTATAGCTATCACAGAGATATGAGTGCTTTCAAAGAAGAGGTTGCGCTGGCTAGTCGAGAGGGTGCCACGCCCGAGCAAGTTCAGCAGGCCGAAGGCAAGGACGAGACGGAGCCAGCTGATCCGCTGAAGGGCTATGTGGTCGCAGCCGATGCACCAAGGGCAATCTACATCGATAAGCTTGGCGTACGGGCTCGGGTTTTGGAAATGGGATTAAACCCTGACAGGTCTATCCAGGCTCCAATTAACATCTTTGATGCTGGCTGGTACAACGGCAGTGCCAAGCCTGGCGAAAAAGGAGCGGCAGTCATCGATGGTCATGCATCCGGGCCGTCGCGAGAAGGGCTGTTTGCCTATGTGGAGACATTAGCGCCAGGTGATCGCGTTTATGGTGGAGCGGGGTGACGGGGTGCGACTGGAGTATGAGGTGGTGGAAAAGAAGAACTATAATTATGAAAATGTTGATATGACCGAAGTGATGCGGGTCAAGGGTGGCGATGAGGGGTTAAATTTGATCACCTGCACTGGAAATTGGGTCAAAGATCGGAAAACTTTTGATACACGAGCTATTATATTTACAAGGAGAGTATGATGAATCCAACCAAAAAACAGAAGTTAATGCTAGATTTTATAGACGGTTTCGTAAAGGGGCGAGGATATAGTCCGACGCTACGTGAGATCATGCAGGCGCTAGGCTATAAATCGGTTTCGACTGTGGCGAAGCACGTCGATAACTTAGTGGTTCGAGGTTGGCTCGTCAAGCGTGAGGGTGAGGCAAGGTCCCTCGAGGTTGTCCAGCCTGGTTCTCAGGATAAGCCTTGGTGGAGTGAGTTGGAATCGGAGATCGCAAAAAGAAGCGGCTCTGAGGATGATCGGCTAAAGGCTGAAGCAGAAACCTTACGTCAGGCGCTGGAGATTGTCCGCAAAGGCTAGCGTGTCGGGTATTTACACCAGAGAGAATTTAAGCTACAATATCGTGTAGCTCTTGCATTGAAAGCAAGCGCACGTTTTTAAAATTGTATTCCGGCATAGCTCAGTGGTAGAGCGGATCGCTGTTAACGATTAGGTCGCTGGTTCGAGCCCAGCTGCCGGAGCCAGAGCAAGCAGAGAAAAGCGCAGACCAAGGTCCTAGACCTGACCGTAACTTCTCTCCTTACTCAGCCAAGAAACAATGTGCTGATAACAAAGTACAAAATGTTGGAACCGTCCGAAAGGGCGGTTCTTTCGTAGGCACCTCTGTAAGTCAGTTCGAACTCGGCCTCTCTCGTCCTGAAGGAACAGGCAGCCAAAACTCGGACCTGTTCCCCAGACCTGTCCCTGATTTAAGTCAGGTAAACACTCAGCAGGACTTTTATGTCTGATGTACTACACGCTTATTAGTACCTAATAAGGGTTCAGTTCTGCTCATCTGTCCTGATAGGATGTGCCAATGACAATACTAACCTTGCGAATAAGAGGAGCATTTTGCTATAGTATATGCATGTCTGCGCATATACGCAAAGAATTATCAAATGCACGCCTTGATATAGCTACCGGGATATTTAAACTGCTGAGCGACCCGACGCGCTTAAAAATATTATGGG
>DAICXN010000001.1:0-110482 GCA_027312165.1 Candidatus Saccharimonadota bacterium
ATGGAGTAATCATGTGGGCACTGTCTCAGCGAAGGACTCGGTGAAAGTGCATTGGCGGTAAAGATGCCGTCTGTCCATACCAGGACGAGAAGACCCCATGGAGCTTTACTACAGTTTTACATTGATCCGGGTTACAACATGTGTAGCATAGCTGGGAGGCTTTGAAGCAGATACGCCAGTATTTGTGGAGCCATCGGTGAAATACCAACCTTGTTGTGATCTTGATCTCACTTTTGCCGTTATCCGGTAAGAGGACCGTGTATGATGGGTAGTTTAACTGGGGCGGTTGCCTCCTAAAGAGTAGCGGAGGCGTTCAAAGGTTGGCTAGCTTCGTATGGAAATCGAAGTGATAGTGTATGCGCAAAAGCCAGCTTGACTGTGAGGAGTACATTCCAAGCAGATACGAAAGTAGGAGCAAGTGATCCGCTGTACGTACATTTGTACATGAATGTGGGATCGACAGCGCAAACGGATAAAAGTTACCCTGGGGATAACAGGCTTATAGCGCCCAATAGTTCACATAGACGGCGCTGTTTGGCACCTCGATGTCGGCTCATCACATCCTGGAGGGGGAGCACCTTCCAAGGGTTCGGCTGTTCGCCGATTAAAGTGGTACGCGAGCTGGGTTCAGAACGTCGTGAGACAGTTCGGTTTATATCCGGTATGGACGATAGGAAACTTGAGAGGATCTACCCGTAGTACGAGAGGACCCGGGCGGACGAACCTCTGGTGTATCGATTGTGGCCACCTGCCGCATTGTCGAGTAGCTAAGTTCGGAATAGATAAGCGCTGAAAGCATATTAAGCACGAAACTAACCTCAAGATAAGGTTTCCCTATGAGGACACTGAAAGACTATCAGTTTGATAGGTGCAAGGTGGAAGTGTGGTAACACATGGAGCTAAAGCATACTAACAGTCCCATTGCCTTTTTATGTCCTTGTCTTCGGAGTTTATGCTTTGCATAGACCACGAGGATGAGGTAGACTTAACTAGTAATTGGTGTGTATAATTAGCACCAGTCAATTTAAAAATTCATGCATCAAGCTTGTCATCGAGGACATCGAAGCGAGGTTTTAGGCTACCCACTCCTGAAGTTATAGGAGCTAAAAAGACGTATGCCTTAAGCCTTACTTCGGTGCCCATGGCGAGGAGGAAACACCTGTTCTCATCCCGAACACAGAAGTTAAGCTCCTCAGCGGCGATTATACTGCGCAAGTGGGAAACTAGCACGGTGCCGAATTATAAAAAGACCATCCGAATAGGATGGTCTTTTTCTTTGTAGGTTGTTTTCGAAATGGTCGCAATTGGACGGTTGAGTAGCTTTCTGATAAAATAAAGTGGTTAAGGCTATGAAACAAAAATCCATAAAAGTAATTATTGGCAAGTTTCAGGTTTGGCTTAGTCAGCCTGTGGTGCGTCGTAGCCTCCTATACGCGGGAGTTGGCTCACTGGCAGCTTTTGTTGCTACGATTGGCATATTAATATCAATACCAGATAGGTTGAGTATGGGTTTTCAGCCTAAGACATGCCTAGATCGGTCGGCGTATGCTTGGGGGGTACACGCAGAAAAGTCGAATGGGATGGTTGTTGAGCTAGAGGGGGGCAAAATATGTGTGCGTCCGGATGCTGCAGTGGTGCCAGGTAAGTACAGGGCATCGATGCCTATTTTTGGGCTGCCTTTCTTGCGGCATCCGCTAGAGATTACTGTGCCAAATCTGCCTCAAGCTAGTCTAGTCGGTCAACTAGATAGGGTACCGCTGTCTAAGCCTCTTGAGGTTGAGTTATCGCAGCCCGATAGCTTGCACACCTATCGACTAGGAGTGGCTGAACAAAGAAGCGACTGCAAGTTGGCTTCTCGAGGCCTCAGCTGCGAAATTGAGCCGCTTGGACTTAGGCAGGGTGAAGCGTATGAGGTTTTTATAGAGCGTTTATTTAAGGGTAAGAGTCAGTCTAAGGTTTTAAAGCAGAAAATTGAAGTGCTTGATCCGGTAAGACTGACTGAGAGCAGCATACAGACCGATGAAATGGTGTTTAATCGACCGAGCGAACTTATACTTAAGTTTGACAAGCCGCTAGCTCAGTACGAGATGTTGTTGGTGGTAAAAAAAGGCGAGGAGTCGACTGAGATTGTGCCGGAGATAACTCTACAAGAGGCTAATACCTATCGGCTGAGTTTTGGGGCTGAATTGATACCACGCGAAGCGACCGTCGAATTGGTTGCAAAATCTGTTGAGGCATCTGATGGCAGTACAGTTGAGGGGCCTTTATTGATGCAGTTTCGTACTTCGGGTGGGCCAAGGGTCACCGGTGTAAATGTTGGTCCTTCTGGTGTTGCGGTTGGCGCGCCTATAGTGGTGACTTTCGACCAGGATCTGTCTCAGCAACAGCCACTTGAGTCGTTGATTGAGGTTGGCGGCGGAGTGGCTCTGCAGTCAAGACGTGGCAATCAGCTAATTTTCTCAACCAGCGATGCTTCTAAGTGTGGAGTTATTAGTATTAATCTAAGGCCAGATTTTCAAAACCCTTACGGGATTTCTGGGCGATCGGCCTGGCGGTACAGTGGCCGCATGTCGTGCTATACCACATCAATCATCGGCTACTCCTCTCAGGGGCGAGCGATTTATGCATACCACTTTGGCGACGGCGGCCCAAGCGTTGTTTATACGGGAGCGATTCACGGCAATGAGGTCAGCACTAAGTATCTGATGGATCGCTGGATTCAGGAGCTCAATGCAAGCCCAGGTAAGATACCTGCCAATAAGCGAATTATTGTTGTCCCAACCATCAATCCTGATGGTTTAGCTCGTGGCAGTCGGATTAACTCTCGCAACGTCGACTTAAACCGCAACTTCAATACCAGTAACTGGCAAAAAGATGTTCAGCACGTTACCGGACAGCCATTTCCGGGTGGGGGTGGAGAGGCCGCTATGTCTGAACCTGAGACTAAGGCAATTGCTAGTCTAATTGCTGAGCAGAGGCCAGAGCTAGTGTTGTCGTATCATAGTGTAGCCAACCTAGTCATTTCAAATGGGGTAGGCCAGGCCAATGCAAGGGCGGCTCAATATGCCGGATTTAGCGGCTACCGCCTAAGTTCAGGCGACGGTAGTGAGTTTGGTTATACAATTACCGGTACGGCTGATTCGTACTACGGGGAGAAGTTAGGAGTGCCAAGTCTAGTGATTGAGCTAGGCAGCCATACCTATCATCAGTTTGAGCGTAATCAGGCGGCCATGTGGGCGATGGTGCAATCATGATTAGTAAATACCTCGGGGTAGCAATAGTTAGCCTAGCTCTGCTCGGTAGTGGTGCAGCGGCCTCCGCGGCACTATCTGGGGAGTATCGACAAGCGCTAAACGATTTACGTCAACTGCCAGCAGTCATTGAGGAGATATCACCTCCCGAGATAGCTGACCCCCAGTGGGTGATTGATGCGCGCAAGGCGCGTGAGCTTCAGGCCAATCGCCAGTTTTCAGCTGGTGGTTCTCGAACGTTCACTTATCGCATAGAAGTTTGGGGCAGTACGAGCGCTAGTCTGGCTGAATTTCGGCTGCAAGCTGCCGAGACATTTGCTGACTCGCGAGGGTGGTCTCGAACAGGTGCCGTTTTCCAGGAGGTGGCAACTGGCGGGGAATTTGTCTTGGTGCTAAGTGAGGCTCAAGAGATTGAGAGGCGTTATGCGCCGGGCTGCAGCGCTGAATATAGCTGTCGAGTTGGCCAATACGTAATTATTAATCAAGATCGCTGGACCGGTGCGACTTCGAGCTGGAATGCAGCCGGCGGAAGCCTGCGCGATTACCGGCATATGGTCATTAATCATGAGGTTGGCCACTGGCTTGGCCACGGGCATAGTCATTGCTCTGCTCCAGATCAGCCTGCCCCAGTTATGCAGCAGCAGTCAATTAACCTTGAGGGCTGTCGGTTTAACCCGTGGCCTTTAAGTAGTGAGCTTTGGCTAGGAAGGTAGATATGAAGAAGATAGTACGACTGCAGATTAATCGCAAACAGCTTGGTGTAGTGGTGGGATCACTTTTGCTGATTGGCCTGATCGGTTACGGGGTCTATGCCTGGCTTGCTTGGAGTGGCTATCAAGACCGGTACCAGTCACACGTATCAAATACGCGCACCTCACTAAGCAAGACATTTGAAAAAAAGCTAACTAACGAATATCGGGCGGCCGATAAAATGAATGATATATTAGGGGTTGCAGACAAGATGGCTACAGCGGATTATCGGCGGTGTGATCCGCCGCCTCTAGTTGGCTGGTTGGAGGTCATTGGTCAGCTCAAAAATCAGGTCGGGTTATGCGTGCAGGCAATTGATCAAATTGTTCAAGAGGGGCAGGAGGTTGAGTCTGCTGCGGAGGTGATTTTGCTTGATCATCAAATTGCCGACACGCTAAGAGTCGCAGCTGATAAATCAAAAAATAGCCGAGAGGCTGATAGTTGGCCGAAAGCACATGAAGCGTGGGTTGAGGCGGCTGCAAATCTGAAGGAGCTAGATCGCGATGAAAGGTCGACAACAAGCTCGTTGCTTACTCGGACTAGAGGGGCAGTCGAGCAGATAGTTGCCGCATGGGCATCATTGGTTGAAAGTCACGAGAAAAATGATGAACTACAATATGAGGATGCGAAGGGTCAGCTCTCTAAGTCATATCAATCGCTCGACGCATTACGCCAGTAGTTAGTTTCGTCGCCTGTTATATATAAACTAAAACTAAAAACCACCTATCTCGCAGAAAAGGTGGTTTTTAGTTTGCCCGCATGATGCGGATGTGGTGGACAGATAATGTCGTGTCCAAACAGGTGCCGTTACCTAGTTTTTGGGTAACACTATCTATGATAGAGCAAGTTGGCCAAAAGTGCAATATTTTATTCACAATAAAAAATGCATATGTAAATATTGACAAAGTACAAGCAGTATGCTATTATGTATTCATACACTATAGCGTGTGTGATATAAAAGTTGAGGGTTTTCACAGGTTTTTTATGTGGAAACCTTTTTAATTCGGAGGAAAACTCGAATGGCAGGAACTAAAGCAGGTGGCCAGAAGGCTGCAGCAACTAACAAAGCACGTCACGGTAAAGATTTTTACGCAAAAATCGGTCAAAAAGGTGGCCAAAATGGCCGCACCGGTGGATTTGCTGCAAATCCAGAGCTAGCACGAATTGCTGGCGCAAAGGGCGGCAGGATTTCTCGACGTCGCAAGGCTTCCGAGGCTGTTAAGGGCGAATAAGTCGAAGCGACAAAGCTCATATCTAAAAAACACCCCGTTTTGGGGTGTTTTTTATAATTTAGTGCGCTTTAGCCGGCAGGTTCGCGCTTCGTTAACTTTCCAGAGCTGATGGCAGTTTAGGCAGCTGTATTCTCCCGGATCCACTTCATGGCCTACCGCTAGGCAGGTGGGGCACGTGCTTCGGTCATGTAGCCACTGTCGGTAGCTATCTAGGTTATCTTGAACAATATCATCATCGACAGGTAGATTGAGGTTATAGCGAGGAGCTAAGTGCTGTGAGGCGTATTGCCAGGCCTCGCGCTCCATGGTTATGAGTTCGATGTCTCTTTTGTAGGTATTGTGATTTAATTCGGCATGGCTGATTTCGTGCAGAAGCTGGTAAATGTCCTCGACAGTGTTGATGGCAGGATGGGTGATGGTTTTGGCGGTCGGCGACCACTGGAATGTATCGCCTGCCTTAAATAGCAAACGAGGGAAGTCTTTGGTTAGTTGACTATATACTGAGCTGATTGATGGCATAAAAGTAGCAGCCATATGTAACGATCTCCTCAGGGTACGGGGCGGTAATAATCGGGCAGTGGTATTGGTTAGGTAAGGCCGCCAGTTCTTTCTCGACTTGCTGGCTAAACAGGTCATATCGAGCGCCCAGACCTCCGCCTATGGCTATCACCTCAGGCCTAAGGATTGGTAGTATTGTCATTAATCCCCTAGAGATTCGTCTGGCAACTTCATCGATGACAGCTGAGTCTGTGGAGTCGTTAAATGGCGAATCATCGAGCGTATAAAGCGCCTTGCCGCCGGCAATTTTCTCCCAGCTAGTCAACTGCAACCGATACTCAAAGGTGATGTCGCCAAATTCGCTCGTCGACAGGCCCGGATCGATGGCTTGGTTGACTATGTAGCCCCCTCCAATACCGGTGCTAATGGTGAGGTATAGGCAAGATTGGGGTCGATCAGGCAAAAGATTGGCCACACCGAGTCCGCCGAGGTTGGCGTCATTTTCAAGGAACATTGGGGTGTCGGGCCAGGTTGCCCTTAGGGCTCCGATAACATCGAAATCATACCAGCCTAGATTGCGGCAAATGACGGCTTTTTGATCTTTAATTACTCCCGGTAGAGCCAAGCTAATGGCATCGATTTTGTGATCGCCGCTGACCTGTTGAATAGATGAGGTGACATCAGCCAAGTAGGCCTTTTGGTCTGCTTGGGTCGGAAATTTTTGAGATTTTAACATCTCTCCGTTCATGGAAAATAGTGCTACTAGGGTCTTGGTCCCCCCGGTGTCAACCGCGATTATCATAGACTAATTATAGCATGATTCGAAAGTTGCAATTACCCCATATCGGTAGTATAATAAGGAAAACCATAAGGTGAGTGGAGTTTAAATTATGCGAAATGTAGTGCGACAGGGTGGATCGGTCAAGGTTTTTGTAATTGTTGGAGTTATTTTAGCGGTTTTGGCGCTAGGAGTGGTTTACGGGTTGAAGCGGTTTGGCATGTATGACGGTACGCCGCCACTGGCAGTTGAGGGTATTGATATCGCGCAGGAGGACTCTGAGAAGAAGGCGGATGATCAAGCGGATCAAGAGGCTAATCCCGACGATCAGCCAGATAGTGATGCTGAGCCCTCAACTGGCGCTACAGGCGGTGAATCGGTGCCAACCCCACCTTCGGTAGCCGACAATCCACCCGCCAATCAGAATGATTTGGCAAGCCTCCCTCAGGCAGGTCCTGCTGAATCAGTCGTCTCGCTACCTCTCGCTCTAATTGGCGCAAGTCTAGTCGCTTATCTTCGTTCGCGTCGCCAGCTATAGTACAGCTTTGACTTCTCTGGTATATTGCTGTACAATCTTTAGTAATCTATGGGAGATATTTTACGTGTGTCCCAGGAAATACAATTTAAGGAAGGAGTCTGAATAAGACTTATGGCAAACGCCGCAATAACAATGGATGACCTGCTCGCGAGTGCAGAGGATAGCATCAAGCAATTAATCGCTGGAGAAGTAGTTCACGGAACTGTTCTTAGTGTAAAGAAGCACGAGATTTTGATTGATCTTGGGCCTCTAGGGGTTGGCTTAGTGCCACGACGAGAGGTTGGTTTTTCAAAAAACTACGAAGAAGGAGATGAGGTAACAGCTAGCGTTGTAGATACAGAGCTAGATAATGGCTATTCTCTTCTGTCACTTCGCAAGGCCGCTAAGGATCGTGGTTGGGACGAAGTTGTCGAAAGGATGGAGGCCGGTGAGATCATTTCGGTTACTCCGTATGACGCTAACCGCGGTGGTCTTTTGGTGGAATACGAAGGGGTGCGAGGTTTCTTGCCTGTGTCGCAGCTATCAGCTGAGCACTACCCACGAGTTGGCTCGAGCGATAAGGATGAGATTTTACAGCGGCTTAATGTTCTAGTGAACAAGGAGCTTCGTGTACGCATTCTTGATGCAGATCGAAAGGCTAACAAACTTATCTTTTCCGAGAAAGAGGCTGTCAAGGAAGGCCTGGCCGAGAGATTTAAGAAGATGGCAGTTGGAGACAAGGTTACGGGTATCGTAACTGGTGTTGTTGATTTTGGTGTCTTTGTGAATGTCGAGGGTATCGAGGGCTTAATTCACATTTCTGAGATATCTTGGGAGCGAGTCAGCAATCCTGCGGACTACGTCAAGGTTGGCCAGACTGTTGAGGCGAAGATTATCGCCATCGACAAGGAGCGTCTGTCTCTAAGTATGAAGCAACTAACGCAGGACCCATGGCTTGATGAGGTGGAGCAGTTCAAGTCCGGTGATACAGTTGAAGGCACCGTAACTCGCATAACTCCGTTTGGCGCATTTGTGCAGCTGAGTGCTAGTGTTGAGGCGCTAGTCCACGTAAGCGAGCTAGGTGGCGACGGAACAGACCCTGAGAAGGTGTTTACTTTGAACGAGCGAAAAGAATTTACAATTCTTGAGATTGATAAGGAAAACCGTAAGATCTCACTAAGCCTTGCTGGCAAAAAAAAGAAATAGCCTATTATTAGATGTTAAATTAAGTTCGCCGATACTGCCGAGGAAAGCAGGCGACGAGGAAGGAGCAGGTCTATGACCCAAGAAAAAATCGTTGCAATTGCAGACTCCGTAACTGTC
Source organism: Candidatus Saccharimonadota bacterium (assembly GCA_027312165.1). Classification (GTDB taxonomy): domain Bacteria; phylum Patescibacteriota; class Saccharimonadia; order Saccharimonadales; family Saccharimonadaceae; genus Nanosynbacter. Next base: position 8,350 of record DAICXN010000001.1, read on the forward strand.
GGCGAGCTTGCTGAAACATTAAATCTACCAGTTACCACACTTGTAGGAGAGTTATTTAAAAATGGTATAGCCGCTACGATAAATCAGCGGCTAGACTTTGAGACTGCCTCGATCGTTGTCGAGGAGCTGGGTCTTGAGGTTAAGCTGGAGAAGAAGGAGTCTGCTGCTCAGGCAAGGCAGGCCCACCAGCTTTCGGATAAGGCCGTACCGCGTCCTCCGATTGTTGCAGTGATGGGTCATGTTGACCATGGAAAAACCAGCTTACTTGACGCAATTCTAGATAAAAAGACGGTCGACGATGAGGCGGGTGGTATAACGCAGCACATCAGCGCCTATCAGGCGGAAAGAAACGGTCGGATGATTACCTTGCTCGATACGCCAGGGCATGAAGCTTTTGCCGCACTCCGGCAGCATGGGGCGGTTTTGACAGATGTGGTGATCATCGTTGTTGCCGCAGATGATGGCGTTAAGCCTCAGACGGTTGAGGCAATTAGGTTTGCAAGGACTGCCAATGCCAAGATTGTGGTTGCAATCAACAAGATGGACAAAGAGACCGCCAATCCTCAACTGGTTAAGACTCAGCTAGCAAGTGAGCACGGTCTTAACCCCGAGGAGTGGGGCGGGGACACAGTGATGGTCGAGGTGAGCGCCAAGACAGGTCAGGGTGTAGACAAGCTACTCGACATGGTTCTATTGGTGGCAGACATGGAGGATCTCAGGGCGGATGAAGATGTTTCGGCTGAGGGTTTAGTGATTGAGGCAAGGATGGAAACTGGTCGTGGTGCTGTCGTTGGCTTGCTGGTGGAGCACGGACAATTAAAGCCAGGTCACTATATTGTCGCCGGCCGAACGTATGGTCGCATCAGAACGCTGCAAAACTTCCGCTTAGAGGCGATTAAGCAAGCTGGCCCCTCAACGCCAGTTGTCGTAACCGGATTTAAGGAGCCGCCACAGTTTGGTGACTCATTTGTCCTAGCAAAAAATGAAAAAGAAGCTCGGCAAATGGCCACCGAGGCGAGGATTGAGCGAGAAAAGCTCGCGGCAACTACTAATGTTACCGGCGCTGATATTCTCAAGATGATGAGCCAGCAGCACGACGCTGAAGAGTTTAATGTGGTAGTTAAGGCAGATGTGCAAGGTTCGCTGACCTCAGTAGTAGACAGCCTGAAGCTGATTGAGACCAATGGCGAAGTCAATCTGCATATAATCGGCACTGGTGTTGGAAATATTTCTGAAAAAGACATACACCTAGCAACTGGCAAGAACACCGTAATCTATGGCTTTAACGTTGATCTGCCACCGGCCGTGAAGCGCCTGGCGACCCGTGAAAAGGTGGAGGTTCGTATATATCAGATAATTTACGAACTACTTGATGATGCAAAAAATTCGATGGAGCTTTTGCTGGCTCCTGAGGTGGTGGAGACCGAAGTTGGTGAACTTGAGGTGAAGGGTGTATTTAGGACGCTTCGCGAAGAGGTGATTGCTGGCGGTAAGGTGTTGAGCGGCAAGGTTATGGCGGATGTGCTGGCTCGAGTGAAACGCAAGGGCGAGCTGCTCGGCGAAGTTGAGGTGACAAGTGTTCAGCGACAGCAGCAAGAGGCTAAAGAGGTATTTGAGGGCGAAATGTGTGGACTGAGCCTAAAGACAACCAAGAAGCTTAACCTAGAAGAAGGTGATAGGCTAGAGTTCTTCACTCGTGAGCTGGTAAAGAAGACTCTTTAGGTTCGGCTAGTTTTGGTATACTGTATATAAATCGAATTGCCAAATATAAGGAGGCGCAATGTTCCAGCTAAACGATGAATTTTTGAAAGAACTTGGCTTAGACCAGCTGCCTGCAGAGCAGCGAAAGCCTTTTTTGGATCATATTTACAGTGAGCTCGAGCTAAGGGTCGGCGAAAGGCTAAGTCAGGGTTTAAGCGACGCTCAGCTCGACGAATTTGCTAACATTATCGATAAAGCGCCAGGTGCCGTCGACGCTTTCTTGTCTCAAAATTCCCCCGACTATCAAAATGAGCCGGTTTTTCAGCGTCTAGTTCAGGCGACCGGAGCGGCGGCTGATGACCCTAGGCTAAAGGACGAGTTTGCTGCTACCAAGTGGCTAGAGGTTAATCGACCTGATTATCGTGAGGTAGTGGCTGCGGTCATGGAGGAGCTCAAGCGGGAGATATTGGCCAATAAAGAAGTTATTCTGGGCGGCATATCAGCTCCTCAGGAGCCAGGCGCGACAGCTAGCCCAGCCTCTTAGACTTGATGTCCCCGCATAAACGCTTCTGCTGACATGGTTTTTCCGCTAGGGGCAATTAATTCGTCAATGACTAAAAAATTCCCATCCAAACACCTCAGCGCCAGAGGGTTTATCGAGTCGCTTGGTGCAACATGGGCTTTTGTGATAATTAGATCATGCCCGTTTACGTTAATCCTAGAGCGGGGAAAGCCTAGATGGGCGCGTATCTTGGCCTCAGCCTCCGGGGCAGTTGTCGTCGAGGGGTCGATGATTGACATGTCTTTGGTTAGTACCTGACAGTAGGTTGCGTCATGGTGGTTTTGGGCGACGGGCTGTAGCTTGCCCGAGAGTATGTCGGGCAGGAGGTCGACTAGCATCTGGTTGCCCATATCGAACAGGGAGGTATAGAGATTTTGCTTTGTTTCGCTGCCATCAAGCGGTAAAGTTCTTTGTTGGTAAACTGGTCCGCTGTCCATTCCCGCTTCGAGCTTCATGATACTAACTCCAGTCTCACGGTCGCGAGCTGCAATTGCTGCCTCGATCGGTGATGGGCCGCGCCATTTTGGCAGTAGAGATGGGTGAAGATTGATGATGCCAGGATGGAATAGGTCTAGGATGCTTTGGGGTATGATTTTGCCGTAGGAGACAAGTACTCCGACCGCGGGCTGTAGTGATTTAATTTCTTGCTCAATGTCGCGAAGCTTGATCGGCTGCCATACCTCTATGCCGCGCTCAGTGGCGAAAGTTTTTACGGGCGGTTCTGTGACTTTTTGGCCGCGCCCCCTAGGTGCATCAGGTTTGGTGACGACTGCAGCAATATTGTAGCCTGCCTCGACAAGGGCTTTTAAGCTTGTCAGGCTAGAATGCTCAGTCCCAAAGAATATGATTGTTGGCAATGTCGACGTCATAGTTTAATGCCTGGAGTTCACCTTTCTTATCTAGCGTGTAAAAAGCGTCTTTTTGATCTCTGATGTGGTCAATAAAAACAAGCCCGTTAGTGTGATCAATTTCGTGCTGTAACACCCGTGCCAGAAAACCTTCGGCCTTGATTCTTATCTCGTTGCCGTCAATATCTAGGGCTTTAACTCGAATTTTTGTATGACGAGGAATCTTGCCGTAGATATGTTGCACGCTTAAGCAGCCCTCATAGTCGGTGACAATGACTCCCTCGCGCTTAACTATCTCGGGGTTAATTAGTGCCGTGAAGTCGCGAGCCTTCTTGTTGTCAAAGTCGCTACGAACAATCACTACGCGGTAGAGCTGGTCAACCTGTATAGCGGCTAGTGCGGCGCTGATTTCGTGGGGTCGCGAGTCCTCCCAGTCTAGGGCGGCTTGAGTCATGTCGTCGATCAGCTTTTTGACATCCTCGGTAATTACGTGAATACGCGAAGACTTTTCTCGTAAGTGTGGGTTTGGCAGGGTTATTATGTCGTCTTTAGTCATTATTAGTCATTATACCAGAGGTGATCGTATATTTGTAAGACTGTACGCTGTGGATTAAAGTAGGCTCATCGGGTCAAGCTCAAATTGCCAATATTTTTTTGGCAGATAAGATAGTAGATCGACTAGATCTTGGCGCCGAGGGCTCTTGACGACAATTTGCCACCTGTAGGTATCACGAACTCTTTCATAAAAGGCCGGAGTGGGACCAAGTACCTGAACTTGATCGGGCGCACTGTTCTTTAGAATGTCTGTCAGCTCTCGGGCATTTTTTATCGCTGCCGCTTCGGTCTTATAGGCGCAAGTCAGCTTTAGGAGGTGGCAGAAGGGCGGAAAGTTTGTGTGCTTGCGTAAGGCGATTGTTCGGTCGTAAAAAGCTCGGTAATCTCTCGAAAGACCGTCCTTTATGGCGGGGTGGTCTGGCTGGAAACTCTGAACAACCACTTGAGTTTGGTGGTTGGATCGGCCTACTCTTCCAATTACCTGAGCTAGCAGTTGGAAAGTTCTTTCTGGGGCGGTAAAGTCGGGCAGACTAAGTCCGGCGTCTGCTTGAATGACACCTACTGTGCGTAAGTGGGGCAGGTCTAAACCCTTGGCAATAACCTGGGTGCCTATTATGAGATCGATTGATCCGTCGTACAGCTCTGTGTACCTTTGGTCTAGGCTGGCGTTGCTTTCGGTGTCTCCATCAAAGCGAGCGAGTGTCTGTTTAGGAAATAATTTTCGTAGCTCTGCTTCGATTCGCTTGGTGCCTACACCCTTGTGGATAATATCCGCGTGATGACATGAGGGGCAACTTGTCGGAACATCTGAGGTAAGGTTGCAAATATGGCAACGCAAGTGGTGACTGTCGGAGTGTAGTGTTAGTGGAACAAAGCATCTGGGGCAACCCGCTTGCCAGCCACAGTTTTCACAAAGTGTGGTCGATGCACTACCGCGGCGGTTATGGAAGATTAGAGCTTGACTGCCGGCGGCAAAGGTTTTCTCTAGCTCTTCGATGAGCGAATTTGAGATAAAAGGGTGACTAGTGAAGTTGTTGCGCTTAGTCATGTCAATCAACTGGATCTGAGGGGGGATTGTGTCGGAGCGAGCGGGAGTGACCATTGATATAATCGGGCTATTTGATTTCTCGGCTAGGTAGTAGTCGCTTATATTTGGTGTTGCACTACCAAGTATGACTTTGGCACTATGCTGTTTTGCGAGAATACTTGCTGTGCGCAGAGCTGAATATTTTGGTGCCTGTTCCTGTTTGAAGCTTGGTTCGTGAAACTCATCTATAACTATAAGACCAAGGTTTCTAACTGGCATAAACAGGGCAGACCTAGGCCCTATCACGACTTGCGGCTCGCTGGATCTCAGTATATCTTCCCATACGATGTGTCGTTCGGCCTCGGTCTGCCTGGAGTGTGTCAATTTTATCGACTCAAAGTGTTTGCTGAACTCCGCCACTAGCTGTGATGTTAGGGCGATCTCAGGCACCAGTATGATAGCCGATTGGTTATCGGCTACCGCCGCTTTAGCTGATTCTATATAAACTAGGGTTTTGCCTGAACCGGTAACTCCGTGAAGAAGTGCTGTACCAGAATCTAGTGCGGATATTTGATCAATGGCCCGCTGCTGGCTCTCGGTGAATACATTTTTTGTTCGGTCTCTTTTGTGGGTTGGCTTTAGGTGTGGCGTGATGCGTCGCTTTTTGTTAACTCCTCGGGGTAGAATTGTCTGTAGGACTGTAGATAGGTGAGTTAGGTAGTATTCGCTCATCCATAGGGCAGTTGCAATTAACTCCTTGGGTAGGGGTGGAATGTCTAGAAGTCCATTAATTTCTCTGACGTCGTAATCTGGTTTGGGCGACGATTTAATAACTACACCGATTAGCTCCCTTTTGCCTACGGGGATTATCGCAACGGAGCCTATTGGTAGAGGCTCCTTGGACATATAGGTTAGTGAGGGCGAGTCAGATCGGACTATGGTTGTAGGTGCCACCTCGTAGTAGTACATACCTATATTATACGCATAAACATTGCTACAATAAGCTTATGTATTTTCAAAGTCGCTCACACGCCGGGGCTACACTGGCAGATAAATTACTCGAGGCTTATCGCTATGAGAACTGTGCCGTTTTAGCCTTGAGTGATGGTGCCGTGCTGGTCGGAGAGCAAATCGCCTGGAGGCTTCACTGCGTCCTTATGCTGCTACTGAGTGAGGCTATTGAGGTTCCTGGAGAAGGGGTGAGTTTCGGAGCGCTGTCTCAGGATGGCAGGCTGACAATGAATAGTCAGTTCTCGGATGGTCAAAAGCAACATTATTTGAACGAATTTTACGGTTACCTGGAGGAGGAGAAGAGAAAAGCCTATCAACGAATAAATCGTCTCTTGGGGGAAAGTGGTGTAGTTGATAAGGGAATGCTAAAAGACAGAGTGGTTATCCTGGTGAGCGACGGGTTTGACGACGATTTGTCTTCACTGGACGTTGCACTAGATTTTCTAAAATCAGTTCGCACTAAAAAACTTATCGTGGCCTCGCCCACAGCTAGCGTTGCAGCTATCGATAGGCTGCATGTTGCGGTGGATGAGATGCATATATTGGACGTAAAGGATAACTTTATGGGCGTCGACCATTACTACGATGACAATACCCTGCCTAGCCGAGAGGACACTATAACCAAGATAAATCAGATAGTGCTAAACTGGCGGCTCTTTTAGCTTGCGTGGTGTTGTAAAATTGTGTAAACTTAAGGGAACAAGTGAAGTAGGAGAACATGTTAGACGTATTTATTACATCTCGGGTGAGACGAAAAATTGTGGTTGTTTATGCAAAGTACCCTGATTTCCATACGCATGTTCGAGGCCTGGCCAAGCTGATCAAAGAAGACCCCGGAAATATTCAGCGTGAGCTAAAAAAGCTGGAAAAGATTGGCTTTCTTAAGAGCGAGAAGCAGGGCAATGCACGAACTTATGCAACTAACAAGCAGTTTCCTATATTTAAAGAGCTGCAGGGTATCGTTATCAAATCACAGCAGAGTGCTTCGCGTCCAAAACGACCCTCAGCTGGAATTGAATGAGTCTATTTGAAGACATACTGCACGCCAGGGGACTTGATACGCCCGAGAGACGGCGTCTTTTTTTAGAGCCAGATTACGTTAGCTCAAGGCATGACCCCTTTTTACTGCCAGACATGAAGCAGGCTGTCGATAGGTTGGTTGATGCGCGCAAAAATCAAGAAAAAATCACTATATATGGCGACTATGACATAGATGGGTTGACCGCCAGTACATTATTGATGGACGCATTTGAGAGTTTTGGCTTCGCGAGCTTGGATGTCTTTATACCTAATCGTTTTATCGAGGGCTATGGTCTAACTGTCGAAGCAGTCGAGAAGATTGCAGCGGCAGGCGCTAAGTTGATAGTAACTGTAGATTGCGGCAGCTTAAGCGAAAAAGAGATCATTCGTGCAAACGAGCTAGGTGTTGATGTAATTGTGACCGACCATCACAATGTGGCGCCAGTCCAGCCGCCAGCCGTGGCGGTGATCAACCCGAAACGACTTCTACAGGATTATCCGGATGAATACGAAAGATATCTTTTAAAAGAAAACTCTCAGCACAAGGGAAAGATCTACCCGTTCCTCGATCTGGCTGGTGTTGGCGTAGCGTTTAAGTTGGTTCAGGCGCTACAGACTCAGCTTGAGGGTTTGCCAGATGGGCAAGAGAAGTGGCTGCTTGATTTGGTGGCTCTGGGTACGGTTTGTGACATTGTGACGCTTGTTGATGAAAATCGGGCAAACGTATTTTGGGGATTGAATGTCATGTCCCAGACGCGTCGGCCTGGCTTGCGAGCTCTGATGGCCGTGGCAGGTGTCGATCCTCAGAGGGTTGACGCTCGGAGTTTAGGTTTTTCGCTTGGTCCAAGAATGAATGCTGCTGGTAGGCTAGAGACAGCCCAGTATGCGCTAGACATGCTTGTAGCAACGAACAGAGAAGTGGCTTTTGAAAGAGCGCACCATCTGGACGAGATGAACCGGGCGCGTAGGGCCGATCAAGATAGGATTTTTGAGGAAGCAAAGATACAGGCGGAAGTTTACATAGACGATCCGGTATTGGTGCTGAGCGCTTCTGGCTGGAGCCATGGGATTATCGGAATTGTTGCTGCAAAGATTCTAGAGAAGTATCAAAAGCCGACTTTTGTCCTCGAAGAGATAGGCGAGGAGTCTAAGGGTTCAGCCAGGAGCTATGGCGACTTTAGCGCAGCTGATGCCATAAGATCAGCTGACGGGATTATTACCAAAGGAGGAGGCCACAAATTTGCGGCCGGGGTGACCTTGCCAACCAGAAACATACCACTATTCCGTGAGCAAGTTAACTTATTCTACAGGGAGCAAAACCTAGTAAATCAAGCCGACTTATTGCTGCCACGTGCGGATGCCTTAGCTGGATTTGATCAGGTAGATGAAGATTTGGTTAAGGGTTTGTCGAAGCTTGAGCCTTTCGGCAACGGAAATCCGCAGCCAATTATCAAGAGTGAGTCGGTTGTGGTGATTAACTTGAGACGAATGGGGGCTGATGCTCAACACGTGAAGCTGGAGGTTCGCGATCGGCAAGGGTTTAGGCTTCAGCTATTGGCATTTAGTGCCCCAGAGCACTTCTTCGCAGAAGTGGGAGCAGAAGTAGATGTCTGGTATCAGCCAGCTGTAAATGAGTGGAATGGTCGAAGGACGGTAGAGGGTAAATTGTTGCACCTGGAAATAATCTAGGTAAATAATTGCAAAACTGTTCTCATCTGTTATAATGATTAACGATATGGTACAAGTAACACGTAAAGATCAGAAGGAAGCTAACGAGAATATTATTCGACGCTTCAACCGCAAGGTGCTACAGAGTGGAGTGCTTGCGGAAGCTAAAGGGGTGATGCGATTTGCAAAGCCACTTTCAAAGGTTGAAAGGCGCAAGAAGGCGATTATTCGTCGTGAGCGTCGTGCCGACAAGACAGCAAAAATGCGCCTCGGGGTGCGTTAATGTCAGCGCTTAAGCAGCGCATCTCTCAAGACACGAAAGCCGCCTTTTTAGGCGGCGATCGTTTTCGTGGAGAGGTTCTGCGCAATCTCCAGGCGGCAATCTTGAATGAAGAGGTAGCTCTGGGTAAGCGCGAAGAAGGTCTGAGCGATGCCGAACTCGAGAAGGTGCTAGCTCGCGAGGCAAAAAAGCGTGTAGAAAGCGCCGAGCTATACCGAAGCAATGGCCGAGTCGACTTAGCTGAACCGGAGGAGCAGGAGTTGGTGATACTTCAAGAGTATCTGCCAGAGCAGATGAGCGAATCCGATATAAAGTCACTAGTTGACGAAGTTATTTTATCGATGGGTGAGGCTAACATTCAGCAGATGGGACAGGTTATTGGAGCCGTCAAGTCAAAAGCTGGCAACGCTGCTGACGGAGCGGTAATCGCGCGCATCGTTAAAGAAACATTGACAAAATAAAGGGGTAGATTAAAATGATTATATTTTTTGGACCAGCTGGGGCTGGTAAAAGCGTGCAGGGGCAAATTTTGGCAGCTCGCCATGGTTGGCGATGGCTGAGCGCAGGTCAGCTGCTACGCGATACTCGAGATCCAGAGGTGCTGGCGTGTTTGCAGACTGGTAATTTAGTGCCAGCAGAAATTATTAGCCGGGTGATGAGCCAGGCTTTAAAAGATGCCGAAGATATCGATAAGCTGATTTTGGATGGCTTTCCGAGAGAAGTCGAGCAAGCCGAATGGTTAATGAATAACCAGGGCGACTACGGGAGATCAATCGATCTGGTAGTGGTATTGGAAGTTCCGCGACAAGAGATTTTGCAGCGACTTAAGTTGCGGGGTCGGGCGGATGATACTCCGGAATCAATTGATGTGCGACTAGGGATATACCGAAAAGAAATGTATCCGATACTGGACTTATTTAACGACCGCAATGTGCCGATAGTCCACATTAATGGCGTGGGAACGGTCGGGCAGGTGCATGATGCGATTGAGGCAGAGCTTGTGGATCGGGAAATTGTTCAGGAGACTGCCTAATGCTGATTACTGGTGAAAAGACTCCAGATCAAATATCCGCCATGCGGGAATGCGGCAAGATACTCGCGACAATTTATGATGAACTTCGTAGTTATGTCCAGGCCGGCATGAGCGAGCTAGATATAGACAATTGGGTGGAGAAGCGGATAAAGGAGCTGGGAGCCGAGGCTACATATAGAACTGAAGAGGTTGAGTTCCCTGGGGCAATCTGCATATCGGTAAATGACGAGCTGGTTCACTCACCACCTACCGATTATGTCTTGCAAAGGGGAGATGTTGTGAGTTTCGACCTAGTCATCTCATACAGGGGTATGAAAACTGACAGCGCCTTTACTATGGTGGTTGACCAGGCTCCAGCGGGTGCGGTTAAGCATTTAATTAACACGACTGAGCAAAGTTTGTACTCAGGCATTAAAGCTATAAAGGGCGGTGAGCTACGCGTGGGTGATATATCTTCGGCAATCCAGGCGGTACTTGAAAAGGGAAATCTTGGCATTATTCGAAACCTGGTGGGCCATGGCGTGGGCCATCAGATGCATATGGCTCCAGAGATTCCAAATTTTGGTGTCAGGGGGGCTGGTCCGGTGCTGCGCACAGGTGACACTATCGCGATCGAACCTATGGCATCATTGGGTAGAGAAGAGATTATAACCGACAATGACGGCTGGACTATTTCGATGAAAGACGGTTCAATCGGTGCGCACTTTGAGCACACGGTGCTGATCACTGATGACGGCGCAGAAATCCTAACTTCGCTATAGTCTGAATAAAAAAAATTGGCCTGGCTTGCAAAACGCTTACACTAGCTTGTATAATACCTTCATGCAAGAGCAATCTCGTTATTCGGTTGGAATAGATATTGGAACTACGACAGTTAGATGTGTTGTTGGTCACGTTGATTCAGCTACTGGTGCGCCGAAGATAATCGGCGTCGGTCAAGCGGCAAATACTGGTATGAGAAAAGGTACGGTGTCCCACCTTAATGGACCTGCCGCCGCCATTGACGCGGCTTTGGGCGAGGCCGAGCGAATGAGCGGCCATCAGGTTGAAGTAGCTACCCTCAGTGTCAACGGATCGCATATTTTAAGCACCAAGTCAGATGGAATGATTGCCGTTAGCTCTCAGAATCAAGAGGTGACGGTTGATGATGTTGCGCGCTTGGAGGAGGTTGCTACGATCGGCAAGGTGCCGGCAAATCGTGAAATTCTAGAGATAGTCCCGCACGCCTATCGACTCGATGGGCAAGACAATATAAAGGACCCAGTAGGTATGACGGGTACGCGCTTGGAGATTCACGCCAATATAGTTTCTGGACTTTTGCCGCACATAGCTAACGTGCAAAAAGCAGCTGAGATGGCAAAGGTTGACTCCCGAAATGTTGTCCCGGCAGTTCTCGCCAGCGCTCAGGCGGTTCTGACCGAGTCGCAGATTGAAAACGGAGTAGCGGTGATAGACTTGGGTGGATCAACTACTGGTGTAGCTGTTTTTGAGGAGGGCGATCTGCAATACGTCGGGGTAGTTCCGGTGGGCGGCATCAATGTGACCAATGACTTAGCAATAGGACTAAAGGTCGATCCAGAGGTGGCTGAGGTTGTTAAGCTGGAGCATGCGAGACTTGATCGAGATGGGGCCAGCGAGCAGGTGGAAGTGAAGCATGGCGATCAGACTCTAGTTTTTGATCGAACTGACGTAGATGAGATTGTCGAAGCGAGGTACGAAGAGATATTTGAAGCAGTAGCCAGGGAGCTTAAGCGGGCTGGTCGTGCGGGTAAATTGCCGAGCGGGGTTGTCCTGGTTGGCGGTGGGGCAAATATTCGCGGTATTGTTGAGTTTGCAAAGGAGCAGCTTGGAGTGGCAGCCAGAATCAGCAAGCCGACAGGCTATGCCGGGGTAAGCGAGCAAGCCGAGAGGCCTGAGTATGCCGCAGTTATTGGACTGATGCTGATGGATGAGGTAGGCGGGCCGTCCCCGGTGTCGGCTAGTCGATCCAAGGTTTCCGATAGATCTTCGGGTGTGATGAAAAAGGCCGGCGGACTACTGTCGGGCCTTATGGATAAGTTCCGCTAAGTCAATCTAGCCTCCGATGGTCAAGAGATGATATACTGAGAAAGAATAAGTTGAGGGAGTAAAGATGCCTGAAGTTAAACCAAGTGAAGTTCAAACATTTGCGAGCATTAAAGTAGTCGGAGTTGGTGGGGCTGGAGGGTCAGCTATAAATCGGATGAAGGACGCCGGTCTTGGCGGTGTGCAGTTTATTGCGATGAACACGGACGCTCAGGCGCTTCATAACTCAAAGGCTGACATAAAAATTCACCTAGGGCATAGTACGACAAACGGACTGGGGGCTGGTGCGGATCCTACGGTTGGTGAGGCGGCAGCAAATGAGTCACGCGAAGAAATTCGACAGGCTCTAGAGGGTGCTGATATGGTGTTTGTGACCATAGGCGCTGGCGGAGGAACTGGCTCGGGAGCTGGTCACGTTGTTGCTGAAGTTTCTAAGGAGCTGGGTATTTTAGTGGTGGGCGTTGCCACGCGGCCATTTAGCTTTGAGGGTGAAAAACGACGCGTTAACGCCGAGTGGGCAATCAACCATCTCGGTCGGCAGGTAGATACACTGATAACAATCCCCAACGACCGTTTGCTGCAGACCATTGATCGACGAACGCCTTTGCTCGAAACATTTAAAATTGCTGATGACGTCCTTCGACAGGGTGTTCAGGGTATATCGGAGTTGATTACTGAGCACGGCTTGATTAACTTGGACTTTGCAGATGTTAAGGCGATTATGAGTAACGCAGGCTCGGCGCTTATGGGTATTGGCCGAGCTAACGGCGAGAACCGAGCCGTCCAGGCTGCGCAACAGGCAATTGAAAGTCCGCTGATTGAGGTTTCGATCGATGGCGCTAAGGGCGTGCTATTTAACGTTACGGGCGGCTACGACATGTCAATGGCGGAAATCCAAGAGGCGGCAGAGATCATTACTAGTGCAGTATCTCCTGATGCCAACATTATCTTTGGTGCGACCCTTAAGCCTGAAATGGAGGATGAGTTGGTCATAACCGTAATTGCTACAGGCTTTGATAGCGAAGTATTTCACCGACAGGAAGTTAGCCTAAATGGCGCCACGTCAGGCTCTGCCTCTAGGGCAAGTACCAGCGAAGTGGATGAAGAGATGGTGAAAAATATCGACTTAGAACTAAATAACGATGACGCAGCTGCATCATTTAAGGAAGATGACGAAAACAACATCTGGAGCGATCAGTCTACAGATGACGATGAAGAAGACGACACACCAGCCTTCTTGAGGCGACGAAAGAAGAATAGGGAGTAGGGTTGTGACCCAGCTGAATATCGGCGATAGCCGCGTTATTGAATCACGTGAGGTAAGTGACGGTCTGGCTATCCGACGTCGCAGGGAAGCTCCCGACGGACGCCGGTTTACGACTTATGAGCGGATCGAGAAGCCAAATTTGGCAGTTATCAAAAAAAGCGGCAACCGTGAATTGTTTGATAGAATGAAGCTTTCCTCAGCGGTTAATCAATCGGTCGGCAAATTTTTTAAGTCCGAAGAGGACGTCGATGAAATCGTTAGCGCTGTAGAGGATGCGCTGTATGCGTTAGGCGAGTCGGATGTGACCTCCAAGCAGATCGGCGACCAGGTTCTTGATGAATTGGCGTCTCGCAATGAAGTGGCCTACGTCCGTTTTGCGAGTGTCTATTTTGACTTTACGACTCTTGATGAGTTTGAGGATATTTTGGCTCAGCGTCGCCAAAAGAAGACGGCTGCCCGGGAGGCGGTTTAGGCAGTGCGTGTAGCGATAATTTATCGATATGAGAGTGATCATGCCAGGGAGGTGTTGGATTACTTGCGAGACTTTTCGCGTCAAACTGGTCACGCGATTGAAGAGATTGACCCGGATAGTCCTGATGGGGCGCATTTTTGCCGAACCTATGACATAGTTGAATACCCAACTATGGTTGCAGTTGACTCTGAAGGAAGATTACATAATATGTGGAGAGGCCGCCCTCTACCCACTATAAGGGAGGTAAGTTACTATGTTTAAAAGTATAAAAAAATTCTTCAGCCACAAGGACAAAAAAATGCGCGACAATCGCTGGATATTTACCAGCATGCTCGTTGGCGCTATTCTCAGTCTGATTGCTTCATTTGTTCTGAGCGTTGAAGCTTGGCAGCTAGCGGCAAATCCGGATGCGCAGCTGATGTGTTCGATTAATGTAGTGCTGAACTGTGCTACCGTTGGCCTTCACGAGTCATCTTATCTCTTTGGTTTTCCTAACGCCTTCCTGGGTCTTATAGCCGAGCCAATAGTGATAACAGTGGCAATTGCTGGATTAGCCGGTGTAAAGTTCCCGCGTCTATTCATGTTTGCGGCTCAAATAGGCTACACCTTAGGTTTTATTTTTGCCTACTATTTACTATTCACTAGCTATTTTGTGATCGGCGCTCTCTGTCCTTGGTGCTTACTAGTAACGGTCACCACGACATTGGTTTGGTTTACTATCACTCGGTATAATATACGAGAAAATAACCTCTATCTACCAAAGAAATTGCATAAAAAACTACTTGGGTTTATCGAAAAAAGTTACGACAAGTTAATCCTTTGGTCTCTTATTGCACTAATCGCTATCGCTATACTTGCTAAGTACGGTGAAGGCATTTTTGCCTAGAGATTCAAAAAAACTGCCAATTGGGATAAAATAAATTTTGGATGCGGGTGTCGTATAACGGCTATTATGCTACCTTCCCAAGGTAGAGACGAGAGTTCGACTCTCTCTATCCGCACCATTGTAGACGAAGTGCTTCTGAAAGGTCTGTTTTCATCTGTTGAGTAGCTGTTCTAACCTCATCTATCTGTTTTACAAAGTGTTTTGTATTATCACGCAATGGTAGCAGCCACTCATTAGGGGTTATTTGCAGTTTTCCGTCCAGTAATACTGGGTTCTGACCAATAGCAGCAGTATCTCTTTCTTATCGGCAATATCGCCGTTTACGAACTTAGCGTTGGCGTTCATGAACTTGCTAATCAGACCTGTCATGTAGTCATACCAGCTCTCAGTGTTTTCATTACTTGTAGCCTGTTGCTTATGCAGCTCTTTTAATTCGGCTTTCAGCTTCGCAGACTTCTCAATAAAGGTTTCCTCGTCTACGAGTTTGCGAGTAGACATGTCTAACAGCGTGTCGTACTGGTCTTTTAAGCTCTTAATGGCTTGCTCTTGCATATCTTCTACACTCTTACGCTCTGGGATTTCGGTTTGCGCCATTTGGCTAATCGCGTCCATGCTCCAATCGTAGAGTTCTGGTATTAGTTCCCAGTTATTCAGCTCATCTACACACTCTTGGAATAGCTCGTCCTCTTTTTTATAGCCGTAGGCTTTCTGCTGACCGCAAGGGCGTTTGCCCGTGCAGTGATAGTAAGTGTATGAGCGTTTGACACCGCTTGAGTATTCGCGTGTCTTATTCTGAGCCGTTACCATACAGCCACACTCGCCACAGCGTATAAAGCCCCTGAGTACAAATTGTTTACGGGTTACAAAGCGTTTGCAGCCGTGCTGACCTAACAATAGCTGAACCTTATCGTATTCGTCTTGTGTAATCATCGCAGGGAAACTAGCAGGGTACAGCTTCTCGTCGTCAAATGGGTCAGGCACCCAGCCAGCATAACGGACATTACGGAACATTTTGTAGAGCGTCGCGCGGGCTAACGGTTTGCCGCCAGTACGTTTAGTTTTCATGCCCTTATCAGTCATGGTTGTTTTCTCACGGATTGGCGTACGGTACCCCCAGTCTTTATTCATTATGTGACCATTAGAACTATGTTGAAGATAACGGACGCTTTGAAGAATAATTACAATGTGACTGACAGTTGTAAATGGGCGGGGATTTCTAGGGACACCTTTTACAGACATCTCAATAATGATATGGCTTTTGCAGCTAGAGTAGATTATGCGCTAGAGTGCCGCAACAAAGTGTCGTTTAATTTTCGTACAACCTACTGACTTAACTAGTCGCTTTGCACATGATTCCACTAAAATCGGTGTCTGATAATTCAGTAAATGATTAGCGAAAAATGGCGTCAAGGGGTCAAAATCTGGGCTAAAAATTCCTGCGGCCTACTTAATCATACTTCAAGGGCAAAAGATGAATGGGATTTCAGTACCGTCTGTGGGCTCTTTGGAGTATCTAGGACAGCTTCCTTACCCTAAAAGTAGGTAAATATGTAGAAAACTCCTTAGAGTAAAATTGCTTAATAGACGTGATTATTGTATAATTTTACGTAATGCACTCCGTACCCAATCCAGAACGACATGGAAACGAAGAATTAAATTCAGGCAGTATTAGCTATGCTGATGGTGTGGCTAAGTATCTTGCCGACGCTTCTGATGAAGCTATCCTGAGGCCGCATCAGCTTGATGTCTTTGAAGATTTGGAAAAATTCTTTGAGGCCGGTGAAACCAGAGGCTACATTAACCTGCCGACTGGTACTGGTAAGACCGTATTGTTCGTTGAACTGGCAAAAGCTCTGCGTGAAGCTGGCACTCCTGAACAGCGGCCAAGTATCTTAGTAGTAGCACCGACTAAGGACTTAGTACACCAGACGCTGGGGCGAACCGGCGAAAAGGGTTTTGGACGCTTTGCGCCTGAGTTGAACATTGGTTCCTATTTTAGTGATTCAAGTGACGAAGAAAAGAAAGCGATGCGCGATTTTGACGTAGTGGTAACTACGTACCAGTCATTTAATAGATTAAGTCAGCAGTTCGTGTATAGGCCAGTAGAAGATTTTGAACGCGATGTCGCGCAATCCGGGCTATTTAAGCAATTAGCGAACACTATGGGGGCTGAGAAAGCACGGGAAAGTCAGATTAAGGCTGTTCCCACCAGCACAAGATTGGTTGATACATTTGACGTTATCATCCTGGACGAAGCGCACCACGCTCTTGGAGAGAACGCCAGCCATATTGTTAATTCGCTTGCGCCCGATAAGGTTGTTATCGGTTTTACAGCTACGCCTGATGCCGACGATAACCGTCGCCTGACCAGCACATTACCAAGTATGATCCACGAGTTGGGGTTGAACGAAGCGATTTACATGGGGCTGCTTGCACCTGTTGTACCAGTCGGTATTAAAAGTGGCGTACAAGTTCGTGGCAGCGATATTTATGATGAAAATGGCGAGTTCATTGATAGCCGAATTAGTTATTTGGCGGAAGACCCGAAGCGAAATCAATTGGTGGTTGATACTGCGAAAGTACTGGCCGAACAAGGTATCGGCACAATTGTTTCATGTATTGCCGGGGGGCAGGCTTGGCATGCCCGACACTTAGCGGAACAATTGAGAAGTCAGGGTGTCCGAGCTGCTGCCGTTCATGCTAGTGTTCCAGCAGAAACACGCCAAAAAGTGTACGAACAATTTAACAAGGGTGAACTTGATGTGCTGACGTTTGTAGGCGTGCTTGGTGAAGGCTGGGATAGTCCTCGTGCCAAAGGTTTAGTGAACGCTCGTCCGACACGTTCCGCTATCTTCTCTAAGCAGCGGCTTGGCCGTATAACCCGTCCAGGTGCAACTGCATTTGCGTTTGATATTTATGACGATTTTGAAGATGAGAATCTGCCAATTACAGTAGCAGACGTGCTAAATGAAGGGGCAATTCCTCTAGGACAGGTTGTCGGTACGCCTGATAATGCTGCACAAGTAGAAGCTGTTGTCCGCAGCGTCCAGAACATTGCACCGACTGTAATGGATAGCTTACAAAGTACATACCGCGAACAAACTCAGTTAATAGCTGGTTTAGACAAATTGTATAAAGGTAAATTATATGGTGCGACTGGTAAAATTGAATTTGCAACCGCAACTGCTTTACGAAAGAATTATCATGGCCTTACCGACGAAATTATAACTCGGTACGAGGAATTAAATGGTGTGATTATCCCTAAGAAACTTGCTGCCCAGGGCAGAGTTGCCCGAACCGTGTATGCTGAAAAAGAAGCCAGCGAGATGCTTCATACACTACCTATGGCCGAACCAAATAAGTATTACATTGATGCTAACCAAGACAAATGGATTGCACCACAAGGTTTGGTGCAGCTATTCAGTAAGCGTTATCCCGGTGTGAGTACTGACGTTATCAGTGATGTGCTTGAAATGGTCGGGCAGTCGTTAGAATGGATCCCAACTAAGCATCTTACTACTGCTAAAGATGCCGATTTTAGACACTACGCAATCATTAAGATGTATAACACTGGTAAAACTACTATTGATACTATCAATGCTGCCTTAGCTGGACACTTTGCTGAGGCGTAATGTTGACAGATTATTGCATTTATGCTAATATGTGACACATGAGTATACCTTACGACCCAGAACACCAGCAACCTATTGTGCCATTGCCCGAACAGGGAGAAACAGCAGAACCTCTAGCTGCACATCCTGTTACTGCGCCTTTAGGCGAAGTTGCTGTTGGGTCTGCATTACAATCTGATAACGAAGGTTCGACTACGACTGTAGCCGTTGCTGAATTACCCTCACCAGATGAAATCCCTAGCTTATTGCCAGAACTTGACCGTATTGCTTCAGCCCACGAGCACCGTTACAGCGATGCAAACACTGTTTACACGAAAGCAAAAGTAGCTGAACAAACCCCTGAGAACAAGCGGACTAAAGAACAGCAGGACTTGGTTGATGATAAAGCAACCATGAAGAAATTTGCTCCTTACTCATCTGTTTACGAATATGTGTATACTCCATCAGAGCTAAATGGTCTAACTACCCAACTCCGCTCTCTAGGCGAGAAGAGCCGCCCTGATTTTAATGGTGTAGAAGCACGGGTACTTGATGTAGTATTAAGTGCTATCCGCAGCACCGACTTAGTCCCTGCAAATGTTCGCGACATTGCGAAGCGAGCTGAAAAGAACGCTGAAAGCCGTAAGGGTATGCAATGGGACACACTGATTAAATTGGCTGGTGAAGCTTCTAAAATTATTGCTGAGCGTACTGAACGCGGTCATAGTTCTGATTACTTTGTAAGCGTTAAAGACCCTGAACCTACAAAATACCCTGACCTAACGAAAGTTTACCAATTTGTTGCTGACGCTCACGCCTTAGATGTCATTGGCCAGCGTAGTGTTGCCGTCCGTGAAGCTCGTCTTGATACATTTGTTACCAACTGTGGCGTAGTCAATAAGTGGTATGCAGAAGTTGCGCCAGTATTGGCTCAGCTTCCTTCTGAGTTCAAAGTTGGCCGCTTTAGCGCGGCCCGGGAAGTAAAGAGTATGGTTGAATCAATGAACGCCCGTTTGACTGGTAATGTGAAAAGTGGCCGTGACAAAGACTACCGTATGGACCCTGCCGGTGCTATCAGCTTACAAAAGAAGATTGGTCACACCATTGAAGCCATCAAAACCAAACTTGGTGGCGAAGTTGATGAGACCGAAATTGTTCCATTAGACGAATAAATTGTAGACCATAACTATATAGGTAAGCTGAGTGGGTGGCAGCTTATAGAGCGTTTGAGCTATTATAGGTAAGGAACAGTGACCTAACCTGTTCGATTATGCTGCACCAAGTGGATCAAAAACAAAGCTCCTCAACTGAGGAGCTTTGTTTTTATCTATGGCGACCGATTGCAGGCGGGCTGAGTGGTACAATAAGCTAATGAAGCATAAGAATATTTTTTTAGTTGGTGGAGCGGGTTTTTTAGGTTATCATGCAAGTCTTGAGTTTGTTAGGCGTGGTGCAAATGTAACTATTTTAGCGATGCCTGATGAGGCCGTGGCTAGTGATTTAGCGTCGCAGGTGAGAGTCGAGCGAGCAAATATTGACCAGTTGGACGACTATGGCCTTGGACTGATGTTGCGAGGTCAGGACGTGTTGGTATATGCCGCAGGACCAGATGATCGAGTCGAGCTGCCGGCAGGAGTTCGGGCAGCCGAGTTCTTTAACGAACATTTAGTTAATCGAACCGAACGTGTTTTGAGTGTAGCTAGAGAGAGCGGAGTGAAGAAGGTGGTGATCTATGGCTCTTACTTTGCTTACATAAACAATCGCGGGCTCTGCGGGGTTAAGCGAGGGCAGTTGGAGCGTCATCCATACATTCAGGCTCGCGTTGAGCAGACCAGGCGGAGTTTCGCTTTGGGTGGTGAGACTTTTTCGGTCTCGGTGCTAAATATTCCTTATGTATTTGGAGTCACCCCGGGGAGGATGCCGATTTGGAAGAGGGTGTTTATCGAACGATATGCCAAGCAGCCAAAGATTATTTATGGTACTGGTGGGACTACTGTTACTACCCCTGCAAAAATAGCCCTGGCGACAGTTCAGGCGGTAGAGTTGGCGGGACATGGCGAAGAGTTGGCCGTTGGGTCTGTTAATATGAAGTTCAAACCGATGATTGAGCGACTGCTTGCGGCAGCAAAAATAAACAAGCCGGTTGCCAATCTGCCAACATGGCTGCAGGGCCTATTTATGAGGATGGCATGGCGTCAAGAAAAGGCGGCGGGGCGAGATAGCGGATTAGATCTACGCTACTTGGCGGGAGATATTTTAGGAAGAGATTTTTATGTCGACTACGAGGCTACCGATCGACGCCTAGACATGGTGGGCTTTCAGGATGACGTGGAGGCAGCGATTGACGAGACGGGTCGGATGATCAAAACTGGCACATCCTAACAATATTTGCTATAATTACCTCAGACATTCTTTCTCAGCGGGAAAGATGAGCGGCTATCAACCGCGAATGTCAGTGGGAAGAAATCGCCTCCAGGTGAAACTAGACCCCACCGTTATCTGGCACGATAGACCGGTCAAGTAAGTGCGAAAAGGATAATCCCTTTTTCGAAACTGGATGGTACCACCCTGTATGTGCGGGGCTCCAGTGGCGGAAGAGGGATTTTTATATTTACTAAAAGGAGCGGCATATGAAATTTAAACACGGTACACGCAGGCGGGCGTTAGAATATGAAAGAGACTGGGTTGGGCGCTGGAAGTCTGACAGGACTTTTGAAAAGTCAGTCGAAAATCGGTCAAAAGACAATGCCTACGTGTTTTATGATGGGCCGCCATTTATATCTGGAGTGCCTCATCACGGTACCTTGTTGAGCTCGATCGTTAAGGACGCTGTGCCGCGCTACCAAACGATGAAGGGCAGGCGTGTTGAGCGAGTCTGGGGCTGGGACGCTCACGGTTTGCCAGCTGAGCGATATACCGAAAAAAAGTTGGGCATTAAGTCCCGACAAGAAGTTATCGAATACGGCATCGAAAAATATATCAACGCCACGCGAGCTAATATGCTGGAGACCAGCAGTGCATGGGAGGATGTCGTTGATCGTATTGGCCGCTGGGTGGATTTTAAGGGCGCCTACAGGACGATGGACAAAGACTACATGGAGTCAGTTTGGTGGGCGTTCAAGACTTTATACGAAAAGGGCAAGATATACGAAGGCGAGAAGGTGTTGATGTATTGTACTCTTGATGGTACGCCGCTTTCCAAGGCTGAAGTGACGATGGACGCCGGAGCCTATCAAGACGTAACCGATCCGAGCGTTTTTGTTAAGTTTAAGCTAAATGACTGGCAGACAGAAGGCGGCAGCCAAGCCTACTTGTTGGCCTGGACAACTACACCATGGACCCTGCCGGCTAACACCGCTCTGGCCATCAACCCAGAGATGATTTACGCTCAGGTTGAGGTAGAGGGCGACCAACTAATAATCGCCAAAGATTTAATTGAAAAAGTTCTAATAGATGAGAAAAAGCAGCCGCTCGAGTACGAACTAAAAGGTTTATTTGATGGTAGCGAGCTAGTCGGAAAAAGTTATGAGCCACTATTTGTTGATCGTGGCAAAAACGCCCACAAAGTTTGGGCTGCTGACTATGTCAGTACCGAGGACGGCACCGGTGTAGTTCACCTCGCCCCGGCATATGGTGAAGAGGACTTTGCACTTGCTAAGGCAGAAGGCGTGCCAGTAGTGCACACGATCGACCAGAACGGCTTTTTTACCGAGGGTGACTGGCAGGGTGGGAATATCTGGGAGATTAATAAGCAAATCGCCAAAGATCTGAAAGAGCGCGGCGTCGTCTGGAAAATCGACTACATCCGCCACTCGTACCCGCACTGCCATCGCTGTGGCACGAAGCTTATGTATCGAGCGCATCCGAGCTGGTTTATGGATATCGATGGCCAGCGCGAAAAAATGATTGAGAAAAATCAGCCAATCAACTGGTTCCCGGGCCACGTTAAGCATGGTCGGTTTGAAAAAACTATCGAGCAGGCGCCAGATTGGAACATCTCCCGCGACCGCTTTTGGGCGACAGCTATGCCGGTCTGGAAGTCGCCGTCTGGCAAGGTTAAAGTAGTCGGTAGCTATGCCGAACTCAAAGAGCTGTCGGGTGTAGAGCTCGAGGATTACCATAGGCCGTGGATTGACGACGTGACTTTTGTGATTGACGGGGAGGAGTACACCCGAATCGACAAAGTGATGGATAGTTGGTTCGAGGCCGGATCTATGCCGTTCGCCCAATTCCACTATCCGTTTGAAAATAAGGAGAAGTTTGAGCAGAACTTTCCAGGTGACTTTATCGTTGAGTATATTGGTCAGGTGCGCGCCTGGTTTTATTACATGCACGCCATGAGTGTGGCTCTATTTGGTGAAAACAGCTTTAAGAACGTGATCGTGACAGGCAACGTAGCTGGTAATGACGGCCGAAAGATGAGCAAAAGTTATGGTAATTATACCGATCCAAATGAGCTGATGGATAAGTTTTCCGCTGATAGCTTGCGCTTCTTGCTGCTGGCCAGTCCGTTGCTGAACGGCGAGGACTTTAGCCTCCTCGACAAGGACGTCGGTGATGTTGCGCGTAAGCTCAGCATGATCTGGAATATGTACGACTTCTTTACGATGTATGCCGAGGTTGATGGCTGGGAGTATGACGGCAATCTCGAAGATCCGCTTAGCTCTTTGAGCAACCCCCTCGATATCTGGATAGTTAGTCGACTGCATCAGCTGGTTCAAGAGGTTGAGAAGAACATGGATTCATACAACATTCCCGATGCGCTCTCGCCAATTTTGCCGTTCCTCGACGATGCGTCCAATTGGTACGTCCGAAGATCGCGAAGGCGATTCTGGAAGAGTGAGGATGACGGCGATAAGAATGACGCCTACAAGACTCTTCACTATGTTCTGGTGCGCTTAAGTTATGTCTTGGCGCCGTTTACACCGTTTCTAGCTGAAGAGCTTTATCATAACCTGACAGGTGACAGGGAATCGATTCATTTGAAGGATTGGTTGCCGGCTGGGAAAATTAACAGCTTTGTGATGAACGAAATGGAGAAGGTTAGGGAATATGTTAACGAAGGCCTGGGTCTGCGCGCCAGGGCGGGTCTCAAGGTTCGCCAACCACTGGCTAGCGTAACTGTTCCATCGCTGGGCGAGCATGTGGACTTTGAGAGCATCTTGACGGACGAGCTAAACGTCAAACGCGTTCAGGTTGGTGGCGAGGTGGCCATAGATGAAAGCTTGACACCAGAATTAAAGCGCGAAGGTCTGATGCGTGAAGTGATTCGCTTTGTTCAATCGGCTCGAAAGGGCGCTGGATTAAATGTTGACGATCGCATCAACCTGAGACTGGTTACGCAAGGCGAAGAACTAGCTCAGGCAATCGCTGAGCATCGCGATGAAATCTATGCTGAGACGCTAGCTGTGAGCGACATGGTTGAGTCGGATTATTCAGAACACGTCAAGATTGACGGTGTCGAATTGGCTATTGCTTTGGAAAAAGCTAGTTAACAAACTGCCGGATGGTTCGGACTGCCGGTGTCTGGTCCGCCCGCCGGTCGAGAACGCTTGAGCTCGTAGAAGTCACGGGAGCGAGCGAGCTTTGACAGGCCGTCCCATAGGTCGAGGGCATCTTGACCGGTTGGTTGGCGCATTAGAACGGGTCCAAAGTAGCCAATCTTTTGAGCTTCATCGGTTTCAAATACTATGAGTGGCACGCCAATGTCTTCGCCGGCTATGGCGATCGCTTCCTCGATTGATTTGCTGAGGCGGTCGTCGAACGACTGATCATCTGCGGCCTCGACCAGGGACAAATCCAAGCGGCTGAGGCTGAGCATGAGTTCGATTTCGGTGTCGGTGTAGTCATAGCCATCCACGTGGTGCATTTTGCCGATATCACTATAGAGTTTGCCGCGATCTCCACCAGCCTCGACAGCGGCTTCGATGACGCGGAGTACTCGGTGTGATCGGAGGTGTGATACGCCATACTTGGACAGGTCTTTCTCGTTCTTGCCGAGCTCGTCGTTCTTCATAGCTAGGCTAAAAGGCTGCCAGTTAATAGTAATGTCTCGCTGCGTCGAGACGTCGGTTAGCCAGCGGCTGGTTACCCAGCACCAAGGGCAGGATGGGTCAAAATAAAAATCTACTTTCATGGTACCAGTATAGCAGCAGCTAGGTTTGACTTTTTAATATAGTTATGCTATTATGTTAATATAAATCAATTGTAAAAAATAAACATTATGAATATATCAAAAAACATTTTTAGAACTAAATTAGCATTTGAACCAGTTGATCCGCTTGATGATGGCTTGAGAGAGATGATTGAGCGAGAGAGGCAAGAAGCTGAATCTATTGATCTACGGGACAATGATTTTGACGCGCACCTCTGGAGCGAAGTCAGTCATGACATCCACTCGTAGATAGCCCGACATCCGAAAATTTGAGTGCTGCTATACTTAAAGCAGTAACTTGATAAATGAAAAGGGTGCTGCGAAATGTCTATTCGAAAAGCAATTATTCCAGTGGCTGGATGGGGCGCTAGACGCCTACCGATCACTAAGGCGGTAGAAAAATGCATGCTGCCAATTGGCAATCGGCCGTTGGTCGACTATGTAGTTCAGGATTGTTTGATGGCGGGAATTGAGGAGCTGATTTTTATCGTTAGCGAACATAGCACACAGCTTGAGAACTACTACCGAAGCAACATTCACCTAAATGACTACTTGAAGCGAAACGGCAAAGATGAGCTGCTGCCGCTAGTGGCACCGATTAAGGCTAAGATGCATTTTGTAACTCAGCCAAGCTATGGCAAGTACGGTACGGCTGTGCCAGTTTCTTTGGCGTCAGAGTACATCGACGAGGATGAGTCGGCGGTGGTGCTGATGGGAGATGATTTTATCTACAACCAGGATGGCTCGAGCGAAGTTAAGCGATTAATCGAGGCTACGCCAGTGGGTGAGAGTAGTCTGCTGGCTGCCCAGGTTAGTCTGGATGAGGTATCACGCTACGGTGCAATCGCCATGGATCAGTCTGGCAATTATCAAAGAATAGTTGAAAAGCCTGCCCCGGAAGAAGCGCCCAGCAACCTGATCAATATCAGTAAGTATATTCTTACCAAGCAGCTGATTGACGCCTGTGCTCGGGTGGAGATATCTCCAAGGGGCGAGTATGAGCTGCCTGATGTCATTAATGCGCATGTTAGTAATGGTGGGATTGTTAAGGTGGTGGCGGCCCGCGGTCAATATCTTGATGGTGGCTCACTTGAGGGCTGGCTGCACGCCAACAATGTCGTGGTCGGTCGCTCGTAATCCAGCATCGGCCTCTTGAACCAGTCGGTTAAATCTGCTATAATCACTCAAGTTAATAAGTAATTCCAAAGGAACGAAATGAAAGCAGTCGTAAAAATCGCTGGCAAGCAGTATGTTGTTGGCGAAAAAGAGTCCCTCTTGGTGGATCTCCTCCCTGAAGGTACAAAAGAACTCACCCTCGACGCACTTTTGGTTATTGACGGTGATAAAACCACTGTTGGTACGCCATCTGTCAAAGGTGTAGTGGTAAAGGCTAAAGTGGCCGAAGAGCTAGTTAAGGGCGATAAAATTCGCGTAATTAGGTACAAGTCGAAGAAACGAGTTCACAAGGAAACTGGCCATCGCCAGAAGTACTCGCGAATCGAAGTTACTTCGATAAAGTAATCCGGCTCTCATAGTCTCAAAACCATCGACAAATCTCGTCGGTGGTTTTTTGCTTATGCTAGGCACGTGCTATAATTAGGATTAATGAAAGCGAGGGCGAAGATCTAGTGGCAGTGACTATTGCGGTGACCAATCAAAAAGGTGGAGTCGGCAAAACAACAACAGCGGTAAACTTGGCTTATTTTCTGGCAAAGGCTGGCAAGAAGACCTTGCTGATTGACTTTGACCCGCAGGGTAACGCTACTAGCGGCCTCGGTATTGATAAGCAGCTTGTGTCGACGACGGTAGCTGAGGTGATTATGCGGCAAGTTAAGTTACACGAGGCTGCTCAGTCAACTGAGTATAAGAATTTATCACTAATCGCTTCAACTCCACATCTTGCAAATACCGAAGTTGAGCTTGCACAGGTTGAGGGTCGGTTCCTTCGCTTGAAACAGGCAATAGCAGGTGCGGAAAATGATTACGACTATATTATTATTGATAGTCCACCTTCGCTCAGCCTGCTCACCGTCAATGGATTAATCGCAGCTAACTATATCTTGCTACCTGTTCAAACTGAGTTTTACGCCCTCGAAGGACTGGGCCAGCTGCTTGAGACGATGAAACTGGTTCGAAAAGGGTTAAACCCGACACTCGAATTACTTGGGGTGCTGCCAACCATGATGGACTCACGGACCACACTGTCGACTCAGGTTCACGATGAGATCAAGAAGCACTTTCCAGACAAGGTTTTCAAGACAACCATACCGCGCAATATTCGTCTAGCAGAGGCACCAAGTCATGGCTTGCCGATTGGGGTTTATGATAGATTTTCGAAAGGTGCGCGAGCCTACAAGATGCTGGCAAAGGAAATTACGGAAAGGATAGCATAGTGAAAAAGGGTTTAGGGCGGGGATTTGAATCACTAATACCTACGACGTTGATCGACGAGTCGTTTGACCCGACGGCGACACAGGATGGCAAGATTAGTCAGCTGCAAGAAATAAAGATAGACAGTATTAAGCCGGACCCTGATCAGCCGCGTCGATTTTTTGACGAAAAAGCCCTGGCAGAGCTGGCAGTTTCGGTGGGCGAGCACGGAGTAGTCCAGCCAATTGTCGTTACACGTAGCGGTGAAGAGTATATGATTGTGGCCGGTGAGAGACGTTGGCGGGCAGCGAAAATGGCCGGACTAAAGACAGTGCCGGCAATTATCCGGACGCTATCTGGTCAGCACCGACTAGAGATATCTTTAATTGAAAACCTCCAGCGACGCGACCTTAACCCAATTGAAACAGCTACGGCCTATCTCAAACTTCGTGACCAATTCAACATGACGCTTGAGGAGATAGGGGCGCGGGTTGGTGGAAAGTCGGTTAGTGGGGTGAGTAACACCTTGCGCCTGCTTAAGTTGCCAAAAAACATTCAAGAAGCGATATTTAGCGGCAAGCTGACCGAGGGCCAAGCTCGACCAATGGTCGGGCTTCCAGATGAAGTCGCCGAAGAGTTGGCTAAGAAGGTTATTATCGAGGAGTGGAGCACCCGAAAAATCGAACAGTGGATCGCTCTAAGGAAGCAATCCGACAAGCAGGTGACATCGAACCAAGCCGAGACGGAACAGCCTCATCGTCAGGCTCTAGACAAGATTCATAGCCGACTAAAGGCTCCGGTCTCTATCCGAACTAACGCTCGAGGTGCTGGAAAAATCGTAATTTCATTTGAGAGTAGCGAAGACTTTGAGCGAATCGAAAAAATGCTGAGTTAGTTAAAAAGTTCTGATTGCGTTGAACGGATAGATGCGCAGGCTTACGGGCCCGACGATGTCAAATAGGGGGATTGTGCCCATGCAGTTACGTGAGTCACACGATGAGCTACCTTCGCGATTATCGCCCATGACAAATATGGTGCCTTCGGGTACGGTGGTGTCGACATCACCGGATGTTGGCTGAGCGGGCTCGTTTTTATTTACTGTAGTGTCGGGATCAAATCCTTGGGGGTAGCCAGCTGTATAAACGGTGACTTTGCCACCACGAACCACTACGCGCTCACCGGCAAAGGCAATTACACGCTTAACGACATATTCTTCTCGGCCGACGGACGGGTTGAAGTTAGGGTTCTTAAAGACAATTACTTGACCTCGTTCGGGGACGTAGCGTTTATTTTGCAGCTGAGAAATGGTCACTGGGAGGCGACTGACGATGAGGCGATTATTGGTGTACATCGTTGGCTCCATACTCGGGCCTTCTACGCTGAAACTACGAAAAACGAAGCTGTTGATTAGCAGGGTGCCCACTCCTACGCCTATCAAAAACAATACCAGCGATAGTCCATCCTTAATCCATGGATGACGGTCAAAAAAGGTTGCTTCCATTGCTTCTACTATGACACAAGCGTATTTAAATTAAAAGCGTGACATCAGTGGGATATGGCTATATAATAGATAAAAGTGAAACAGCAAAAAACTTCTATTGATGGTTTTGTATCTAGGCGACCACAACGGTCGCTTCTTAATGAGCGGTCCTTGAAAAAGACAGATTCGACAGTTGGTCATATGCGCAGTGATCGACGCCCCCATGCTGAAGTTCATAGCGGCAATGGCGATCCGAGCCGAAGACTAAAAAGTGCACACAATAATGACGTGCGCCAAGAAATTGGCCAATCGCTCAAGGCGATTGATGTTGATACAAAAAATAAAAAAATAAAAAAGACAAAGGCGCGAAAAAAGAGTCGGGTCTTCAAAATTGTTGGCATCTTGGTAGCCTTGGTGGCTTTGAGTTTGGTTGGCTTTTTACTCTACAAGGCGTGGCAAGTTGGCGGCAAGGTATTCCAGGGCAACTTGATGGGAATTTTTCAGCAGCAGGAGCTTAAGATGGACTCTCGTGGTCGAAGTAATATTTTAGTTTTGGGCACAACTGAGGACGGTCAGATCCACGGTGGAGGTGATCTAACAGACTCGATGATGGTCGTGAGTGTCGATCAGAAGAAGAAAGATGTCTACATGTTCAGTATTCCGCGTGATTTGTATGTTCGCTACGGCATAGCTTGTTTGCCGGGCTACGAGGGCAAGATCAATGCCTACTTCTCGTGTCTGGACGAAGGTGGCACTCCTGAGCTACAGAAAAAACGGATGGATGGCATGCGCCAGTTCGTCGGTGAATTATTTGAGATGGATATACAGTACATCGCGCACGTCAACACTTCGGTAATTCGGGATTCGGTCAATGCTGTTGGCGGTGTAACAGTTCAGGTTGATAGTGAAGATCCCCGCGGAGTGCTTGACGCTAGCTTGGACTGGATGTGCCAGGAACAGGGGCTGAGTGCCGAGGAGCGTCGTCAGCGCTGCCCAACTGGTCACTATATCGATTTTAAAAATGGCCCTAACGAGATGGATGGTGATAAGGCGCTGTGGTTTTCGCGAGCTCGTGGTGCTCACGGCGGCATGGCGGCCACCTACGGGTTCGATAGAGGCAACTTTGATCGTGAAAAAAATCAACAGCTTGTCTTGATGGCTCTTAAGGATAAAGCGGCTTCAACTGGCACCCTGACTGATGTAGGCAAGGTGATGGGCCTAATGGAGGCTATGGGTGATAATTTACGTACCAATATTGAGTCAACAGAGCTTCAGACCATCATGAAGTTGGCGCAGGAGATAAACGAAGCCAATATTCATCGACTTAGCTTTGTTGATACCGAAGAGCCGCTAATGAGCACCGGTAATGTCGGTGGTCAGAGTATAGTTAGGCCAGTCGCCGGTATTTATGATTATTCACAGATAAGATCTTTCCTGAATCGGACCATATATGCGACGCCATTAACAAAGGAGGCTGGCAAGATCGCTGTCCTTAACGGCGGTGGTTCAACAGGAGCGGCCGCGGCCGAAGCGGAGAAGCTGGGGCAGGAAGGGCTAGAGGTTGTCTATGTGGGCAATGCGCCAACTGAAATAGCATCGCCATATCGGCTTTTCCGAATCACCGAGGAGACTAAGCCGCTCACTCAAGCCAAGCTAGAACAGGCGTACTCAGTCTCGGCAAGTGATCAGACCCTGCCGTTCGGTCTATCTGTTGAGGCAGATTTTGTGGTAGTGATTGGCCCCGAGGGGCCATAGGGTGGTATAATAGTTTAGTATTATGGTCGATTTCTTAAAGATCGTTCGGCACAAAACACTGTTTAGCGAGGTGATGTACTACGTACTGAACATCGGCCTAGCAGCTGCGATTTTCATATTGTCTCAGACTATTCAGTCGCCAGCTCTGGCAATTGCTATAGTTCTGTTGAGTAAATGGCGAGTCTTGGCGGTCAGGCCTCGATACTGGTGGACAAATATCCAGGCCAATACCGTAGATATCATTGTTGGCGTCAGCATTGTAGCTTTGATGTACTTGCCGCAAATTTCTCTGGCCGCTCAGGTTATACTGGCGCTAATTTATGCGATTTGGTTGGTGATAATTAAGCCACTCTCAAAGCGATGGCACATGATGGTGCAGGCTATATTTGCTATTGGCCTTGGTGTGACGGCGCTATATTCCGTCTCGTATGAGTGGCCGGTCTTTTTTGTAGTCCTAGCTATGCTAGTAATTGGCTATAGTTCTGCGCGACATTTTCTCTATAGCTATGAAGAACAGCAGATCGTTTTACTTAGTGCTATTTGGGGATTAATTTTTGCAGAAATCGGCTGGCTGGCTCAACACTGGGCCTTTAGTTACTCATTGCCCGGACTTTCATCGCTCAAGATACCACAGGTGACGGTTATTGTATTGCTGCTATCATTTGTCAGCGAACGTGTCTATCGGTCATGGTTTGAAAACAAGCGCGTTGTGCCGGCCGACGTGACTCTTCCAGTGGTATTTTCCGCTTTGCTTATCCTGGTAATATTATTATTCTTCAATTCTGTCACTATATAGAAGCTAACAAGAGAGGGGGCTGAAATGGCTAATCGTCGAAAGAATATATCAATTGTTGTTGTGGGGCTACTGGTTCTGGTCTGGCTGATTGTTGGCGCTGGTTTCTTGGGGGCTTGGCTGTCTTCCAAGGATGACGGCGGCACCGGTCCGGTGGATCCAGGCTTTGATGGCAACACGGTGGTGACGGATGAAGAAGCGGATCTGGCAAGTCTAGTTAAAAAAGTTTCGCCCTCAGTTGTTTCTATCATGACAACTCAAACAGCTGGACAGGGCTACTCACAGCAGGAGCTTGAGGGAGCCGGTACTGGTATTATCATTAGCTCGGACGGCTATGTGCTAACCAATAAGCACGTAGTTAGCTCAGCCCAGTCAGTCCAGGTGGTAGCAAGCAACGGTACACGCTACGAGAATGTTAAGCTGGTTGGCTCTGATCCACTTAACGACATAGCCTTTTTAAAGATTCAAGGGGTGAGTGACTTGCCGGCAGCTACTCTTGGCGACTCAGGAACGGTAAGGGTTGGCCAGGGGGTAATTACAATTGGTAACTCACTTGGACAGTATCAAAATACCGTCACCAGTGGTATCATCTCTGGGCTTGGCCGTCCGGTGACGGCAGCCTCTGACAAGCTAGGATCTCAGGTCGAATCGTTGACTGATTTGCTTCAGACTGATGCGGCAATTAATCCTGGAAACTCCGGTGGTCCGCTGATAAATATGGCAGGACAAGTCATCGGCATCAATACGGCAATAGTTTCTGATGCTCAGAGTATTGGCTTTGCAATTCCCATTAACGCAGCCAAGGGCTTAATCCGTGGAGTCTTAAAAGACGGCACGATACAAAAAGCTTATCTTGGGGTCCAGTACGTGGCGATTACTCCTGATGTTCGGGTTGGGCTGGAGCTAGATCAGCAGCAAGGCGCTCTTGTTCAGTCTGGCCGCAGTGGCTCTGCGGTCGTTTCCGGTGGTCCGGCCGATAAGGCAGGGGTAAAGGATGGAGACATTATCACCAAGGTGAATGGAAAGGTTGTTGGTGAGCAGGGCGGACTTGGTAGCTTAGTGGCTGAATTTTTGCCAGGCGAAGAAATCGAGCTGACCTTGGTTAGGGATGGTCGCAGTCAGACCGTTAAGCTAACTCTCGGCGCCTACCCGACGTCTCAGTAAAACGCAGTAATGACGAGTTTTCTGGTAGATAAATCCGTAATTTGAAGCAAAGGTAATAATTTGCGAATGCTGCTCTGGATCAGCTTCGATAAACAGCCAGCCATCATCATTCAGGCAGAGCGGTGCCTGCTCGATTAGCCGAAAAATCATCGCGAGACCGCCGTTTTTTGCAAACAGCGCCTTTTTCGGCTCATGTCTAAGTTCAGGGGATACGCTCCAGCTTTCATCAACATATGGTAGATTTGCCAATATGTAGTCAACTGGCTCAATCTGACCAAAGAGTAGGTCTTGCTCTTGAGTGGTGATATTGGCTCCTAGCGAATGAGCATTGGCTTGAGCGACATCTAGAGCCTGGGGACTAATGTCTGACAGTACGACATTTATGCCCGGTCTTTCGAGCTTGGCGGTTATGCCTAGGCAGCCGGATCCAGTGCCAACGTCAATCAAGGTTCGCTGGTCGCTGATATCGCTTGCCGTCACTTCCAGTAGCAGGTCAATCATGTCTTCGGACTCTGGTCGAGGAATTAGTACGTTTGGCGAGACTGAAAACTTTCTACCGTAAAACTCTTTGTAGCCAACTATGTAGGCCAAGGGGACTCGGTCTTTGCGCAGGTCTAGTCGGGCGTAGGCAATGTCAATTCTGCGCGGGTCAATGGTTTCATCGAGATGAGCGTGAAGATATGTGCGAGGTTTTCTGAGGGTCTCTGATAAGATCAGTTCTGCGTCAAGCCTAGCTGAATCAATACCAATATCTTTCAGCTGTTTGGTTGCATCTTTCAGCCATGCTGATATGTTCATGTTGTTAGTTATACCACATGCAACAGGGGGAGTCAAAAGCATATATTGACATGGCCTCAGTCTTGTGCTATAATTAAAAACAGGAAACCCTCGTTATGGACCAAGACAAACAGCAACCCGATAATACACCCACACCTCTAGAATCTCGACACGAGGCTGAGCGTTTAGGGGCGGTGGTCAAGTTTAATGCACTACTAAATCGAATAGCCGAATCTCCGCTATCTCGAGTAGAGTTACGCGATGGTTATATCGAAGTACTAGTCAAAAGTGCCGTCGGTCGTCACGATGGTGCGACCTATAGTTTGGCCGCTGGTATCAAGGGTGGTGAGCGAGACTCTAGCGACTCTTGGCTGGCTATGCATAGACGGCAGAGCTCTAGGGCGAGGGTTGAATACTTGTCCCTAAGGGTCGAGCGAGGTGGCGTAAGTGGTAGTTATGCACCTGACGTAATCAATACGCCTTATGATGAATTTATGGATTTTGAGGCTAG
This sequence comes from Candidatus Saccharimonadota bacterium, assembly GCA_027312165.1. Taxonomy (GTDB): domain Bacteria; phylum Patescibacteriota; class Saccharimonadia; order Saccharimonadales; family Saccharimonadaceae; genus Nanosynbacter. Next base: position 41,359 of record DAICXN010000001.1, read on the forward strand.
TCGGGCTGATGTTGAAGACTTTCAAGGCATGTTGGAGAACCAGGGGATCATACAAAAAGAAGAGTCCGATCTCGAGCAGCTTTAATTGCTTGCGCCTTGCGCCTTGAGTTCACGTTCAAATTTTTGCAAGTTTTCAATCAGGTCATCAATTTCACCGTTCATTGCGGCCGGAATGTTGCTACGTGAGTAATGGATACGGTGATCGGTAATACGGTCCTGGGGGAAGTTGTAGGTGCGGATTTTCTCCGAGCGGTCACCCGATCCGATAAGTGAGCGACGCTCGGCAGTTAGCTTGGCGTTTTCTTCGTCGATCTTGATTTGCAGCAGGCGAGATCGCAGAACGCTCATGGCTTTTTCGCGGTTCTTTATCTGTGACTTCTCATCCTGGTTAGTGACAACTAGACCGGTCGGCAGGTGGGTAATACGAACGGCCGAATCGGTTGTATTAACAGACTGACCGCCATGACCGCCGGAACGAAACACGTCAACGCGTAGATCATTAGGGCTGATCTCAATATCGGCCTCTTCAGCCTCGGGTAGTACAGCCACCGTAACGGTTGAAGTGTGAATTCTGCCCTGGGACTCGGTGGCTGGTATGCGCTGGACGCGGTGGACGCCACCCTCAAATTTGAGCAGGGAGTAAGGAGAGTCGCCCTTGACTCCAAAGACCACCTCTTTATAGCCGCCGCTATCATTGGCCGACTCGCTTAGTAGCTCGGTCTTGTAGCCGTGGCTTTCGCACCAGCGGAGGTACATTCGGTAAAGTTCGGCTGCAAACAGTGAGGCCTCATCGCCTCCGGCGCCAGCGCGAATCTCGATAATCACATTTTTATCGTCGTTCGGATCCTTGGGGGTTAGGAGGATGAATAGCTCTTCCTCGATCGCCACTAGGCGCTGTTCGGTCTCGGCTAGTTCGAGTTTCGCCAGTTCGGCCAGCTCCTCATCGTTACCACGCGATAGCTCCAGTGCATCTTGATGTTGTTTTTCGAGTTCGTTTCGTTCGGTAACTTTTTCGATGATTGACTCAAGTTCAGAAAAGCGCTTATTTTTTTTGGTAAACTCTGGGTCACTAAAAGCGTTAGGCGAAGATAAAAATTCAGCTAGGCCTGCTTTTTCGGTTGTCAGATCGTTGAGGTTTAGGGAAATTTTTGACATATGAACTATTGTACTATGGATAAAGTGCAACATAAAACCGCTCCCGAGTGAGAGCGGTAAATGTGGCTGAGGTTATTTAGCCGATTTCTTGTCGGCGGTAGCCTTTGCCTTCTTGGCCTTGTTTGCCAGGGCTTGGCGACGCTCTTCGGCGGCCTTGCGGCGAGCTTCAAATTTGTCGACGCGACCCTCGATGTCGATCACGCGCTTTTCGCCAGTGAAGAATGGGTGAGAGGCGCTAGATACGTGAACGCGTACTAGTGGATACTCTTTGCCATCCTCCCATTTGATAGTTTCTGTGGTTTGGGCAGTTGACTGGGTCAAAAACGCAAACCCCGCCTGGTCATCGCTAAATACGATAGGGCGGTAATTTTGTGGGTGAATACTGCTTTTCATAACTAGGACATTGTACTAGAGAATAGGCGGGTTGTCAAAGGTTATCTGGAGCTGCGGCTATTGTTGGTTGCTAAGCCTACTCTTGACTTTTTTGAAATACTATGCTATTATCTATGGTGTAATTGATTAACAAGTTATTAATAGAAATAAATCAAAATAAAAAAGAAAGTAGATAATATGTCAGAAAACTTACAGCGCAGACAAGAAACTAATAGCCCCAATGCCGAGTTGACGGATGAGATTAGCAAACGACTTCTTTTGTCCAATAATCTAGCGGCGGATGTCATCCAGCGGACTGGGGCAGAGGACATGTATAGCCTGCATCTTGGCGGGATAGGTTTTAGGAGTGAAATCATAGAGGACGGTTTTGATGGCTCGGATACGTTTATGGAGATACGGGGCCGCACTGGGGAGTCTGCAGATCAGTTTTTCCAGAATGCACTTAATGCACTCTCTCGTGAAGGGGTGGTGCGGTCTGAAGACCTTAGTGAGTATCATGATCTTTCGGTAGAGGATAGGTTGAAGCTTGCGATGCATGCGACCGCTACAATGGGTGGTATATACTCTGGTCAGGGTGACTACAAAATCAAGGTATCTGCTCCTACCGAGCCAGTAGATTCAAAAAATGGAAGAGTGGGTATTGGGCGTCATTATTTTATTGATGATAGAGATAGGTTGAAGGTGGTCGAGTCAGTTCTTCAGTACGGTAAATTACCAGAGGGCGATGACCCGCTCTCCTCAGACTGGCCACTAGAAGGCTTTACTGTTGGCGTAAGGGACGCTAGTCGTGAGGAGGCTGATGTTGTACGCCCGGACATAAGATGATGTTTTTATCTAGCTGCGCTTAAGCGTGCAGCTAATAGTTTGCACATCCCGGACATATCTGTTATTATTGGAAGGTAATACAATTTTAACGACACAGCCTGAATGCGACTCCAACTGCTTCAGGCGAGGAAAAGGGAGTAAATATGTCTGTAAAAGTAGACATTAGGGCTCTGCTGGAAGCCGGTGTTCATTTTGGACACAAAACCAGCCGTTGGCACCCAAAGATGGCGCCATATATTCACTCAAAGCGTCAGGACTCGCACATCATCGATCTGACAAAAACCGTCGAAGCCCTAAACGTAGCTCTGCCAGAGCTTACAAAGATTGCCGCTAGTGGCAAAAAGGTGCTTTTTGTCGGCACCAAAAAGCAAGCCAAGGATGTAGTGCGTCAGGCTGCTGAAAAAATCGATCAACCATACGTAACTGAGCGATGGATCGGTGGTATGCTAACCAACTCACAGACAATTACTCAGCAAATCAAGAAGCTAAAAAATCTTGAAAAGCGCATGAGCACCGGTGATCTTGAAAAGCGTTACTCAAAGCTAGAGGTTCAGCGCTATCAGGAAGAAATTGATTTGTTGAATCAGCGGTATGGTGGCATCAAGGACCTTATGGGCAAGCCTGGTGCAATGGTTGTAGTTGACGCTGCAGTTGATACTAACGCTATTCACGAAGCTAAAACTCTAGGCGTGCCAGTGTTTGCTGTAGTTGACACTAACGTCAATCCGTCAGACGTCGACTATGTTATTCCAGGTAACGACGATGCAATTAAGAGTATCAGCTTGCTCCTTGATTATTTCACTGCCGCTGTAGCGGAAGGTGCAGGTAGCGCTAAAAAGGCTGACGAGAAACCAGCTAACAAAGAGGAGAAATAGGATGGGAATTTCTGTTGACGATATCAAAAAACTGCGAGATCTTACTGGTGTTGGACTGACTGACGCCAAGCAGGCATTGGTTGACGCCGACGGAGACTTTGACAAGGCTCTAGAAGAGATGCGCAAGAAGGGTCTGACTCGAGCTGAGAAGAAGGGCGACCGCGAGGCTCGTATGGGTCTAGTTGATAGCTATGTTCACGACAATCGTATCGGTGTTGTCGTTGAGGTTAACTGTGAGACTGATTTCGTGGCTCGTCTCGATGACTTTAAGACCTTGGTTCATGAGGTCGCGATGCAGGTAGCGGCTATGAGCCCAGAGTACGTATCTGAATCTGACATCCCAGAAGAGGAGTATTCTCGGGTCAAGGCTGAGCTGCTAGAGTCTGATGCTTTGAAGTCAAAGCCACTTGAGATGCAGGAAAAAATTGTCGAGGGTCAGATAAAGAAGCATTTCACGGAGAAGGTTCTGCTTTCTCAAGGCTATATTCTGGACGATAGCAAGACTGTTGAAGAGCACGTCAAGGAGTCGATTGCTAAGCTGGGTGAGAATATAGTTGTTCGCCAGTTCAAGCGAATCGAACTGGGCGTTAGCGAATAATAAGCTAAGGCTGATAGGTTTAATCCCTCGTCTATATGACGGGGGATTGCTTTTTATGCTTAAGTGTGCTATAATAAAAAATATGGATGAACTACGAATATCTAGACAAAACGAAACAGACATATTAAACCCAGAAATCGCTAAGAAACGTCAGGCGGAAATTGCAGCAGCTGCGGCCGATCGCGCTTCGCAGATCGAGGCGGGACTATCGGAGGATGAATTCGAGCAAATAGACTCAGATGTTATCAATGAGGCCGTTGAGACCCTTAGGCAGGATCAGATAGAGCACCAGTGGAGAGTTCTTGCAGGCGCTGCCATTAAAGAAATCGAAAGAGATCAGGAAGAGGACAGGTGGCTTAAAAGGCTTAACGAGCACACCGGTGAGCCTGAGGGGGTCGCGGCCTCTGATGGACGCACCTTCGGGTATTAGCCTGTTGAAATAATCAGCCCACCATCTTTTTGATGTCGAGCATCAGTTGTCGTAACGATAAACTGATGCTTTTTTATGGTCTCCTGAAGCAATCTCTCGCGCGTAGCATCAAGCTCGGAAAACACATCGTCCATTAGGATAATTGGCTTTATCTCGCTACTGGCAGTTTGTAGCTCGAGTTCGAGCAGCTTAAAGGCTAGCATGATGGTGCGCATCTCGCCCCTCGAGGCCACCTTATTGGCTGGTTGGTTGTGCAGGGAGATTAGAAAATCCTCTCGTTGCGGCCCGCACGAGGTATAACCGGTAGCGATTTCATAATCTCTCGATCGGCCAAGGCGGTCGAGCAAGAGCTGTTCGTAGCTATCTAGGCTGACACTGGGCAGGTATTCAACTCCAAAGTCGGCCTGCTTGCCAGCTAAAGACACGTAAAGATTGGCAAGTTGTGCTTCATGGCTGTAGAGAAAGGAGGCTCGAGCTGATGCTACCTCGTTGGCTAGTTGAACAAATTTTATATCCCATGCAAAGAGGTGATCCCGCCAGCTTTCAGATGATTCCTGGTGAAGTTTTAGGAGCTCGTTACGTTGTAGCAGGGTCCTGTTGAGCGCGCGCAGTGTCCGGTCGTAGTGGGCATCGAGACGTGAAATTAGCCCGTCAAGAAAGTCGCGCCGTCGGGTTGGCGAGCTGCTGATGAGCCTGAGCTCGTTGGGTTCAAATAAAACTACAGACAGGCGGTCCTTGCGGGCGAGTAGTTTGCTCTTGCTGTCGTTTACTGTAAATTGTTTGGCTACGCGCCGTCCATCTCTTGTTAGCTGAACTCGCCTAGTTTCATGGGGCATCTCGAGTAAGATAGCTGACTGAACGGCATCATGGCTCATGCAGTCTGTTAGCGAGCCACGAAAACTTGCACCGCGTAGGGCGACGTATACGGCTTCTAGCAAGTTGGTTTTGCCGGTGCCATTTGGTCCAACAATCACGGTTCCAGCCGGACTAAACTTGGTCTCAAATAGCTCGTAAGAGCGAAAGTTGTGTAATTTTATTCTAGAAACTCGCATATTCTTATCTTTATGGTAGCACGGAGCAGCCTTGGTTTGGTATACTTAGGTTCAAGAGATAAATCGGAGGAAAAATGTTTGACACTAAGCCATATGAGGACAGGATAAAACAGGCGCTTGAGCACTTTGATAGTGAGCTTCGCAAGGTGAGGACTGGTCGCGCGCACGCCGGGATGCTTGAAGGGGTGCATGTTGAGGTTTATGGAACCAAGATGCCACTCAATCAGGTGGCTAATGTGACTGCACCTGAGGCGCAGATGCTATTGGTTACTCCTTTTGACCCAGGCAATATTGTGGCTATTTCTGCGGCAATTCGAGACAACCAAACACTTGGCTTTAATCCCTCGGACGATGGTCGAGTGGTTCGCGTACCAGTGCCCAGTCTGACCGAAGAGCGTCGACGTCAGCTTGTGAAGCAAGTCGGCGAGAAAGTGGAGGAGGCGCGAATAGCTGTCAGAAACATTCGCCAGGATGCCCTCAAAGATGCCAAACGGATGAAGGACGCCAAGGAGATGGGCGAGGATGACTATAAGCGAGTCGAGAAGGAAGTAGACGAGATTGTTTCTAAGACTCAAGCAGATATCGACGAGATGTTCAGGGCGAAAGAAAAGGACGTCTTGACTATTTAATGAGCGATCGGCCATCAGATCGCGTCAAGGCGCTCGGGATCTCTCTTGGTGGTGTTGTCGTTATGGGCAGCGGGATTATGGGCGAGCTGGGTATTCGCGAATCGGACGATATCGACTTAATGCTCGAAGAGCGTGTTTTTGAGGGTCTGGCTAATCACGAGGGCTGGCGCTCTATCGAGCGGGACGGCCGAGAGATATTTGTGCACGATGAATACAAGGTCGAGGCGTGGCGTAGCTGGGTTGCACCTGGCGGTAGCTTGGTGGACTTCGCAGCAATCTTGCCACAGACGGTAGTTATTCATGATGTACGTTTTGCTACGCTTGAGTATGTACGTGAGTGGAAGCAGTGGTACAACAGAGACAAAGATATTGCCGATGTGGCGCTAATTGATGAATACGTGGAGTTAAACAGATGAATGATGTAGCCCCTCGGCACATTGGCTATATTATTGATGGCAACCGTCGTTGGGCCAAGTCGCACGGCCTACCTACATACGAGGGTCACTTGGCTGGTTATAACGCCATCAAGGATGTTGCCCTGGCGACATTGGAGGCTGGCGTAAAGTATATGTCGGCCTATGTCTTTAGTACGGAGAACTGGAAGCGATCTGAGGATGAGGTGAATCGGCTGATGAGTCTAATTATGAAATTATTTAGTAGCGACATACACTTTTTTACCGATAATGATGTTAAGCTAGTGGTTCTGGGTACTCGTGAAGGGCTCGATGATAAGATTGTTGCCGCCATCGAGGAGGCCGAGGCGCTAACCGCCGATGGTAGTTCAGGTACTTTTGCCTTGTGTTTTAATTATGGCGGTCACCTGGAGATTGCAGAGGCATGTAAAAAAATTGTTCAATCTGGTATTCGCCCGGAAGATATTACGCCCGATGTGGTTGCAGAAAACCTTTACTCACCAGAGCTGCCGCCATGCGATTTAATTGTCCGCACGAGTGGAGAGCAGCGTCTGAGTAACTTTATGCTCTGGCGGGCAGCCTACAGTGAATTGATATTTCTCAAAAAGAACTGGCCCGAGATGACAAAGGAGGATGTCTCGGATATAATTAAAGAATATCAACAGCGTCACCGACGATTTGGAGGTTAAATGGAACTGCTTTTAGGGATCTTGTTGGGCTTATTTGTACTGGTCGTACTCGTAGTTGTTCATGAGCTTGGACATGCGATTGTTGCACGTCGCAATGGTGTAGTGGTCGAAGAATTTGGTATTGGATTTCCGCCCAGGGCTTGGAAGAAAAAACTCAAGAACGGCGTACTTTTTTCTTTGAACTGGCTACCTCTAGGCGGCTATGTCAAGTTGAAAGGTGAGCACGACTCCGCGCGCGGCAAGGGTACGTATGGTCAGGCTAGTTTTTGGGTTAAGACCAAGATACTTCTAGCCGGAGTGGCTGTTAACTGGCTGGTCGCGGCGTTACTTTTTGGGGTTATATCTCTTTGGGGGCTGCCGAAGCTTTTCTCGGATCAAGTAGTTTTGCCATTTGACAATAATGTTACTTATTCGCCGTTAATTATTCAGCAGGTTGGTGAGGGCTCACCAGCAGAAGACGCTGGCCTCAAGCCAGGTGATGAGATAACTCAGCTCAATGATCAGAAAATCGTTACAGCCTCTCAAATCAGCGAGGCAACCAAGAGCTTGGCGGGCCAGGAAGTGATTATTCGATATGAAAGAGCTGGCGAGACCCGCTCCACTATAGCTCAGCTTAACTCGGCTGATGAGGCAATCGACGGGGGTTATTTGGGTGTAGCGTCCGGACAGTCTGAGACTATTAATGCCACCTGGTCAGCGCCAATCTTGGGCATAGCGACTGCTGGCCAGATGACCTACGAGGTGATTGGAGGGCTCGGTGAGACGGTGGCAAAGCTGTTTAGCGGTTTCTTTGGGCAGTTCGCAGCAAGTGACGAAACTAGAGTGGAGGCCAGGCAGGACCTGACGAAGGTTGGCGAGAGCGTGGCGGGCCCAATTGGTATTCTCGGTGTGATATTTCCTTCGGTTCTTGAGGCTGGACTGACCCAAATATTGCTACTTGCGGCGATAATTTCGCTAACTCTCGCAGTCATGAATATGCTACCAATACCAGCCTTAGATGGTGGCCGCTGGTTTACCATGACGATATTTCGCCTACTTCGAAAGGACCTGACTAAAGAGAGAGAAGAGAGCATACAAGTGATCGGCTTTTTGATCTTAATGGCTTTAATGATACTAGTAACCTGGAGCGACCTTGGAAAATTATTCTAAACCCCAATCAGCTGGCCGCAGAAAGAGCATTAAAGGTTGGTATTGGCTAATCGTCCTGCCAGTATGGACATATGTAGCGTTCCTGCTCGCCCAGCTTGCGGTGGTAGCGGGGCAGATGTTGATGATGGCCCTGGGTGTGTCGCTTGATGCGGTAAATCAAACTCTCTATGTCACCACTCTTTCAGCGCTAATTTATATCTTGGCGGTGGTTATAGTGACTGGTCTGCCGTATCTATTTTGGCGGCGAAAAACAACTCGCAGGGAGTTAGGGGCGCATGCTTGGCCGGCCTGGATGGACATATTGCTGACCGTGCCTACCTATGTGGTCTACATGATAGTGACGGCACTGCTTTTGAGCGTGGTTGTTAAGCTTCTGCCCGGCATAGATCTCGAGCAGTCGCAACAGCTTCCATTTAGTCAAACCATGCTAGCTAGCCAGTGGCACTATCTGTTAGCCTTTTTGACTCTGGTGGTGTTCGCGCCCGTTGCAGAGGAGATACTTTTTCGCGGTTATTTGTATGGTAAGTTACGACGATCTGCCCCTGTCTGGCTGGCGATTATTATAACCAGCGTGACCTTTGGGGCGGCTCATTTGTGGGGCGGGGCAGGTCAGCCGCTACAGTGGGCAGTATTTTTTGACACGATGGCCTTAAGCGTTGTTCTATGTGTGCTAAGGGAGCAGACGGGTGCTATATGGGCCAGCGTCCTGGTTCACGCCCTGAAAAATGGAATCGCTTTCTACTTACTGTTTGTCAATCCACAGCTGATCGAGCAAATACAAGCGGCCATATTGCCATTACTATAGGAGGATTATTATGAGAGTGAGTCAATTATTTACTAAAACTAGCAAAACTGCACCAGGTGATGAGATATCTAAAAATGCCCAGCTACTAATTAGGGCTGGCTTCATACACAAGGAAATGGCCGGCGTCTATACTTATTTACCGCTGGGAAAGAGAGTGTTAGACAAGATAATCCAGGTTATTCGAGAGGAGATGAATCGCGTTGGTGGCAATGAGGTGAGCTTAACTGCGCTTCAGCCAAAGGATACCTGGGAGGCTTCGGGTCGCTGGAGCGACGAGGTGATGGATGTGTGGTTTAAGACTCGACTGGCAAATGGTGCCGAGTTGGGCCTAGCACCTACTCATGAGGAGCCGCTAACGAAGCTAATGAAAAGCTTCATCTCTAGCCACAAGGACTTGCCGGTTTACCCCTACCAATTCCAGATAAAGTTTCGCAATGAGCTAAGATCAAAATCTGGATTGATGCGTGGCCGTGAGTTTTGGATGAAGGACCTGTATAGCTTTTCGCGTAGCGAAGATGAGCACAACGAGTTCTATCAACGGATGTCGGATGCATATGACATGGTTTACCGGAGATTAGGTATCGGTGATATAACCTATAAGACTTTTGCCTCGGGTGGCAGTTTCTCTAAATATAGTCACGAATTCCAGACGGTTTCTGATGTGGGCGAGGATACTATCTATATCCACGAGGGTAGGCGACTGGCTATCAATGAGGAGGTGTATAACGACGAGGTTCTAGCTGATCTAAACTTAAATCGAGACGAACTGATTGAAAAAAGAGCCGTTGAGGTAGGTAATATATTTACTCTTGGGACGCGCTTCTCCGATGCTTTTGACTTAAACTACACTGATGAGAATGGTGACAGTAAGCGAGTATTTATGGGTAGTTATGGCATAGGTCCTTCCAGGCTTATGGGCTTGCTGGCCGAACACTTCGCAGATGACAAAGGGTTGGTGTGGCCTAAAAATGTGGCCCCTTATCGAGTTTACCTGGTCTCGATCGGCGAAAATGGTTCGCGCGAAGCAGATAGACTGTACGATGAGCTTACGCGAGAAGGTATAGAGGTAATTTACGATGATCGCGATGAGCGTCCGGGCCGTAAGTTCGCCGACGCCGAGCTTATGGGTATTCCGTACCGGCTCATTGTAAGCGATCGGCTGGTCGAATCTGGCCAGCTGGAAATAGTCGATCGATCTTCCGGTGAGCAGAGGCTATTGACAGCCCCAGAGGTGCTTGCTATACTCAGGTAGCTTAGTTTATTTATGGCTTAAAACGCTACATATAGAGCATCAGAAAATTTATTTACGCTAGATATATTAGCACAGGAGTATATTAGAATTATGAAAAAAGCATATCAAATAACAGCAGAGGGCAAAAAAGAGCTAGAGTTGGAGCTGGCTGAATTGAAGGGCCGACGTGGCGAAATTGCCGAAAAGATTGCCTCTGCTCGTGATTTTGGTGATTTAAGTGAGAATGCCGAATATGACGCAGCTCGTGAGGAGCAAGGCTTGGTGGAAACGAGAATTGCAGAAATCGAGGACATTTTGCAGCAAGCAGAAATTATCAAGTCATCAAAGGGTTCTAGTGTTGGTCTGGGTTGCACGGTTGAGCTGAAGTCAGTTGTAAAGACTGTGGTCTATAAGTTAGTCGGCCCCGTTGAGGCCAATCCTTTGGAGGGTAAAATATCAAACGAGTCACCAATTGGCCAGCAGCTGATGGGCAAAAAGGTCGGTGAGCGCATAGATATCTCTACGCCGAAGGGCGAGACTTCCTACGAGATCATCAAGATCGGCTAGTTCTAAGCGTGGTGCCACATTGTGCTATACTGTAACAGATATGGCAACACTACAAGATTATCGAAATGAACGGCTACGAAAGCTAGAAGAGCTAAAGCAGCTCGGCTTCAATGCCTATCCATCAACAGCTGAACGCACCCATCGCCTCGATGAGATAGTCGATAGGTTTGACGAAATGACGGGGCAGGTGGTCAGTGTGGCTGGGCGCATCACTGGGTTAAGGAAGTTTGGCAAGCTGGCCTTTATTGTTATTCGAGATAGCTCGTCGGAAATCCAGCTATTTTTACATGCCCCTGACGTCGCTGAAACAGTTTCCGAACAAGGCCTGGTTGGAATGAAGCAGCTCAATTTGCTAGACACCGGAGATTTTATCCAGGCCAAAGGCGAAGTCATCAGAACCAAGACCGGCGAAAAATCAGTTGGGGTCAAAGAATTGCGGCTACTGAGTAAGTCTCTGCGACCACTACCTACAGAGCTGACCAACAAAGAGGAACGATTCCGGCGTCGTTACGTTGACATGAACGTCAATCCTGAAGTTCGCCAGCGGTTTATCCGTCGTTCTAAATTTTGGACAGCGACAAGAGATTTTCTGAATCAAGAGGGCTTTATTGAGATTAATAATGCCGTTCTCGAGGCGACAGCTGGTGGGGCGGATGCTAATCCGTTCGTGACTCACATGGATGCACTAGACCAGAGTTTTTATTTGAGGATTAGTCACGAGCTGCCTTTGAAGCGACTACTAGTGGCTGGATTTGATAAGGTTTATGACATAGGCCCGCGGTTTCGTAACGAAAATTACACCGAGGAGCATTTGCCGGAGCACAATGCTATGGAGTGGTACTGGGCTTACGCTGATTGGCAAAAGGGCATGGAGCTCACCGAGCGGATGATTCGCTATATAGTCGATCAGACATGGGGGACTCGTCAGTTTACTTTGGCAAACGGTCATCAGGTTGATTTTGGCGTCGACGGCGAGGCTTTCCCGAGAATTAGCTTTGTCGAAATACTAAAAGAGCAGTACGACATTGATGTATTTGATTCAACGATCGAAGAGATTCAGGCTAAGCTGCGAGAGCATGGCTTAGAGGTAGAAAAAGTCGACAATCGTATCCGCAACCTTGATAAGTTGTGGAAGAAATACAGAAAGGCCATCGCTGGACCAGCGTTTTTGGTAGATATACCTGTGTTCATGCAGCCGCTAGCCAAGGCTAGCACCCAGGATTCAAGGTTGTCTGAGCAGTTTAACTTGGTTTTTGGCGGCAGCGAAATGTGTAAGGCCTATAGTGAGCTGAATGATCCTATCGATCAATTTAACAGATTCGTTGAGCAGCAGGCGATGCGCGATGCAGGCGATGATGAGGCGCAGATGCTTGACATTGACTTTGTTGAAGCGCTTGAGTATGGCATGCCACCAGCTTGTGGACTCGGTTATAGCGAGCGGGTATTTTGGAGCCTCGAGGGTGTGACGGCTCGAGAGGGTGTGCCGTTTCCGCATTTGCGTAGCGAAATTGATGAAACTACTAAGGAAATTTATCCAGAAATAAGGTTCGAAGCCTGATGAGGCCAGCTCAGGCTGAGAGAGCGCTATATTCACTATTGGTGGTTATTGCTATCGCGGCGTTGATTGGCTGCGTATTCTTACTCAGCCAAGCAGAGTCGGCGGAGCTCGCAGTGTTTGAGTTGACAGCGTTTAGCGTGAGCGTGGTGGCGGTGACGCTGGCTGTTCTTGGCTCAATATCCAGTATCCATCAAACTAGGGAGGTGCGTCGCATAGCTCGAACTATCCGTGAAGCACTCGAGGGTTTGAAGGAGCTTGATCGTGACACGGAGTCGCTTAAGCGTGGTATTGCCCAGGACTATGAACTTTCGCGCGATATCGCCGAAGCACTAGCGGAGGCTGGTATCATCGAAGATGAAGGCAAGCGCCACGCGATAGCAGGAAAAATCGAACACAAAATTCGCAACAGGCAGAGCTAAGTTGATTTGAGGCAGCCACACGATATCCTTGGCCTAATTTAGTTTAATGGATTGGTGCTATAATTAGATTTAAATATGATTGAACTAAAAAATGTAACAAAAACCTACGGCAAAAAGCAGAATTTGTTTACTGCTTTAGACGACGTGAGCCTGAGTATACCGGAAGGGGCAAGTGTCGCTATACTTGGCAAGTCCGGGAGCGGCAAGTCAACACTTATGCATGCGATGAGCGGGCTTGACCGGCCACAGCAGGGCGAGGTAATTGTTGATGGCCAAGATATATTGAAGTTGAAGCAAAAAGCAGTCGACAAATTTAGAGCCGAGAAGATTGGTTTTATCTTTCAGAGTTTTTTTGTCCAGGGAAATGAAAGTGTCTATGACAACGTTAGTTTACCGCTTGAGATTGCCAAGATTCCGCGAGCCGAGCGTAAGCGCAGGGTCCAGCGAGCGCTAACTAGTGTAGAGATGCTTGATAAGGTGCGCAATAAGGCAAAGGATCTATCCGGGGGCCAGAAGCAGCGTCTGGCGATTGCTCGGGCTATTGCCAATGAACCAAAGATTATTTTTGCTGATGAGCCGACTGGTAACCTTGACAGCGTAACCGGTGGACTGGTTGAAGATATGCTGTTTGGCTATAACCGCGATCGGGGTGTGACGCTGATTATCGTGACCCACGATCCTGAGCTTGCGGCGAAGTGTGACGTATTGGTAAATATCAAAGATGGCAAAATTGAATCAGTTGAGCAAAAGAACCGGAGCGATGAAGCTGATTCATTAGCACGAGAGGTGGTCCAGCAATGAAGTTAATTGATACGGTGCGTCGAGCCGGACGAAGTCTTCGGCAAGCAAAGGCGCGGACGCTACTCACCAGTCTGGCAATTGGCGTGGGGGCGTTTACGATCACCTTGGCTTTAGCGGCTGGAGAGGGTGGTCGACAATATGCTAGCGATATTATCAGTAGCAATACCGACGTGCGCGAATTATATGTTCAGCCTAAGGGAGACGACGCTAGTCTTGATCCAACTCGCCCCAGAGAGTACGTCCCAGGGCCATCAATGCAGTTCGGTGGTGGTTTTTCACAAAAAATGCTCTCAGGCGACGACATTGAAACCTTGGAGGGGCTCGAGAACGTTAGTGAGGTGACTCCAATCTATAATGCTTCAGCTCTCTATGTCACCAGAGAGGGCCAGAAGAAATATCAAGCAGGGCTAGAGCCCCACAACAGCGCCATCAAAGACGAAATCATAGCTGGCAGCACCGATGGTGTCGGTGATAATCAGGTTATTTTGCCGTCAGCTTTTGCTGAGGTGTTAGGGTTACCCCTTAACAGTTCATCAATTGGCCAAACGGTTGATATTGTCATGGCCAACTCAGTTACCGAAGAACAAAAGACATATACGCTTGAGGTTAAGGCAGTTGTCAAGAGCTCAATCCTTTCCGCAGTTGGCAGCACCACTCTTCGAGTCAGTCGTGACACCGTGGCAGATATGTACGATTTCAATATGCGAGGTACGCCGCTGGAGGGCGCGTTTTTGGGGGCAACAGTGCTGGCTACTGACGAGCAGAGCGTTGAAGGTGTCAAAGAGGCCATAAGTGATAAGGGTTATTTGGCTCAAACTGCTGAAGACTTAATGGGCTTTTTATTCCAGTTCATTAATGTCTTGATGGGGGTTTTGATCGGCTTTGGCGCGTTGGCGGTGTTGACAAGTGTATTTGGTATTATAAACACTCAATACATTTCAGTGCTTGAGCGGACTCAGCAAATCGGTCTGATGAAGGCACTTGGCATGAGGGGACGCGATGTTGGGCGACTGTTTAAGCTAGAGGCGGCCTGGGTCGGCTTCCTGGGTGGGGCGATCGGCTCAGGTCTAGCGCTACTGGCTGGAACTTTGGCTAACCCTTGGATCTCCGATGCACTTTCGCTAGGTGATTCACACTTGCTAATTTTTCAGCCATGGTCATTTGGAGTGGTGGTTGGCGGATTGATGCTGGTGGCGATTGCTTCTGGAATTCTACCGAGTCGCAAGGCTGCTAAGCTCGACCCTATTGAAGCATTGAGGACGGAGTAGTTGATATGATGGACTGGTGGCAGGCGATTATACTAGGAGTCGTTGAGGGCCTGACTGAGTTTCTTCCGATTTCAAGTACAGGGCACGTGACAATTATTAGTAAGCTGTTTGGTTTCACTATTAACTCTCCCGATATAACAGCCTTTACGGCGATTATTCAAATCGGTGCGATTGTAGCGGCAATTTTGTTTTTCAGAAAAGACATAGTTCGCATTGCTTTGGCGTGGCTTGATGGACTCTTTAATAAAAAAAGGCGCGATAACGTAGACTATCGCTTTGGGTGGGCGGTTTTGATAGGGTCACTGCCGATAGGAATTATTGGACTGCTATTTAAGGATCACATCGAAACGACGCTGAGAAGTCTATGGGTGGTGGCGGTGATGCTCATTGTTTGGAGTGCTGTGATGTGGCTAGCCGACACTCGCACAACTCAAAAGCGCGGCGAAAAAGATACCAAATGGCACGATACGCTGTTGATCGGCCTAGCCCAATGTCTGGCTCTAATACCTGGCGTCTCACGCTCGGGGGCGACAATTTCAGTCGGTCTCTTCCGGGGCTTCGATCGAGTTACGGCTACGCGCTTAGCTTTCTTTCTTGGGATACCGGCGTTACTCGCGGCTGGTGTGTTTCAGGCGGCTACGCAATATGAGCATATCTCGAATGGAGTTGGATGGGGTGCCACAATTATCGCCACAATTTTTTCATTTATTGCCGGCTATGCGGCGGTAGCGTGGCTGATTGGGTTTATCTCAAAGCACAGCTATAAAGGATTTGTTGTGTATCGAGTGTGTCTTGGACTGTTAATCATGATTCTTTTGACTACCGGAGTGGTGCCAGCTGTTTAGATTGGTGCATCAAGGCTGAAGAGTATCTGCTACAATAGAGCCATGTTAGACATTCGTTTTATCCGAGAAAATCCGGAGAAGGTACAAAACTCAGCAGACAAAAAAGGCTACAATGTTAGTATCAGACAATTGCTCGAGGTGGATGAGCGGCGTAGGCAGCTCCAAGCCGAGTCCGATAAGCTACGCGAGCGGCGCAATCAGATAGCCTCGCAAATGAAGGGCGGTAAGCCATCACCTGAGGTGATAGAGCAGGGTAAGGCTGTTAAGGACGAGTTGTCTCGTCTAGAGGCTGATTACGGGGCGGTTGACGAGCAGTATCAGTCATTGCTTCAAGGCGTTCCTAACGTCATATTTGACGATGTTCCCGAAGGGGGCGAGCAGGACAGTGTCGAGATTAGGTCATGGGGCGAGAAAAAGACTGGCGCTATAGATCACCTAGACTATGCAACTAATCGCGACTGGTTGGATTTTGAAAGAGGTGCTAAGGTGGCGGGTGCGAAGTTCTACTACCTTAAAAGTGACCTAGCACTGTTAGAGAATGCCATTACTCAGTTTGCACTAAACAAGTTGATTGCTAAAGGGTTTACTTTTATGACAGTGCCACATATGGTTAATCAGCGAACAATGACAGGAACTGGTTTCGCGCCAAGAACCAGTGACCAGTCGGACGAGTATTCGATTGAGGCTGAAGATCTGAGCTTGATAGCTACCGCTGAAATACCCCTAACTGGGTACCATGCCGACGAGATTATTGACGAGGATAGGCTGCCTCTCCTTTATGCCGGCTTGAGTCCTTGTTACCGTAAAGAGGCCGGGGCGGCGGGCAAGCATACTCGTGGTCTATTCCGGGTCCATCAGTTCAATAAGCTAGAGATGTATGCCTTTACGCTTCCAGACAGTTCGGCAGAGGTGCACGAGCAGATTCTGGCTATCGAGGAAGAGATTTGGCAGGAGCTCGGCGTGGCCTACCGGGTTATTAACATTGCTGCCGGTGACCTTGGGGCTCCAGCAGCAAAAAAATACGACATCGAATACTGGTCGCCAGTTGACCAGTCATATCGGGAGCTTACGAGCTGTTCCAACTGTACGGATTTTCAGGCACGTAACCTCAACATACGGGTGCGACGAAAGGATGGTTTAATTGAAGTGGCTCATACCTTGAATGGTACGGCTGTAAGCTTAGCGAGATCGCTGGTGGTCATTTTAGAGAACTACCAAAACGCCGACGGCACGCTAACTGTACCCGAAGCACTCCAACCCTATCTGTCGGGCCGAGAAGTGATATAATAGATTTATAAGCATAACAAAAACACTGTTTCCTGTAAGTAAACAAGGGGGTACGAATGATAAAGAATCTAACTATAACCGGACTGAAGTACGACTTAACCGATAATACGAAAAAATATGTCGAGAAGAAAATCGGCTCACTGGACAAATATCTACCGCGTCACGCTCGAAAGAGTGTTTCAGCAGATGTAAAAATTCGTCAATTTTCAAAAACCACTGGCGATAAATATGAGGTTGAGGTAATTATCAACGTGCCTGATAAGGTAATCACAGCCAAGGACTCAACCATGAATGTATTGGCAGCAGTCGATATAGTCGAGGCAAAGCTTAATGGCCAACTGCGTAAATACAAGCAGGCTTCACTACCTCACATCGGCTTTAGGGGTGCGTTGAGCAAGTTCAAGCGAAGCTATCAGCGCGAGCGATAGATTGATCACTTTAGCCAAGCGGACCTAACAGGTATATTTCCTCTTTAAATCTTTAGACAAAAGCGCTACAATAGTAGAAGTTGTAGATTTATGCTGAAAGCGAGGGATTTTTAGATGGGATTGACGAGGCAAAAGGCGCTGACTAAGGTATTTGGTGATCCGCAAGTGCGGATATTGAAGAGGCTGCAAAAAAGAGTCGGAGCTATCAATGACCTGGCCCCAGCCTACAAAAAAATGACAGATGCGGAGCTGCGCAAGCAGACTGAGCTGCTAAAGGCGAAACTCGCTAAAAAGGGTGCTGACTTGGATACTATCCTGCCTGAGGCTTTTGCCACCGTGCGCGAAGCGGCCGATCGCACTCTTGGAATGCGTCCATTTGACGTCCAGCTGATTGGCGGTATCGCTCTGCATGAAGGTAACGTGGCAGAGATGAAGACTGGTGAGGGTAAAACCTTAGTTGCTACCTTGCCATCATACCTCAATGCATTAACCGAAAAGGGTGTGCATGTCGTTACGGTTAATGACTACTTGGCTCAGCGTGATGCAGGCTGGAACGGTGAAATGTTCGAGTTCTTGGGGCTAACCACTGGCTGTATCATTAACGAAGCGTCATTTGTTTATGACAAGAATTATGACAACGAGAATCATACCGATCCTCGAATGAAAAAGTTGCGCCCGGTGACTCGTAAAGAGGCCTATCAGGCCGATATAACCTATGGAACCAACAATGAGTTTGGCTTTGACTACCTCAGGGATAATATGGTCAACGACATGGAGCTATTGCGCCAACGAGAGCTCAATTTTGCGATTGTTGATGAGGTCGACTCGATTTTGATTGACGAGGCAAGGACGCCTTTGATTATCTCGGCTCCAGCCGCTGAAAATCCCGACAGCTACTATACCTTTGCAAAGATTGCCGCAAAGCTTGTGCCGGATGATTATATTCTGGATGAGAAGCGTCGCAGTGTTTCTTTGACCGACCAGGGTGTTGAAAAGGTTCAGAAAATGCTCGGCGTGAAAAACCTTTACACGCCAGACCACGTCAGAAGCGTCTACCACATGGATCAAGCGCTAAGAGCGCAGACTCTATTTAAACGAGACAAGGACTACGTGGTGACTCGAGAGGGCGAAGTGATTATCGTCGACGAGCACACGGGCCGCTTGATGCAAGGCCGACGCTACAACGAAGGACTTCATCAGGCGATTGAGGCTAAAGAAGGTGTGCCAGTTCTGCAAGAGAGTATGACTTTGGCCACAGTTTCCTTCCAGAACTATTTCCGCCTTTATGATAAATTATCTGGCATGACAGGTACGGCATTTACCGAGGCGGAGGAGTTTCAGCAGATCTACAGTCTTGATGTTATACAGATTCCACCAAATCGACCAATTGCGCGTATCGACAAAGAGGACTTGATATTTAAGACCGAGAAGGGCAAACTGAAGGCTGTAGCCGAAGCAGTCAAGGAGTACAACAAGCAGGGCCGTCCAGTTTTGGTGGGCTCTGGCTCTATTGCAAAAAATGAACTTATTGCCGCACATCTTGAGAAAGAGGGTATCAAGTTCGAGCTGCTTAACGCAAAAAATAATGAACGAGAAGCGGCAATCGTCGAGAGAGCTGGCGAAAAGGGTGCGGTTACTCTGGCGACAAATATTGCCGGTCGAGGAACTGACATCAAGATTACCGATGAGGTAAAGAAGCTTGGCGGTCTGGTTGTGATCGGTTCGGAGCGTCATGAATCAAGGCGCATCGACAACCAGCTTCGAGGACGAGGTGGACGTCAGGGCGATCCAGGTGAAACTCAATTCTACGTCTCTACCGAGGATGATTTAATGCGCATATTCCAGGGTGAACGCATCGCGGTGCTGATGGATCGTTTAGGTGTTGATGAAGATACGCCGATTCAAAACCGTGCCGTCTCAAAGACGCTTGAAGCGGCCCAGAAGCGCGTAGAGGGCTATAACTTTGACACTCGCAAACAAGTTGTTCAGTACGACAACGTGATTAATCGACATCGTCGGGTAGTCTATACGATGCGACGAAAGATTTTGGAAGGTGACAATATCCAACCCGAAATTCATCGTTTGCTTGAGGAAAAAGTCCGCGAACTCACGGCAGTTCCTTCAAACAATAATCCAAAGTTCGTTGAAGAGTTTACCTTTATTTTTCCGGTAGATGAAACTGAGGTTGCGGAGATCGGCAGAGATAAAAAAGACAAGTCTCGATTTGCTCGAGCTCTTGAGTTGACTCACAAAGCTTATGCTAACAAAGAAGAGGAAATTGGTACCGAGCAGCTCCGCGGAGTTGAGCGAGAGGTTTATATGGCCGTGCTTGATACTTTGTGGATGCAGCATCTAGAGAACATGCAGCATTTGAGGGAGGGCATTCATTGGCGAAGTGTCGGCCAGCGTGATCCACTTGTCGAGTACCGCTCTGAAAGCCAGAAACTTTTCGAAAGTCTGCAGACCAACCTAAGAAACGAAGTGCTAAACACCATCTTCCGTATCCACAAGCATGACGCAGTGGTTCGGCAGTCTCAGGATGATGAATATGATACAGAGCTGACACGTTTGGCGGAGTCGGCGGTTGAAAAGGGCGTCAACGAGTTAGGCTCGGGTGAAGCTAATCGTGACGATGATTTTTCAGTAAAAAAAGGCAGCAGTAACGCAGAGGTTAATCGCGCCAAAAACGCTGCTCGCAAGAAGAAAAAAGCCGCACGACAGAATCGCAAGAAGAAAAACCATAAGTAATATATAACCAGGTGGGCAGAGGGTACGGGCTGATGAAACACACAGTTGAGGAAATTAGATTAAAAAATGGTGCGCGGGGACTGTTGATAGATGTGCCTGACGCAACGGTCATGAGCTTCCAGTTTCACTTTAGGGCTGGCAACCGTTACGTTCGTGATAAGGAAATCTATGAAACTGCTCATATTATGGAGCACATGGCTTTTGGGGCTAATGA
This sequence comes from Candidatus Saccharimonadota bacterium, assembly GCA_027312165.1. Taxonomy (GTDB): domain Bacteria; phylum Patescibacteriota; class Saccharimonadia; order Saccharimonadales; family Saccharimonadaceae; genus Nanosynbacter. Next base: position 61,738 of record DAICXN010000001.1, read on the forward strand.
TAGCTTTCGTTCGGAACACGCTTACGAGCAGGAATTTACCAAGAACGGCGCCTATCACAACGCCTATACTTCTGACTATGCTATGGTCTACGAAGCTGCCTGTGCCGACTTCGAGTGGGACAGGATCTTGGATCTACAGCGAATAGCTATTACAACTCCACGCTTTAACAACGCAGAACTAGAGGCTGAGAAGGGCAATGTCCGAAGTGAACTAACAGGCTATCTGAATAATCACAATCGGGTGATGTGGCCGCGAATCCAGCAGGCCCTCGGTGAGGACATACTTACATTTAACCAGCGCCTGAAGACTATTTCAGGTATAACACTGAGGGACATAAAAGAACACCACCGCCGAACACACACACTTCAAAATCTTCGATTCGTCGTGGCGGGTAAGCTGAAGGGTCGAAAAAAGCGAGTTCGAGAAATGCTTGAGAGCTGGCAGCTGGAGAGTGGCGAAAGGTTTGCGATACCGCATAACGAGTTGAATCGGGCTAATCCCGTGCTAATCAGACGCAAAGAGGCTTCCAATCTGAACTTTGGCTGGTCGCTGAGCGTCCCGCGAGAGCTGAGCGATGCGGAGGCGGATGCCATGGATAGCTTGAACCATATTCTGACAGGTACAATGAGCTCGCGAATTTTTGGGGCCGCTAGGAAAAAAGGTTTGGCTTACGGCATGTTTAGCGATACCTCTGTTGGCTTCTATGATTCGGCATGGGACTTTGGGGGCCAGGTAAATCTAGAAACTGCAGAAGAGCTGTTCGACGTGATGGTGCGCGAGCTGAGGCGGGTAGTGAACGGTACGATTGAACCTGAGGATATCGAAGCTGCAAAATCATACGCCATTGGACGCTACCAAATGGGGGCTCAGACTGTTGCTCAGATAAGCGGCTTTTACACTAGTCGCTACTTTGCCGACGATGTCGTTAAAGACTATGAAAAGGTTCCAGCGGATATCTTAGCGGTTAACCAGGAGCAAATTGTTGAGACAGCTCGAGAGTTCTTCTCCGCTAATACATGGGTGCTGGCTGGGGTAAGTTGTGGCGATAGGGAGCTGTTGATGAAACTTCAGGATAAGCTGGAGACGCTATTTTAGTATGAAAATTGCAATTGCCGGCTTCGGGGTTGAGGGTCGGGTCAATTACAGTTATTTTCGAGCTCAGTTTCCTGAGGCGGAGTTTACGATTGTTGATGAGAGGCTGAGTCGGGAGGATCTACCTGAGGAAGCTGAGGTTATCGATGGCGAAGATGCCTTTAGTCAGCTAGAGGGATTTGACCTAGTTATTCGAACAGCCGGCTTATCACCATACAAGATTAAAACCACTGGAAAGATCTGGTCGGCCACAAACGAATTCTTTGCTCAATGTCCAGCTAAGATTGTTGGGGTAACTGGCACCAAAGGCAAAGGCACGACAGCGAGTTTGATCACGAATATTTTGTCCGCAGCCGGCAAAAAGGTCCACCTGGTTGGTAATATCGGCGTGCCGGCTCTTGAGGTTTTGTCTAACATTAAAGCTGATGACATTGTGATTTACGAGCTGAGTAGCTTTCAGCTTTGGGACATTGAGAGGTCGCCGAGTATTGCAGTAGTGCTGATGGTTGAGCAGGATCATCTGGATGTGCATATTGATATGACGGATTATGTCAAGGCCAAGGGGCGTATTGCGCGCTACCAGCTGCCTGGTGACGTTATAGTTTATCATCCCACGAACCCTTACTCTCAAGAAATAGCGTCGGCTTCTCCAGCTAGGAAGATTCGTTATTGTACGGATGACGATGGCGCGGCGAAGGTTGAGGCGAACAATTTTGTTGTTCAGGGGCACGCTATATCTAGTTTTGACACCCTGCATCTAGTGGGTGAGCATAACTTAGATAATGCCTGTGCGGCAATCACTGTTGCGAAGCAACTAGGGGTTAATGATGAGGCGATTCGCGAAGGCATCGCCAGCTTTAAGGGCCTAGACCACCGACTTAAATTCGTGGCGGAAGTTGATGGCGTGGGTTACTACGATGATAGTATCGCGACTACGCCTGGTTCAGCTATCGCCGCCTTACGATCTTTTGATCAGCCAAAAATAATTATTCTTGGCGGGTCGGACAAGGGAGCTAACTATGATGAGATTATTAAAGTCGCCAAGGATACAGAGTCGAGGGTGGTAGCGATTGGTCAAACGGGAGAAGTAATTCATAAGCTATGTCTAGAGCATGGGGTAGAGGTTTTTCGGGAGCTTGGCGGCATGGTCGATATTGTGCGTACCGCGTCATCCTTGGCTCGACCGGGTGATGTCGTTATTTTAAGTCCAGCGAGCGCAAGTTTTGACATGTTTTCTAGTTACGCAGATAGGGGCGATCAATTTGTAGCTGCCGTCGAGTCTCTTGGTAGATCATAAGGTGTTACAATAAACTCATGCAGCCATTAAAAAAAAGGGTGGAGACACTAGTTGAAAATCTAGATCGAGCGAAAAGCGCTCTGAATTTTTTTGTGCTGGAGCAGGAGTTGGCTGATTTAGATAATCAGCTTAATGAGCCTGAGATATGGAATAATCCTGAATTTGCTCAAAGTTTAGCGAAGAAAGCTTCCGCCGTGCGTCAGGCGGTTCAGCCTTGGCAGATTCTAACGGTTCAATTGGCCGATCTGGTGGAGCTCATGGAACTTGGAGATGACGACATGATTCCGGAATTTGAGGCGCAAATCGGAGCAATAGAAAGTGAGTTTGAAATTCGCAAAACTGATCTATTATTTAGCGGCAAGTATGACAACCGCGAGGCAGTTGTGCGGATATCGGCAGGTGTTGGCGGACTGGATGCTCAGGACTTTGCGGCCATTTTGGAGCGAATGTACTTGCGCTGGACTGAGCGACATGAGATGAAGGCTGATGTTATTGAAAGATCAACCAATGACGAAGCGGGAATTAAGACTAGTGTGTTTGAGGTATCGGGTCCATTTGCATACGGCAAGCTCAAATCTGAGAATGGCGTCCACCGTCTTGTCAGACTAAGTCCGTTTAATTCTGATAGTTTGCGGCAAACATCCTTTGCGCTAGTTGAGGTATTGCCAAAGATTGACGCTCCGGAGGAGGTTGAGCTTGAGCCGGCTGAGTTGAAAATTGATGTATATCGTGCTGGCGGTCATGGTGGTCAAAGCGTAAATACCACTGACAGTGCAGTTAGGGTAACGCATCTGCCAACCGGTTTAGTGGTTGCTATCCAAAATGAGCGTTCACAGTTGCAAAACAAAGAGACGGCGCTGAGTATTCTGCGCTCAAAGCTTTTAGCGATGCAGTTAGAGCAGCACGCGTCATCGGTGGCTGACCTGCGAGCGGGTGAGTCGGCTAACTGGGGTAGTCAAATTCGTAACTATGTCATGCACCCTTACACACTGGTTAAGGATACGCGCACGAAATATGAGGAAAAAGATGTCCAGAAGGTTCTAGATGGGCAGATTGATGGTTTCATCTATAGCTTCCTTGAGTATAGCCAGTCTAGTAACCTAGACAGTTAATCCGCTCGCGTTTATTGCCAGTAAATGATACAATAAAACAAGTATGATTTTACTTGATAGGGTAACGAAGGCATACGGTAAAGAGGGTAAGCCAGCACTTAATCGCGTGAGTGTCCATATTAGCGCTGGCGAGTTTGTAATACTTGTAGGAACCAGTGGAGCTGGCAAGTCAACCTTGCTTTCGTTGCTAACTCGAGCTGAAAAGCCGAGCAGTGGAAAGATTGTCGTTGGTGGCATTGACTATGACACTCTAAAAGATAGGCACATCCCGTTGCTTCGACGCAAAATCGGTGTGGTATTTCAAGATTTTAAGCTGCTGCCGAATCGAACGGTTTTTGAAAATGTCGCTTTTGCTTTAGAGATAGCTGGTATGACCAATCGAGAGATAAAGAGCACGGTGCCAAAAGTGATTGACCTAGTCGGACTAACGGGCAAAGAGAAAAGCTTTCCGCATCAGCTGTCGGGTGGTGAGCGGCAGCGAGTGGCAATTGCCCGGGCAGTGGTGCGTCAGCCGAAGATTTTGATTGCTGACGAGCCTACCGGAAACCTCGATCCGAAACACAGCTGGGAAATTGTTAAGTTGCTGGAGAAAATTAACAAGTATGGGACAACCGTTCTCCTGACGACGCATAACGTCGACATTGTTAACAAGCTCAAGCGCCGGGTGATTACAATTGACGGTGGTAAAATTACCTCAGATGAGGCAAAGGGAAGTTATCGGCAATGAGTAAGAAATCTCCGAAGAAAAATAAGCAACAGCGACGAACTATGCTGGCGTTCATGCGCATTTTTCGCTACGGCATCAGTAACTTTAGTCGAAACGTCTGGCTAACGGTTGCAGCAACGGCCGTCATGGCGGTAACTTTGCTTATTGTCATGATTACTTTGGTGTCGCGAAACGTACTGCTTGAAACGGTGTCTGATATCAGCAAGAGTGTCGACATGTCTATCTATCTCCGAGGTGACGCAGCTGAAGAGGATATCTTGGAGGTAAAGGATAGGGTAGAGAGCTTGAGTAACGTCGAGTCTGTGCGCTACATTAGTGCAGCCCAGGCCCGAGAGGACCAGGCGCAGCAGAATAAGGACGACCCGGCAATACTGGAGGCGATTCGTGAAGCCTCAAACCGGATGTCAGCGACCCTGCGCGTTTCACTGACTGATATAAACGACACAGCTTCACTTGACGAGTTTACTCAAAAAGACGGATTGTACCAGCAAATAAAAGATCCCTCTAAGTCTCCGTCATTCCAGGGTGAGCGGCGAGCTGCTATCAGCAGCATTGGTGAGTGGGTTAAGTTGGCCGAGGTGGGCGGCGGTACGATGACGGCGGTATTCGTGATTATTTCATCGCTAGTTGTCTTTAATACGATTCGAATGGCTATATTTAATCGCAAGGATGAAATCCACATGATGAAATTGATTGGTGCAGGCAAGGAGTTTATCCGCGGACCATTTCTGGTGGAGGCAGTGATGTACGGAGTTATTGCCGCGGTTGTGGCGACGGCTGCTGGATTTGGGCTGGTTATGGCGGCGAGGCAGCCGCTGGCTCAGTATGGACTACCGATAGAGAATACTCTTGCTTCGATGGCAGAGAGCGTTGGTCTTATTCTGGTGGGGATGATTCTACTTGGTTCGCTAATCGGCGTAGTATCATCCTATATCGCCACGAGAAAGCACCTGCGAGTTTAGCAGCAGATTAAACTATTTTTTGCCTAAGATATATCAATATATAGACTGAGTCCTGATATAGTAATTATTAAATGACCGATAAAATAAAAGACTTTTACGAACTGCCAACCCGCGACTTCTACGAAGAGATAGTAAGTTCGGTGGACAACAATCAAGTGACGATTTTAACGGCCGAAACTGGGGCCGGAAAGAGTACTCAGGTGCCTCAGTATTTAGCTGAGCACGGCTACGACAGGGTGGTGGTAACGCAGCCACGTATTTTGGCTGCCCGGAATCTGTCTAACAGAGTCAGGGATGAATGGGCGGAGCGTAACCGTGAGGACTCGACCCAAATTGTTGGCTACAGAACGGCTCACGAGAGAGACGACAGCGGGCGGACGCAGATCTTGTATTGTACGGATGGTTTGCAGCTGGTCAGGGAGATTACCGGATCTGGTGTTAAGCAAAAGCAGGTCTTGGTTTTGGACGAAGTGCACGAATGGAACGAGAACATGGAGGTTCTAATAGCCTGGGCAAAAAAGCGTGTTCAAGAGGAGCCGAGGTTTAAGGTGCTAGTGATGAGTGCTACGATTGAATCGGCAAGCCTGGCGCAGTATTTTGAAACCGAGTCGGTAATAAGTGTGCCTGGGCGTTACTTTGAGGTTAAAAAGCGTATGGGCACCGATGTGCTTAGCGAGCTTTTTGCGCAGCTGTCTAGTCCCGGCAGGAACATACTGACGTTTTTGCCTGGCAAGGCCGAGATTCAGGATGTGACTGATGTAATATCAAAGAAAGCCGCAGAGGTGGGGGTGCCAGTCATTCCGCTACACAGTCAGTTGGAGGCCGAGTCGCAGCAAAAGGCTTTTGCTAGCTATCCAAACGGAAAAATAATACTTGCCACAAACATCGCCCAGACCAGCGTGACAATAGACGATATCGACATGGTAATTGACAGTGGGCTTGAACGACGAAGCGAGGTAAGAAGTGGAGTCGAGGGGCTATTTATCGCTCAGATATCGCAAGCCGACAGCTTGCAGCGAGCAGGTCGAGCAGGTCGAACCAAGCCGGGTGAGTATATTCTGGCGCCATACGACACCTTGCCGTGCCTAGCATTTGAAGACCGTGAAGAGTACGGCGTTCCCGAGATTCTACGAAAACACATAGATCGCTTGGTTTTGCGCCTAGCAAATGTTGGCCTGGATATTGAGACTCTGGATTTTTACCACGACCCCAGCAAAAAGTCGATTCAGCGAGCCAAGCGCACGTTAAGAATTCTCGGAGCAATGACTGCAAAGGGCCAGGTGACTGATATAGGGCGAGCGATGGAGCGCTTCCCGGTTGAGTCAAAGTATGCTCGGATGTTGGTTGAGGGCGAGGCGTACCCGAGGGAGCTACGAGCTAAACTGGCGGCGATTATTGCTATCCAGGAGGTTGGTGGAATTACTAAAGGGGGAACTCGCTATAGTGGCTGGCGAAAATATACTCGTCAGACTAAATCCGACCTGCTTGCTCAATATGAAGTTTACTTATCGATCCCGGAGATATTGGAGGATGAGCTAGAGGATCTGGGTATAATTAGCAAGAATATCGCGAAAGCCGAAGAGGTAATTGAGCGACTGCACACCGATCTTGGGCTGGTTGACATCTCCTTGGCGCCGCTATCTCCAGAAGACGAAGATAAGTTGTTGCGCTGTATCGTTGCTGGTCAGCTTGATGAGCTATGGACGGTGAACAGTCGAGGCAACGCGGAGCATATATTTACCGGCAAAGAGAGGGAGTTGTCTGGCAGTACCGTGGTGAGATTTCCAAGGTTAATTAGCGGTACGCCTTTTGATCTCGAAGTGCCATCGCGCAGCGGGCATCTTGAGACTTTAAGATTAGTCAACGGAATTAGTGTGGTTGATATTGACTGGCTGGTTGAATTGTCGCCTCAGCTGTTTGTTGGCCGAAAGGGCAGAATCGTCTACGATCCGCAAACGCATAGTCTGGCTGAGCTTCAGCAGGTTCGTTTTGGCAAGCGAGTTTTGGAGGGTGTGGCAACTCCTGTGATTCAAAATAATACCCGCAATCAAAAATTATTTGTTAAAGAGTTTGCTAAGTGGGCACATGGTCGGCTAGAGCAGCAGAGTCTCGGTCGATTTGGTCGCCGACGAAATAGAGTTTCGCTCAATCAGGTCGAGCGCGAGGTGGCACAAAGGGCCAGTGGAATCATCTCATTAGATAATTTAAGTAAGCACGACAGACAGTCGCTACTGAGCTTGGTTAGGATTGATAGCTATGACAGCAGTAGGACAAGGCGGTTTGACTACGAAGATAGTTCCGATAGGCCTCAGGGTCCACGGCGGCGCGGCTGGCGAGCAAAGCACCAGCGAAGACAGGGAAATAAACGAGGTAATCGGCGGTGATATCCGGTCGATCGTTAGAGAAATTATGTCTTGACATGGATATTTGCTTATGCTAATCTTGATACAGATGAAACCACGGTCCACCACACCAACTGTTTCCAAGATTTCCTTGCGCCAGATTATGCTGGTAGCCCTGGCTGTCTTGGTAGCGGCAAGTAGCGCAACTTATATGACTACTTCTGCTTTTGCGCGCGATTACGAATCTGAGATTCGTGCCAAGCAGCAGGAGGCTGATCAGTATAGCAATGAAGCAGGTCGACTTGAGGCGGTCGCTGATACCTTAGAGGGCGAGCTTAATCGATTAAGTGAGCAAATCGCAACAATCCAAGCCCAAATTCAGGAAAGCGAAAAAAGACACCGGGAGTTGGTTGAGGAGATTGCACGTAATCAGGCCTTGATCGAGCAGAACCGTGAAGCACTCGGCACTATCTTATCCGATATGTATGTTGATGATCAGATCTCGCCACTAGAGATGTTGGCAAGTAGTAAAAGTATTGGTGACTACATCGACAAACAAGAGCAGCGATCGGCTCTACGTGAAGCCCTAAATGACAAAATCAAGGGAATCAAGGAGCTGCAGGCGAAACTAGAGGAGAACAAGCAGGAAGTTGAGCGTATCTTGGTTGACCAGAAGTCTCAGCGATCCCAGGTAGCCGAAAGGCAGCAGCAGCAGCAGACACTTCTTGCGGTGACTCAAAATGACCAAGCTAATTATCAGAAGCTTGCCGCAGAGAGAAACGCTGAGATCACTCAGCTTCAAGAGCAGCAGCGTCGCGCTAACTGTGAGGGCATGGGTGGAATCTGGAGCGGCGGCACTTGTCAGTCTCGTAGTGGCGGCTCGAGCAGCGGAGCATTCCCACCAGCTTCATTTGGCAATGGCGGCTATCCTGCAATCTGGGCCAACGCGCCACTAAATACTTATGTCGATACTTGGGGTCTCTACTCTCGCCAATGTGTTAGCTACACCGCCTGGAAGGTCGCGAGTAGCGGCCGCTACGTCCCACACTTTGCTGGTATGGGTAACGCTAACCAGTGGCCAGCTACAGCTGCCCGACATGGAATTCCAAGTGGATCGACTCCTAAGGTCGGATCGGTTGCGATGTGGCCTATCGGCTACTACGGACACACTATGTACGTTGAGGCGGTTAACGGTGACGGAACAATTACTGTCAGTGACTACAATCTAGCCTGGGACGGTCAATACCGCTACTACACTCGTTCAGCTGCCGGCCTGACCTACATCTATTTCTAGGATAACCACTAGCGACTTCGGGCGAGCTGCGATATACTAGCTTATATGAGAAATAAAAAAAGCGAGGTGCAAAATCACTCGAGCACCCTGTTGGTCTGCTTTATTGTTGCAATTATTAGCTTTGCCGCCGGGATGCGCTCAGACGCTATTTTCGGATCAATTGGGCCAATCTTTGGCTTTGACGTAGAGACGTCGACCCTCGATCTCTCTAGCGTACAGGAGACATACCGGACACTTAAGACCAACTACGACGGTGAGCTAGACCTCCAGCAGTTGATTTATGGCGCAAACAAAGGTTTGGTTGATGCGGCTGGTGACCCGCACACTGTTTACCTTGACCCAGACGGCGTGAAGGAGCTCGAGAGTGATTTGAGCGGCAATATTGGCGGTGGCATTGGTGCGGAGATAGGTTTGCGTGATGAGCAGCCGACAATCATTCGACCACTCAAGGACAGCCCAGCTGAAAGGGCGGGAGTGCAAGCTGGCGATGTAATTGTCGCAATTAACGGTGAGTCGGCAGCTAACTGGACGGTAGATAAAACTGTTCAAAAGATTCGCGGCGAGGTTGGAACAAAAGTTAAATTGTTGCTAAGCAGAGGTGGTGAGGGTAAGGACGTTACAATTACACGTCAAGAAATCAGTTCACCAACAATTGAGTCAGCGATTGATGGGAAAATTGGTGTATTGACTGTCCACCGCTTCAATAGAGAGACCGGACCTCTGGCTAGAGCAGAGGCAGAGAAGTTTCTGGCCTCAGGTGTAGACAGGGTTATTTTGGACCTTAGAGGCAATCCTGGCGGAGAAGTACCAGCTGCTCAGGCACTAGCTGGTCTATGGCTGGATAACCAGGTGGTGCTAACTCAGAGGCGAGGTGCTGAAGTAGTGCGAACTGATCGCTCTACTGGTAAGCCGATTCTCGGTCAGATAAAAACTATCGTACTAATTAATGGTGGCAGTGCTAGCGCTAGCGAGATTATCGCCGGCTCATTAAAAGAGTACGGCAAGGCGACATTGGTTGGCGAAACCACTTACGGTAAGGGTAGTGTTCAGGCGGTATTGAGCCTTAGCGGCGGATCACAGTTAAAGGTGACCGAGTCTAGGTGGTATACGCCAAAAGGCAAGAACATTGATAAAGAGGGGATTGACCCTGATGTCGAAGTCGGGCTGAGCGCCGATGATTATGCTGATGGTGTTGATCCACAGATGGATCGGGCAAAAGAACTCCTGGGCGATTAGCGTTTGTGCTTTTAGAAAAATACATGATATTATGGAGGCAGTATGCAAAGCAAAAAGAAAATTTTACTAGTTGAAGATGATACATCGCTAGCCGCTGTCTATCGAGCAAGGCTGGAGCTTGAAGGATTTGATATACGTGAAGTTAACAACGGCGAGGACGCGCTTTCGGCGACGCTTGAATACCGACCCGACCTGATTTTGCTTGACGCTATGATGCCAAAAATTAGCGGTTTTGATGTCTTGGATATCTTGCGCAATACTCCCGAGACCATGAATGTCCGGATTATCATGCTAACTGCACTATCACAGCCCAAAGACAAAGAGCGGGCCGAGGGTCTGGGTGTTGATGATTATATGGTTAAATCTCAAGTGGTCATTGGTGACGTTATCGCCAGAGTTAAGCACCACCTAGGTGTCTAGTAAGTTATAGGCCTCTCGTTTTATTTAGTGGTTGACTGATCGGCGTTTTGGCCGTATGATTTAAATGTTGTGACAGTCGAAAAAGCAAATATTACTCTGTCGGATCAGCTTGCAAGTCGGTTAATCGAGACTTCTCCCTGGGATGCTTTATCTGACTATGCCATGCCAGAAGACAATCTGGCCTCATCTTTAGCTGGCATGAGAGATGTGCGTCGTGTCTACTTAGAGTCTACTAATCATCCTAATGTCATCGACCCCGATACACAAGATAGTCGTGGTCAGCTGGTTGGCCGATCGAGGCCGATTGCTGGATTGGATGGCTATATTTATGGGGGTGAGGCTATTGTTGGCGTGCTTTTGACTGATCAGTCGGCGCTTGCTTTGACTAAGACTTTTGGTCGCGATGCGGCAATTGAACGCGTCAGGATGCTTGAGATACCTTTAGACGCTCCTGGTGGTCAAATAGCTGATCAACCTCTAAGGGAAGTTAGGGTGGCCGAGGTTGGGTTTAAGTATACTAACAGCCATCGAGATGATGATGTGGTTGAGTTTTCTCAGCAGTTTGAGGTCGGCGATCCAGAGTACCCAAGCTCGATAATATCGTTCACGGTTTATCCTGATGGGCGGGTCTATGCCAGGCCTTTGGCTGCAAAACTAGTCGCTATCGATCGGGATGACGTATACACCAGCGGCAGTTTTGATCGGGATGAACAAAAGACGATCTCAGACTTCTTGAGGCCACTGCTAGACGAAACTGCCAGTGGCTTATGGGATAAGCAGAACTTTCGCAAATAAAGGTCAGCCTATTGACATAATGCTCAAGCTTTGATATAATATATATTAGTTATTGAAAATAACATAAAAAAGGAAATTATGAGCGAATATCAAAAAGGCGACAGGAGCGAGCGGCAGACGAACGACAACTGGGACTCCCTGTTAGGCTACGAACAAGAGTCGGTTGACGCTCTGGGTAAGTACGCCGTTGATAGCTTTGGTCAAGCGATTCAGGAGGAAGTGACTGATTTAACTGAGCCGATGAAGCGTGCTGATGGCCATACTGTCGTTTATAAGGGTCGAGCTTTTTTAAGCCCGCTAACCATGCCCATTAGGCGCTCAAGTGGCGAAATAGAGCAAGGCTGGGTCGCGTTAGGTCTGGATCAGCAAGAAGCGGTAGATGAGGCCAGTGGCTTGGTCAGCAAGGTTCCATACCTAGTTGTGGTCGGTAGTGATCTGGAGGGTAGGCGAATGGCCAAGCGTATTCCCGCCGAGCTGCAGCTCGGTTTACTAGAAGAGCTAAGGCTATCATCAGATGTGGATTATGAGGAGTCTTATCGAAGCCCTGAAGATATGTTAGAGGGCTTTTCTGACCAAGATAGGCAAGCTTTGAGTAGGTTTTCATTTCATGCGGCAAATAAGCGTGACGCTCAGTTGCGTGGCTATGGTGAAGAGTCTCTGGCTCACACAAGCCTGATGGGTGATGCGCTCCGAGAGATGAGCCCCGAGGCCCAATCAATTGCCCGAGACTACGCTACGAGGGTGTGGGGCGACGATCAGGTAGCTTTTTAGGCAGCATAGTAAAAAATAGCACCCTGTGAGGGGTGTTATTTTTTATGCTCCGATCAGATGTTTGATGTTAGGCTACGCTAACTTGTGTGCGTCGCTCGGTCTTGCCAGTAAACTTTCGCTTCTTGACTTGGCTAAACTGAACTACGCCGTCTTTTTGGGCGTGAATGGTGTAGTTACGGCTCATATAGGCGCCTTCACCTGCGATTTTAGTTGCACCGGTCTGACGAACTAGAACTTCGCCAGCTGATACTTTTTGGCCGCCAAAACGCTTGACGCCTAGTCGCTGACCAGGACTGTCGTGGACGTTTTTGCTTGAACCACCAGCTTTAACTTTTGACATGCGTTACTCCTTAAAACTAATAAAAACAATCTGTAATAGTGTACAGGATGGGAGAAGGGATGTCAAGAGGTTTGAAGTTTGTGGCTGTCTATGACTCTCAAGAACAGTTGACAGACCCCTCGGGGGGGGGGGTACTATTAAAAGCATGAATCAAAAAGCTCGTGGTTTCACCATCGTCGAACTCCTGATCGTCATTGTGGTCATCGGTATATTGGCGGCAATAAGTATCGTGGCATATAACGGCGTTAGCAACAAAGCCCATGACACAGCTGTAAAGAACGACCTAGCTAACTTCGCCAAGAAAGTCCAGATGATTCATGCGGAGACGGGAGAGTACCCGGCGGGTGGTATGGTAGATCCGGGCGGAGGAGCACCAACCAGCGGTGCCTATTTTAGCTTTCCAGGATTTACATTCCAGCCAAGCAAGGTAGCCTATAGCCAGCCTCCCGACGGAAGCGGTGCGATCAATGTTGTATATTGCACTGGTCCTGAGTTGTCTTCTGGCGATCCAGGGTTTCGTATTCTAGCGAAGAGTTCATCGGGTAAAAACCTTCGATATACGTCTGCGCAAGGTGTGGAGTCGGCTAGCGTAGGCTCGATTACTCGAACCTTAGCATGTAGTGGTCTGGGCTTTCCTCAGTCGTTCTCATATGGCTATGGTGCTACTAGTAAATGGGCTGCCTGGACGAACTAAGCAATAGGCGTGCGCCTTAGAACCAGGAGCTCGCGGGCGACGACTTGATCTGGACGGGCGTAGACGAGTGGCGGGCGTGTGAGCTCATAGCCGAGATGTGACAGCTTCCTGATGAGCGGTAAATGGGTCAGCGAACCATCGGTGCTGAGCCACGCGGGTACGGCGAGGCAGAGGGGGGTATTGGGGCTCAGTTGCGGGTGAATATTGGTGAGGAATTGGCTGATGATGTGGTTGCAATTGCCGACGACCTCTTTGAGTTTTGGAGGCGATGGTGGTGCGGAGAATGGCTGACCGAGATAGGTTTCACAGGCAACGGCGCTGATGGTTTTCGCGCTGTTCCAGGTGTGATTGGTGGCGTCGGCTTGGCGGATGTCAATGACTGAGCCGTCGGCGTGGTGGGTGGAGGCGAGCCAGGTGAGGTTTTGTTGGGTGTAGTCGATCATTTTGTCGCTGAGGTCGGATCCAACGACGTCGAAGCCGCGTAGGAGTGCTTCTTGAAGGACGGTGCCGGTGCCGCAAAACGGGTCGAGTATGGTGAGCTGCCGGGAGGTTGTTGGGGCGGCTAGGTTTAGCATGATTTGAGCAAGCTTAGGTGGAAGCATGCCAACGAAAGCATCGCGTTTTGGTCGCTGCTGATCGCGCTTGGCATAAGCGGTGATGTTTTGAGCGCCGATGCTCTCGGCCACGATGATACTTGAGTTGCTCTTGATGACCATAAGTTCAACTTTTGCTTCGCTTTGGCCTAGTTTGTTATTAAATGACGTGGCTGTCGATAAAGCTAGATCAGAATTTGGTATGAGTCGCAAGCTTACACCGTCCTTTTTTAAGGAAGACTTTAGTAGTAGGCCGGTTTTTTGTACATCGCGTGGAGTGATGCGAAAGTTGTAGCTGCTTATGCCGAGAGTTATCTTGCGATCAGCTGAGCGCCACTTTTTCTGATAATCGTGAGCGATCTTTCTCGATACATCTATGTATGCCTTTAGGCCATTAAGTTGGCCCAGCGGATGCTCAAAGACCACTCGGCCAGCTTTAGTGCTGCCACCTAAAATCGACAAGTCAAAGTCTGGAGTGTCGATTGCTGCCGCCTGGGGGGATAGTTGGCGAACGTTTTCTTTGCCAAAAACAGCTTCAAGTTCGGCTAGGGAGATTTCTGGTTGTCGACCTAAAATAGAAATGAACATGTGTCTCATTATATAACACTCGAGTCTAAATTTTTGCTAGCCTTTTGAGGCGAGGGAGACTATACTGATTAAGGTATGAATTTGAAAAGGTTTTTTGCTGCCCTCAAGGCTCCCCGGACATTGATGAGCTTATTGACGGTTGTAGTCTTGGTGATAATTTTGGTTTTATCACGAGATGAGTTGAGGCAAGCTTGGAGTCTGTTAGGGCAAGCCAACCTGTGGCTGCTGGCCTTGCTGATTCCATTCCAAATCATGGTTTATTTTGCTGGCGGAGAGATGATTTTTTCTTATCTACGCCAAAAAAAGATATTAAATCACGTGTCGAGGTTTGAGCAGACTCGCATCGCACTTGAGCTCAACCTGGTCAACCACATTTTTCCGTCGGGTGGCGTGAGCGGTATCTCGTATACGACCTGGCGGCTCCACAAGCTGGGTGTCAATTCGGCCAAGTCAACTTTTGCTCAGATGATTCGGTATGTTACCGGATTTATTGCTTTGGTCTTGCTGTTGATTGTGGCGGTGGTTGGTCTGGCAATCGATGGGGGAGTTAATCGATACATTGTGGCATCCAGCTTTTTGTTGGTGCTGGTTATTGTTGGTCTGACCTTTGCTCTGATTGTTATGTTTTCTTCGGAGAAGCGAATGCGCGATACGGCTGCCTGGGTGGCCAAGGCTAGCAATAGTTTTTTGCGGATCATCACGTTTGGCAGGCTTAAGCGAGCGGTCAGCTCGATTAGTGTTGAAAAATTCTTTAGCGAGCTCCACGTTGACTTTCAGGAGCTAGCTGCCGATAAGCGATTATTGATCAAACCGCTACTTTGGGGCGTAGTCTTTACTCTATTTGATATCGCGATGTTTATGGTGGCGTTTTGGTCTCTGGGCGCTACGGTAAATCCAGCCATACTCCTGGTTGGCTACGGTGTGGCGGGGCTTGCAAGCTTGGTGGCGTTTACGCCGGGCGGCGCTGGGGTTTATGAGGTAATTATGATTTTCTTTTTGACAATGGCTGGCGTGACACCGAGCACGGCAATTGCTGGTATCGTGCTAACTCGGGTGATTTTGCTTAGTGGTACGATAATTTTTGGCTATGTTTTTTATCAACACGCTTTAATAAAGTATGGAAAACGAACAGATACCCCAGTTTAGTGTCAGTGATTTTCTGGCAGTGGTTAATCAGTCTCTCGAGGTGGCTTTTGGTTCGGTTTACATCGAGGGTGAGATTGCTTCATTTAAGGTAAATCATCAGAAGTATGTCTTTTTTGATCTTAAAGATTCAACTGGTTCGGTTGGCTGTTTTATGACCGTTTGGCAGCTTCGAATGCCCTTGGAGGATGGCATGAAAGTGCTAGTCAGGGCGGTGCCGAAGGTGACGCCATGGGGTAAGTTTAGCCTAACAGTTCAAGAGGTCCGGCCGATCGGTGAAGGAAGCCTGAAAAAAAGCTTTGAGCTGCTGAAGGAAAAGCTGAGCAAAGAGGGATTATTCGATGATTCTCGTAAAAGAACGCTACCTGAGATGCCGTCAGTAGTCGCCGTTATATCGAGCACAGCAGCAGCCGGCTATGCTGACTTTATGAAAATTGCCAACGATCGGTTTGGCGGAGTGACCTTTAAGGTCGCAAATGTACAAGTGCAGGGCTCGGCTGCACCTGAGCAAATTATTAAAGCGCTTAGCTACTTTAACCAGCTATCTGATCTGCCTGACGTCATCGTGATAATTCGGGGAGGGGGCAGTGCCGATGACCTGTCGGCCTTTAATGATGAGCCACTGGTTCGAGCGGTTGCTGCGAGCCGCGTGCCAGTTCTAACCGGGATAGGCCACGAGACCGACGAAAGTCTAAGTGATTTAGCGGCGGATGTGGCTGCTGTTACGCCGAGTAATGCCGCCCAGCTGTTACTACCCGATAGGGCTGCAATCATTGATCGCCTGCGCACATCTCAACTGAGCACTTTAGATAAATTCGAAAGAGTCGTTGATGATACGCTCGAGTTGGCTTATCAGTCTAGGCTAAATTCTGTGAATTCTTGGCTCCAGCGGGTCCAATCTGGATTGCAAACTATTCAGCTTCAGCGACAGCAAATCGATGAGTATAATCCGGAGGTTGTGCTGCGACGCGGCTACGCCATGATATTTGGGCAGCAGAGTGTTGGCTCGATGATAAGTATAATAACCAAAGATGCTCAGATGAAAGCGAGGATTGAATCTTATGAAAAGCGATAAAACTATACAGCAGAAAATCGATGCGCTCAACGAAAAGATGGCCTGGTTTCAGTCGGATGACTTCAATCTTGACGAAGCGGCTAAGCACTATAAAGAAATTGAAGAGATGGCTGAAGAGGTAGAGAAGGTATTGCTTGATATGAAGAATGAGATCGAAGTGATCAAGCAAAAGTTCGACTAGTCGACTTTACACCTCTAAAAAACATAAGTATAATAACCTCATCATGAGAAATAGATATCAATCAGGAAGCACTACGGGCTGGATGATCGCAGCGGTGTGCGGTATTGCGCTTTTCTTGGCTGCAGCCGCATTCGCGGTGTGGTCTTTTATGGCCTATACTGAACAAAAAACCGACGTTGAGGGCAAGACTAAGCTTGCTGTAGCGGAAGCTGTGAAGAGGCAGTCCGAAGAAGATCAGAAAAAATTTAACGAAGAATATAAAAAGCCATACCTAGATTTTTCTAGCCCGTCCGAGTACGGTCGAGTTAGCTTTGAGTATCCCCGTACCTGGAGTGTTTACGTGGAGAATGATGGAAGTAACCGACGAGATTACAAGGCGTATCTGCATCCAGTAGCCGTCCCGCCGATAAGCGATCGATCAAACCTCTATGCAGTACGACTTGAGATAATCAATCAAGATTACGACGATGTGCTTCGCCAATACGAGCAGCTTTTGAAGCGAGGGGATCTGTCTTCCAGTACGCCAGAGTATAATGGTCATGCGTCAACCCGGCTTGATGGACGATTTTCGGAAACTGTCCGCGGGTCGGTCGTTCTGATGAGAGTTAGAGATAAGACAATTCGCTTGTCATCAGATGCAGAGACCTTTAAAGATGACTTTGCCCAACTACTCAGCACAATCGATTTTATTAACTAGTTAAGTCTAGTCTTATCTGCTAAACTTAGGACAGATATGTTAAGGGGTATGTCGCTTAGTCAAGCTGATGAGTTGCCGCCGAGTCTATCGGTGGCGGCACACGAGCTAAAGAGCCCCATAACGCTTATGCGTCAACTGGCGCTGGTGCTCCAAGACGGTGACTTGTCCGCGAATGAGCGGCAGCGCTATCATCATCAGTTGCAGATTGTTGCTGATCAGGCACTGCAGCTTACGACGGATTTGGCTCAAGTGGCTAATTTGCAGCCATCGCTTTTTCCGCTGGAGCCGGTAAATCCAATCGCTATTTGTCAGTCACTGGCATACGAAACGAGTGCCATTGCTCGACTTTATGGGCGTAACGTTAGCTGGCCAAAGGCTCGTCGAAACACTATTTTGGCAGTCGCAAATCCTCACTTGCTCCGTCGGATTGTCGCTAATTTTGTTGACAACTCACTCAAGTACACGGAGGAGGGGGTGCCGATTGAGGTCAAGATCACCCAAGAGGGCGATGGTGTCAGGGTTGCCGTGCGCGATTATGGGCCCAGGCTTAGCCTAAAGGAGTACCGGCGTCTAACGGATGAATTAGTTCGCCTAAAAACTATCCGTACTCGACCAGAGAGCAGCGGCTTGGGCATCTATATAGCAGCCCGATTTGCTGAAGCTATGCGGGGAGAAATTGGCCTGGTGAGGCATCGAGACGGCGTAACGTTTTATGTCGATCTATTAATGTCGCGCCAGACGAGTTGGCTGTCATGAAGCGGGCGCTGATAGTCGAAGACAATCCAATATGGGCTGAATTGATCAGCGCTTATTGCCGTAAAGAGAAGATTAAAACTCAGGTGGCAAACTCACCTCAGGCGGCCATGGACCACTTAAGCGGCCACCTGCCAGATGTGATAGTCCTAGATATGCTGCTAGCCGCTGAAACTGGCATGGCTCTGCTAAATGAGCTGAGGAGTCACGACGATCTATCTCAAATCCCTGTAATTATTTTTACGAGTATCGATACGCTTGATTTTGACAATCTGGCGGCCTACGGTGTTAAGGCGGTATTAAATAAGGCGCAGGTTCAGCCTGAAGAGGCTAGTCGTGTCATCGGGGAGGCTGCTTATGGCAAATAGCGAGAGGCTGCGCGCTATCGTGCTCCGACGGACCGACTATGCTGAAGCTGATCGCGTGCTGCAGCTCCTAACTCCAAAAGGTAGACGTAGTGTTATTGCTAAGGGCGTTCGGCGTGAACGCAGTAAGTTGGCCGGGGGCATTGAGCTGTTTGCGCTATGTGACGTGGTGGTCCGTTCTGGCAGGGGTGAGCTAGGGCTTTTGACCTCATCGCGACTGGTGGCGTTTTACAGACATATCCTTGAAGACTATGATCGTATGCAATTTGCCTATAGCGCGATGAAGTTGGTTGCTCGGGCTAGCGAAACTATCGACGAGCCTGAATGGTTTTCGGTGCTTGCTACAGTGCTTGAACACCTAGACCAGCCTGGTGTGCATCGACAGCTAATTGAGACCTGGTTTTATTTTCACTACTCAGAGCTACTGGGTGACGAGGTGAATTTGCGGGTCGATGTTACTGGCGCAAACCTAGGTGCCGACAAGAGATATATGTATGACGAGTCAGAAAAAGCTTTGCGGCCAAGCGAACAGGGTAATATAGTTGCCGACCATATCAAGCTTATGCGGCTAATTAGCGCAAAGCCGCTCGAACAAGTTGCCCAGATCGGTGGCATTGATTCAGTTATTGCTGATTGCTGGCTTATTGCTAGGCAACACTCTGCGGTGTAAGTGCCGGGTCAATATTTGCCACTTTCCTCAGGTCGACTATGCTGGATAGTTCTTGGTGAAGAGGTGTATCTGTGCCGTTGAGGGGCAGTGGGGCAGACAGGCGCTCCAGTACTGCTGATGCGTTGGCGGCCAGCACAAAGGAGTCGTTAGGGTTTAAGCGTATCTCTGCCGTCTCTACGTTGATTGCGGTATTGAGCAGTAGGGCGTAGTGGCCCCTTGCGCCGTCGAATTGCGGTAGCTTAATTTGAGCGTCGGTGTCACTGGTGTTGGCATAGTAAATAAGACTTCGCTTTTCTGAAGGTTTTTCTGAGGTGTGACCACTTGAGGCGTACATGCCTAAGACGCCTGGCTGGTCCCAGCTAGGATCGCCGGTTTGTATCTCTTTGCCATCAGCATTTAGCCACTGTAGGCCGATTTCACCTATGGGACTTTGTGCTATTGGACCTAGGGTTCTTTCTGGTCCAGTTAAGTTGCTGGAGGCGCGCACACGAATTGCCCTAGAGATGAACTCGAACATTTCGGCTGGTTCCTTTGTCGGGTCATTGGCCAGGCGTTCCCACTGGATGTAGGATAAGTCATTGTCCTGATTGTAGGTATTGTTGTTGCCGCTTTTTGTATGGTAAACCTCGTCGCCTGCTAGAATCATCGGCGTACCTTGTGCCATTAGGGCTTTTAGAGCAAGATTTTTTGCTGTCTGCAGGCGCCTTTTTCGAATAGTCGGGTTGTCGGTTTCGCCCTCATGACCGTGGTTGTTTGAGCGGTTATCGTTTGTGCCGTCCTGGTTGTTTTCTCCATTTGGCAGATTGTGCTTGCTGTTGTAGGTTGTTAAGTCACGCAAAGTAAAGCCGTCATGTGCGGTTATGAAATTTATACTTTTCTCAGCCCAGGGGCTGTCTACGAGAAGGTTGGCGGCATGACCGAGATTTCTGCGCTGCCGGGTTGACCAGACGTCACGCGCGAGATCCCGAAAGCGCCCGTTCCATTCTCGCCAGCCTATATCCTTGAACTGACCTTCTGGCTGCGGGTAGCCATAGATGTCCCACGGCTCAGCTATCATCAACCTGTCCTTTAGCAGAGAGTCCTGATTGATGGCTTCAAGAAGTGGGTGGTCTTTTATTTGCCACCAGCCGACGCTGTTACGCGCTAGGGCTGGAGCTAGATCAAACCTGAAGCTGTCGATCTGCATCTCGTCGGCCCAAAGTCGTAGCGAACTTAGGATGAGCTCGCGCCCTTCCGGTCTCGATGTATCGATAGTGTTGCCGCAGCCGGTGTAATCGATATAGTTACCGTCGTCGTCGAGTCGATAATAGCCACTCTTGTCAAGTCTCTGGAGAGGGTTGTCCTCACCGGTGTGATTGTAGACTACGTCCATGATGACTTCTATCCCGGCCTGGTGCAGTCGTTTGATCATGGTCTTAAATTCATTGACAGAATCACCTGGATTATCCCCGTAGGCATAGTCGGCATGCGGGGCAAAGAAGTTACCAGTGCCGTAACCCCAGTAGTTTCCCATGTCTTTATCAAGGAGCCACTGATTTGTGTAAAATTGCTGAACTGGCTGTATCTCGACAGTGGTAACGCCAAGTTTTTTGAGGTGATCAATGTGAGCTTCGTGACAGAAACCTAGGTAGGTGCCTCTTAAATCTTCGGGGATGTCGGGGTGCCTCATGGTCGAGCTTTTAATATGAGCTTCGTAAATTACCCGCTGCTCAGGTGATATCATGGGCCGCTCAACAGATTCCCAGTCAAATTTTTGGTGATCAGCAATTGCCGAAAGGTATTCTATGGGGGAGAGGGAGCCGTCCTGGGTCTTGGTGATTGCTCTAGCAAATGGATCGAGTATTAACTCATTTTGATTTACTCTGAGAGCATAGGTGTCGCCAGCTTGAAGTTTGGGTATGAAGCCGCTGTGAGCATTTTTTGTTTGCTCATCAGGCATGTTAGTCAGTCGCCACTCGGCATCTATTGACTGGTCATGCTTATTGAAGGTGACGAGATCAAGCGTGCGAACAGACTCATCGGTTTTGATGCGGAAGTTGCAGCCGTTTTCGAGTAGTTCGGCGCCCTGATTATTTGTCGGTTCACCGATGTATTTATCGGCATAAATCAGTTTATCTTGCGCTTCCCATGATCGCGCGGACGCACTCCCGTCTATACCATAGGTATGTTCGACAGTACTCATAGCGACCGCTCCTCTCTGATAACGCTTATACTGAAGCTAGTATATCACTCGTGTCTAGGATAGGGCTAGGTTTTGGGGCCTAAGTCACCTAACCTATATATTATATCAAATAATATATATTTTGTCAAATAAGTAAACTAGCTAGGGTGTGATACAATCAAGAAGATATTTTGTAGCCATATTTCCAATATGGAGAAGAGGAGTTTTACTGGTGAGTGACACAAAAATGGATAGTATCATCTCCTTGACTAAGCGTCGAGGTTTTATATATCAGGGTTCGGAAGTCTACGGAGGTCTGTCGGGTACTTGGGATTATGGTCCGCTAGGCGTGCAGTTAAAGCGCAACATTACCGATGCCTGGTGGCGACATTTTGTCAGCAATCGTGATGACATGTACGGAGTGGATGCGGCGATACTTATGAACCAAAAGGTTTGGCAGGCAAGCGGACATGTTGATACATTTGTTGATCCGCTATGTGAAGATACCGTCAACCATCGCCGCTATCGAACGGATCATATCCTTAAGGATAACGGAATCGATGCTGAGAGTATGACTATGGAGGAGATGGATGCGGCTATTATTGAGCATGGCATCAAGAGTCCAGATGGCAATCCGCTGTCGCCGTCGCGTACTTTTAATATGATGTTTAAAACTCACGTTGGTGCCACTGAGGATGAGAGCGCGATTTCTTACCTGCGGCCAGAGACCGCTCAGGGGATATTCACTAACTATAAGAATGTTGTCGATGCGTTTTACCCGAACATACCTTTTGGTCTGGCTCAGATCGGTAAGGCGTTTCGTAACGAGATTAGTCCGAGAGATTTTGTCTTTCGATCGCGAGAATTTGAGCAGATGGAAATTGAGTACTTTGTTCACCCAGACAGGTGGGAAGAGTCTTTTGAGGAACTACTAGCAAGTACCCATAAGTTTCTCTCTAGCCTGGGACTCAGATCAGAGAATATCCATGAGCTAGACGTTCCCGAGGCTGACCGTGCGCACTACTCTAAGAAGACCATTGATATCGAGTTTGACTATCCTACGGGCAAGGCGGAGTTGTTGGGCATAGCTTATCGAACGGATTTTGACCTAAGTAATATTCAGCAGGCAAGCGGTAAGTCAATGGAATATCGAGTCAAGGGTTCAGACGAAAAGTTTATCCCACATGTGATTGAGCCAAGTTTCGGGGTAGAGCGGCTAATGATGGCGGTGCTTAGTGAGGCGTATCGTGAGGATGAGGTTAACGGTGAAAGGCGTGTCTATCTGCACCTTCCTGAAGAGCTGGCCCCGATAAAATGTGCTGTATCTCCTCTGCTAAAGAATAAGCCCGAACTTGTTGAGAAGGCGCGTGATGTATATCGAGCGCTGAAGCAAAAATACGATGGTGCAGTGATGTGGGATGACAACGGAAATATTGGCAAGCGCTATCGTCGCCAAGACGAAATTGGCACGCCGCGATGTGTCGTGATTGACTTCCAGACGCTTGAAGATGACACCGTGACCGTTAGAGATCGCGACACTACAGAGCAAGTAAGGGTTAGCGTTAAAGAGCTTGTTTAACTATAGAGGCTTGACGCAATCATCTGGTAGTAAGTACAATAAGTTTATGCAAAAAGCTCGTGGTTTTACGATAGTTGAACTGTTGATTGTTATCGTTGTCATCGGTATTCTTGCCGCTATAAGTATCGTTGCTTATAACGGCGTCAGCAGCAAGGCGCATAATTCTACGGTTCAACAGGATCTTCGTAATACCTATAGTAAGATACTCGAATATAATGTGCTTAACGGCCGATACCCTCAGGCTGATGCTGAACTAACTGCTACGGTACAGGCATCTCGTGGATCATATCATAACTCGGGTAATTATATTTATTGCAAAAATAACAGTGGCTTCGCTGTGATGGCTCGAAGTAAGTCGGGCGACACTTTTTACCATAGCGGTAGCGGCAATGGAAAGATCGCTTTTTCAACAACTGGCACTGCCGCCGACGACTGTGCGTCGCTCGGTATTGCGTCCACCTCGCCAGGTTACTGGGCTCGCTGGGTTCAAAGTAGTCTAGGTTGGAACGTATAGGTTCATCTTCGCGTCCATGATAGACTTATCTCATGGATTCGATAGGTGTGAAAATCGTTGTGATAGGCGGTGGAACGGGTAGCTTTACTTTACTTAGTGAACTAAAAAATTATACACACAACTTAACGGCTTTAGTTAATATGGTGGACGATGGCGGGTCTACGGGTGTTCTCAGGGATGAATTGGGCGTATTGCCGGCAGGTGATGTCCGTCAGTGTTTGGTGGCTTTAAGTACGACACCAAAGGTGCGCGATCTGTTTAACTATCGCTTTGATGATGGTGGCATGAAGGGGCACGCTTTTGGCAACTTGTTTATGGCAGCTCTGGAGAAAATGACTGGCAGCTTTGCTGAGGCAGTGGAGACGGCCAGCGAAGTATTGAGCGTTAAAGGTCGAGTTGAGCCAATAACGCTGGACAACACCAAGCTAGTTGTTCGACTAGATGACGGAACCGTGGTTAATGGTCAGCATATGGTGGGCAGTTTAAAGATTCCAGCAGGGCAGAGGCCATGGCTTGATTTGGAGCCTGAAGCGCATATCAATCCTCGGGCGCGACAGGCAATTATTGATGCTGATCTGGTCGTAATTGCTCCTGGATTGCTTTACGGCAGCCTAGCTCCGGCACTGCTCGTGCGCGGTGTCACAAGGGCGCTTAATGAATCGAAGGCTAAGAAAGTCTATGTCTGTAATCTGGTAACTAAACCAGGACAGAATGATGGCTATCGAGTGAGTGATTTTGCCGAGGAGATCGAGCGCTTTTCTGGCACCACGCTCGACTATGTCTTATATAACAATCACCGACCCTCAGACGACTTAATCGAGAGGTATGCGCAGGACGGAGAGTATTTGGTGGAGTGGGACGAGGCTGAGCTTGAGCGCAAGCACTACCGAGCTTCAGGAAAGCGCCTGATCGCTGATAGGGCATGGGTAAATACTAATGCCTCAAGTGACCCTTTGGCCGCCCAGAGAAGCTTAATCCGTCACGACGCCGACAAGGTGGCGCGTGAGTTGATGCGAATTTACTTTTCGTAAACCCAGTTAGTATTGAAAAAAATAGTATTTTATTATAAAATATAAAGTGATACCGCTTGAGCGGATTTTAATCATGAGTGTTATTACAGAAAAGTTGCCAGGTATCGAGTCTGGGTTGAGTAGGCATGAGTTCGAGCATGTGATGGATTTGGCGTACTCTAAGCTCCAAGAATACGGCTACTCAGGCTATGACACTCGTAGTGGAGAGGACCTCGAGGCGCACGCCATTAGAACCATGGAACTAGTTGCGTCGTTTGGCGGCAACAGATTGCCAGATGCAGCCGGATTGGTGGCACTTTTGCATGATGTTGTGGATAGGAGCGCCAATACTCGGAGCAATAAGTATCAAGCCAACGGACGCTCAAGAGAGGCCGCCCTTGTAATTGATAGTTTTTTTGCTGAAGCTGAGCTTCCGGATCACGTAGAGAGATACGTAAGGGTTGTCTCCCATGGACTAATTAGAACCGAAATTGCTTCAAGCAAGCATCGCATCGGCGTAGCTACGCAGTCGGCTGAGTTGCTTGAGGGCTATTCACCAGATGACGCTGCGGCAATCCGGCCGATGATTTCTGGAAATTACGAGGGGGAGTTGCCTCAGTCAATTTGGCGGGTGGTTCAGCCCTACCTTGATTTTGACCACATGCGTGATTTTGTTGAAGGGATTGATATTGATGCGATTTTCATAAAAGGTTGCGAGTTAGCAGACAATCTTAAGTATCCGACCTCTCAGCGCGAGTCTGCATTGCTTCAAGATGTACTTGAGGCCGAATCGTTCTACGCTCCAATACTGGAAGAGCTGAAGTTTGACGGCCTTGCCTCGCTACTTCGTAGTCGGGCTCATCTGGTCAGGCTGAATAAGTTGGGCTACAGCGGAGCAATAGAGGAGGCCGAAGAAAGGCTGTCGGAAATTGAAAAGTTAGGCCCAGAAAGGATAATTAGCAGTGTCTTTGGAGAGGGGTACTGCAGTGTCTTGCCTGCGGTGAGGGGGGCGGCTTCGCTGTCCGGCCGGCCACCTGTCTTTATTGGTGATATAAGCATAAGTGATGATCATAGCGGTCAGCACGGTCACTACCGGATAAAAGAAGTTGGCTCACTGGCTGACAAAATACTCGACAAGGGCAATGTGATGGACATCATGGGGGTGACTGTCGTGTCGAGTAGCTCAATGTCTTCCGTTGAAACATTTGTTGATTTTATTAGTAATCGATTAAATTCTGAGGTTACCAATCTGACACCATGCCCATCACCGGGAAAGGAGCATGCTCTCTATGTTCAAGGTGATCAAGATTACGTCAGTCTTGTTAGAAGTAAGCTGATAGATTCAGGTGTTGACAGGCCTGATGACATGGCGCAATTTGTTGTACACGATACCGACAAGGAGAGCCTGAGAGGCTATAAAGACTTAACTGTATCCAAGGCGACTTTTTATGCAAATGTCGACGGGGTGATGGTCCCGACAGAGGTGCAGTTCGTGACCAATGAGGAGCGAAGCCGAATGAGGGATGGGGAGATAATGCACTTGGTCTATAAGTATATCCGGCAGGAGAATAGCCTGCGTCGCCTAAGGGGCGAAAGCCCTTTAGCCCCTGAAGATGAGGGAGCTATCGCGAGAAAGGCTGTGGCGACCCTCAGCGGCTTCAAGGATCGCAGTGACAGTATGAGCGCAGACTCCTATGAAGTTAATCAGATGGCTGAAAGCTACTTTGCCAACAATTGGCTTGATGAGAGTGATCGATTTAGGGTAAGCTAGATTTCATGAACATTTACTACACTGACGGCTCAGCTTCACCAAATCCTGGCCCGGGTGGCTTTGCTGTAATCAAAGATCTAAAGCCGCACATCTTAGGCTCTGAAGATGGCACGACTACCAATATTCGCATGGAGGGCAAAGCGCTAGTCGCCGCACTAAAGGATGCAGCGGGAGCGCCATGTGTGATCTATACCGATAGTGAATTTTGGATAAATGTTGTGACGAAATGGGCTGCCGGCTGGCAGTCAAAGGGCTGGATAAAAAAAGGTGGTGAAATAAAAAACCTGGACATTGTCCAGGAGCTGTATGAGCTATTCACTGCATCGCAGGCCGAACTTCGCTGGGTGCGTGGTCATGAGGGTGACGCTGGAAATGAGCTAGCCGACGAATGGGCGAACAGGGCCCGCAAAGGTGAGAGAATATAATTTGTTTATACCCCACCACAAAAACCATTAGGATAGTTTCTCTGGTGGGGTAGAGAGGAAAAGGGATCACACTCTACCCCCGGAAGTCTACTTGCTGTCAAGTAGGCTAAGGATCTTTTTCAAACCTCGATTTTGGCTCCGTTCAGTAAGGCCGCTTTCCGATGCGACCTTGGTGTAGTCCTCAAAGGACAGGGCGGTCGATTGACCATGTATTGCCTGCGCTCTTGCATTGATGCGCATAGCCTCGCACACTCCGGTGGTGTTACTGCTCATCTCGAGAAGCTTGGCTTGGATGTTGCCGATGCTTTGGCGTATGATGCCTTGGTTGGCGTGCGGGTCTGCCAATAGTAGTCTTTTGGGTTCTCCTCTACGTCGACGAGACGTTGGCGCTGGGTTTTCGTTCCAGCCTACTGCAACCGTTGCGGCGAGTGATCTTCTGGCAGCCACAGCTACCTTTTCCTCTCTGTAAAGTCTACGACACGGTGTCGTAGAGTTGCTTTCATCGCCCGAATAAGGTCAGGGGATGAACACGTTCATTATAACACCGGCGTAAAAAATGTCAACCCAAGATAAGGTTACCTTAAATGATACAATGGTCTATATGGAAAATGAAGAAAATCAGCAACAAACAGATATTTTTTTGTGGGCAAATCAAGTTGACGCACGTAAAAATGACCTAGACATTGAACTATTTTTGTTTAATAAAAACTATACACCCTACAGCGTACCATTGAGTTCGAGCGTGGAGCAGCAACTTCGACCACTGTTTCTCTTTGACTATATAAATCAGGTTAATTTGGGTGCCGGAACCGGCATGAGTGTTAGAGACTACGAGCTCAGTGAGGGCGAGGAGAACGTTCTACAGAGGACTGATATTAACAAGGTTGGTAGAGCTGAGACGCTTGTGCATTCGATTGAAAACAGTCGTGATGAGATTGTCGAGTTTTCTGAAACCGAACATGAGTTTAAGCGGATGAAGGGTATAGTTGCTCGTTTTACGGAAAAATCTGATAGCTCAAAGGTTTTTTACACGATGAAACTTATCGCTCAAGGTCAGGTCCTCAAGAGTGCTTTAGCTTGGGAGTACGCAGATGGA
The DNA here is from genome assembly GCA_027312165.1 of Candidatus Saccharimonadota bacterium. Taxonomy (GTDB): domain Bacteria; phylum Patescibacteriota; class Saccharimonadia; order Saccharimonadales; family Saccharimonadaceae; genus Nanosynbacter. Next base: position 89,442 of record DAICXN010000001.1, read on the forward strand.
AAATTTGGCTCTTTTCGGGGTGAAGTTGGCTTTAAGGTACCTGATGATAACCAGGTGCTAATTATTGGTAAGGATATTTTTGCCTTTAACTCGGCTAAGTTCGAGAGGATGTTTGGCTACGAGTACAAAAAGCAGGTGATTGCCGATCAGAAAATTGCTGAAATCGAAAAGGCCTATAAGCTAAGTTTTCCTGAGGGCATGGACTTAAACTCGCTGGTTATGGAGCGAAAAAAGACAGTTAACAAACTACAGAAGCTCGAGGTGGGTGAAGTCAAGCAAGACCAGGTTATGGAATACGCTGATGAGATGCAGTTAGATCTAATGAGTGATGATAACGGTGCAATTATTATAATGGATGGAAACGATCTCGATACTTTTGTTAACCTAATCAATGAAGATTATATCGAGAGCAAGATTACCGGTAAGCGCTACGAAATCAAATCCAAGAGACTTCTTGACGAGCCTGAGGGTGAGCCACCGCGGGGATAGGCATGGATCAGGAACTAGCGTTAGCAATACTGCTATCTGGCAAGTCTGCCTTGCTGACTGGTGCTGCAGGAACTGGCAAGACGCATTTATTGAATAATTTTATTACTCAGTCAAGATCTCTGGGTAAAAAGGTGTCTGTAACCGCGACGACAGGTCTGGCGGCTACTCATCTAAACGGCAATACTATCCATTCTTGGAGTGGCCTTGGCATTAACGATTACTTGCCGGATAATTTTTTTGAACGTTTGTCGAAAACCCGGCGAGAGCTGATTGAGAAGACTGACATTTTAATTATTGATGAGGTTTCAATGCTTCACGATTTTCGTCTAGATATGCTGGATGAAGCACTTCGAGGGATTCGTGGCTCTGAGCAACCCTTTGGTGGCATTCAGTTAGTGATGAGTGGTGATTTTTTTCAGCTACCGCCGATTAATAGAGGCAATTCCAGGGGGGGAGGCTTCGTGGTTTATTCTCGCGCCTGGCAAGAACTTCAACCAGTGGTGCTTTACCTGAAACATCAGTATCGTCAAGAGGAGGGTGAGCTACTTGAAATCTTGACCGCTCTTCGCAGTGGAGATGTCCGCCGTAGGCACGCCGAGAAACTTCTTGAGCGGACTGAGGCAACACCTAAAGGTGATGATATCACCGAGCTACACACAGTTAACGTTGATGTCGATAAGATTAATAGTGCTCGCTTGGCTCAGCTCGTTGGAGATGAGGTGTCCTATTCTCAGATGAGCACAGGGTCAAAGGTATATGTAGAAAGTTTGCAGCGATCTGTTTTGGCGCCAGAGGTGCTGGTCCTGAAAAGAGGTGCACTGGTTATGGCGGTAAAGAATGCCGCCGATCGTAAATACGCTAACGGCAGCATCGGCACGGTTGTCGGCTTTGAGCCCCTAACTGACTACCCAATCGTGGAGTTTCGCAATGGTCGAGAGGTGACAATGGTGCCCGATACGTGGGAGTTGCGTGACGGGGAGAGGAAGCGGGCTAGTATATCTCAGATACCGCTGCGACTTGCCTGGGCAATAACTGTTCATAAGAGTCAGGGGATGACTTTGGACGCGGCGAAAATAGACCTCAGGAGGGCGTTTGTGGAGGGTATGGGCTACGTGGCCCTCAGCCGAGTGCGTGACATTGAAAATCTCTATCTTTATGGCATCAATCATAAGGCACTAGCGGTATCGCCCGATGCTTTGGCAATTGATGAGATTCTCGATGAGTCTTCGCGGCAAGCAGCGGCCGAGTATGAGTATTTGCGAAGTCAGATCAAAGATGTGCTCAAAAATAAACCACAGCCCAACAAGAGCTCTGCTTGGCAGGAGAAAATAGCAAATATGCGCCAAACTCACCCTAACGCTTTTCGTCCATGGACTGCTGAACAGGATAGTCAGCTGAAGGAGAAGTTTCTGAGTGGCCTAGACATTGAAGCTTTAAGTCGAGAAATGGGTCGTCAGCCAGGATCAATAATCATCCGCCTGAAGAAGCACTTTGGCGAAGATATAATTGCCTAGGTCGTGAGTGAGGCCAAAAATGATCATGTGGCACCCGGGCTGCCAGCGGGGCGTATGTTATGATGGCTCTATGACAGCAAATCGTTCCCAAGTCAAATTTCCCAAGAAATTCCTCTGGGGTGCAGCGACCAGTGCTCATCAAGTCGAAGGGGGTCTACATAATCAGTGGACCGTATGGGAGCTTGAGAATGCGAAACGCTTGGCTATTCAGTCGCCTTATAGATTTGGCAAGCTGGGTAACTGGTCGGCTATTTCGCGAGAAGCTAAGAATCCTAATAATTACGTTTCTGGTCGAGCAGTCGATCATTTTAATCGTTACGAGCAAGACTTTGAAATCGCCAAGAGCTTAAACCTTAACTCGCTCAGATGCAGTATCGAGTGGTCTAGGATTGAGCCTAAAGAGGGTGAATGGAGTCAGGAGGCGATCGATCACTATCGCGCCTATTTCAAAAAAATGAAGGAGATGGGGCTTGAGCCGGTGGTAACGCTTTTTCACTTTACCTTGCCGGTATGGTTTGCCGACATGGGCGGCTTTGAAAAGACGCAGAACGTTAGGTGTTTTGTTAGGTTTGCTGAGAAGGTGCTAAATGAGCTCGGAGATAGCTTCAAGTGGGTAATAACAGTTAACGAACCTGAGGTTTACGTGACTGAAAGTTATCGACATGGCGAGTGGCCGCCGCAAAAGAATAGCCGAGTTGCTGAGTTTCGTGTCTTGCTTAATTTAGCACTGGCGCATCGCCTGGTTGTTAGTCGAGCCCGTGGGGCGGGCAGTAAGTTCAAGTTTTCAATTGCAAAGAACTCATCTTATATTTATGCCGGTGATGACGCGTGGCTGAGTAGGTTTAGCGCCAAGTTGTTTACCTGGAGGAGGGATGATTGGTTTTTGTGGTTCGTTGCGAAACACTGTGATTTTATAGGGTTAAACTACTATTTTAGCGACCGGATATATGGTTATCGGGCCCATAATCCGAATTATCAGCTCAATGATCTTGGGTGGGACATGCAGCCGGCAAACATTCAATTTGTACTTGAGCGACTCAGTTCAAGGTATGGTTTACCGATACTGATAACTGAAAACGGTCTTGCCGATGGCACTGATGAGCAGCGTCAGTGGTGGATTACTGAAACGATCAGGGCGATGAGTGCTAGCACGAGGGACGGCGTTAAGCTGATCGGCTATTTGCACTGGAGCTTGCTTGACAATTTTGAATGGGATAAGGGCTTTTGGCCAAAATTTGGCTTAGTTTCGGTCAATCGCTCAACTATGCAGCGCACTCCTAGGCCAAGCGCTAAGTGGCTGGGTGGGGTGATCGGTCGATTGTCTAAGTAGGTCTTTGCTAAAGCGCACCACGGATAGTGTAATTGAGGCTATAAACGCTAGATGTGGTGTAGCAGGGTTAGTTGAACACTAGGCTTTTCCACAGAACTGTGGAAAACATTTATTTTGGGTAGAATAACCAAAAAATGGGTAGAAAAGGCTTGCAAGTGGGTAGCGGGGGGTAGTATAGTGGAGTCAGTGGAAAGAGCCGAAGGCGAAACCGCAACCGGCAAAACAAAAAGCCACCGAAAACAATACAATTAACAAACCAAGATCGAAAGGGCGATAGACCATACAAACGCTATGGACTACTTTGAACGAAAGCTGGATGATAAGCGTCGATTGACGATACCGACAGAACTTCGGGCAGAGTTTGCGAGTGGCGTAGTGCTATCAAGGGGCTTTGGAGAGTATCTCCACATGTACCCGCAGCAGGTATGGGATAGAGAAGTCGAGCCAGCTTTAGCTGGTGACCATATCTTTGACGAAGCCCTGGCAGATCTAAACGTGCGATTTAGGCGCGGCAAGATAACTCAACACCTTGATCAAAAGCAGGGCAGAGTAGTTATTGAGCAGCACCTACTAGATTACGCGAGCATTGACCGAGATCTAGTAGCCGTACGCGTAGGCCAATATTGGCGAGTAGGCGCACCGGATAAGATCGCATAGTTAGTTGATATTGCTGAAAGTACCTTAAAAATTAAACACGAACACTCTCGAGATCAACTATCTGAGTAGTAAAAGGGTAGTGGTACCTTGCTCCACATAAAAAAAGGCACGAACATTTCTTAAAACACCTCCCAAAAACTCCACCTCACACATAAGTCTCTTAACGCAAAGTGTTTCTCTTCTATGATTTGCCTACGGCAATCAAAGATTTCGCACAAACACTTTGAACTAAAGACAAACAAAAACAAACACAACACACAAATACAAAAAGCCCCGATACTACTCAGTTAGGTGATCTCGAGACTATAGATGATATAATTCTATAGTTATGAGTATAAAAGAACATCCACCACAGCTGGAACGATCAAGCGTCGAGCCAGTACATGTTCCCGTTTTACTCGATTCTGTGATTGATTTGCTAAAGCCCAAGAAGGGTGAGCGGTACCTTGACTTAACAGCTGGGTATGGCGGGCATGCTAGGGCAGTGATCGGCAAAACGGAAAACTACTCAGGTTCCGCACTGGTAGACCGTGATCAATTCGCGGTTAAACATTTGCAGGATCTGGTTCGTCAAGGCGCAAGAATGCTTGAGGTTGATTTTGTATCAGCCGCAAGGCAGCTAATTGACGAAGGCGAAACATTTGACATGATTTTAGCTGATTTGGGGGTGTCGTCACCACAACTTGACAGACAAGAGCGAGGGTTTTCGTTTCAAAATAGCGGTCCGTTAGACATGAGAATGGACCAGCGACAGGAGCGAACCGCCGAAGCGATAGTCAATAACTACTCGAAGCAGCAGTTAATTGATATCATCGTGAAATACGGTGAAGAGCCGAGAGGACGGGCTGACAAAATTGCCGAGGCAATTATCCAAAACCGCCCACTTAGCACTACCCGACAGCTCGCCGATATAGTCAAGCAAGTTAGTTATAAGGTTGGTGGTCACCATCCTGCAACTCGTACATTTCAAGCACTGCGCATCGAAGTCAACCAAGAGCTTAGGCTAGTTGGTGAATTGTTGCCGCTACTGCCAAAGCTTATGAACAATAAGGGCAGGGTAGCAATAATTAGCTTTCACAGTCTAGAGGATAGACTAGTCAAGCGCTTCTTTAAGGACCAGGCTGAAGCTGGCTATGAAGCTGAGCTTGATCTTTTAACAAAGCGTCCGCTTGATGGCAGTATTTACGACGTTCACAATCCGCGGAGTCGAAGCGCCAAGCTTCGAGCCGCAGTTAAAAAATAAACAAGGAGGAGGCAAAAAATGCCAATCCACATCAAAGTACAGTTCCAAGACGCGGACAAGGCCGAGACAGTTCTCGTTCGCCGCGGCTAGTTAGCCTTAAGCTAACCCAAGGAATTACCAATCCAGCTAGGCTACCTCTCAAAATAAGGGGTGGTCTAGCTCCAAATAGTAAAAAATAAAATAGAAATTATGATACAAACCCGATCCACCACATTCACACCCAGGCGCTCAAACGTCCAGTCGATGAGGCGCAATCAGAACGCGACGCGCTATCGCTCGGAGACTAAGCTAGGACCAGTTGCTCATACTGTCCTGGTTGCATTGATGATTACCGTACTGGGGCTGATCTATCTGACACAGGCTACCAAAACGACTGCCTATAGCTATGAGGTGCAGGGCTTAGACGAGCAGATTAACGAGCTAACAGCTAGAAAATCAGAGCTAGAAGTGCAAAACGCTAGACTAACTGCTCTTGAGAAGATAAAAGGCAGCTCGGTTGCTTCGGCGATGACCGACCCCGCGTCGATTGATTACGCCAACTAAAACATAACGTTAGTGGTATAATCACTAGAGGCATATGCAGCAGCGAACTTTTACTAGAACTGATATTCTCGCCATCATCCTCGTTGGATGTATGGCGCTTTTTGTATTGCGATTGTTTTGGCTGCAGGTAGTCCGGCATGATGACTATGTCCAGATTGCCAAGCAGACTCAGCAGCGCAGTTTCGTTATGCCAGCCCCAAGAGGCGAGATCTATATGATGGATAACGGCAAAGCTGTGCCAGTAGTGTTGAACCAGACAGTCTATACGGTTATAGCTGACCCGGAGATAGTCAAAGACTCGGATAAGTCAAAAATTATTGCAGCACTTCGTGAGGTCGCTAGCGGCGAGATGGTTAGCTCGGCTGAGGAACTGCTAGATAAGAATAATTCTAGATACGAAGTGCTGGCTCGAAATATTACACGCTCGCAGGCAGAAAAACTAAAGTCGAAGGATTTTTCGGGAGTCGGTTTTCAGCGGGGTTCTATCAGAAGCTATCCGGAGGGCCAGTTGGGGGCGCAGCTACTTGGATTCGTAAACCATGACGGGGATGGTCAGTACGGTGTTGAGCAGCAGCTTCAAGACAAGCTTAAGGGTCGCGATGGCTTGCTGCAGTCGGTAACCGATGTCAGAAACGTGCCGTTAAATGTGGGTAAAGATAATATTAGAGTAGAGCCGCAAGCTGGTGAGAATATCGTTCTCAGCGTCGATCGAAACATACAAAGTTATGCCGAGGAGGCTTTGAAGCGCGGAGTAGAGGCGGCAGGGGCGACCAATGGCAGCGTAATTGTTATGCGGCCAGACACTGGTCAGGTTTTAGCGATGGCTGATTTTCCGAGCTTTAGTCCTGGGGAGTACTATAACGTTGAGGATCCGTCGGTGTTTATGAGTGGTACGACTCTAGTGCTTCATGAGCCGGCCTCGGTTATAAAATCATTCACTATGGCAATGGGTATTGATCAGGGTGTAATTTCGCCTCAAACTGTCTATCAAAATACTGACTGTATTGCGGTGGCCGACCGGACAATGTGTAATGCGCTGAGGGGACTAGGCGGCCAGAGAACAATGCAGGATGTCCTCAGCAACTCTCTTAACGTTGGCACGATCACCGTCGGCCGCCTGCTTGGAGACGGCCAGTCGGTAAACCTTAAGGCGAGACAGACAATGTACGACTATCTATATGAAAAGTTTGGTTTTGGGAAGCGTACCGGAATAGAGCTGGCCGAAGCCAAGGGTATTGTTCATCGGCCAGACACGGGTGACGGCGATGAGGTTCGCTATTCCGCAATGACTTTTGGCCAGAGTATGAACTTGACGATGGTGCAGGTTGCATCTGCCTTCAACTCCTTAGTGAATGGCGGCAACTACTACCGACCAACGGTATTGGCAGGATCGGTCGATAGCGAGGGTAGGGCAGATCTGCCCGATGTCCAGCCAGTTCGCCGTACGGTTGCTGAGTCAACTTCTGCTCAGGTTACTCAAATGTTAGTCGACGCACGGCGATCTTCATGGATAGGGGCGAGTGATAAGCCGGGCTATTTAATCGGCGGTAAGACCGGTACGGCTGAAACCGTGGCCGAGAGTGGCGCGTACACGACGAACGAGACGGTCGCAACTTATCTTGGTTTTGGCGGCTCGGAGAGTCCGGAATATGTCATAATGGTACGTGTGGCTGCACCCGGTAAAGGCCTAAGGTTGGCCGGTGAAAGGCATGCAGCACCAATTTTTACAGATTTATCTAACTGGATGATTGACTATATGAAATTAGCACCAAGGAGATGACAGAGATGACGATAGAGACGGTAACCAGTGAGCTAGTGCAAGTGTTTTTACTGAGTGTCGGAGCTTTTTTGTTGGCGATGTTTTTAACCCCGATTTATACTTATTTTGCATACCGTTATCGATTTTGGAAGAGGCAGCGCTCCCACAGTACTGATGGCAAGGAGCTGTCAGTCTTTAATAAGCTGCACGCAGCCAAGTTTCGCCGCAACATACCAACAATGGCGGGGATTATTGCTGTCGTGTCGATTACTGTTATCACGCTGTTTTTTAATCTTGACCGGGCGCAGACATGGCTGCCGCTTGCGGCCTTGATCGGTGGTGGTATAGTCGGCCTGATTGATGACGTGATCAATATACGTGGTCTTGGCGGTGGAGTTGCTGGGCTTCGCTCCGGGATGAAGTTTACGCTGATAACCCTGATCGGCCTGGTCTTGGGTTGGTTCTTCTTTGCGAAGCTGGGAGTCGATGCGATACACGTGCCATTTTATGGCGAGCTAGCAATCGGCTGGCTGATTGTGCCACTGTTTGCGTTTGCTGTAGTGGCAACTGGTAATGCCGTCAACATCTCGGATGGCCTCGATGGCTTGGCTGGTGGGCTGCTGGCTATCAGCTTTGCTGCGTTTGGTATGATCGCATTGCTACAGGGCAATGGTCTACTGGCTGGATTTTGTTTTACAGTTGTTGGGGCGTTATTAAGTTATCTATGGTTCAATATCCACCCGGCTAGGTTCTTTATGGGGGATGTTGGCAGTTTTGCTTTTGGCGTGGCTCTTGGTGTTGTGGCTATGTTGACCGATTCGCTATTGCTGCTGCCGGTGATCGGACTATTGTTCGTTATCGAAGCCGGATCTAGCTTAATCCAGATTTTTAGTAAGAAATTCTTTAAGAGAAAAGTATTTATCTCAGCGCCAATTCACCATCATCTAGAAGCGCAGGGTTGGCCGGAGACAAAAGTAACGATGCGGTTCTGGGTGGTCGGCTGTGTGGTAGCGTTTATTGGATTTATGTTGGCTTTAGCCGGGGGTCACATTGGCTAGACAGTCTTCTGCCGACACTGTAGGCTCGTCGGTGCGTCGACACCGACCGCTTTATCAGATCGCCCTATACGTGGGCTTGCTTTTACTGCTGGGCTTAATTGTGATGTACGCTATCGGACCTCAACGGGCAAATTTGCTTAATTATGCCTATGGATCAAGCTACGATGACAACTTTTTCTTTAGCAAGCAGCTAATCAGCGCCATTATAGCAATTGTTGCTTTTGCTTTTTTTGCCTTTTTGCCATACAAGGTAGTTACAGAGAAGTACGCCAAGCATATATTTCTGGGGGGATTGGCTCTGTGCGTGCTGCTGGTTTTTGCCGGTGCCGTATTAAATTTACCTTTTGCGACTGAGACAAATGGTGCATACCGATGGATTTATCTCGGAGGTTTTGGTAGCATTCAGCCTTCGGAGATTTTGAAGTTTGGAGCGCTGGTTTTTATGGCTGGATTTTTGGGCATGCGTGCTTCTCAGGGGAAGATTAACGATACACAGGAGACACTAGTTCCGCTAGCTATAGCTATGGGCGCGTCATTGTTTGTGGTAGTTGTAATGCAGAAGGATTTGGGAACGGGAATTTCACTGCTTGCGATCATCCTCTCCATGCTAATGGTCGCAGGACTTGGGTGGAAGCTTTTGTTGAAGATTGTTGGCGTATTGGTCGCTGCCAGTTTGGTATTTGTGGTGACAGCGCCGCACCGAATGGAAAGGGTGATGACTTTCCTGCAAGGAGATAGTAATATTTCTGGGGTACAGGATGATAATAGCTATCATATTGCTCAGGCAAGGATCGCCATAGGATCGGGTGGCTTGCTTGGTTTAGGCATCGGAAACAGTGTTCAGGCCACTGGATATTTGCCAGAAGCGATTAATGACTCAATTTTTGCAATTATGGGCGAAACCTTTGGGTTTATTGGTTTAGTGGGCATTTTGGTTTTATTTACTGCTTTGCTGCTGTCGCTTCTGCACGTTGCAGCTAGGTTGCCTGATATGAAATTGCGTCTAGTTGTCGCAGGTGTCTTTGGTTGGGTTGGTTCGCACGTTTTACTCAATGTGGCTGCGATGACTGGTCTGGCACCATTGACAGGCATACCACTGCCGCTACTCAGTTATGGAGGTACAAGCATGCTTTTCATTGCCGCAGGGCTGGGGCTGGCTTTTCAGCTTTCGAGGTATACCTCACACAAACCATTAACGGAAGGAGGGCTGCATGGCCAAGATTCTAGCAGTAGGCGGCGGGTCGGGCGGACACGTTACGCCAGTCGTCGCAGTATTTAGAGAACTTCAAGATATCGACTCCTCGCATGAGTTAAGGTTTTGGTGTGATAAGAAGTTTGGCCCATCGGCCCGGGATATTTTCAGGAGGTACGATGAAACGATTCCTGTTGAGTTAATTTCCGCAGGAAAGTTTCGTCGTTATCATGGAGCTGGGCGTTGGCACTACTTCCAGCCCTCAATCTTCTTGCCAAATCTCGCAGACTTTTTTAAAGTTCTGACTGGTTTTTTACAAAGCGTGTGGCGTTTTTTGAGCTGGCGCCCCGACGTCATCTTTATGAAGGGTGGCTATGTCTGTTTGCCAGTTGGCTATGCCGCCAAGCTTTTTAGGATTCCGATAGTCCTTCACGATTCTGACGCGCACCCTGGTCTGACCAATAGGCTATTGGCGCCATTTGCTGCAAAGATTGGTACTGGAGCGCCCCTCGAGTACTACAAGTACCCACCCGAAAAAACTGCCTATGTTGGAATACCAGTTGCGCCTGAATTTAGGCCTTACTCGAGTCGTGAGCGGGCGGAATTCAAGAAGCGCCTAGGGTTTGCTGCCGATCGACCGCTTGTTGTGGTGACTGGAGGCGGACTTGGTGCCAAGCGGATCAACGATGCCGTGGTCCTAGGGAGAGATAAGCTACTCCAAGAGGCTTCGATCATGTTAATCTCTGGCAAGAGCCAGTACGAAGAGCTTAACCAGCGGACTGACAGCCGGGAGGGCTGGCGGCTTGAGGCGTTCATCAGCGAGGGCATGGCGATGGTCTTGGCGGCGGCAGATGTAGTGGTGGCTCGAGCGGGAGCAACCACTTTACTAGAGTTGGCGGCTCTTCATAAGCCAACTATCATTATTCCTAATGGCATGCTTACCGCAGGACATCAATTAAAGAACGCCAAGGTTTACCAGGATAAGCTGGCGGCGGTGGTTTTGACAGAAGAAGAGATGGCTCAATCGGGTGATGCTTTAGTTAACAAGATTTTGCAGCTACTACGAGCGCCAAAAATACTAAGTGGGCTCGGAAATAATTTCGGAAAATTTGCTAAACCCGAGGCAGCCAGAGATATGGCGGAGATGATTCTAACTGTTCTTCGCAGGAAAGGCAGAAGATAGTGAGCTTATTTAGGCGCAGTAAGTCATCAAATGAGCGTCGCGCGGACTTAACTCGGCGAGAAATTGTTGCCCTGCGCCGTAGTCAGGTTACGAACAGCGAATCAGTGGACGGCGAAGGATCATATAGGCGCAGCCGGACTTTAAGTGCTTCTCGTCCAGCGGCCCTAGATAGCGGATCCTCTGAGCGATTAGCGCTATGGCAGCTTCGACAGAAAAGACGTAAGCTTGTCGCCTGGCTGGCCGGTTTGATCGCTGCGATCGGGCTTATTGGGTTTCTGATTAGCCAGCTGGTGGTGTCTGTCGCGGTTGAGTCACCCGGTGTCGGAAGAGATGATGTGAGCATATATGCCGGAATTCTTAAGGAATACTATTCTACGCGACCGATTGAGAGGCTGCGGTTTATGACCGATAGGCCTGCTATGCAGTTGTTCTTTCAAGAAAGAGCCCCTGAAGTACAGTCAGTGCGTGTCGTTGGCGGTGGCGGTTTGGCGAAAGGTGTGTTGCAGGTGTCATTTCGACAACCTACACTTAAGTGGGCTGTTGGCGGTAAAAGCTATTTTGTAGATAGTCTTGGTATTACCTATGAGAAAAACTATTTTGACGATCCCGGTGTTAGCGTCGATGATCAGAGTGGGCTGTCGCCGGATCTTGGCCAAGAGATAATTAATCGTCGATTTTTGAGCTTTTTAGGTCAGGCAATTGCCCTGCTGCGTGAAGACGGAATTATTATCAATCAAACCATTCTGCCGCCTGAGACGATTAGACAGGTGGAGCTGAGGGTTGAGGGGCGACCATATCGGATAAAGATGACTGTCGATAGGGGGGTAGAGGAGCAGGTGGCAGAAGCGGTGCATGCTCTGAAGTTTATCGATGAGCGCGGCTTGTCGCCAGAGTACGTCGATGTGCGAGTTGATCAGCGCGTTTTTTACAAGTAGTAAATGACATCATCGGACGAAGAGGGTGAGGGGGGTTCAACCCCTACCGTGGGCCAATGTTCGCTTTTTGTTCTAAGGGAAAAATACATACTCCATAACTAAAAGGGGATACTGTCAAACGTAGCTAGCTATTAGGAACTAGGGGAGTAGGGCAATAAAAAATAAAAAAAGTCAAATCGTAGTTAGTGAACATTTGTGGATAACTATGATTGGCGAATCTTGTGTTGTGATTTTTGAGCGAGTTACAAAATAGCTGCTCGTTACTACCGTCTAAGAACAATAAGCGAATAAGATTTAGCGTATTTAAGCCGTTATGATTAGCGGCTGATGGCACTTACTCCCCCTAAGTGCCACTTTGTAGTTTTAATGAACGACTATAAGTGCCAAGGTGCCATCTATGTATACGTGACGTAAAAGGTACATTGTGCGACGTAAGGTTTATCTAATCTTCATGAGTATGTGTTCGTTGATTTCGCCCCTGCTTACTTTAGTTGTCTTGATATTTTTTATGACTCTACTCTTCCGCCTGGCCAAGTCTTAATCGTTGCCTTGTCTGACCCTGTCTGGATTCAGTCGGTCTTATGGGCCCGAATTGTCTATAGGATTTTAGGCGCCGATCTAAGCCTTGAGTCGGATCGTCGTCGGACTTTAGCCAGTACTGTCGTCAAGGACTATCAGAACAAAAAGCGAACTAAAAACCTTTCGCTTGTTTTTGTAGTGAGCTCTAGTGCTCTATTTTTAGATCCGTGCTGCTGTCTGAGGCACTGCGTTGCGAGGAGCTGGCCGACACTTTATCTGACGAATCTGACTGAGTAGATTTCTTTCGACGACTTCGGGTTCGTTTCTTTTTTGGTTTTTGCTCTACCTGATGGTCGCTTTGGGGCGTGGAGCTCGATTGGGCGCGACTAACCTCGATCGGTTGCTGATTATTGTCTAATGGTCGAGTGCTATCGGCTTGTGGTGGCCTAGGGGTTCTTTGTGGTTTTGAGGATGTCTGGCTTGCTGGCTTATTGTTGTTTGCCTGTGGCCTAACAACCTCGGAAATGGCTGCTTCAACCATCTGACGATCGCGGCTGTAGTGTCGTCTAGAGTTTTCGATTATTCGACTGGTATTGTCAGCCTGCACCGGTGGCAATTCAAGAGTCTTGGCAGAAAAAGCTGGAACCTTCTCGCCGCCAATCACCATATTGATAACAAAGTTGCGATTGTGCATCTGGAGCAGGTCGATCGCCTCAAAGTTAGGCTCAAACTGCTTGGCTAGTATCGGTGCATCGTCGGCCGACACCCTGAAGGATATAGTGGTGCCTACGTTGCCAAATACGGCATCGCGCACATTATCGGTCATTTGAGATATGTATTGGTTGGCTACTGTTAAGTTTAGGCCATACTTTCGAGCCTCGGATAAGATAGTCGCAAAGGAGTCGGTGGCGAAGTTCTGAAACTCGTCAACGTACAAGTAGAAAGGTCGGCGATCACGAATATCAGGTATGTCAGATCGGCTCATGGCCGCTAGCTGAATTTTAGTCACCATGAAGGATCCTAGGATGGCGGCGTTGTCCTCGCCTATTAATCCCTTGGACAAATTTACTATCAAGATTTTGCCTTGATCCATAATTTCTCGGATATTGAACGTGCTCTTTGGCTGGCCAATAATGTTTCTTATCACGGGGTTGGCCGTAAAGGCACCAACCTTATTGAGTACTGGAGCTACGGCCTCGGCGACAAACTTGTCGTTCCAGCTTGCAAACTCGACATTCCAGAACTGTAGTACGACAGTATCTTTACAGTACTCGAGGGTCTCCTTGCGGAAGTTCTTGTCAGTTAGCATTCGCGTAATGTCGAGCATGGTTGTTTCCGGCCTATCTAGTAGAGCTAGAATGGTGTAGCGTAGGATGTACTCTAGTCTCGGCCCCCAGCTGTCGCCGAACATACGCTTGAGTACGCCAATTACCTCTGACGATATATTGGTCTTTTGGCTGGGATCAGTTACTTCGAGCGGATTAAATCCAAGCGGATAGGTGGTGTCTGCAGGGTTGAAGTAAACAACATCGTTAACGCGGCTTCCCGGAATAAAGCGCATATTATCGATGGCAAAGTCGCCGTGAGGGTCAATAATCGCATAGCCTTGATTGTGAAAGATGTCACTAAGAGCAAACAATTCAAGCAGTCCCGACTTCCCTGCTCCGGTCTGACCGATAATGTATACATGGCGTGACCGGTCATAGCGTAGCATGCCAAACTGGTGATTAATGCCACGGAAATTAGTTACGCCAAAGGCAGATATTTGATCGTCCTGGCTGTCATTACCGGTGATGATCGGTAGTTTAGCTGGTGGTTCGGCGGTTTTTGATGAGGCCCAGACAATGTTTGGCGTCTCGACATTGGTATGAGGCAAGTGATACACGGAGGCCAGTTCCTCGATGTTCAGTATAAATCCATCGCCGGCAAATGAGCGGTTGCGGTATTTTTCTAAGAACTCTTTGCCGAAATTAGCTCGGCCTGCTTTAAAGCCGTTGAGGTTGGTGCTGTTGAACTGCTTAAATGTTCCAACGAGCGCCTGAATGCGTAGCTTGGCGTTGGTTTGACTTTCGCCTAGGTACGCCAAGCGGATCTTGACTTGAAAGCCTAGCTTGGTTGCCTTTTTTTCAGCTTCGGATATGCGTGTTTTGTCGCGCTCGGAAAGCTCTGGTCCTGAACTGGCCTTGCTCTCCCCTTGCTCTGGTGGTTGCCATAGCGCAGCAAGCAATCCTCCCAGCCAGGCAGCTCCACCTCCAGGCCCAAATAGCGAACTGCGGCCGCCTTTTACGCTTGATATCCAGCGATCAGCAAAGCTGTGCCAGTCATCGGCAAGCGGTCGGACTAGTACTTGAATCCATAATTCTTCACCGGTAGATTCTAGTTTAGCAAGGGTTCCGGTAATGCCTGCCAGAGGATCGACTTCAAAGTTTTGGAAAGTTCTAATGGGCAGAAACTCGCTAGCTGTCAGTCCTAATTCGGTTGAATAAACTACACTGTGGGTTCTCTCGTGTTCAGTGTAATCCTCTTCGGCAGGATATATCTGGACTGACGGATACTGGGCATAGATCTGTCCTTCGACAAAGCTTTGGAGTGATCGCGGTACCCATACATAAAAACGGATTTGTCCGTTGACTGAGGCTATTTCGAAACTGAGGTGCTCCTGGTGCCCTCGACTTAACTTTAGCTCTTTCTTGTCGCGCAGTATGCCATGCAGACTAGCAAACAGCTGTTCCGCTGCAAGCTCGGACTTATCATTTGTTCGAGGGATTTCCAAAATTAGCAGAACACTGTCAACTTCAGCGGCCTGATCTGCTTGCTGGTAGTTGCGCCAAGTTAAAAAAGACAGGATAGCTACTAGCGGTATCCAGATGTACCACTGTAAAAGGAGCGAAATTAACCACGAGAATATTTCCATATGTCTATTGTCTCACCCCTATTAGCAGAATGCAAACTCTTCGATTTTAATTAGAAGTTTCTTCGGCTAGAGTGTAGGTGGCCTTCGCGGCACGCTTGAACTGAGGCTTGCTTTGAAGGTTGAGCAAGATAGTCGTCTCTTTGACCTGTCGGTTTTTCAAGACTCGTTTGACTATCTCTTCTCGGTGAAGGGGCTCGCCCGCCTTTTTTAAGACCTCGGTGATGATATCTGCCACTGTGCCGCGGCTGTAGCCCCAAGATTCAAGGGCGTAAATCCCGCGACCTATCAGGACGAATCGTTTGTCCTTAATCAGTTCGTTGTGGATTGCCTGAGTAGTTACGTCTTTTCGCTTAAAGTCACTCTCTTTGATAGCTTTGGCAATAGCGGAGAAGTGCATTGGCTTGCCTTTGTCTTCAAGGATGACGAAAATCTTGTCGCGAATATTCTTTGGGTTGACGGTTGGCCACTTGACAAGTCCCCAGTTACCTTTTAATTCAGCCAACTTTTTGCTAATACTAGCAAGTGCAGTGATATTGAGGGGATGCTCATACTTCATTGAGTTATGCATTTCCTCGGCAGTTATGGGCTGACCGTGATTTTTGATAAACTTAACGATTTCGGTGACCTGTCGCTTAACTTCTTTTTCATCGCCGATTGTGCCGATTACTGCTGCCTGATGAAAGTCGTCGTTTTCATTTATTGAGGTTATCGATGGTGCCAACTCGGCTATAAAGGCTACGTGAGATTTCTCGGTGGCTGATCCCGCCCTGCCAAGTAGATGAGATGTCAGATCCTGTATGCGAGCAGCTCGACCCATCTCAGATAGTTTTGAGGTAATTGTCTTCTCAAGAGCCACCGCAGAGGCAATTTTGCCTTCACTCATTGCCAGCCTGAGTCGAACCAAGATTGCCTTTTCCAGCTGCCTAACACGCTCCCTTGTGATGCCGAGCATTTCACCAATGTGCTCAAGTGTTTCCTTGCGGTCATATAGGCCGAACCGTCGACTAATGATTGTCTGCTCGCGTTCTTGGCTTATCTCGCCTAGAATATCTTTTACTGCATCTGTTAGATCGGTTGCTGTGTCAGTTTTTGCTGGCTGGCTCATGATTTTTGTGGATTTTCCTCTCTGCCTCACCTCAGGATTAGTGATTAATATAACTCAATATTCTTATTATACAACTAGCTAGATAAAAAGTCAACTGTATAACTAAGCTATATAGATTATAGCACAAATTTTACTAAAATCACATACAGTGTCATGGGATATTTTTAGAGTTTAGAGTGTTTGGGGCAAAACAAATTTAGTGGCTGAGCGGCTACTTTTTCGACTTCTTTGCGGGCGATTTTTTGGTCGTAGTCTTGCGTGGCCGTCGCGATGACTTGGCTGGTGCGGCCTTGAGGATTTCCTTGGCCTGGTCGTGAGTTATTGACTGCGGCTCAATATCTTTTGGTATCTTTGCGTTCTTTTTGCCGTCAGTTATGTAAGGACCGTAGCGACCATTGAGTACTTTTATGCCATCGCCGAAGTCGGCAATATTCTTCGCGGCTTCTGCCTTTAGTTTTTCGTCGTACAGCTCTAGCGCCTTTTCAAGAGTAATAGTATGAGGGTCTTCTGGCTTGATGCTGACGAATAGCTTGCCAACTTGGATGTATGGGCCAAAGCGCCCGATGTTCGCCTTAATGTCCTCACCTTCTTTAGTCTTTCCGACGAGTCGAGGTAGCTTGAACATCTCAAGCGCTTGCTCTAGGGTCACGGTCTCAATACGGGTGCCTTTAGGCATAGGGGCAAACTGGGGCTTTTCTTCGCTGTCAGTAGAGCCAAGTTGGAGCATTGGGCCAAAGCGGCCAAAGCGAGCAATGATTGGCTTGTTGGTCTTTGGGTCTAGCCCCACCTCACGATTAGCGCCGACTTTGCTGCGGTCGATGCCGCCAGATTTTTCTACTAATTCATGAAAAGGCGTGTAGAAAGCGTGCAGCATGTCGCTCTTCGCCAGCTTGGCGTCAGCTATTTGATCGAACTCTCGTTCAACATTGGCGGTAAAGTCATAATCAACTATCTGATCGAAATGTTCTCCCAGAAAGTCGGCAATAAGCTCGCCACTTGGCGTGGGGATTAGCTTGCCTTTGTTGCTGCCTGTTTTTTCCTGAACAACCTCACGCTCAACCGACTCGCCGTTGTAGGTGATAGTAATTACATCCCTAGGCTCGCCTTCGCCAGTTCCTTTTTCAGCATAGCCCCTGGTTTGGATGGTGTCGATAATTGTCGCATAGGTAGATGGTCGACCGATTCCTAGATCCTCTAGCTTTTTAACGAGCGATCCTTCGGTGTAGCGGGCTGGAGGTCTGGCGAATATTTGTCTAGCCTCAATGAAGTGAGTCTCGAGCCGTTCGCCGTTTTGTAGTTTTGGTAGCATTTCGTCTTTGCCGCCGCCGTAAACTCTCAAGAAGCCGTCAAATATAACAACCTCTCCTTTGGCTTCAAACTTCTTGCCTTTTACGCTACTGATGTTAATCGAGACGGTGGTTTTTTCGAGTTTTGCAGGGCTCATCTGGCTGGCAAGAGTGCGTCTGCGGATTAAGTCGTAAAGTTTTTGATCGTACTCATTAGAAGAGACCGATTCGCGCGATATGTCTGTTGGTCGAATTGCCTCATGGGCTTCCTGGGCGCCTGCCGATTTGGTTTTGAATTTACGAACAGTTGAGTACTCGGGGCCATAGAGACGTTTGATAAACTCGGTAGCAGCGGCGATTGCTTGGCCGCTCAGGTTGACTGAGTCTGTTCGCATATAGGTAATTTTTCCGGCCTGGTAAAGTTTTTGAGCCGCAGCCATGGTTGCCTTCGAGCTAAAACCAAGCTTGGAGTTAGCTTCCTGCTGAAGGGTCGATGTCGTGAAGGGGGCGGCAGGGTTTCTGGTACCGGGTGTTTTAGCGGTATCGGCAACTTCAAAGCTGGCGCCCTTAAGGCTGTCGAGGAACTCTTGAGCATCCTCTTCCCTGTCAAAGCGGTTATTTAATTCAGCCTTAAACTCGTGCCCATCGTGTATAAATAGAGCTGTAACTTTAAACTGCGACGAGCCCTCAAAAGAGTTGATCTCTCGCTCTCGCTCAACCAGCAGCCTGACGGCTGGACTCTGAACGCGCCCGGCAGATTTGCCACCAGGTACTTTTTGCCAAACAACGGGGCTTAGTTCAAAGCCAACCAGGCGATCAAGTATTTGCCTGGCCTGCTGCGCTTGGACTAGGTTCATGTCAACGGTACGCGGCTTTTTGATGGCTTCTTCGATCGCCCCTTTGGTAATCTCGTGAAACACTATTCGTCGTACGGTGGCAGGATCGAGGTCCAGAACCTTGCAGAGGTGCCAGGCAATAGCCTCCCCTTCGCGGTCCTCGTCAGTGGCTAGCCAGACATTTTCCTTGCCGACACTTTTAACTGCCTTTTTGAGTTCAGAAATGACTTTCTTTTTCTCGGGATCAACTTCGTACTGAGCATAAAAATCATTAGCGACATCAATCGGCGGGGTGTTGTCTTTAGTTTTTTTAACGATCGAACGAATGTGGCCGATACTTGAGAGTACCTGAAAATCCTTACCAAGATATTTCTCGATTGTCTTGGCTTTGGCTGGGCTCTCAACTATTACTAAATTTTTGCTCATATATCTATTGTACCCGAGTGGATACAAGGCTTGAGTGTAATGCAATAATTCACGAATGTCAAAGGCGGCGGCCGTGGAGTCAGTCTAGGTCTAGCGAGTTGTCCACTGGTTTGCGCCTAGGGGTTTGACTAGCCCGTTAATCTCGAGCATGGTTAGAGCAGTAGCAAAGTCGCTGGCACTTAGTCCGGATTTTTGCTGTAGCTGCTCGCCGTCTCTAAGTCCTGAGGCAAGTAGTTCGAGTATGGTATTTTCAGCAGGATTGTCGCCGAGTGCTAGTTTCGTTTGGGTTGTGGCGCCGAGGATCAGTTCAGGGGCAATGACCTCTAGGATACTTTCGGCTGATACCGCCAGGTGTGCACCTTGAGCCAATAAAGAATTGCAACCCTCCGACAATGGACTCGTTATATTTCCGGGCACCGCAAAGACTTCCCTTCCTTGGTTAAGAGCATGACCGACGGTATTTAATGTGCCACTTTTTGCGGCGGCTTCAGTGACCAAAACAGCATCCGAGACGCCGCTGACTAAACGGTTCCTTTCGAGGAAGCTCCATTTCCCGACCAGTTTGTCGTCCCCTTCTCCCCACTCTGACATTATTGCTCCGCCGTTCTCAACGATTCTTTTGGCGAGCCCTAGGTTGGATCGCGGTGAGATGTCGGGCAGAGCGTTGGTTACAACGGCGATGGTTTTTCCGCCCGCTTCAAGCGCAGCCTGGTGGGCGACAGCATCTATGCCAAGAGCCAGGCCGCTAACTATTACTACGCCTCTTTTGGCTAGATCATAGGTCAGTCGTTGAGTTACCTCTATGCCGTATCGGGTGGGCTTGCGGCTACCAACCACCGCCACTACCGGTAGGCTCTCGTCGGGGAGTTGACCGATGTAATTAATTCTTTGTGGCGCATCAGAAATTTCGCCAAGTTTTCGGGTAAATGTGTGGTCTTCGGGACGAATTCTATTGATTTTCATGCAATTTATGTCCGAAACTATTGACAATATGTCAAATGACTGCTATAATGATGCATGGTTGGTTGATCTGCGAGATCAACCAAATGCACCTTATACCCCCTATTCTAACATTTTGTTAGGGTGTGTGCGACGGCAATAAGTATCTATACCCTCCACTTCTTGCATCAAACGTTCGCACGCATACTAATCCCTTTGACCCCTCGATTGGTTCTTAAGCCTGTCGAGGAGCCCGTTCAAGCATGGACTATCCAGTAGTGAGAGATCAGGCGCGCCGGTTGTAGATAACACCGCGATGACGCTTCCATGAGGGGTGGGTTGAAGGGTAAAAAAGCACCAGGTGATGCCCACCCTTACCTGGTGCTTTTTTATTTGAAAAACGCGTCAATAGTGTTAAGGTAGCAGTAGCGGAACTCGTGTACTTTATCGGCATCAAAGGAGGTGAGGAATGACACCTGCGGTTAAGAAAGTGCTACTCGTGCTAGTAGTTATCTACTTGGTCTTTCGCCTAGTTACCGATCCGGTCGGTTCGGCCGAATCAGTCAAGGTCGTTTTTGGCGCTTTCGAGTCACTGGGGGTATTCTTTGAGGCCCTCGCTACATAACTATCCGCGTACCTGGGGTGTTTGATGTTTTATATCGACACCCCAGGTAATTAACCTTTCAAGCTCTGGCATATTATTGACAATAAAGCATCAACCTGCTATAATAAAGATATATGACCACTATGGATTTTGATGAGATGCGATTGAAGCAGTGTCGTGACTTTGTCAGAGACTATTTCCGCCTAAGCTTGCCAGTTGATAGACTTCTTTTTGATGACATTGAGACCGGAGATGGGTCTTATTTGATGATATTTCAAGGCGGTGACTCGCCTTACGGGTTGTTTATAGCAGATGGTTCAAAAACTCAAACCTATGGCGACGTTAAAGAGATGGCCAAACAGGTTGGACTTACCGTTGAAAGCTGCTTTCCTCCTCGTGCCGATCAGCAATATTTTAAGCGCGAAGGAGAGAAGTTGTTTCAGGCGGCCTTCCCTGCTCTGAAATCTTGGACCGAAGAGGACACCAAGTTTTATCAGCAGTTAGTTGAA
>DAICXN010000001.1:110526-167583 GCA_027312165.1 Candidatus Saccharimonadota bacterium
CCTTGGTGCGTATTTCAAATATTGGCGGTGAACTTCGGCGCTATGATGTGTCTAGCGCGATGTGGCAAAAGGCCTTCGAGGTTGGCTTATGAAGATTGACCTAGATATCGATAAGACTTACCCGCTGGACTTTCGCAAACTGGACCAGCTGGCTCAGGCTAATCCGCTTGAGTTTCGCCGACAGGCTCAGGAGGTCTACGGGCGCTACTCTCGGCAAACGAGGAAATTTCACGCCAAGTTAGCAACCGACGATATTTCTACGCTCGAGTTTTTCATCAGGTGGCAAGATAGCTTGCTGCCGATAAGGCGGTCGGTTGCCGAAGCCTCGGCTAGTGCCGCGTTTAGTAAATCGTTAAGAAAACACCTTGTGCTAAATGAGTCTACTGCTCAGGCGTTAGCAGATAAGCTGTCATTTGAGCGCGACCATGAAGAAGTCGAGCGGTTTTTGAGTGCCTTGTATACGGTTGAGCCCTCCCCGCAGCGTCAGGCGGCTCAGGATATTCTAACAAGGTCGGTAGCTGACATTGAAGACGAGATGAGGTTACACATCGACTATCTCTTGATGGCATCGGTTGCAAAGAGGCGCCAGCTAACTATTGCCGATCCGGCTGCCGGTCGGCTAAAGCGCCTGATTCAAAGAGGCCGTCAAAAGCGCGAAATAAAGCGCTACGTTAAAGCGCAAACCAGGCGGCTAAGAGGTATTGAGCTCAGGCAAAGCGAGATAGAGACTAAGTACGGTGGTCTGATATTGCGTATCTTTAATCTTCAGCTGGATGTCGTTGAGGTTTTGGCAGCTCGTCAGGATTACGACAAGAGGCTCGGCAAGCTAACGCCGACATCTCAAAAGAGCTCCACAAAGCGTTTAGAAGTGTTCGAGTCGGTGACCAGGAAGATTCGTGATAGCTACGTCGCAAAGGTGGTTGATGACGAGAAGCTTGCCAGCCTACAGCAAGTAAGCAAGGAAGTTGACGAAGTTCTGATTCAGGTATTTGACATGTCGGTCGAAGACCGAAATCGCCTGATGACGTTGCTCAAAGAGTACAGAGACCTTAGCCGAGAGAAGCAGCAGATAAATAGCGTGCTCGACAATCAAACCGTGTAGCTGCTTGGATCAAGAGTCCCGTGCACGAAATCATCGATTAACTTAACTACCTGAGGGGTGATTAATTCGTTCATGGCGGCCTGCTCTTCTTTGGAAAACTTGGAGAGCACAAACGTGCTACTGTCGACACGCTCTTGCAGTTCGCTAGATACGCCAACCCGCAGCCTCTTGTAGTCGGGCCCCAGGTGGGAGTTGAGGGACTTTATGCCGTTGTTTCCAGCGTCACTTCCGGTGTCGCGGATTCTCAGGGTGCCAAACGGTAGTGAGGTGTCATCGTGAATCACCAGGATGTCGGTTTGGGGGTTTAGTTTGTAGAAGTCGACTATCGCCCGAGCCGCCCTGCCCGTTTCGTTATAGAATGTGGTCGGTTTAGCGAGGATTATTTTACCGTCTCCAGCTTCCATCTCAGCAAGTTCTGAGTAAAATTTGGGCCGTGAGCTAAACTCAAGAGAGTTTTTTGCAGCGTAGCTATCAATCAGCGAAAAACCCGCGTTATGACGCGTCTTTACATAAGCAGATCCGGGATTTCCTTGAGCGATGATTAGCTTCATGATCGATATTGTATACCAGTCGGCGGCATAGATAAAAAACTAACGCTTCTTATGGGTGTGCTTTTCTGCCTCTTTGGCTTTTTTATAGGCTTTAGTGACGGGTTCCTTGCCGGCGGCAATGCGCTCGCGATTTTTCTTGAGTTGCTTTTCGTCGCGGAAAGAAAGCTTGATTGGCGTGCCGCTATAGTCGTAAATTTCGCGCAGACCTCGTTCAAGGTATCGCCTGTAGCTCCAGTGGACGAACTTTAGGTTTGAGCCATAAATCACAAACCAAGGTGGTGCAGTGTCGGTTTGGACGATATAGCGAAGCTTGGGGTGTGAGTTTTTTAGGCCGGCTGGCGGATGCGAAGATATGGCGCGCTGTAGAAAGTCATTTAGGCGACGGGTTTTAGTCTCCTGTCGTCGTCGACGATATATGTCCAGCGCTAGATCAAATAGCTTGGTGACATTTTGTCCGGTGACACTCGAAGTGAAAATCAGCGGCGCCCAGGGCACAAACTTAAAGTTATGCGCTATGCGTGGCGCCAAGGCGTCGCGAGTGTAGGCGTCTTTGTCTTGAACTGAGTCCCACTTGCTTACCACTAGCACGAGGCCCTTGCCCGCCTCGTCAATAATTCCCGCTAAACGTTGGTCAAGTTGAACGTTTAGCTCGTTGACATCCATTAGGAGAAAGCAGATATCGGCCTCGTTAATTGCCTGCATTGTTCGAAGGACTGAGAACTTCTCGATTCCAGTTTCTTGCTTGCCCTGGCGACGTATGCCGGCAGTATCTAGTAGCTCAATCATGGTTTGTTCGTAGCGCACCTGAACGCGATTTATGTCGCGCGTTGTGCCAGCGATGTTGGCTACAACCGCCTGCTGCTTGCCAGCAAGGGTGTTAAATAGATTGCTCTTACCTACGTTTGGTCGGCCGATTAGTGCCACGCGGACCACCTCATCATCTTCGGGCTCCTCGTTGGCTACGGGTATGTTTTTTGCAATATTATCAAGCAGTTCGGAAATGCCAATTGTATGCTCGGCGCTGGTGCGGATTATTGTCGAGATGCCGAGCCTCTTGAACTCATCGGTCGCCAGTGCGCCTTTTAGGTCAGCTTTGTTTAGGGCTAGTATAACCGGCTTTTTACTTCGTAGGGCTTTTTTCGCCACAAGCCTATCGGCATCCGAGGGATAGGCGGTAATGTCTGCCATAACGATAATGACATCAGCGGCGTCGGCCGCTTCCTCTATCTGCTCCTGAATTGTTGCCTCAAACTCATCTTCAGCAGACTTAAGGCCTGCGGTGTCAACTAGCCAGAACTCGGCTGGTTCACCGCTCTCGGCTCGGTAGCTTACTTTGCCTACGACATTATCCCTAGTCGTACCGGCCTCCTTGGCAACTATTGCCTGCCTGGATCTGACTAAACGATTAAAAAGCGAACTTTTACCGACGTTCGCTTGACCAATTATTGCAACTGTTGGAAGTTTTGATGACATAACTTCAGCTAATTATACCAGAGGTCGTAGGTTTTAGCGAGCATGAGCACGATACTTATGTGTAAAAAGCTCCAAGTTAACCATCTAGCTTGAATATCAACTATGATATATTCAAAATCTTGTGCTCACCACGCTTTATATCACCAAGCGAATAATCTCCAAAGTTAGTTCGATGGAGCTTGGTTACGGTGTAACCTAGAGCTGAGAAAGTTCGACGGATTTGTCGATTGCGGCCTTCGCTCATTTCGACTACCCATCTAGATTCATCAGTGTCATTTTGTCGGGACAAGGTCAGTTGGCTGCGACCGTCTGGCAGATCAACACCAAAGTCGCTTATCATTTGACGGTGGAGCGGCTCAAGCGGTTGATCGAGTGTTACCAGATAGCGCTTTGGTTTCTTGAACGAGGGATGAGTCATGCGGTAAGCAAAATCACCGTCGTTTGTAAGAATGATCAAGCCAGAGCTGTCCTTGTCGAGCCGGCCAACGGGCTTGAGCTGATGAAATTTATCGGGTAGTAGCTCGTAGATTGTCGGCGTCTCTCCTTGGCGTCGTCTCGAGCAGACATACCCAACTGGCTTATTAAAGATCAGATAAGCTTTGTCTTTGGGGGTGATGGTTTGTCCGCTGCATTTAACTGTGTCGGATTTGTTTATCCGTGCGCCAAGTTGAGCTGTTTGGCCGTTGATCGTTATTTTGCCGCGCTCGATCAGTTCATCAGCTTGGCGTCGAGACACGCCAAGAGAAATAGCGACATACTTATTAAGTCGTAGCTCACTATCTTTTGGCAGACTCTTATCCATCTCGGTACTAGCTGTTAGCCGTCTGGTCGGGTGGAGCGGCAAATGGCTGAGGCTGTTGTGGCGATAAGGATGCTATATCCGGACGGTTGATTGGTTGCGGTGGCTGCGGCTGCATCGGAGCTGGTGGCGTACCGCTGGTCATGGGGCTAGGTGATGGTCCGGGGGCAGTTGGCATGCCGGATGTTTGGGTCTGAGTTACTGGAGGCTGTTGGTTGCCGCCAAGGGCTTGAGGTTGAGGTGGCGCAGGCTGAGGTGCTGGTGCTTGAGGCGCGGGCTGCGGAAGCGGTTGGCTGACCGGTATCGACACTGGTGCTGACTGAGGCTGCGGCTGTTGTGGCTGCGGTGACGAAGAGTCGAGCGCTAGCTCTTCTTCGATTCTTCGGGCTACGTCCTCCTGAGACTGCGACTGCTGAATCGGCTGTATAACTCTGTCCCCGAGGTTTGTCGGTCGTGGTGAGGATGAGAACGGCGCCGTTGGTTGAGGCAGAGTTGTGGGGGCTGCCGGCTCTTGAGCGGGTCGACTTTGGCTGGGTGCAGTGAACTGCTGAGGTGCGGCCTGTACTGGTGGAGCGGCAGAACCATGAGCCATACTTGGCAGATCGCCTAGGACTTCGTGGACAGTTCGGACTACATCTTCAATCCCGACTTGAGATTTGACGAGGTACCGATCTGCGCCTAGACGCTCCCCTCTTTGACGCTGATCTTCAGATGACAGAGCTGTCATCATGATAACTTTTATGTCTTTGGTTTCGGTGGTTGAGCGTAGAATATCAAGCATGTCAAAACCAGAGATTTTTGGCATCATGACATCACTAACAATAAGCGCAGGTCGTTCTTTGATAGCCATGGCCAAAGCTTCTTCACCGTCGCCTGCTGATACGATGTCGTAGCCCTCCGCCAAAAGTCTGACGCCGTATATTTCGCGTAGACTCTTGTCGTCCTCAACCAATAATATTTTTGTCATATCTATGCCTTACTATATATGAGGTTTTGAAAAAAAGCTATAGCGCTTTGGGGCTGATTTAAGAGGCGCGTGGCGGTACTTCAATTTCCCGTCGAGGGTCAGGGTTGCTCGTTGCCTGCGGATCGACAACGGGTGGCGTGTAGGAGTCTTGTGGGATGTGCTGGGCTGCCGGATCACCAATCGGAGGTTGATTGCTGAGTATGTCCTCGACATCAGCTAGCGTCATGCTTTCTAGATTAGGGATGGTCGATGGGCTACCGATCGTCGTCGGTTCCGTTGGCTGCTGGCTGGAGGTGTAAGGCGCGGCCTGGTGGGCTAGTGGTGCGAACTGGGGTGCCTGTGTTGCTTGAGGGGCGTCGGCTGCAGGCTGAACCAGCTCCTCTAAGGCTTGTTGATGATCAAGTTCAATTACCGGGGGTGTTTCTGGCAGCTCATTTAGTTTGCGCATAGCTTCCTCGTGGCTTAGTCGCGGTATGTCTAAGAAGAAGGTGCTGCCCTTTTTGTACTCACTCTCTACCCTTAGGTGGCCGCCCATTGCTTCTGCTAACTTTCGGCTTAGATATAGACCAAGTCCGGTACCGCCAATCTCTCTGGTGTCACTGTTATCGACGCGATAGAACTTTTGAAATAAGTGGGGCAAGTCTTCGGACGGGATGCCGATTCCAGTGTCTTGGACGCTGACAGTAACTAGTTTTTCGTCACCTCCGACGTCAACTATAACTTCGCCGGCTGGAGTGTATTTGATGGCATTCTCAATTAAATTGCCAACTAGTTCACGAAAGTGGCTCGGATCGATATTGCTATAAAAGACAGGTTGCAATCGCCTTTCGGCGCTATCAGCCTCGAACGACGGGTTTGGCTTAAAGAAGTAGCGTAGCTGCTTGGATTTAGCTAGCGGCTCTAGGCTTTCAAAAATACTGCCGGTCATTGCCGCAACATCAATCACTTGCGGCTCATTCTTTAGGCGACCGTCCTCAGCCTTGCTGATATCCAGGAGGTTTTGGAACAGCTCTCCGAGGTGTCGGGCAGACTGATGGGCCTTGGTTATATAGTCTCGTGCCTTATCGTCAATTTGAGCGGTGGCAGGATTTAGGGCCAGTCCGAGGTAGCCTTCGATTGAGGCGACAGGTGTGCGCATCTCGTGGCTAGCGGTTGAGATAAATTCAGCCTGCTCTCTTTCCTCGGCTTTTTCTTTGGTTATGTCACGAAATACCATAATTACCCCGCCCTCTCCTTGGCTAACTGGAGTAACAGTGATTGATATTTGACGCTTGCGATCACTTTGAGTAAGGAGCATCAGCTTATCAGTATGCACGGCAGAGTTGGTGTTGAGGGCCTGGGCGATTGGATTTAGGTCTTCGGCAACCTCCCGACCTTCTAGGTTTACGAGCTTGAGTACGCTCCGCCAATCAAGGCCTAGTGCATCGCCCTTATCCCAGCCAACTAATGTTTGAGCCGATGGGTTTATCAGGTCAATTAAGCCCGTTTTGTTTATTGCCATAACACCGTCATCAATGGTGTTAATTACCACGTCAGATTTACCTTCTACTGTACTGAGGCGCTTCGCTAGGTCTCGTAGAGAATGGTCGGTGCGTTTTTCTGGCTGACGGTGCCATAGTACAAAACCAAGAAGTAAAGGCGTTATCCCAAATATAAGATAGGTAATGATCATTGGTAGGCCTAGGGGTTGGCTGGCATTAGCCGCAATAACTTGAGCAACTACTAGTAGTATCATGGCGCCGGTGGTGACAGAGCCGAAGAAGCCGGCAAATAGCGCGACAACGAGCCACGAGCTAATAAAGGGCGACGATATGCCTCCGCTACTTACTATTAGTGACGTGATGGTCGCAACCGCTAGTCCATATAGTGTCGCCGATATAATATCGTAGTGCTTTTTGGGTAACCAAATGCAAAATACTAAGGCGACAACGCTGGTAAGTCCAGCTACTGTTGCCGTAAGATCGCTTACCGCTAGTCCAATTGCCGGACTATAGTCGCCAGATATAAATCTTGCCCAGGCGTAAATTGCTAGTATTGTGACGCCAATAAAAAGCGTCGCCTCAGCAAGACGGCGTAGCCAGAATCTAGTAATTCCGCGTGGTGTTATGAGATTGCCCTCCCATGCATAGGCTTTATTATGCGCTAGCCTGTAAAAAATCGCAAGGACGACAATCCTATGATATAATGTTTTTGCGGTCCACTTGTGCCTCGGTTTCAGTGTGGAATTCTCCGCCTCACTTGGCCCTATCGTCTAGCGGTTAGGACATCAGGTTCTCATCCTGGCAACCCGGGTTCGATTCCCGGTAGGGTCACCAATAAAAGCACCCATCTATGTGATGGGTATTTTTATTGAGTCAGCTTATCTAGTTTTCAAATATTCCTATCGTAAAGTCCGCCTCTGTACCCCACGAGCGACTTGGGCAACTAAAGCCTGGACTCTGTGGGTGTGGCCGGCTACTGGTTTCCATGTCTATAGCCTGGATTACCGCGATAGCTCCTCGCGCAGGGTCGCAGCCGCTAGTTCCAGCGTTATAGCGAAAATACCTGTAGTAGAATTGACCAGAGTTTTTTGGATCAATCGGTACCTGCGGCATGATATCTGAAGTTGACAGGTCGGAGATAAATCCTCCGGTTTGATTTTGGAGAGTTGTTTCCCAGCTACCGGGCGATACCCCTTTTGGTAGTGGAAATGAGCCAAATTTTGAGCGGTACATTATTAGGCCCTTTTGAATCGCCTTTAGGTCTTGCATCCGCTGCGCGTCCCGAGTTCGCTCCTGAATTCCTTGATAGGATACGACAGTAAGTGCGGCGAGGATTCCGATCACGACTATGACCACAAGCAGCTCAATTACCGTAAACCCTCTGCTTCTTGAATCTTTCATCTTATTCATTTGTCTGTCCTCCCAGCTCCTCGATAACTTCAATCAGGCGTCGAGGAGTTATATCCGCTTTAATTAAATACCCGTCGACTCGCTTGAGCATCGCCTCGCGAGAGGAGTCGTCTTGCTCAAAATTTGTCATCACTAAAATCTTACTATCTGGAATTAGATCAACCGTGTCATTTCTGAGGGCGTCAAGTATTTGGTCACCGCGCTGTTCGGGGAGCATTAGATCGAGGATAATTAGGTCGTAAGGCTTGTTGCGAGCTGCCACTAGTCCGTCACTGCCGTCAACCATCCACTCTACACTGTAGCCAGCCTTTTGCAGGCTCCTGACGTACATTTCACCAATAAATCGATCGTCTTCTATGCATAAGATTGTTTTAATTGCCATTGTCTACCTCCTGTAAGTCGAGTGATTTTTTATCCATCCGCCACCTCGCCTAACCAAGCTTTGGTTTAGCTGACCGTCATCGAGCAGCTTGTCGGCAACACTCGCGTAGACAGGTAGGGTGAACGAGAATACTGACCCCTCGTTTTCCTTGCTGCTTACGCTGATCGAACCTCCGTGTGATTCGACAAAAGCCTTGGTTATATAGAGTCCTATTCCAGTTCCAGCTACAGTTTCTCTCGATCTGTGTGAGCGGTAAAATTTGCGAAATAGGTTTTTTACAATATTTGGTGGCATGCCAACCCCGTTATCGGCAACTGAAATTTCCACAAAATCCCCCTTATTTGCAGCCGACACGGTTACGGTACCGCCCTCAAAGCTATACTTGATCGCGTTGTCAATTAGGTTGCCGATAGCTTCACTTATACTGCCGCGATCTGCCGCAACTGTGGGGAGGTCTTTTGGTATAAGTACGTTAAGTAGTCTATGTTGAGATTTTGCCCTCAGTTGCATGTCGTCGGCAATCGACGCATAGATATTATAAACAGTGTCCTCATAAAGATGCACCTGAAGGTGGTGGCGATCGAAGCGGGCTACGTTGAGGATGTTATTGATGTAGCCAGACAATCGATTGGCCGAAACCGTTAGTCGGCTAAGTAGTTCCGCTTCATCGCCTCTTAACCTATCGGCCATTTCCTGCTCCAGGATATCGAGATAGCCTCTAATTACAGTGATCGGTCCGCGTAGCTCGTGTGCTGCAAATGCAATGAAGTTCAGGTCTTCCTCTTCCGGTAAGTAACGTTCGGTCTGATCTACCAAGAGTAGTACGGTTTCGGCTGCTGCACCTTTTTCGTATGAAGCTATGACATCAAAGTAGCGCTGCTTTTTCATAACTCGTGAATCGGTCGGTACTCTTTGCCATCTTCGCTCGGCATTAATTGCCGTACTGTCGCATTCGCCAATCCACTGCTCTAGACTTATGTCGTCAAGGAAACTTAATGCTAGAAATGGCTTACCCGCTTGGTCGTAGCCTATAGGACTGGCTGCATTTGCGCTAATAATTTGCTTGTCGGGCCCGATGATTATTACGCCGCAGCTGGTGTGGTTTAGTGCCTCGGTTAAGAACGACTGGCTGTCGCTCTTCGTGTCATCGTGTTGCTGTGACTCGGAGTAAAGAGCTTGAAGTACTGTCTTAAAGCCGGTTTTTTCGTTTTGTTTAGAGTTAGGGTTTGGTAGGGTGTTCGGGTTTGGCTCGCCTGTCTTATGGGCTAAGGCTGCCAATATTTCGTATAGAGGGCGTGTGATCTGAGGCAGTACCAGTAGTAATAGGCCAGCATTTAGACCCAGGGCCAAAAGTGGGACTATCCAGAGCCATGGATTTGACCAGGCTACTACGCCAGATATACCAAAGCCCAGGCAAATGAGCAACGTGAAGAGTAGACTGGCACCTAGTATTAGCCAGATCGATAGCTTCTGGTGGTAGGATTGGAACTGACGGATAGTCTTGGTTTTTCGGTTCATTGCCAAGATACGTTTCCACGGCCAGAGGTAATAGCACCAACCCAGGTTTGGCCACGGTTTAATTTGATTGGTTCACCATCGGATCCAATTAGTTCAAGTGGTGAATTTCGATCGGCTTTTTTCCAGGTCGCCTCGATGGCTGTGCCATTTTGAAAAACGTGTGCCTGGCCACTGCCAGAAGTGATTAGGTCCTCATAAGGGTCGGTGCCGCCGCGAGACTGAGCATTGACCTGTATCACGACTACGGAACTTGGGGTGATCCTGCCCTTTTCACGGTCGTGATGCTCGGCGCCACCCAGTGAACGGGCGTATGTATTTGAGGCCGCGTCGTAGGTGTAGGTCGTGTTATAGAGATCACTGCTGAAGTTAACCGCAATAGATGTGGCGCTTGGTTGTTCGGCTGGCTCGCCGTCTACCCTTTCGAACCCTTTAAATTCTGAAGAAGTGTAGCCCTTGGCTCGGTTCAGTTCATTTAGTCGTTCAAAGTTAGTGTACATATTGTGGGGTGCGTAGCGATCAGTGGCGCGCCAGTAGCTGCCTGCATTAAAGAACTGGTCGATGTCTCGATAATTGCCATTTCGCACTTCAGCCAAGGCATTGCCGCTTCCGCCTACGTGGGCAATGGAAGCCTGATATGGCGCCGCCCAGTCTAGATAGTAGATTCTTAAGCTGCGAACTGGTCCGATAAGCTCTGGCTGGGTGTGCTGGTATAGGGCGATAAACCTTGTTATGCCTCCTTCGGCAACTGCCTCGTATACGATTCCAGCGTCTTTTAGTCCCGATTGAGGTCTGGCATCGGGAGAGTTCTCGATCATCACTGCTGTCACTGGCTTGTTGACTGTCTCGCCGTCAGGTAGCTGCACACCTGTTAATGGAGAATATACTTTCTGTGGCCTTGGCTTTATGTTGTATTCGGCATTGTAATCGACTGACGGGACAGAGCCTAGTATTAAGGCTTGGAACACAATAAACACTACTAGAGAACCGGCTATTAATATAGCAGCCAGGCGGTGTTTAGCTAGCCATGCCTTTAGTCGCGGTAAGTCTATTTTGCTTGATCTAGGTTTTGTCACATACATGAAATTAGTATAGCATAAGCCTTTAACTGTACTTACCTCGACTTGCCATTAGATCTTGGGCCAAGTACAATGACTTTTATGAATAAAAACGCTCATGGTTTTACGATCGTGGAACTTTTGATAGTAATTGTAGTTATTGGAATACTGGCCGCCGTCTCTATCGTGGCCTACAATGGTGTATCGAATCGAGCCAATGACGCTGCTATCCAGGCGGACCTACGAGCTCTCGCCGGGAAAATTAACGAGTATCATATACTAAATGGATCATATCCAGTAGAGGGGGCTACTTCTGCTGCTTTTCCTGGTGGTATTCGTCACGCGGCCAACAAGCAAGCTTATCTAGATGGTCCAAATCTTTACTATTGCGTGGTTCCGTCTGGAACTAATTCAAGGTTTGCCCTTGCCGCCAAGAGCAAGTCGGGCTCGGTGTTCTCTTATTCTGGCGGGTCGTTTCAAAATTATTCCGGTTCAGTATTTAGCTCAGGCACCAACGTCTGCCCTGGCTCTGGGATCGCTACAACCGAGCCTGGCTTTGAGTATCACTATGGCAAAGCTGCAAACAACGTCTGGAGTTCTTGGACTAACGGCTAGATTCAGCAGTTGCAGCAGCATCGATTCTTGCAAGCGTGCGCTCTTTGCCGATTAGCTCCAGTGTGTCGTTAAGCTGAGGGCTGAATTTTGCCCAGGTTGTGGCAATGCGAATCAGACTAAACAGTGTTCCGGGTTTTTCTCCAGTTTCCTCGAGCAGTTCGTTGAGTGCTTTTTGGATGGCGTCGGCAGACCAGCCGTTGAGTAAAGAGAGCTTAGACTTGGCCGATGACAGTAGATCGGCTCGCTGTTCGTCCGATAGTTTTTTGAGCTGCTTATTCTCGTCAATTAGGCTGATGTCTATCCGCGGCTCCTCAAAAAAGTAGCTAGTTAGGGCTGGCAAGTCCTTTAGGGTCTTTAGTCGATCCTGAGCTAGGGACAATACCTGCATTTTGTAGGCTTCGGGCTGCTTCTTGGCACTCTCGGGCCAGAAAAACTCAACTCTTTTATATAGCTCATCGACTGGTAACTCGCGGATAAAGTGACCATTCATCCAGAGCAGTCTTTTTTCGTCAAAACGCGCACCCGAACGTTGTACTCGAGATAGGCTGAACTTTTCAATAAGCTCATCCATAGTAAATACTTCCTGTTCGGTCCCGTCATTCCATCCAAGAGTTGCAATGAAGCTGTCGAGCGTTTCTGGCAGGTAGCCATCGCGAATATAGTCGAGCACGTCCTTGGCGCCGTCTCGCTTGCCCAACTTCTTGTTTCCCTGTTCATTCATAATGTGCGGGAGGTGGGCAAACACCGGCCTGTCGATCTCAAGTGCTTCGTAGAGCGCCAGAAAGTTCGGCATACTTGAAATAAATTCCTGACCACGAATAACGTGAGTAATTTTCATCTCGGCATCGTCGACAATGTGGGCAAAGTTGTAGGTCGGGTAGCCGTCGGACTTTATCAGGATGATGTCATCAATAACTTCAGGGCTAGTCGTGATTTCGCCCATCACTTCGTCGGTATAGGTGTAGCTTTTTGGTGAAGATTTAAAGCGTAGCGGTTTAGTGCCATCCCAGACTGGAGGATTTTCCGGACGGTTGTCGCGATAGCGGTAGGCGCGCTTACTGGCGGTTGCTGCGTCTCGGTAGGCTTGAATCTCCTCACTGGTGTATGGGTCAGCATAGGCTAGGCCTTTTTCTATAAGTTTATGGGCGTAGGTTTTGTATATATCTAGCCTCTCTGATTGAACATATGGTCCGTAGTCTCCCTCTTTGTCGGGGCCTTCGTCATAGTCAAGGTGCAGAGCCTTTAGGCTGGCAATCAGATGTTCGCGACTGCCCGCTACCTCCCTAGATTTATCGGTGTCCTCTAGTCGGAGTACGAAGTCTCCATCCGTCTGTTTGGCTATTAGGTATGCAAACAAGGCTGTACGTATGCCGCCGACATGTAAAAAACCGGTTGGACTTGGCGCGAAACGAGTGCGAACTTTAGACATAATAGTCTAATTATACACTAAAGACTGGTGGCGATGCGCTGGATTTGGTCATTCGAGAGCGGAGCGTCCCCTTCGAGAGTGTAAAGAATCCCGCCATTTACCCAGGCAGCGTTTCCCTCGTAGGTGTAAATAGTCAGGCCGTCAACTTGTGTCGTGGTTGCTAGCTGTGATTTTGAGTCTACGTATTGGCGCACTGCTGATGAGTCCCAGTTGCTTTTTTCTTGAGTTAAGGTAAAGTTCTTGCCGCCGTCAGCGTAAGCAAATCGAATACTAACAGCACCATCACGAAATGACACCGGGCCGTTCATAGCGTAGCCGTCCGGGCTATAGCCAGGATAGCGGGCGTCTACACCAGATTGAACCGCTGCCATTTTAATCGACAGGTTTGGCATGTTTAGGTATGTAAAATAGCCTGCCAGCATAACTACAGCGAGACTTGCGGTTGCAAAAGTCGTAAACTTGGCCCAGCGACTAGAGCTCTTTTGCTTTTTGGTGCGACCTCGCTTCTGGCTGGCAATTTCGCGATTCATAGCTTCTTGGATCGCCTCATTTTTTAGGACTTGGGCGGGCTTTGGTGCGCTATCGGCCGAAAAGCTGGCTGGCTTGGTTTGCCTGGCGGCTCGATCGTCTAGCTTGTTCTGAGCAACAGCTCGCTGACGACGAGGGGCGTTAATATCAAGTGTGCGACCAACTGCTCGGTGTGTAATTGGGTGTGCTTCAGCCGGCCGATCGGTTTGCTTAACTGTTGCCGCCTCGGTCTGAGCATGAGAAGGAAACTTGTGAACGGGTGCGGCTTTTTCTACAGTGAATTGTTGCAGGCTCATTGGTGAGTATGCGGCGACAATCGGCTGAGATTTTTCTTGTTCACTTAATGGTGAGATCACCGTTGGCTTCTTGACGTATCGACGACTGAGGGTGGTGGAGTGCTGGGTTGTCTGGTGGATTTGCGGCATATTTACGCCGCGAGGAGATGTTTGGGCCAGGCTTTGAATACTGCTATCGGCTTGAATCGGAGAGGCGTTGTGCTGCTCAATAAACGCACCCTCAATAGGTAGTCCTGTTATCGGATCGTATGCTCGATTATTTATGATGACATAGTCGCTGGCTTTCACTCACACTCCCCTTTTAGCGGCACGATATTTATTACCCGATCGTGCTTATACTCACAATAATACATACTTGACTTGGCTTTTGCAAGCACCCTTGTTATGGTATACTATCTCTGATTATGTATCGTAAGCCGTCGCGCAATAAAGAGCTTGCTCGCAGGATATTTATCTATCTGCTGATGACGGTAGTTACTATTTCTCTTGTCGGAGTCTTGATGCTAAGGGTTCTCGGCTATCAGTTCAATTTTGAAACTCAAACGGTTGAGCAGACTGGTTTGATGCAATACAACTCTTATCCTAGGGGTGCGCGCGTCATCGTTGACGGCAGAAACTATGAACGAACTCAAACCAAGGGAACAGTCTTGCCGGGTCAGCGTCAGTTTGCCATGGAGCTGGCCGGCTATGAGAGTTGGCAGAAAACTCTTGATATTTTGCCGGGAACTGTTACCTGGCTTAACTACATTCGCTTGGTACCAGTTGAGAAAAATATTACAGAGATTGAGCCAATAGCTGGGCTTTCAGGTGCTTTGACTTCACCCGATCGACGATTTATGGCTGGCATAAGCTCGGTCGCCGAGACTGGCCCGGCTCTGGTGGTGATTGATTTTCGCGACAGTCAGCGGCCTGCCGTTAATGAGTACTTGCTTGATCAGTCGCAGCTAGGGGGCTTTTCTGAGGATAGCCTGGCAACTAGCCACAAGTTTTCTGTTACTGAGTGGAATCGGGATAGTCGAACTCTTATTATAAAGCACAACTACACCCTGCCTGATGGTCAGGCGCGTACTGACTGGTTGTGGGTTGACCGCGAGAACCCTCAAAGTTTGGTCAATCTTTCTTCTCTGCTTAACCTGTCACTAAGAGATGTTCAGCCTCTAGGTAGTCGCGATGCCTACATACTGCAAAGTAACGGCGACCTTCGTCATGTTGAGATTCCAAGCGGTACTCTTTCCAGGCCGTTAATTTCTCAGGTGACGTGGTTTGACGTCTATCAGAACGACACAATTGCATACATTGGTTGGCGAGAAAATGAGAGAACTGCCGGTGTTTGGAAGCAGGGTTGGGCGGAGCCGACTGTCTTGGCTTCGAGTCTAGAGTCAAGCGGCCAGGATATACGCATTCAGGTGTCGAGATATTTTAATAAAGACACGGTCGCTCTAAGCATCGGATCAACGATTACTGTATATCGTGGTGCCTTGCCGGCAACCGATGAGAGCTTGGCTTTATTTTTGCAAACCGGCAAAAGCTTGACGCTCAATCGGCCCCTAGATAACCTGCAAATTAGCGGCAACGGTCGCTTGGTGGTAGCCGAGGACGCCAACGGCTTTATCAGCTACGATTTGGAGAGGCAGTTCACGTCTCAGGGAGTTAAAAAGTACTCTGATGAAAAGCTTAGATGGATTGATTCTTACTATGTCTGGCAGATTGATGATGGCGGAAAATTGCTAATGCAAGAGTTCGACGGCGTTAATTCACACCAGCTGATGCCAGCCGCTAAGGGCTATGATGTCTTGCTAACTCAAGATAGCCGCTATATCTACAGTTTTTCCGTAGACGGCGAGACTGTTACGCTACAGCGCCTATCTATGACCATCTAGGTAAGAATTATCTAGGATCCAAATATTCTCTCAAAGAGCGTTGGTGAAGGCCTGCCTGGTATGCTGGTGCTTTCAGGGGCGGCATCATTCACCTCGGCTTGCACTGCTTGGTTTGGGTCGGGGCTAACTTGTTCGGCATAAACTAGCAGTCGTTTCTCGGCTGTCCCTAATGGTACGCAGCTGACTAAAGTTAGCATCGGTTTATCGGTGTTAATTTGCACCTTTGAAACCTCTGTAGGCAGAACTACCTCCATGGTCGTGACAGAATAGGTGTAGCGTTTGCCTTCAAAGTTCATATAGATAATGTCGCCCTTGGTGAGTTTTTCGTTTTGGGCAAATACGAACTTATAGTCTCCCCTGGCAAATACATCATTGCTTGAGTGAGCGGCAAACACGGCGTTGCCAACTTGGCCAGGAACTGCATTAGCTCCCGGGATTGAGAAGTGAGCTATTCCCTTCTCCATGGCGGTCATTTGTGAGTTGTGATCAGGGCCAACTCCGTAGACTACCGGTGCGTCAATATTGATTTTAGGAATTATCATTCTTGGCTCAGGCCCCACGTCAACCTCGACCGTAGGGTCAACGATGATATTTTGTGGCTCAATACTGCCGGGGCTGGCGTAGGCTACAACCGCCCCAACGAGTACTCGATTATATTGAATAAACATAAAAATTAGCAGGACGCCAATACCGGCAACTAGCGGGATAAAATGTCGAGACTTCTTGACTTTTTGAGCTGATGTAGCGACTTTTTGGCGAATTGAGTCGCGCAGTTCTCTCATGGCTTCATGTTGGCTGACAGATTCTGGATTGTGGGATGGGATTGGACTATTTTCTGCAACGTCGTTTTGATGGGTGTTTGGAGCGGCGCTCCACGCTCGTGCAGCATATTGGCGCTCGTAGTACATCTGGTAGTACTGCTGCCAGGCGCTATGATACTGCTCCCACTGCTCCTTGCTTGGTTGTCGGTAGCCTTCTGTTTCCATGGTGCGTTGATAAGTAGACATCGATTCGGTTTCGACTTGAGGCTTTGGGGTTTCGGCTTGCGGAGCGAACGATTGTTCGGGTGGTGCTGTACGAAGACCATGGCCAGACTCAGAATTTTGAGTGGTGGCTGGTGAGCTTGGTTGAGTCGGAGAGGGTTGCTCGGTGGCTGGCTGGGCTATTGGCTGCGCAACCGGTGTGGTGTGGGCAGTATTTTCCCCGCTTCCACCGCGATATATGTGATCAAGTTGGCCGCGTATTAAATCGGCTGCAGCATCTCGCTGGGGCCGGAGATAATTTCTAGATGGTATTAGCGCTTGACGATCTGGTTGTTGATCTGTTCGCGGCATATCCACCTGCGCGTTTTGCGGATCATCTTTGGGGTTCATCTATAGATTCCTGTCTCAATCTATTGTACAATAGGCGGGAGCTTTTAGCCAAATTCATCGAGCTGGAGCGCTCTCTTGTGCCGCGGTGGCGGAATCGGTAGACGCGCTAGACTCAAAATCTGGTGTCCAATAGGACGTGCCGGTTCAAGTCCGGCCCGCGGTACCAGAGGTCGCTCCAGCTTTATCGTAGATATAAAAATATGCCCAACCCTATCAATGCGGTGACGGATATGTAAATAATCGTTGGCACGATAAGCTTTCGCATAATGATATTTTCACGATGAACCAGCCCGACAACCACACTAGCTGCCACGACGTTATGGATTGCCATCGCATTACCTGCAGCGGCGCCGATCATCTGTAGGGCCAAGACTGTCACGAATGGTAGTTCGGTGTCTAGAGCTATGTCGTACTGCATTGGTGCCATAGTTAGGTTGGATACGGTTGCACTGCCGGAAATAAACGCCCCGATTGCGCCTAGGAGAGGCGCTATGGCTAGCCAAAGTGACTGAAAGTTCTCAGCTAAAGTTTCGGCGATAAATATCGGCATGGCAGACAGGCCGGAGGTGTTGATGCCGGAATTAGTAAATAATTGAACCATGATTAGAGTCGGAATCAGTGCTGATAGTGCCAGCGTGGTTGATGAAAGCGCTTCAACGAGTGGTTTTTTGAAGCTTTTTAGTTGTTTTTGACTAATCAATACGGCGATAATAACACCAACTAGGAGAATTAACCCTGGAGAGTAGAGTATGTTCCAGGTCGACGAGACAGATTCCAGGCCAAATATGTTATGCCAACTTGCATCAAGGGTGGAACTTAGCCACTGCTTTAGCGGATCGATTAATCGACTTAGCAGCAAAAGTACAACGACCACAACGTATGGCATCCAGGCTTTCAGTATGGGCATTTCTGCCGTGCGACTATCGATCACTTCCTCAGTTTCGTCTGGATTAGCGTGGTGACGCCAGATGGTCTTTGGGGTTAGCCAACTATTTTTTGCAGTTAGTGAAGCTACGCCCAAGCTAATTGCCCCCGCCATTATAGAGGTTAGTTCAGGTCCAATTAATCTAACTATAACGACCGCGCTAGCTGCATAGACCAAGCCAATAAATATTGCCCAGGGTGCTATTTCTGCCAACGATTTGAGCTTTTGGCGCGGCGACTGGTAGCCAAAGCTGAAAATGAGCACAGCTACTAAGCCGAGGGATAGTAGAGGTGAGATGATCAAGTCTATCAGGGTGACCTGCGCGCCAACTACCGATACGAGATTGTCCGAGTAAGCCGGTACGTTTTCTAGTCCGACAATTAACGGAGTGGCTGCGGCACCAAAGGTGCAGGCCATGGTGTCTCCTAGTAGTGCTAGTGAGGCGGCAGCGATTGGTCGAAACCCTAAAACCATTAGTAGCGGCGCAGCAATTATTGCTGGAGTGCCAAATCCAGATATCCCCTCAAGCAACGCTATGAAAGCAAAAGCCACGACAACCGTCTGGACTCGCATGTCGGGTGATATTGAGTGCAAGCCCAGTTTTATTCGGTCCATGGCGCCAGTTGATTGCATCGTTTTGACTAATAGCAGAGCTCCAAAAAGAATCAATCCAATAGTCAAAGAGCGATGCACGCCTTGAGCGACTGATGCTGCCATGGCTAATGGAGTCATGCCCCAGCTAAGCCACGCAGCAGCTGCTACGATCAAGGCGCTTGCGCTCATGCCTATTCGCGCAGGTAGGCGAAAAATTACCAGAAAAACTAACGGTGCAATAATTGCCAGAAGCGCAAGCAGTAACATAAGATTTAGTATACCATCGAAGAGCGAGTCTTCTTGTCTGATTCATCCAGCAAACACCGCTCATATATCTAGGCGGTGTCTGCGGTTGTCAGACGCTAACTGATGCTAGTAACTACGGCCTTAGTCGGCTCATTTGGCGTCCAGACTAGGTAGCTGGCAGCCTGGGCAGCAGTGTGACCGCGCCAGATGCGCATCGGGTCGCTCCAGTCCTGGGTGATTACCTCTCCGGCCTTAGCGATTATTAGTTGCTCCGAATGCAGTGTCACTATAGATAAAGGATGCGTTATGGTGAACTTGTGCAGGGTTTCCACCAGTTGAGCTAACTGCATGTTAAAAGTAATCATCTTTGGGTAGTAGATAGCTCGAAATATCCGCTGCACTTGAGCCAGTGAGGCAACTAGCACTACGTTTGGGTTATCGAGTACATTCGGAAAGCTATTTTGCAACAGGTCGATGGCATCGCGAGTTATCACGATAGGCTTATCGTAAGTTGATACTAAATTTTCATAAAGCATGGCAGTTTGGCTGTTTTTTCCGGCATCACCCGACAGTAGCAAAACGTCGGCCCATTCACCAAGTGACTTAACTTCATTTTCTGCCTCTGTTGCTAGGCCGCCAGCATGATTGCTTGGACCAAAAATAACATCTGTCATGGCGGGCGGGACACTTTTCTTTAGTGAGTCTGGCAGCAGTACCCGCACCTCTCCTACCCCGTTTTTTGTGGCAATTTCATAACTTTCAGCGGCTGCAACAAAGCTGAGCTTGTTTCCGCCGATGATTCCGAGTTTTCCGGCCTGCGACCGCCGCTCCGGCTTATTCCATTCGATCTCCGAAAAAAGTGGCGAGCCGACCTCCTGTTTACGCCAGTACGAATGTATTTCCATTTGCCTCAAGCTCGTATGCTATGTTTTTTCTCTCCACGACAATCTTCCAACCCTCCTTGCGAGCTCGTTCGTACAGTGCTCGGTCTGGGTTGAAGGCTATCGGGTTGGCGACTAGTTCCATCATGTCGGCATCACTGGACGTATCTCCAACGGCATATGAATCAGTCCAGTCTAAACCATGTTCATTTACAAGCTCTTGGAGAATTTCCGCCTTGTGACCATACACGGCCTGTCCACCGCCGACTATCACGCCATCTTCTATGTCGTAACGTTTACCTCGAACAATCGTTATGTCGTAAAGTCGAGCAAATCTCTCGACAATTTGCTCCTGGGATCCGCTAATCGCCATGATTATGTAGCCCTGTCGGCGTAAATTATCAAGTAAGTCTGTGGTGTAGCGGTATATTTGACTCCCCTTCGACAGGATAATCGCATCGGCCGCCTCAATTAGCGCCGACTCTTTGACCCCAATTATGCTTTTCTCCATAACACCCACAAGAGCAAGCTCATAGTCAGTAAACGTAGCCTGTCGATCGCGCCAGGAATTCCTGGCAGTAAAAATCGGCTCAGCTTCATCCTTAGATATAAGGTTTCTGTTGTATAGTTCGTCAAACAACTCATGGTACAGTTGCCACCTGAAAATCGTTCCATCAATATCAAATACCGCAAACCTCTGCATGCCCTTTATTATACCAGAGGTGAACAATTAAGCGATCTCTATACTGACAGGACAGTGATCGCTGCCTAGTTGGTCGGCATGAATTTGCGGGTTAGAGAGCCGATCTCGTAGTTTGTCGCTCGCTATCCAGTAATCAATCCGCCAACCGATATTACGCGCTCTGGCATTTGCCCAATGAGTCCACCAGGTGTATGCTTCGGTTTTGTCTGGGTAGCGGTCTCTAAATGTATCGATAAAGCCAGCATTAAGGATGTTGCCAAAACCCTTTCGCTCTTCATCGGTAAAGCCGTGTTTACCGACATTTTCCTTTGGTCGAGCCAGGTCGATTTCTTGATGGGCGACATTTAGGTCCCCGCAAAATAAGACCGGCTTTGATCTTTCTAGTTCCAGGATGTGCTCCAAGAATGCCGGATCCCATTGGTCGTGTCGTAGTCCGAGTCGGCTCAAATCTCCTTTGCTATTCGGCGTATAAACCGTGACAACCCAGAAGTCCTCAAACTCTGCACTTATTACCCTGCCTTCTCTTGTCGGATCGCCGTAATTATCGTTGGCGAGATTGTATTTTTCAGCTATGCCGTCGACAAAGCCGTTGATGACCGTCAAGGGCTTGGTTTTAGAGAGTATAGCTGTGCCGCTATATCCAGCTTTCTCTGCGCTATTCCAGTATTCTTCGTACTGAGGCAAGTCTATCTCGGCCTGACCTTGCTTGGCCTTGGTCTCCTGCAGGCAGATGATATCCGGATCATGTGATGTTATAAATTTGGCAAACTCACCCTTGTTAATGACGGCGCGAATACCATTGACGTTCCAAGAGAATAGTTTCATGAATCTAGTATACTATGAAGGCTGCAGTTAGTCTCTCCTGGCGATTCGAGTAAAGGTGATATAATTAATTCAAATATGAAAGCTTCTGAAAAAGCGGGCAGCTTAATTAGTGTTAACATGATCTCAGAAAGTGAGTTTACTGTTCAGGGCCATGGAGTCCATACTGCCTACAAAGAGATAACTAGCGCCTTAAGGTCGCGTGAGGATATCGACATTTCCATCAACACTGACCGGCCCGTCGACATTACCCACATTCAGACAGTTGGTCTTTACGCGACTCGTAGACTACTCAGGCGAGGGTCAAAAAAAGTCGTATCGGCTCATCTGGTACCAGATAGCTTCATCGGGTCGCTTAGAGCAGCTCGCTATTGGCTGCCGTTAGCAAGACTGTGGTTAAAGTTTTTCTACAGCAGAGCTGATTTGGTGCTTGCCTGTTCGGGTATGGTTCGGGACGAGCTGAAGAACGAAATGGGTCTAAAAAATGTAGAACTACTCTACAATACAGTTGACATGAGGCAGTACGAAATTAGCCCTTCGGACCGCGCAAGGTCGCGTGAACAGCTTGGTTTGTCGTCTGAGGATTTTGTGGTTATTGGCAATGGTCAGATTCAGCCACGAAAACGACTCGATACTTTTATCGCTATCGCGAATTCGATGCCTGACGCAAAGTTTTATTGGGTTGGCGGCTCGCCGTTTAAGCAGCTTGGAGCTGATTATTCCAAGATGCAAAAGATGATTAATCAACTACCTGAGAACATGATAGTCACTGGGCTAATACCGCTACATGAGGTGCGGCAGTATTACGCTGCAGCTGATGTGTTTGTTTTGCCGGCGACTCAAGAAAACCATCCAATGTGCGTTCTTGAGGCGGCTGGCGCATCGCTTCCGATCGTTCTTCGTGATATTCCGCAGTATGATGATACTTTTCGGGGCGACGCCATTATGGCCTCTACTGACGAGGAATTTATTTCTGCCGTTGAGGAGCTTAGGTCTAACAGGGATTTGTATCAAAAAACTCAGGCTGGGTCGCGGGAGATTGCTAAAAGGTTTGACAGCTCTAGCGGCGCAAGCCGTGCCGTAGAATTTTACAGATCTCTAATTTCTAACTCTAGCGTGGTAGAATAGAGAATAATACATGCGTATCGGATTATTTACTGATTTTTATCGGCCGTCAATCAATGGAGTCGTTTTTGTGGTCGAGTCACTAAAGCGAGAGCTCGAAGCCTTGGGTCATGAGGTATTTGTCTTTTGCCCGGCTAAACAGATTTTCCCTGATCGCAAGGACGAAAAACTGAATGACAATGGGCACATCATCCGCTTCCCAAGCCTAAAAGGTGCTTTCTTTGACGATTATGACACCTCGATATTTTTCCCTCCTTACGAATTAGCCAAGATCAAAAAGCTTAATTTAGATGTCATTCATGTCTTTACGCCTTCGCAAGTTGGCTTGATCGGTGTTCGGGCCGCCTACAAGTACGACATCCCTTTTGTGATGCAGCATTCGACTGACATGTACGAGTATGTTGAGCACTATCCAGCGGTACTTCCTGGCATATTGGCGCTGGGGGGCATAATTTTCCCGCTTTCGGTCAAGCTTGACGGTAGAGACCTCAAGGAGATAGTTAAGCTCTATCGGCCACATCGCGGAGTGACTAAGTGGAACCGATATATCGTCGAAAAGGTTATCACTATGCTTTATAGCAAGGCTGACGCAGTGATAGCTTTGTCTAAAAAGAGTCAGGAGCAATTGGGCTCTTGGATGAACGATGACTACAACTACCAGATTGACTTGATGCCAAATGGAGTCAACGCCCTACCTCGACCCACTGAAGCGCAGCTGACAGAGTTTCGTAAAGCCTGGGGTGTTAATAAAACGGATGAGGTATTTGGATTTGTCGGTCGTCTTGCGGAAGAAAAAAACCTACCTATTCTTATCAAGGCTTTTGATAAATACATCGCAAAAGAGCGACCAAAATCAAAGCTTTTGTTCGTTGGTGATTTTGAGTTTCGCGAGGCGCTAGAGGCAATGGCAGCTGATTCAAAATATAGCGACCGCATTATCTTTACCGGTGCTATGCCTCGAGAGGAGCTAGGTGTTGCCTATGAGGTGCTGGATGTTTTCTGCTTCCCTTCACTCAAGGACAC
The DNA here is from genome assembly GCA_027312165.1 of Candidatus Saccharimonadota bacterium. Taxonomy (GTDB): domain Bacteria; phylum Patescibacteriota; class Saccharimonadia; order Saccharimonadales; family Saccharimonadaceae; genus Nanosynbacter. The sequence goes on from DAICXN010000001.1 coordinate 133,705, forward strand.
TCAAGGCTGGGTGCTTCACGAGGCGGCGCATGCCAGTCTGCCAATAGTCATTATCGACCAAAAGGTTTCTGAGGTGGTGCGTGACGGTGAGAGCGGTGTTTTTGTAAAGAATTCTCCAAAAAGTATGGCCGATGGCATAATTTCTCTGCTGAAAAGCCCGAAAAAGCGACAAGATTTTGGTGCTGTTAGCAAAAGCTTAGCTTCGACTTTCACTGAGACAAATCAGGTTAAAAAGCTCGAAAAGTTATACCGGCGAATTATCGCTGATTCAGCGACCTCTTCGCATCACGATCTTGATCTCGGCGCTTAATAGTCTCTCGCTTGTCATAGCTTTTCTTACCCTTAGCTAGGGCGATCACCACCTTGATAAACCTGCCTTGAGTCAATAACTTGGTCGGAACAATAGTCATTCCTTGCTTCTTTGCGGCGGTAAATTGATCGATCTGCTTGCGGCTGACTAAGAGTTTTCTGGGACTCGTGTCGATGCTTCGGGCATTTGCATCACCTTTTTGGTTAAGTCTTAAAGAAAAGCTGGCGTTGTTCAGCCAGAGCTCACTGTTGCGAATACTGACAAACGAACCTCGTAGCTGTACGTGGCCCTCGCGTGCGGCTCTCACCTCAGGTCCAGTTAGTACAAGTCCGGCTATAATTTCCTCGCCTAGCTCATAGTCAAATCGAGCGCGGCGGTTAATTACTGCTCCTGGTGAGGAACTTTTCTTTTTAATCATATCGGTAATTATAACAAGACGAGCCTCTAGGCGATAGCCCGCTCGTCGTGCTCATTTAGAAAATCTATCATTGCTTGACGCATGACGCCCACCTCAATCATCTCTTTGCCGTTCGTTAGAGCGTGACGCATTTCGTCGGCTGTATCGGGGTCGATATCATAGATGCGATCAAGATGATTTTTTACATCGTCAGGCAGAGCCTGATAGATTTTTAGTGAGCTGTCTGGCGTTTGGCCAAACCGGCCATCAGCCCAAATCAGATTATTGTACTCCATCTCTTTATTATACCATGCTTATTATAAAAAGTAAATATGGCCGGGAGGCCGGGGCGGAAGTTACTCTGCCCCGGTCCCTTCCCGGCTCTTGTTCAGTCGGTCTTGGCGCCTGTGCTTTATGTTGCGAATCGATAGAAACCCAACACTAACTACCATGACGGCGGCCATTGGGATGCCAAGGACTATCCAAACAACCAGCTTTAATGGTAGATCGATCAATCGATCTTTTGGCAGCTTCTTGGCTGGACGCGCAGACCTCCTGGTAAAACGTGGACGAGACTCTCTCTCCACCGCTCTCACCTCCTCCGAGTGTGACGGGTTTCATTGTAGCATGTATAATGGGCCGGATGATAGCGGATATTCACATCACCGAAAAATCATTTGGCGACAAGAGCTTAATCAGAAATGTTAAGTTTAGTGTTGATGATGGGGAGAAGGTTGGCGTTGTCGGACGTAATGGAGTCGGCAAAAGTACTCTTTTTGGCATTTTGACCGGCAAAGACAATGACTTTACTGGTGACGTTATCTATCGTCGAGGAGTTACAGTCGCCTCGACTGCACAGGAGCATCACGGCGTTGGAGATAGCTCGGTGATGAGCTATGTTCTTGGCGGCTTGCCGGAGTATAGCCAGCTCAAAGAGATAATTGACACCTACCCCGAAAAGATGGGCGACAACATGAGGCTAATTGACGCATACACCGAAGCGCTCGCTCGCTTTGACGATAAGGGATTTTATCAAATTGAAGAAAAGATTGAACGAGAGCTCGAAGCTTTCCAGTTGGATGGGGTGGCGTATCGTCCCCTCTCATCTTTGAGCGGTGGACAGAAGCGGCTGATCGAGATAGTCAAAATTATGCACTCAGATGCGCACTTAGCACTAATTGACGAGCCGACCAACCACATGGACTATGTGGCCAAGCAGCAGTTTATCGATTGGATGAAATCGGCTCGCGAGGCCATGCTGGTTATCACGCACGACCGTGATGTACTAAAGGAGGTCGATCGGATAATCGAGCTCAAGGACGGCGAGTGCGTTAGTTATAAGGGTAACTATGATGCTTACCTAAGGCAGAACACCCAGCAGACAGCTACCGGCATGAATGATTATGAGCATATCGAAAAGCGCATGGTTAATCTCAAGCAGAAAATTCTCGACTATCAGCGCCTAAAAGAAAAATCCCGAAACCCTGGTACTATCCAAAAGTTTAAACGGCTTGAGACGGAATCTCGCGAAGAGTTGGCGGAGCTCGAGCAGGTTGAGCGGCCAAGTTTTTGGATTGACCGGGATTCAGTGGAGAGTCTCGATTACAAAACAGCTGCTCGTTACGGGAAATTCAAAGCAAAGAACATCCGGATCGGCCTAAAGGATGATCAGAGTCGATCTAGTCATGTGCTGGTAAGGGTCGCTGATTTGGCTTTAGGCTATGGCAGCGAGCCTTTGTTTGAAGGTATAAATATCGACCTGCGCGAAGGAGAGAGCGTTGAGATTAGGGGTCGAAACGGGGCGGGCAAAACAACCTTGATCCGAACTTTGCTTAACGGACCGGCTAGTCAGGTCAAAGTTTTTGCTGGTGAAATGATTATTGACAGCCGGACGAGAATTGGGGTGTACGAGCAGGAAATCAGCGAGCATTTGCTTGGCGACGCTCTGGAGGCTGCCATTGAAAAGCTTTATCTTGATCGCGGACTTGCAATTTCAGATACAAAAATTCGCCAACTCTGTGCTGACTACTTGTTTACGAACGCCGATAGGTCTACTCCAATAGCAAGGTTGAGTGGTGGCCAAAAGTCACGCTTTCAGTTAATAGCGATGCTTGCAAATGACCCGCAACTACTGATACTTGACGAGCCAACAAACCACTTAGACCTACCAAGCATCGAAGAGCTCGAGTCGGCGCTGCAAAAATACTCCGGCGCAATACTCTATGTCAGCCATGACAATTATTTTCGTGAGAAGCTCGGCGGAGAGGTAGTTCAAGTAGGCCAGAAATAAAAAATCAACCAGCTTGCTGAAGTACAGTTCGCTGGTTGATTTTGATATTTACTCGCTGATGAGTCCGTTTTTGCGCAGCGCGTCCTCTAGCTTTGGTCGATCAAAGCCAAGGATCATTTCACCAGCAATATCGGTGACTGGCACACCCTGGAAGTTGCCGCCGTTCTTTGATAGTAGCTCATCACGCGCAGCTGGTTCTGACTCGATGTCTTTTGCTGTAAACTCAACTCCGAGTTTCTTTAGCCACTCCATTTCAGTGTGGCAAAAAGCACACCAGCTAGTCGAATAGACTGTTACTTGTGCATCTTTATGGGTTGGTGTCGTGTCTTCGCTCATAAGTCTCCCCTATTCATCTTGTATATGCTTATTGTATCATAGCCTGACTTGTCACCAAAGTTAGCGTTAGTAGTTTGAACAAACCAATCATAGGCGTTATAATCTAAAAATATGAGGCTAAAATCTAACAAAATCGAAGCATTTACCCTGCCAACTGTCGTCATTGTGTCCATCGTCATGCTTAGCCTTATGGTCTCGGCTTTTCAGTTTCTCTCAGCATCTTCGATAGCTCTACGTGACCAGTACTATAATCAGCTAGCTCGCGAGGCCGCAGAAGCTGGTGCACGCAGAATCGAGGAGTGCTGGAAGAGCGGATCAGACATACTGACAACTGCTACTATCACGCCCCGAACTAACTGTAGCGGTACCAGTCTGTCTACTCAAGTCGACTATGTTATGAGTAATGGCCCGCTAGTCACTACTTATTCGGGTAAAGTAGTCAACCGTGAGGCGGACGGGCATAGGCGAGCTCTAGTGACTGGCATCACCAACCTAAATGGAGCCTCTGGATCGACACCCATAAAGTCCTATACGGCCGAGACTGTTCTTGAGAAAACTCTCGATAACGATCCCGTTGGTGCAAGAGCTAGTCAGCGATATTGGTATTTTGGTGTGGGCGCGGGACTGGACTTTAGAAATTCTGGGACAGCTTGGCCACTGCCAATCAACTCTCCGCCAAGCGGCAGCTGGGCTTTTGAGGGGTCGACTGTTGTGAGTGATCGCAGTGGTAACTTGGTTTTTTGGACAAATGGTCAGCAAGTATGGGGAAAGAACGGCGCACTTGCTCAAAATGCTAGCGGCCTGCTTGGTTCAAGTTCGGCCACCCAGGCGGTTGCCGCCTTCCCTCTCAACCAGGAACAAACGCGTTACGGAATCATATCTAACACGACAGGTAGCTCCGATAGCGAATACACCGGAACGCCTTTCACTCCATCGCAAAAGTGGCGTCTATACTTTTCCGAGTACGACACGACCCTAAACAATGGTAATGGCGGCATAACGGCTAATAGGAAAAATATCGATCTGTGGTCTGCTGGCACCAGCTATGGCTATGCTTCTGAGGCTCTAAATGCCATGCCAAACCATGATGGTACTGGCTACTGGGTGTATACATTTCCAAAGGATACACCGGCAACACCACGTGGGGATCTTATTTACGGCTTCTTGATTGGGCCAGACGGCAATGTCCGTCAACGTATCACCTATACGCTACCAACTGATCCGCTGCTTTGTTCGGGTGGATCGGTTTACGGGACTATTAACTTTAATGATGACTATTCTCAGATGTTAGTGATGATTGGAACAAGCGGCTGTCAGACCACCTACCCGTCAACCGACGCCCGTAGACAAGTTTCAGGGACCGTTTATTTGCTTAATACAAATCGTGCTACTGGCTATCCAGTGCAGCAGAAAGTATGGAACTCAAAGGTGAACCATGCCGTTACCGATAGCAGTCCTCGAAATGCTGGCTATAGTGCTGATTTTTCGCCAAACGGACAGTATGTATATGTCACCCAGTTGTATCCTGGATGGCTGACACGCTACACGTTATCAGCTGCAGATGTATCAACAACTCAGCACACTCTTAGCCACACATCATCTGGCACACCTACAGTACCAGCTGCTGGTAATGCGGCGACTTGGAACGGCGGCGGGCAGATTAGGCGCGGGCCAGACGGCAGGATGTATATATCGCGAAATCCTTACACTGGAACATATCCCGTGCCGGACTCAGCTGAGAGAAGCAGGATTAGCTGTATAACGAACCCTAATGCAACTGGTTATCCAACGCTTGCGACATTGGGCTTTCAGAATCCTTGCACGGGCGTGACACTCAATGCTGGCACCTATAGTTGGTTCGGGTTGCCGCAAATGGTGACAGTGTATACGCCGAAGATTATTTACTACTAAACATTAACGAGATGCTCTAGTCAGGTGCCATTTGCCGCATATCTGACAATTGTAGACACGTAGTTTTAGGCTGGGCTGCTGGAGCATTTGAACCTCGGCGGCATCCAAGGCCTGTTTCTGGCTGGGGTAGCGACGCTTGCTATGGCACGCTAGATCTAGCGCCAACACCATATCTGGTGTAGTTGACGCTATATGTGGGGTTTTCGCCCGCTTTGAAGGGTAATTTTTGCGAGGCATAATCACTTGCCAGTATACGCCAGTTAGTGGTATTATAGAAGTAATGGAGAGTAAACCCCCTGTTTCTGATGGCCAAAAAACACCTGATTCTGAACCGGTGGGTATTATCTTAGCTACCATTGGTGACACAACCTGGCGAATGTTCGTGCCTTCGGTCGGCTTTACTCTGCTTGGTGTGTGGCTGGACGGACAATTCGACACCAAGCCATGGCTAATGGTTTCGGGTATTTTAATAGGTGTGCTCGGATCATTTCTATTGGTAAAAAAGCAGATATCAGGAATTAAAAATAAGCGGAGGTCTAAGGTCTGATGTTTAACTTGTTTGCGGCCGCTGGACCACACATATCAGTCAAAGCCGAAGAAGTCTTTAGCTTGGGCGGTGTCAGTATCACAAACTCGCACATGCTTGGTGCGTTAGGCCTAGTGATTTTGGTTTGGCTGTTCTTTCGAACCAGGTCAACTGTTATGGGCCGCAAAAAAGCTAACTTTGCCACTCGATTAATCACTTGGACTTTTGAGGGTCTCTACGGCACAGTTAAGCAAGTTATCCCAGATGAAAAGTGGGCAAAAAAGGTTGCTCCACTGGCGATTACTATATTTTTCTTTGTGATTGCTCAATATTGGATGGGTATTTTACCGTTCGTTGGCTCAATTACAGTCGGTGATACGCCGCTATTCCGTCCGTTCGTCGCTGATCTCAACATGACGTTTGCCCTAGCGATCATCACCATCGTGGCAGCGCAAATATACGCCATTCGCTACATGGGCTTTCGAGGCAATTTAGGCCGCTACTTCTTCAATCCCCTAAAGGATCCAATCATGGCATTTGTTGGCATATTGGAGCTAGTTGCTGAATTTTCTCGCCTACTTGGTCTTAGCTTCCGTTTGTTCGGAAACGTTCTGGCTGGCGAAGTTCTGTTGATTATGATTGCTTACTTGACTCAATACTTGTCGCCAATCGCCCTGCAGCCATTTTACATATTTGAGCTGTTTATTGGTGGAATCCAGGCGTATATTTTCTTCATGTTAACTGTGGTGTTTATTTCACTTGGCCTAAGCCATCACGGCGACGAGGCTGCTGACGACGATCATTCCCCTTCCCTGACTAAAGCAGCGGTCGGCAATGATACATAAAATTTAGGTACAAATAATAAATCATAAGGAGATATAAATAATATGGAATCACTAGCATTTTCACTCGCTTACGCTCTACCAGCAGCTTTTGCGGCAATCGGCGCCGGCTTGGTTGGTGCAGCAGCTATGAATGCAGCTGGACGTAATCCTGAAAAAATTAACGACTTGCGCACAATGATGATCCTTGGTATTTCATTTATCGACGCCCTAGCTATCATCGGTTTCATCGTTGCTATCGTCGGTAGGGTTATGTAAGGTATCGCAAGAGGATTTTTGTGGATACTATACTAACTCAATTTGCCGCGACAGCTGGCGAGCAGCAAGATCTATTTGGCTCTCTTGGGATTGACTGGCGGCTGCTAGCTTTGCAGACTTTGGCGTTTCTGATACTTTTGGCGATTTTGAAGAAGTTCGTCTATCCGCCTTTGGTATCAATGCTGGATCAGCGCGACGAAGCTGTCAAAGCCAGTGCCGATGCAGCTATGGAGGCGGAACGCCAAGCCGCAGAAGCTGAAGCTCGTACGGCCGAATTGCTTGACGAGGCTAAGCGTGAGGCTTCTGAGATCGTTGCCACTGCTCGTGAAGAAGCGAATAAGCTAGCGGAAACTACACAAAAGAAAGCAGAGACTCGAGCCGAGAATATGCTTGAGAACGCTCGAGATGAGATTTCAAAAGAGATTGAAGGAGCCAAAAGCGCCCTGAGGTCTGAGGCTTTGGAGTTGGTAGCTCTAGCTACCGGTAGTGTTTTGGGTGAAAAGGTTGATGCCAAAAAAGACAAAGCCCTAATTGAGAAAGCACTCAAGGAGGCTAAGTAGTGGCCAGCCGACTGTCTAGGCGCAAGCTTGCTATTCATGCCGCAAACAGGCTACTCGAGGGCGATGAGTCAGTAATTGATGAGTTGGCAGCGCTACTGATTGCGGAACGTCGCGAGCGTGAGGCGGACACACTGGTGCGTGACATTGAAGACCAATTGGGCTTTAGCGGCGAGCTGGTGGTGACGGTCGAGACTGCACACAAGATCGACGAGACTATTAGGCAGCAGGTATTTCAGTTGTTTCCTGATAAGACGGTTCATATTCGCGAAGTAATTAAGCCGGAGCTGATTGGTGGCTTTAGGGTCACTACGCCTGAGAGAGTCCTGGACGCCACACTAGCAAGCAAACTCAGTGCCCTAAGAGCAATGAAAGTATAGAGGAGAAATAATGAGCAATATATCGATAACGGAATTATCAAAAAATCTGCGTGATGCGATTGCTCGTCTGGAAAGTTCAGAGGGGCTCGAGGATGTAGGTATCGTTGTGCGCGTCGGTGACGGCGTGGCATGGGTTCACGGTTTGAGCAAGGCTGGCTATAGCGAGGTGCTTGAAATTGAGTCAAGCGAAGGTCCAGTTGAAGCATTTGCCCTGAACCTGATGGAAGACGAGATCGGCGCAGTGATCTTGGGTGGAGAGACCCGAGTTAAGGCTGGCGCCAAGGTTACACGAAAAGGTACGGTGCTTGAGGTGCCAGTTGGCGAAGAGCTACTGGGCCGCGTGGTTGATCCGCTTGGACGAGCGCTTGATGGCGGTCCGGAGATTAAGACTAAGCAGCGCGGAATGGTTGAACGACCAGCCGTTGGCGTGATGGGCCGTAAATCGGTTCATGAGCCTCTCATGACCGGTATAATGGCAATTGATGCGATGTTCCCAATTGGACGTGGTCAGCGAGAGTTGATTATTGGCGACCGTCAGACTGGTAAGACTGCGCTGGCGATTGACACGATGATTAATCAGGCCAAGCAAAAGACTGGCGTAGTCAACGTTTATGTTGCCATCGGTCAAAAGCTTTCAAAGGTTGCTCGTTTGGTTGATCGACTCAAGGAAGAGGGCGTTATGGATCAGACTATTGTGGTCGCCACCAGCCCTAGCGACGCAGCTTCTCTGCTTTACCTTGCGCCATATGCAGGTACTGCTATGGGTGAGTATTTCCGAGATAAAGGTGAGCACGCGCTTATGATTTATGACGACCTAACAAAGCACGCTGTGGCTTACCGTCAGATGTCATTACTTCTTCGCCGTCCGCCAGGACGCGAGGCATATCCTGGAGACGTCTTCTACTTGCACTCTCGCCTACTCGAGCGTTCAGCAAAGCTATCCGATGATTTAGGCGCTGGTTCGCTGACGGCTCTGCCAATCATCGAGACTCAGGCTGGCGACATCTCTGCATACATTCCAACTAACGTGATTTCTATTACTGACGGTCAGATATTCCTGGAGACTGATTTGTTCTACCAAGGTATCCGTCCTGCGATCTCGGCCGGTCTTTCGGTATCGCGTGTTGGTGGTGCCGCTCAGACCAAGGCTGTTAAGTCGGTCGGCGGAAGCTTAAAGCTAGGCCTTTCTCAGTTTAGGGAGCTAGCCGCCTTTGCGCAGTTCGGCTCAGATCTAGACGATGCGACCAAGTCGCAGATCGACCGCGGTCAGCGATTGACCGAGTTGCTTAAGCAGCCGCAGTATCAGCCAATGAGTATTTGGGAGCAGTACGTCAGCATCCACGCGGTTACAAGCGGTGCATTTGACGGCGTGCCAGTTGATTCAATCAAGGAAGCTCAGGGATCGCTACTGACTCGACTGTGGAAGGACCACAAGGATGGTATGCGAACTCTAAATAAGGGCGATAAACCAACCGATGACCTGCTAAAGACAATTGATGACGTAACAAAAAAGGTCGCGAAAGGCTTCGAGGGTTAGACAGTGGCTAGTACGCGGCAACTAAAGTCTCGAATTCGTTCGGTGAGCAACACCAAGCAGATTACTCGTGCTATGCAGATGGTGGCGGCGAGCAAGATGCGCCGAGCCCAGGAGTCTACTAAGGCATCTGCTCCCTATGCTGCTGCTGGTAATGATTTGTTGATGCGTCTAGCAGCCCACGGTGCAACTAACGACCACCCTCTATTTGTCCGTCGGACTATTCGGAAGCGGCTAATTATCTTTGTGGCAGCGGACAAGGGTTTGGCTGGTGCTTATAATGCCAATCTGTTCAAGCGATACTTGGAGCTGCTTAAGCGCGACGAAGAGCGCGGGGTGACAAATGTTACTCTAACAATTGGTCGCAAAGCTTCACAGTTTGCAACACGTCTCAAGGGTGTTGAGGTAATCGGTTCGTATGATGATTTGCCTGACTTCCCTGCCGGAGTAGCCTTTAAGACTATTCTAAGTACGGTCATAGAAATGTACAGCTCAAAACAAGTCGATGCGGTCACTATGGTTTATACAAATTTTGTTAGCAGTATGACTCAGCTGGCTCGATCTGAGAGGCTGCTTCCAGCAGGTACGACACTTGCGCCGGACTTCACTGAAGTTGCTCCAGATAGCCCAGAGCAAGACGTTAAATACGAGCCAAGTGTCGAAGAGGTGCTCGATGGTGTTGTTTCACGAATGATTGGCGCCCGGGTGTTTCAGGCGCTGTTAGACGCCAGGGCCTCCGAGCACAGCATGCGCATGATTGCCATGAAGAACGCGACGGACAACGCCGGTGATTTAGTGGACGATTTAAAGTTAGCGATGAACAAAGCTCGCCAGGGTGCTATCACCCAAGAGATTTCTGAAATTTCTAGCGGCGTGGAGGCGATGGCACAATAATGAAGGAGGAAAAGATGGCTAATAATACAGGAAAAATTATCCAGGTCGTTGGTGTGGTGGTGGATGTTGAATTTATGGACGGCGAGCTGCCAGCACTTAACGATGCTTTACATATCAAGCACGACAAAGAGACGATAGTACTGGAAGTGGCTCAGCACCTTGACGAGCATATCGTCAGGACAATCGCCCTTTCGTCAACTGATGGACTATCTCGCGGCGAAGAAGTTGTGGCAACCGGTGGGCCAATTCGCGTGCCCGTTGGCCCAGAGACTCAGGGCCGAATGTTTAATGTTGTCGGTGAGGCGATCGATGAAAAGCCTCAGCCAAAGGGTGAAACTGCACCGATTCACCGACCTGCGCCTGCGCTAACCGAACAGTCAAATAAAACTGAAGTCCTAGAAACCGGCATCAAGGTCGTTGACCTGATCGCTCCACTTACCAAAGGTGGAAAAGCCGGGCTTTTTGCGGGAGCTGGAGTTGGTAAGACCGTTCTGATCACAGAGCTGATTAACAACATCGCCAAGTTTCACTCAGGAAACTCGGTATTTGCCGGAGTTGGTGAGCGTACCCGAGAAGGAAATGATCTTTACTATGAGATGGAGGAGGCCAAGGTACTCGACAAGACTTCTCTGGTATTCGGTCAGATGAACGAGCCCCCTGGAGCACGTCTTCGCGTGGCTTTGACTGGCCTAACAATGGCCGAGGCGTTTCGTGACGAGGGCAAGGACGTCTTGCTATTCGTTGACAATATCTATCGCTACACTCAGGCCGGATCTGAAGTTTCTGCCCTGCTCGGTCGTCTGCCAAGTGCGGTTGGCTATCAGCCAAACTTGCAGCAGGAAATGGGTGCACTTCAAGAGCGAATTACTTCTACGAAAAAGGGCTCAATTACCTCAGTTCAGGCGGTTTACGTTCCGGCTGACGACCTGACTGACCCAGCCCCAGCTACAACCTTTGCTCACCTTGATGCAACAATCGTGATGAACCGCGCCTTGACTGAGATTGGTATTTATCCTGCAGTTGACGTGCTCGACTCTAGCTCAAACGCACTGGATCCCGAAGTGGTCGGCGACGAGCACTACCGGGTGGCTCGCGAGGTTCAGCGGGTACTCCAGCAGTACAAAGAGCTTCAGGATATTATCGCGATTTTGGGTATGGAGGAGTTGTCCGACGACCAGAAGCAAGTGGTTGCTCGTGCAAGGCGTATCCAGCGTTTCTTGGCTCAGCCTTTCCACGTGGCCGAGAAGTTTACCGGTGACCCTGGTGTATACGTTAAGCTTGAAGATACAATCCGTGATGCTTCAGATATCCTGGCTGGCAAGTACGACGATAAGCCTGAAAACTGGTTCTACATGGTTCAGGGTACTTTGAGAGATCAGGTAGCTAAGGACGCCAAGGCTTCAAAAAAGGATAAATAATGGATTTCAAGCTAATTACACTAGCCGGAGTGAAGGTTGATCAGCCAATTTATTCGGCAACTATTCCGGCTGTTGATGGCGAGATTTCGATCTTTCCTGGACACGAGCCTTTAGTCACTATGGCTAAGGCTGGTGTCATAGGCGTGACCTACGAAAAAGACGGTGATGAAGTTGATTATTTCGCCATTTCTGGCGGTGTGGTCGAGGTTTCTTATGATAGCATTCAGATATTGGTCGATGAGGCAGATCACAGCGATGATATCATCGAGGCTGAGACCAAGGCTGCACTCGAGAGAGCGATCAAGATGCGAGATGAGACCGATGATCAGGTAGAGCGCGAAAAGGCTCACCGCTTAATCGATCGCCACGTCGTTCGCCTCAAGGTTGCCGATCTGCAGCGACGTAAGCGACGCTAGTTTAGCGAGGTTCAATTAGTCTTGGAATTGATTGGCGAATTTTGTCGATTTCGCGTGCTGGAATTGTGTCTGAGACTGCGGTCGCATAAGGCTCTATGAGGTGGTTTTCAACTCGCTCCCTTGTCGCCGCAAAACCACTACGTCCTGACTTGGCTACTCCGAGACTAGTCACATAGTCTGTCACGTTGTGAGTAAATTCGTGGACACTGTTTCTTGGGGCGTGCCTAGCAAAACTCAAGTCGATAGTCCGAGCTTGGTTGTTTCTAGTGTCATATGCGGTATTTGACAGTGTCAGATCGTCGTGAAGTATCCCTCGGCTATGTAGGGCAATCAGCGTGCTTGCGGCGGTTCCTAGGGCTAGGATGACCTTGTCTTCGTTAAATTTCTGATTTGAGGTGTCAAAGTTCTCGACCTGTTTCTCGTATTCGGTGATTGTTAGAAAATCATTTCGCTGCTTGATAAAGCCGATGTAGTTAAATGACGGTGCCTCGCTATTTTTTAGCTCCTGTGCAATTGCGTACTCCTTGGCAATCGCATCCTCAATATCCCAAGTTTCCTCGTGGCGAATTTTCCGCGGGCTCATGTTTTTGATGACCACGGGCAGAGACGTTGAAGAAATGCTAATCTCGCCAAAGCCCCTTATGTCGCCACCAACTCTTCCGGCAGAATATTCTGGTTTTGATGTAAAGCCGTATTCTGTATCTGGCATAAAATGCGCCTGGGAAGTGTCGGTGTCCGTAAGTAGTAGTACGGTCGACGAAGGGATTTGTCGAAGCGCGCGTGCTAACACATCCTCATTATGGGATGTATGTTCTCTACCGATTTGGTAGACGCGTAGCGGGGTATGCTCCATGTGTGCGATATTATATCACAAAACAAGCATAATCACAATACTTATTGGGTCAGATGGCTTATGGCCACGCGTGCTTCGTCTGTGTTCGCTGTGTGTATTAGTTGATCGCGAAGCTCTTTTGCGCCGTCAAAGTCACGGATGTATATTTTGAAGAACCTCTTTAAGGTTTCGTATGGCCGTCCAAGTTGAGGCTGCCACTGGTCAAATAGATCGAGGTGGTAGCTTAGTAGCTCAATTAACGGTGTAATTTCGCTGCTGGCGGGCCCATCTTTAAAGGCAAATGGGTTATGAAAAATCCCCCGACCGATCATCAGACCATTGATGCCAGGGTACTTATCAATTAGCTCCATGCCATGAGCGCGGTCCCGAATATCTCCGTTGAACGTTAGCAGTGTCTGAGGTGCGATTTCCTCACGTAAGGCAATAATTTGCGGTATAAGTTCGTGGTGAGCGGGTACTTTACTCATCTCCTTCTTGGTTCTTAGATGTATCGTCAGATTAACGATATCTTGCTGCAATAGGTGCTTTAGCCAATCCTGCCATTCGTCGACATGAGTGTAGCCCAGCCTTGTTTTGACACTGACTGGTAGTCCGGCAGTTTTGGCGGCAGAAATTGAAGCAGCGGCAAGCTCTGGGTGGCGGATAAGTGCCGCCCCGCCCGATTTTATGGCTGATTTTGCTGGGCAGCCCATGTTGATATCGACGCCATGGAAGCCCAGCTCTCGGCAATGTATCGCTAGTTGCTCCATGTCGCCAGGTTCACCGCCCCAAATTTGGGCGACAATCGGCTTCTCGTCATCTGTTTTGATTAGTCGTCCGCCAATCGCCTTTTGGCCAGCATGAACCCAGCCGGTCGCATTGGTAAATTCACTAAACCAGATATCAGGTGCTCCGGCTTTTTTGACTACGTGACGAAAAACTACATCTGTTACCGCCTCCATTGGAGCCAGCACGAAAAATGGCTGTTTCAAGTCTTTCCAAAAATTTGACATCTTATATAGTATATCATTTAAAGTATGAAAAACCCGCTACTTCGTTGTAGCGGGTTGACTTGGTCGTATAGGTTCTGCTTGCGTCGAACCGTTAGGTTCGGAAAAGTGAATCTCATATAGACCGAAGATCTATGCCAGTGCCACGAGCTGCACTTGATTGGCATAAACTGGTGCACGTAAGGCGTAGGAGCCGCCCGCGACTGGTACACCATACCGTCCTGCCTGGCTTCCCGAATGGGCTTGGCGCGGGGCGGCGTCTCGTGTTGACGGTTGATTTTGGGGCGAGCGCCGGATCGGGGGATGACCCGGCGCTCGCTGGCAGGTGGCAATGGCCACCGCTCTCCCGGGTCAATGCGAGCCTTCCCCAGCTCGTCTTACTCAACCCGTCGGCACGACTGGATTCGAACCAGCGTCCTCCCCAACTGTGGTTGGGGTGCTCTACCGCTGAGCTACGCACCGGGTGCCCTTTTACGTCGGGCTAGACGGTGCGTTACTTGCCCTGCTTTTCCAGGGCTTCTCTCGCTGCTCGGCCGATCGATCCTGCTTGCTTGGCTTCCTTCTGAAGCTGCTGTTGGTCGTACCAGTCGAGCTTGGCGCCGGACTTGCCTGCGTTGATCGCCCTATCGCGATCTGCGGGGTTCCAGGTGTTGCCCATCCTGTCTCCTAAAGGAGTCGGTGTCTAAACAATAGACAGGGTTTTACTACCCTCTATTGAGGGTTATGAAGAATTATAGCACTATAATTTAATTATGTCAATGAATTTTCAAGCAAATCTTGCTCGAATTGAACCATGCCACTGTAAGTGGGCTCGTAAATCGATATATCTGGTAGATCTAGGTCGGTTATTTTAGTCCAGACAGCCTGAACCAGCTGCTCAAACTGCCTTAGCCCCTCGTCACTAAAGGTATCCTCAAGACACAGTATCTCACCTGTCCTATTTTCAGGCTCAACAAACTGCAGGCGTCCTCCAGTGAAGGTGAAGCCGCTATAGTCGCGGGAGTTTTGGGTCAGCAGCTGATAGAACATCAGTTGCTGACGGTACTTATGCAGTTTGATTTTTTCATAATCTGTCGTTCCCTTCCAGTCTCGAGCTGGCTTGCCGGTTTTGTAGTCTGTTACAAATATGGTTTTTTGTTGCTTATCAATATCGACTAGGTCGAGTGCGCCAGTCAGTTTGGCTTCACCAACTACTACACCTTGCCCGGCAAAATTCAGCTCTGTCATCTGTGATCGGCTAAAGTTACCTGACTTTGAGGAGATAAACGCTTCTAGAGCGGCTGTTCCTTTTTGGCTATATACCTCAAAGTCTGGCTGATCGAGGTGCTGGTCGGCCAAGACGTTGGTAAAGTATGACTTCAGGTCATCCATGGGGGGTAGCGCGCCGTCTATTCGGACGCTATTGTGGGCGTGCTGGAGAGTTGAGTGGATTGCTGTGCCGTAGCTAGTGGCTGGGCTTTTAATCTGTGGGAAGCGAAGTAGGTTGGTTAGTAGGAAGCCTTGCGGTCCGCCGCGAGATACGTCTAGGAAATTATTTAGATGAGTGACGGACAGTTTGTAGCTTTCTAGTGTTGATGCCAGGATGGATTTTAGATCGGTGGTGATTGGAGATGTCAGTCGAGCGCTCCAGTCGATTTGCGAAACGGAAGTTAGAGACGCTATATCCGGTGCCTTGGGCGCTACATTTGGTGTATAGCGAGAGAGGAAGCTTGCAACTAGATTTTCCTTGCCGCTTGAATCAATGTCCGAGTAGCTAATGTTGAGCGTGGTTTTGGCCCGAGTCATCGCCACAAAGAACAGTCGCAGCCGCTCGTCATAACTTGCACCCGCCGGTTGAAGCTGGAGATTCGCTGGGTAGCGGATAAGTCTCGACCGAGAACGAACTTTCTCGCCCCAAGCGCTATCGACCGCGCCAATAATATAGACATGCGGAAACTCGAGCCCTTTGGCCTTATGGGCGGTCATGAGATTGACGGCTCCAGACTGGTTGTCAGCATGAGGGCGAACGGTTGTCATGCGTGTTTTTGTCGAATGGTGTAGTTCGATAAATTCAACAAACTGATCAAGTGTCGGGTCGGTTGACTGGTAGTGTTCGCGCAGTCTATCGCGAATAGTTCGAAACGCCTCGAGCGCGCTTAGGTAGGTGTCAGGTTGTGAGTCGAGCTTTTCGGCGCTAAAGAAATAGTCGTGAATTTTGGCGATAAACTCATCAAGCTGAGATTCAAGTTGACGATGGGTTACTTCGCTAGCTCGGGTGATTATCCAGTCGGCGAATTCCTGAAAAACCGGATCGGCGGTCATTGCTTCCAGCCACAAGGTTCGATTTCGCCAGGCGTTCAAGCTGATATTCCAGATATCACGCGACGAAAATCCAAGGGCTGGGTGGGCCAATAGCTCAGGCATAAGGGCGTTCGCCCGACCATGGTCACCCCGGTGGATTGCTAACACGGTCCGCGAAATTAGCTCCAATAGTTTAACGATATCCTGCTCTAGAACATCATCATATCTTTCGTAATTGACCATTATGCCGTGGCTATAAAGGTACGGCAGTAGCTCAATCAGCTCATTGTGTCGTCGAGCGAGAACGGCGATGTGCTCTGGCGGAGTGCCAGACTGGATCATTTTGGCAATCTGCCTAGCCACGTTAGCCCGCTCCTCCATCTGTGAAGAATGCTGCTGGATATTGACGACAGTGTCCGTGCTATCAGTGTGGGCGGTCAGCTCTTTTGATAGGCCGCCAATCGTATTTTCAAGTCGATCGGTTCCTTGGGTGATGACTTCCCTCGCATGGCCGAGGATAGTCGCGGTTGAGCGGTAGTTGTCGGTCAAGACTATGATCTCTGGCTCACCGTAGTGTTCGCGGAATTTGTGTATATTGCCGACGTCTGCACCCTGGAAGCTGAAAATCGCCTGGTCATCGTCGCCAACAGCCATAACGTTTGGCTCACTTCCCTCACCAGTAATATCAAACAACAGTCTTAGTTGAGCCAGGTTGGTATCTTGAAATTCGTCAACCATAATAAACTGATATTGCTCCTGGAGATTGGATCTAAGGTCGGAGTTGGCTTCACAAGCTCGGAGTACCGATAGGATCATGTCATCGTAGTCAAATAGTTGCTGCTGGGCCAGGGTTTGCTGATATTTTTCGTATAGCTCAACACTCGCGAGTAGCTTGTCTGTTGCTCGGGTGTCCTTTAGCACCATCTCGCCCTGTGTGTTTTTTTCGCACCATGAGTTTTTCCAGGCAGTGATCGGCTTGGTTGAGTTGCTGTCTATTGCTTCTTGGGCTGCATGAGCTAGGCTCAGTGCGACTACTTGATGATAGGAAGTAACAGACTCCGGTAATTTAACTTGATTGATGCTGGCTGCGACTTGAGCAAGTGGTGCGAATTCTTCAATGGTTGATTTGGATATTTTGCTAGAAAAGATTTTGGTGATGTGAGGATTTAAGGTATCGATCGTACGCTGGTTATCGCTGATGATCAGCCTAAGCTCATCAGGGGCTAGGCCGCTTTGCTTAAATTCAGAGATGACTTTGAGTGTGTCGCCGAGGTAGACGTATTCATCAAAGTTTTTACTTGCAAGTGGATGTTGCCAGTCGAGCTCGTCAAATAATCTTTGCATGATCTGATGCTGGGTCAGGTCATCGGTCGGCTTCATTTCGGCGCCACGAAAAAAATACTCGCGGTTTTGATTGATTATTTCTGTGCCAAAACCGTGAAAAGTGTGGATGGCGATTTTGTAGGCGTCTTCACCGATGATTTGGCGTAGACGTTCGCGCATATTGACGGCGCCGCTGTCGGTAAATGTCAGGCAAAGTATATTTGATGGTAGGGTGTCGGTCTTTTGCAAGATGTTTGCAGCCCGCATACTAAGCAGCTCAGTCTTGCCGGTACCTGGCCCTGCGATGACCAGTAGCGGTCCAAAGATGGTGTCTACCGCCCTACGCTGATTGTCGTTTAGTTTTGCGTAACGAGTTTGAAAGTCCATATAACTATCATAGCAGAGAGGAGGCTCTTCGTTTGACCTTTAACAGATTGATATGGTTAAATGGACGGTATATGTATAAAGCTCGTGGTTTTACGATAGTCGAACTTTTAATAGTCATAGTTGTCATCGGCATTTTGGCGGCTATTTCTATAGTTGCGTACAATGGCGTATCTGAGAAGGCGCGAGATTCTGAACGACGGGCGGACGCGGCTAGTATAGCAAAAGGGTTGACTATGTGGTCATCAGAAACCGGAAAGCTATTTTCGCAGATGAATGGTGGAAATGGCAGTAGTGTTGATAATGGGGCTAACGGATGGTTCGATGCTGGCTATTACGCCACCCCATCCACTAGGACGATTCTTGAAAATAGCGGATATATCGGCAAGGGTATCGACGATCCGCGTCGTAGTGCCTCTGAGCCAAGCCGTTGGCGCTACCTCGTGGCTCCCTGTACCTCAGACGTTTCGGACAATCGCAGGCTGGTGCTGATGGAACTAGAGCGCGCGCCAGATGAGCCAATTGCTCAGCAGGTGTCTACGCTGGGGTGCAATAGCTCTTATATATCCAGCTACACAGCTAGTTATAGGGTAAATTACGTTAGGATGGCTGATGCGAGATAGATCAGGTTTTACGATAGTCGAACTTTTAATAGTCATAGTTGTCATCGGTATCTTGGCGGCTATTTCTATAGTTGCGTATAATGGCGTTCGTGAAAAGGCTGAACTAGCCGAGCTTAAGCAAAACCTCAGTTCGCTCAATAAGGCGGTTCTGATGTACCACGCAGAAAACGGCTCTTATCCTGTGTCGACTTCGTGGCGTGGCAACAATCAGGTGGTTGATGATAGTTTTATTCCGGGGCTAGCTCCTCAATATATCGCAACAACCCCGCAGGTTAAGCCTCATGGTGCGTCGCGTCCAACTTTCTTGTATCTGTCAAATGGCACCGACTATAAACTCATATACATAGTCGATAGTGGTGAGGCTGGGTCAACGGGTTTGCCGCAAAGTCATCGAGACAACAACCCTCTCTTAGATCCGGCGCGACCAAGTCGAGCCTGGGGGTATTGGTCCAGTGGTTACCGTACGCAGTAGCGGACAGCTATAGCGATCCACCGCCGTATAGCAGTACAATAAATGCGGCGATTGTCAGCAGACCCGAAGCCTTGATGACGCCATGATCTTTGTACCAAGTTTTCTGCAGGCGCTTTGGTAGCTTCTTACGGTAGGCGTGGGCGGTTGTGGCGACGGTGGCGGCGACAAATAACAGAGCAACACTCGTTATGGCTGCAGGTGTTAGCGACTGGATGGCGATACCGATACGAGAAGCTAGCGATAGTGGCTTTGTCTCCAAGTCGCTATTTCCTGAAGATGCCGATACTTTGTAGGGGCTGCTCGGTGCTGCTAGACCAGGGGCTTTTGACGGCTTAGCATAGAGAGCTACAACGATGGTCGTAGGCTTGCCATGCAGTTCACCAGTAGTAACGGCAAATCCTACGTCAGAGTAAGAGGCCTTTAGCATGTTGTTGCGGTGATCTTCTGAGCCCATCCAGCCTGCGACCGTCCCACCAGCAGTGGCGAAGTTTTTGGCTAGGTTCTCCCCTGCCTCATGGTAAGTGTAGCCAGTGCCATCTATCCAGTCCCATGGTTCGACCCCATCTGGCGAGACGTGGTCCCAGTACTGATTTTGAATGATGTCATTGGCTTTTAGCATGGCTGCTCGGGAGAGTTGATCGTTAAGCTTTAGGCTCGGTGCGTTTACGTCGGCTCGTCGATCGTTAGTCTCGACTAGCAGACCATTGGTCGTTATCGTAGTGACGCGACCTAGTACGCTGCCGGTTTGAGTGAAATTATACCCGAACTGCATGGCGATCACGGCAGCGATAACGAGCATCAGCCCGTAGCGCCGAACCAGTAGTGGTCGGTACTGATTTTCCTTTTTTGGCACCAGAGCAAGCGAAGTACGCTTTTTGGTGTTCGTTACCTTTTTTTTGATCGCAGTTTGCGGATTTTTCTTTTTTGTTGCCACGATACAATTAGTATACCACTTATGTATAAAAATACGAGTCCTCTGCTCGAGAGGACTCGTAAGGTTGAAGCGGTCAGCTATTTATTCTTTTTCGGTGCGAGCATTTGCTACTAGTATCATCTGGACTACTAGCAGAGCTACCATCAAGAGCGACCAGATGTTAACCCAGTTCATTGAGCCGCTGAAGTCCTCGATAAAGTAAAGTACAGCACCAGCACCAGCTACTGGTATAAGGGTGAGTAGCCGAGCGCCAACATTTCGGTCTTCTTTTTTCAGACCAGATAGTCCGAGTATAGATAGCAGGCTAGCTCCAGCAACCGCGATAGCAAGTATCAGGTTGATCAGTGACCAGCTTTCACGGCTATCTTCTGCCGCCAGGACGTCGCCGTCTTCATCGTTATCTCGGTTTGTGGTTGCTGCGGCAACATCACCGTCTTCGTCAGTAGTATCGTCGGTTGCAGTGTTATCATCGATGACTGTATTGGCGTTTAGGAATCCAGTGAAACCTCCTGCGAAGCCAGCGGTTCCCGTTAGTAGTGTGCTTTGTCCACCAGATGTCTGTTCATCGTTGATGACCTCGATTTCTTCCTCTTCAGGCGCTTCATTTGGGTTGCCGCTGTCTGCAGGTGGTAGGCTGGCAATGAGTGCGGCATATGTGAAGCTTGGATTATCCTGGTTCGTACTTACAAAGTCTACGCGGTCAGTCTTTGGCTCGTCGCTACCGTAGAATACAGTCACGACTGCATATGATGGTGTGACATTCTTCCAGTCGGCAGAGCCAAATGTCCAGAATGAATCGTTAGCTTTTCCTGGGATATAGAATGGCGAGCTAATCTGACCGGTGTGACTGTTTAGCAGATTGACCATATCAGTAGAGTCACCTACGTTTTTTGTGATTGAGTTTCCTTCTGCGTCAAAAAGTTCAACCTCAACCTTAGTAGTATCGTCAAATCGGTCAATGCTAAAGCCAACACCGAGTTGGTCTGCATGGACTGTAAAGTAGTCTGCGGTCAGGACTGGGCTGTATTCAACTCGGAAGTTATCGGTCCAGCCAGCACTACTACTGTTGCCTGCACGGTCAACTACTGAAACATGGGCAGCGTAATCGCCTTCTGGGTAACCTAGCTCTTTAAGGTCATAAGTCTTTGACCAGTGTGCGCTTGCTCCCTCTGGGATGAGGTTGATAGTTGTACCGCCATAGCGCTTACCGTCAGTTCGACTAACTAGCTGAACATACACCCGGTTGAGTGCGAGGTTGTCGCTGGCATCACCACTAACTGTGAATGTGCCGTCAACGACCGGGCTAATCTGGATGTCTGTCCTTGGGTCGATTGAGTCATAGTTATACGTTACAGACTTACTGAAGGCACTCCAGTTGCCTGCATTGTCCTGAGCGCGAACGCTAATAGTGATTGGCCCCTGGTAGGTGCCGCTGAATGTCTGAGTCCTAGATAGGCCCGTCTCAGTTCGTGTAGCTGTTGGGCGGCCTACAAACTCGTACTTAACTTCGTAGTTTTTGATGCCGCTCAGGTTATCAGTGGACACTGTCCAGCTGTTGATTGTATTGTCGCCGTTGAACCACTGACGCGCGCCTGGCGCAGTGATTGACGGAGTGCTTGGAGCAGTGCGGTCTACTATGAAGGTGGCATTTGCCGCATCTGTAGACTTGCCCATAACGTCTCCTGCCGTTGCCCTGAGTGTGTATTCGCCTTCTGGTAGGTTGGCGAACGGCTTGAATACGCAAGAACCTGAAGTTCGGTCACAGTAGGTGTCCTGAGTCTTCTCGAAGCTGTATTGATTGTCGAAGTCAATATTTTGACCCCAAACACCAATTTGGCTAGTGTTGTTATCTTTCCATATCGAGTAATCGATACGAGTTAGCCTCTGGTCGTCGCTTGCTGTCGTCTTGAAAGAGGTTGGATTGAATGTGTCAACATCAATAGCTACTGTTGGGGCTGTTGTGTCCTGTAGGTAGCTATAGCCGGCGCCAAGCCAAAATCGGGCGTATTGGGCGTTCGTGTCAACGACATTATTGTTCGCGTGCTCTCGGTTGTCGATAAAGATGTGCGGCTTGCTGCCTTCCTCGTGAGCTGAGGTGCCATTCACAACGAGAGTAGCGCTTGTGCCAGCCTTTTTGTCGACATTGATACCGTACCAACCATTATTCTTGGTGGTAATGTTGTTGACCGTAACGTTTGCGTCTTTACCGACAATCATACCAGCGTGGGCATTGTTGCTGAGCGCAACGTCTGTTAGCTCCACACCAGTAGCTTCGTAAACATTGACGCCGTGTAGCTGGCGGTTTTGACCATTGACGTTGAGGTTCTTAATCTTTGTACCGTTTGCCTGAACGCCAAGTAGAGAGTTGTTGCTAAAGTCGGTCTTGTCAAAGTTTCCAAAAATTGTGTAGTTGCCGCCAGCCGCCTTTTTGCCATCTATCGTCACGTTCGGCTTGTTGATCGTCAGCTGCTTATTTAGATAGATATCAGAAACGAGCTTGATGTTTTCAGTACCCTGTACGGTCGCTGGGTCTGCAATTGCTGCGATCACGCTGTCAATATTATTCAGCGCATGGCTGACCTGGTAGGTGTAGGTCGGCAGACCATTAATTGTTGCGCCGCTCGGAGAATATACGCGATACGTGTTCAAAGAAGCGCTATTTGTGCTGTAGGTAAGATGTACATTGTTTAGGTTAAAGGTAGCGCCTGCAGATCGAAGTGAGATGCCACCGTTAAGAATCGACACGTTGGTCAGAGTATGCATGCCACCTGCCTGATGATAGTAAATCGAACCAGCAAATTCAGCAGACCATGCAGGATAGTAGCTGGGATCAATGTCAGCCGCTCCGAGAGTATTGGGCTTAATAGAAACATTCTCAATAATAGAGTTGCTTCCTCGTACCTCGATAACCTTGTTTGGGTAAACTTTTGTCATCACGGTAAGATTTTTTATAGTCACATTGTCGCCTGTTATGGCTATAAAGTCACCGCCAAACCCACCGTCTCCATTGGTAGTAAAACCCGATCCATAAACGGTCGGATTGCCAATGCCCGTAATGGTGAGGTTGTCGGCGGTTATTGGCAGATACAGGTTGGTATTGCCGTCAACGACTGGTATGCCGGTACAGTTGCTAGGGCCGATAGGATACGCACCCGGTGCGAGCTGCCACACTTGACCATCTGCTTGATTTTTGATTGCGCTACATAGCTCCGCAGAGTTGGTGATGGCTATAGGCGCCGATGCGTTTGCCACCAGCCCATACATCGGCTGCACAACCAGCGCGAACACGGCGATTAAAGTTGCTATTTTCCCACCTAGTCGACGCGTTGGCTGTAGGTTTAGCCCCATGTACTTCTCCTTATGTTGTCCTGCACTCCACGCGCAAGACTAATAAATTGTCTGCGGCGATTTTATCACACTTATCGACTTTTGTCTAGTTTTTATGCTAATACAAAATAGCTCACCCCTGTTAGATGCGGCAAGCTAATTGAAAAATACAACGAAATGTGCTATTATAGTAGATGGGTCATTGCGTATAAACCGCTATGGCTTGTATGCTTGAAATCACCACCCACCACTCAATGGAGAGAGGAGGCCAGCAGTGGCCAAATCAAAGAGAACCTACGATGCCATGTTTGCATCAGCAGTGCTGACCAAGGTTATTGTCCTGGTCGCTCTACTCGTCTTTCTGGCAATGCTCACCACAACCGGCCTTGCCTGGGGTCATCCTAGTCTTGTCGAACCTGACTACGATGCACTGGTTGAGAGCGGTCTCACGATCGCATCAGTGACTGTTTACAGTTAACTTTTTCAAGCCACCTATGTCCGAGGGCTCAAGTAGCCTTCGGACAATAACCAGAGTTATTGACCTGTATCAATATTTCTGATTATAAGGAGGTGCTATAATAACCCCATGAACTCATCAGTATATGACGATGTTGCGCTTGAAAGGGTTGTTCAAGACAGGTTTGGTCTAGCAGTAGACGTAAGTTCGGTAATTCTCAGACAAGTGGATGTTAGTCGGTCAGCCAAAGCCACTGTATTTTTGACCAAAAAGAAGCAGTTGCTGCTTTATATCGAGGCGTCCTCCCCTTTGCTGTTAGCTGATGTCAAAAAAATTGTGAGCCGTATGGGTCTAAAGGCCGAGTTTTACATGCCTCCAAAAGGACAACCTCACTACTTTGATGATATTGGACGAGCGAAATTTTTAAGTGTTTTTCCGGGACGAACTACCGTAACGGACGAAGATATTATATTTTATAAAACTCTCGCACCTTATAACCCTGCACTAGTAATGATCGGTGAAGTGAAAAACGGAGAGATATACCAATTTGACGCGGACTCTCGTGACGGTTGGCGGATGGCGGCTAAGTTTGCGTATAGGCGGATCCGGACAAGCTAGCGAATGCGAGATTATCTATCGATAATTCGTCGTAACCTAATTTCGCCAATTGTTATCGCAATATTTCTCTTGGCCTCTGCCCTTGTTTATGTCGGAGAGTATCGAGACGCGTGGTTTATATCTTTTGTGATAATCGTCAATTCGCTGATCGGGATCGTGCAGGAGCTTCGGGCAAAACATGCCTTGAGGAAGCTGGAGCTGATGAGCGCTCCGAAGGCGCGTGTGGTGCGCGATGGCAATATCCGCGAGGTCTCCTATGACGAGCTGAGGGTTGGCGAGATGATCGAGCTGAGATCCGGCGATGAGGTGCCCGCTGATATGCAGCTTGAGAACATGCGCGACCTGGAGGTCGACGAGAGTATGCTTACGGGTGAAGCGATGGCGGTTGAAAAGCACCCTGGCGATATGGTCTATGCTGCGACAACCGTGCTGGCAGGATCAGGTCAAGGAGTGGCTATGGCGGTGGGGGCCGAGACAAAGGCGGGTCTAATCAGCGCCACGCTCAAGCGCTACTCGCCCGAACTTACACCCTTGCAGCGTTCAATTCGTCGAGCGATAACCGGGCTGACTTTTGGTGCGATCGGTCTAGCGATCTTGATATTCGTCGTCTACATGTTCTCTGGCGAAAATTCGGTAAGCATCCTAAAGACGATCACTTCGGCTGCCGTAACTGTGGTGCCGGAGGGTTTGTTGCTGGCGAGTTCCCTCTTGCTGGCGTTTGGAGGCTTAAAGCTAGCGAGTGCCAAGGTTTTGCCGCAGAAACTTTCGGCAATCGAGGCAATGGCGCTACTCAATCTGCTCTGTGTAGATAAGACCGGCACACTGACTAGTGATGAGATAAGCTTTGAGCGATTTGACTATATGGTCGATAGGCCCAAGTGGGCCGCTGATCTCGTTGCCATAGTTGCCAAGGAGGCTAGTGGAGGCAATGCTACCGGCGAAGCAATACATCGAGCACTCAAGCCATCGACAAATTATGAAATTATCGAAGTTATGGCTTTTTCTTCGGCACGAAAAATGAGCGCTGCGAGGTTTCGGATCAAGAACAGGACGGAGACTGTCATACTCGGGGCTCCAGAGTATGTTCAGGAAATTGTTGGTGCTGACCTTGGCGTCTCCGAGAGGCTAAGGGAGCTTGCTAGTGATGGGCAGCGGGTTTTACTGGCGGCCCGGCTCGATGATCAGGATAATCCGCTAAAGAAAATTAAAAAATCTAAAGGTGAGATTCTTGGTGCTGTTGTGCTGATCAATCCCCTGCGTCATGGCGTTGAAATGACGGTTGAGTTTTTGCAGGATTCGGGTGTAAAGATCAGGGTTATTAGTGGAGATAGTCCCGAAACGGTCAGATTCGTTGCTCAAAGTGCAGAGATCGACAATCCGGACGCCGTGATAACTGGAGCTGAGCTATCGGGCCTAAGTGACAAGGCGTTTGAGCGAGCGGCCGAGGACAATGTGATATTTGCCAGAGTCTTGCCCGAGCAAAAGGAGCGCTTGATTGCTTATTTCAAAGAGTCCGGACGCTTCACTGGAATGGTTGGAGACGGCGTAAATGACGCTTTGGCTCTCAAAAAAGCTGATCTTGGTGTAGCGATGTATGCTGGTGCCGCGGCGACTAGGCGGGTGGCTGATGTCATACTGCTAAACAACTCATTTACTGCTCTGCCTATGGGAATGAAGCTTGGCAATCGAATCATGCAGGCGATTGAAGTTATTGCGACGTTGTTTTTTCACAAGATTATTTATGGGGTCATACTGCTGCTGGCAACGATGCTCATCGGTATGACTTATCCGTTTGCACCACGTCACGTGACATTTATGAACATATTTTTGGTAACGATGCCGACTATCATGTGGACCTTGTTCCCTCCTCTGCCCAAGCATCGCATCAATCCAAAGAATTTTTGGCGCGATACGCTGTATCCGGTGATGCCGATTGCCATGATAACCGGTCTAACGGTCGCGTTTACTTATTGGATAACCTCAATTGCCTATCCGGATCGACCAATGCATGTGGCGACAATGACAGTTATGACGGCCACTTTCTTTGGCGTTTATATGGTATTTTTGGTCTCAAAGATGTTACGCGTCACTATGGATAAAAAGGCTAAAATAGCTCGACTGCTTTATCTTGGTGGCGTGGTGCTGGTGGCGGCATCTAGCTTTGGACTTGGTTTTTTGAGGGACTTTTTTGATTTTAGTTTGCCGACCGTCTGGATATTGTGGCCGGCTGTCGGGGTGATAGTATTGGCTGCATATATCCAGGCAAAGCTTGCCAATAAGGCCGGCAAGAAGTTATTGCTACGTAATAATTCAAAGGAAAAGCCCGCCTCGCTAAACAGTGATGACCGATTTGGTCAGCAGGTTTAGTTAGGCGGGACAAGGGTCATTTTTGGCGCTTTTCGAGGAGTTTTTTGG
This sequence comes from Candidatus Saccharimonadota bacterium, assembly GCA_027312165.1. GTDB lineage: Bacteria > Patescibacteriota > Saccharimonadia > Saccharimonadales > Saccharimonadaceae > Nanosynbacter. The sequence continues at coordinate 160,449 of DAICXN010000001.1, forward strand.
CTCCTCTTGTTAGCAGAAAGAGTGGCAATGAGAATGGCCATGAGGCGACAAATGCATCGGCACTTGACTTGTGATGGCACTCTCGGTGATTGTTGTCAGCTTCGCTGCAGTCCTTGACGACGTGACGGTAGAATATTCTCTCGCCAACCGCCGCTCCAGCAAAGTAGACAGACAGTATTCCTACCGTGATAGCAGTGTACACTTGGTCTCCTAGCTCGTACTCCGAATATGAACCCTATCCTTTAATTGTAGCATAAACGTTACAAAAAGTCAATTGAGGCGTTTATATTTTGTCAAGCACTAACAGATTTTCGATATGCGGGGTGCGCGGGAAGAAGTTGTAGCCTTGAACGTGAGATATCTTGTATTTTTCGACAAGTAGTGACGCATCCCTGGCCTGCGTGACCGGATTACAGCTAAGGTAGACAATGCGCTCAGGCATCTGATCGAGCAGTCGATCAACTACAGCCTGGTGTAGCCCAGCACGTGGAGGATCGAGGATGATCGTCCGATCGGGGGTTATGTACTCAAGCGCCTGCTCGCTGGCTGCCAAAACTGCCACTGCCGGCTTGCCTAGCTCTGATATATTGCGCTGCATTTCCCTGACTGCATGCTCATTTAATTCAACCAAGATAGTGTCTGGGCTGCCTATGGTGAGCCCAATGGTGCCGACACCGCTGTACATATCAACCGTAGGTTTGTCCTCGGGTATCCATGACCTCATGTCACGTAGCGCCTGTTCGTACACGGGTATGTTTACCTGGAAAAATCCTTCGGTGGCGTAGCGAAAAGGTGTTTCGAGTATTGAATCGCTTAGCGTAATGTCGCCAAAACTATCAAGTCTTTTAGTTATAACACTAGCTGGACTTCGATGATCGCTATAGATAATTTCTCCGCCTTGCGCAGGTAGGTTTGCGGCCTCACTTGGTGAGATGAGATTGGCTATCTCGTCCTTTAGGTAGAGCTGCCAAACGCACTCACCATTTTGACTGCAGCGAATCATTAGGGTCTTGAGGTTTCTTGCCGAAACATTTTTGGTGCGAAGTAAATCCCGGATCTCACGAGCCAAGCGGTTGATCTCTGGGCGGGCCAAGCTTGTGTCCTCAATGGCAATCTTTCCCTTGCTGCCGCGACGGAAAAACGCTAGATCTAGCGTATCAAGCCCAGATGAGTTGTCAGTATCGCCGTACCAGCTAAATTCAACTTTGTTGCGATATTCATAAATAACTTGGTCGCTATATATATCAACCGCCTCTGTGAGTTTGATGCCGCTCAGCTCAAAGGCCTCGCCTATAAGGCTAGATTTATAGTTTTGCTCCGCCGAAAAATCCATTATTTGCCATGGGCTGGTTGAGAGATAGCTGCCGGGGTCGCGCGGTGCGATGCGCTCGGCGCTAGGGTTGATAATATGCTCAGCGACTCCTTCGACAAGCTTTGACTTCTTTTTAGTCACACGTATCTCGACTGTCTCACCGGGCAGGCCACCCCAAACAAAGGCCTTGCGACCGTCATCGAGCGTGCCTAGGGCTTGGCCGCCGCCAACAATTTTCTGAAGTGTTAATTGCACCTGTCTATGATATCAGGTTTTACTAAACGCCGCAGTCTGGTGCGCTTGACCACCAAGTAGAGGTCATGTTTCGACCGGTCTTACAGTGATTATTTGGAGATGCTCCCTCTAGTGGTACGTATATGCCATATCTAGTTGGCGAAGAGTAGAGCCATCGGTAGTTGCCTGAGAGTCCAGTGCTCGGAACTTTGCTTAGGTAGCCTTGGCTGACCAGCAAATTCCATGCCTCATTATTGTGGCACTCGTACATGCCACCGACCCCGTCGCATACTGGGCTTGGGTAGGTTCCCATGTCGGCATAGTACTCTTCAACTGCGGCCTTGAGCATTAGGGCGTCAGACTTACGTTTCTCGTCTCGGGCGTTAGACTGGGTTGTTCTGTAGGCAATTGTGGTGATAGTGGAGAGCAGAGCGATAACAATGATTACGACAACTAGTTCAATTACAGTGAAACCATTTTGCTTATGTCTATTCATAGGATGATTATAGCATGACTTGAATCAAGTTGTGACGGTGCCTATACTATGGGTTATGGCTCAAAATTTTGCTAAAAAAATAAAAACACTGCTGGTCAAAATCTTCGGCTCATACTCCCCCGTTTCGCAAAGTCCTGACGAGGGGCTGGGTGAACTCTTTGAGGATGTTCAGCGTCAGCGAGTCTATGCCGATGGTAAAACTTTTGTCGATCTGATTCCAAAGAGACGCATGAAAGCAATCCGCCAGGAGTATGCTTTGCAAAAAAAAGATCCGCACTTTGATTTGCAGGAGTTTGTTAGCCGCCACTTTTATGCGTTTGACAACCGAAAACCGTTATTTACAACTGACCCATCTAAAACAATCCATGAGCACATCCGTGATCTTTGGCCGGTGCTCGAAAGACAGAGTCATCAGGATCGAGGGTCGCTCATCGCTCTACCCTGCCAGTATATCGTGCCTGGCGGCAGGTTTAATGAGCAGTTCTACTGGGATAGCTACTTCATCATGCTAGGTTTAGCGGCGGATGGTCGATGGAAGGATGTTGAAGGGATGGTGCAGAATTTTACGCACATGATCAGGAAATTTGGGTTTATTCCAACTGCCAATAGAACTTATTTTTTGAGCCGATCACAGCCGCCATTTTTTTCACACATGGTTGAGTTGATCGAGAGAAAAAAGGGCCATCACGTACTAATAAAATATCTGCCCTACATGGTGGCGGAGCATAATTTTTGGATGAAAGGCGCTGGCAAGCTTGACGGAACTGACCACAATGCTTTTCGGCGAGTGGTTGAGATGCCGAACGGCCTACTCCTTAACCGCTACTATGATGACAAGTCTACGCCTCGTCCGGAGTCTATGAACGAAGACGTGACTACTGCCGGTTCGGCCAACCAAGGAGCTGACAGGCTATTTCTGCACCTGAGAGCGGCGGCGGAGAGCGGCTGGGACTTTAGCTCGCGCTGGCTGCTTGATCCAAAAGACATGTCGACAATTCATACGGCCGATATCATACCGGTCGATCTTAACTGCTTGCTTTATCACCTGGAGGTGACGATAGCTAGAGCTTATCACTACAGCAAAAAACACAAAGCTGCTCAGCGCTATGAAGTAAGGGCTAGTCGAAGGGCTCAGGCGATTATGAAATACTGCTGGGATGATGAGCAGGGCTGTTTTGTCGACTATAATTTTTATACCGGTAGAACGACGGGAATTCGCTCGCTGGCAATGATGTTTCCTCTGTATGTGGGCATAGCAACCCGCGAGCAAGCCGACAAAGTTGCTCGGCAGATGGAGGATGAGTTTTTGAAGCCCGGCGGCTTGGTGACCACACTCGAAGAGACTGGCCAGCAGTGGGATTCGCCTAATGGCTGGGCGCCGCTACACTGGGTGACCATTCAAGGACTTAGGCGTTACGGTCACAGTCGCCTAGCCGATGAGATCAAGTCACGCTGGCTCGCTACAAATGAGCGGGTGTTTCGTCTCAGCGGGAAGTTGGTTGAAAAATATAATGTTGTTGACGGAGATGGGCTGGGTGGCGGCGGAGAGTATCCGCTGCAAGACGGATTTGGCTGGTCTAACGGTGTAGTGCGAGCGCTTAGTCTAGAGGATGAGCCAAAGACTGTGCTATAGTTAGCGTTAGCGATATAGGTGGATTATGAATAGTTCCAAAGTCAGCACACACCAGAGAAAGTTTAATTATCGCTGTCGCCAGCGGGGCTTGACAGTAATTGAGCTGCTTATTGTGATTGTAGTCATCGGTATTTTGGCGGGTATAGGCATATCGTCTTATAACAACATGCAGCGCAGTGCCGCATCTAGCGCGGTTGCGAGTGATATAAAGCATATAACCACTCTGGTGGAGAGACGAAATATTACAGATGGTAGTATTCCGCCAGACGTGGGTGACCTGATAAAAACCTCTCCGGATGTACAGGTGGTCTACGTCAGTTCGGCATCGGGCGGTGCTTTTTATTATGGTAACTTGCAGGCCCGGCAGAACGGGCTGCTTTTTTATAATCACTGCCGAGACATGGTTAACGAGGGTCTTGGGAACGGCCCTAATGACTTTGGCACTAACACCGTAGCCTATATATCGGGTTGCTATGTTTATGGGAAAAATTATCTGCAAATTAATGGCTGGAACGGCGGATTTAAGATCAATGATCCGAGCGTTACCGAGGCGATACTGCAAAGTTACGCCGAGAGAGCTCGCACGACTCATCCGTCGCATCCCAGCTATTCGGGGACGTTGCAGGCTTTTATGGATGAGTTAATCAGACGCTTTACTAGCGAAGGTGGTACTTTTCCGATTACGGAGTTTTGGGATCCATGGGTCGGGGTGCCAACATTGCCACCGCCAACCACTCACCCTGATGCAACCTTAAGTAACTACTGCATAATCGCTACACACACAAAATTCACAGACGTCTCGTACGTGGTGACGTCAGACAATCTGACGCCACGGCTCGGTTCGACTTGCGGTTAACGAGCTACTGATTGTTTCGCGGAACAAAAGTTAGGGCCTTGCCAGTTGCGCCGGCGCGGCCAGTTCGACCAATTCGGTGAACGTAGTCTTCATACGTCATAGGCTGGTCAAAATTGATAACATGAGTCACATTTGGAATGTCTAGGCCGCGGGCTGCTACGTCCGTTGCAACCATAACCTTGGCCGTGTTGTCCTTAAATGCGCGCAAAGCTCTCTGGCGCTGTGGCTGAGATTTGTTGCCGTGAATTGCAACGGAACTTATGCCAATTTTTTCGATGTGATCAGACAGTCTTTGTACGCCGAACTTTGTCTCGCCAAATACTAGAGTCTTCTCAAACTCAGGCGACTGAAGGAGGGCTATTAGCTGCTCGAGCTTTTCTTCTTTGGTGTTGGCATAGAGAACATCCTGGTCGACACGTTCGCTAGTGTCAGCTGTGCGCACCGAAATTTCAATGTGGTCAGTCAGGAACTCGTCGATCAAGACGCGAATGCTTTGTGTGATGGTTGCGCTAAAGAACAGGGTCTGGCGCTTTTCTGGTAGGTCCTGGATGATCGAGCGGATGTCATTTACAAATCCCATGTCGAGCATTCGATCAGCCTCATCAAGGACTAGGCAGGCTACCTTGGACAGGTCGATTTGGCCACGGTTCATCAGGTCTCGTAGGCGGCCTGGTGTGCCGATTATGACGTGTTGACCGCGCTTTAGTTCACGGATCTGACGATTGATGTCAGTGCCTCCAACTACTAGAGCTGAGAATAACCTAAGTCCCTGGGAGAAAATTTTGAATTCGTCGTTGATCTGCAGGGCCAGTTCGCGAGTCGGGGCCATAATTAGCACCGTTGGCTGAGGTGGTCGACCAATGAGTTTTTCGATTAATGGCAAAACAAAGGCGGCGGTTTTTCCGGTACCTGTATTGGCTAGGCCTACAACATCTTTGCCTTCAAGGATTGGCTTTATCGCCTGATCCTGAATGGCGCTTGGCTTGGTGAACCCCTTCTTGTCTAGGTTGTGCTGGAGGATACTCTGAAAGCCGAAGTCCTTAAAAGTGTGCTTTGACTCATAGACAGTTTCCGTTGTGGTGATCGTGGCTTTGTTGATAAATTTGCTCGGGTGAATGTAGGCACCGCGATGTGAGCTTTTTTGATTACGCCTGGATGAACCTGAGAATTTTCGCCCAGCTGTAGCTGGCCGCCTTGAGGCAGCTCTTGAATTGTATTTTGTCATGTTTTTCCTTGCCGTCTATCGGCAAATAAGTGATATCGTTGCAGACGAACGGCGAGAACCTTTTGATATCTAATCTACGCTAGAGACGGTATCCACTCGGATGCAGTAGTTATCATTATAGCACAGATCTATAAAAATGTCTAGAAGAGTTCTCGTCGTTCACTAAACGGGAGCTATTATGTATGTACAGCTGACTCCGCCAGTGAGGGCGTTTTGGGTTGGTGTTTCTCCAGTGATTGCTGGGCAGGTTTGGTTGCCCTGAAGAGGAAACTTCAGCCGGTAGGTGCCGCCTGTGCCAGTGTGATAATATACTACTCCTCGTACCCATGAGGATGAGTCGCCTACTGCCTTCATGCTTGGCTGTGGTAAAGGGCTGATGTATTTGCCAAGCTCGGCATTTGTGTTTCCCTTAATCATATAGTATGAAACACTGGAGCTCATGCACTGGTTGCTGCCGCTGCTAGTTCCCGCAAAATCCCATGGGTAATCTTGACCCAAGCACACCCCATCCCAGCCTCTAGGCACATCGCCGACTTCGGACTGGTACATCTTTATGGCCTTGAAGTATCCCTCGGCAGCAGCGATGGTTTTGTTGTTTTCTGCTCGTTGAGAAATGCCATTATATGAAACTATCGAAATTGCCGCGAGTATGCCGATCACTACGATCACAATTAAAAGTTCGACTATCGTAAAACCGTGACCGGTCTTTTTGGTAGCTAAGCTTTTTCTTAAATTGTCGGACATTTTTACTATAATTCCCTTTTGTTTAGCCTTAGATTTTCCATGATCCAGCGGCATAAAGCCAGTTAGAGCTACCTAGAGATATGCCAGCTTGAGGGCAAGTTGTAGTGTAGGTGGCTGGAGTGTAAGGGTGTTCGCGCACCCCTCCTCCACGGTAAGCAAAGCCATTGCCACTTTTGCTCCAGGCTACTACAACAAAGCTAGCGCCGTCAGAGGTGTTGCAGACCACTAGGTTATTACCAGTGCCATTGCTAACAAAACCTTCGCTATAAGAGTTGGTCGATGGTTTTATGCCAACGCTACGTAAATAAGAGACAACGCTCGCAGCATCTACTCTTCCGGTATCGATTTTGTGCATTTCAAGAGACTTGCCGATATTGGCTAGGTCACTTTTGATGGCCGTGTCATTCGCCTGATTTGACACGCCGTTGTAGGCTACTATGCTGATCGCTGCCAATATGCCAATAACCACGATCACAATTAAAAGTTCGACTATCGTAAAACCACGAGCGTTATGCATAGTCACATTGTATCGATAATCAGATAATTGAGCAAGTTGGCTTTTGTTCCATCGCCCGAGCCCCTCCAGATGGATGCCTGGGCATGAGCCTTTAGTGAAGCCAGTTGTATTTGATACA
>DAICXN010000020.1:0-3771 GCA_027312165.1 Candidatus Saccharimonadota bacterium
ACCGCCTAATTTGGCGGTATTTATTATTTTGCCCTATGCGCACACAGATAGGCTACATACCGCTTCTAGGATTGACGTCTGTCTGTTTTGGTGTTTTACTTTATAATATGATAAATCCTGCAGATATTTACCCCAAGGCGCTAGTTCCGGAATTTTTAACTGAGCTATCGATCGAAAAGTTACCACTAGAGACACCGCTATACATTCACATTGATGAACTCGATGAGTATGACGTAGGCCTGTTTGTAGATTCAGAGTCAAGATTAAGAATCAGCAAGGACTGTCAGCTACCACCAGCGAGTGAAGAGACAGATAGCCCAATCGGAAAGATCGGCATCATGAAGACTCATGTAATAGATTCAGAAGCTCGATCACTTCGTTGTGCATACGTGGCAGATCTTCGTTTCATTGATAACCACCGCCTTTCTACCATGCCACACAACTCCCCAGATATGGAGGAGGAGTACATGGATATAATCGATGAACTAAACGACTCGATTGCCTTTGACGCCTTTGTAACAAAAAATCTGGAACGGCGCGACAGGCGCGGGAAGCCGATGGCTGCATTTTACGGAGACGAGTCATTTCACGAGGCGCTGTCTACCCTCGGAGACCAAGGCGATAGACTAATGAATCGGTACCTTAAATCTCAAAAAAAAGCTAAGTTAGCTGCCAAGGCCACAAAAGAGTCCATGAAAGAGTCTGCAAAAAACGAACACCAGCCCGTGAATAGACGCGGCTAATCTTTAGCAGCCTGCCTTGACCGCCCCAGACTACTTTCTATCTGCTCTGCCGATATGATTGTCGTTGACCCCGGAGCAATGGTGCCCGAAAGCAGCTGCTTAGCGATAATGTTTTCGACTGTCCGCTGAACAACTCGGCGCATCGGCCGAGCACCTAGCCTAGGGTCATAACCAGCCTCAACCAGCAGCCTCTTACCTTCAGGCTCTACCGCCACCTGGATCTTTTGTGGCTCAAGAGTTCGATTGACGCCGTCAATCATCAGATCAACAACTTGAAGCAGTTCCTCTTTGCTGAGCGGTCGAAACAAAACAATCTCATCAAATCGGTTGATAAACTCCGGGCGGAACAGGCCGGCTCCAATCAGATCGTTGACAAACTGCTCTTCGAACTGTTCCAGCTGATAGCCACGTTCTATGTATTCCCGAATTCTGTCAGCTCCGGCATTTGAAGTTGCGATTACTATGCTGTCACGAAAACTGATCTCTCGATTTCTTTCATCCCGCAAAATACCCTCATCGAGTAGCTGCAATAAGGTCGTCAGCACCTGCGGATGCGCCTTTTCAATCTCATCAAGCAGCACCACACTAAACGGTCGTTTTGATATCTGAGCTGTTAGACTAAATGGATCCTCGGCGCCATCGCTGATTAATCGAGATACATCACCCGGTCGGACGAATTCGTTTAAATCTAACCGGATAAGACTGCCCTCACCGTCAAAGTAAACATCGGCTAAAGCCTTGGACAATTCTGTCTTGCCTACCCCGGTTGGGCCAAGAAAAAGAAAGGTACCGACCGGCCGATCTTGATTGCGCACACCGGCACGAGCTCGGCGAATTGCATCGCTCACAACTGCAACTGCCCGAGTCTGATTAATCATGCGCTGATGAATCAAAGACTCAAGGTTCAGCAACTTATCCTTCTCATCAGCAGTACTTGGAGAGGATATTTTAATATTTAGCGTCTTTTCTACGGCGTCATGAACGGACTGCTGAGTTACGAGACCGTTCTGAGCATAACCTGCTGAAGCCTCTAATATCTTCAAAGCCTTACCTGGCATTGCCAGGCTATGGACATACCTTTCACCGATTCGATACGCCTCAGTCAAGGCTTGATACATGTAAGTAACCTTATGCTGAGACTCTAGCCGAATCAACTGATCGCGCATCACACTATAAGTTTCATCTTCGCCTGTTGGGTCAATATTTAAAGTGTTCAACGCGTGAGCTATCTGGGTGTTGCGCTGCGATATCTGCAAGAAACGCTGGTCATCCATTGCCAGAATAATCCTTAGTCGGCCCGCCTCGAGTATTGGTAGCAAGATATTAGAAATATCGACCGACCCCACGCCCTCCTCAAAGAACAACTGAGCGTTGTCTAGACAAAGAATTATATTTTTTGCCAGATAAGCCTCGTTAAGCATCTGCGTCACCAACCCTTCAAGTTCACCGCGACCGCTGGCAACACTAATTAGCGAAGAGGCATCAAGCAGAAAAACCTGTTGGTATAGCAAACTCGCTGGCACGTCCGCATGTCCGTCAATTAGCATTTCAGCAAATGCGGCAACGATAGTACTCTTACCGGAACCATCTGGTCCGACTAGGGCGATATTTTGCCGACCGCCAGAGCTAAAAACCGACATAAGTCGCTCTAGTGAGTCATTGTGGACATCAGTCTTGGTCATGATCGTCCCCCCACTCACCTGCTGGCTAATATTTTGCGCAAACCGAGTTAAAAGCGGCGTATAGCCAAACGACCAATCCCTGGCTATACCCCCTGTGTTAAGCGGCTTTTCGGCGTATTCTGCAATCAACATCTTTAGTCGTTCGTACCAACGAATCCCTCGCTCAACATCAGCCATCTCCAACCTTAGGCTTGCCAGTAGGCCTTCGTGTGACGGAAACTGCTCAATTAAGGCGGCGGCCAACACCGCACCGGTAACTTTGGTACTACCCGTGCGCCGCCTAATCGCTATAGCTGACTTCCATAAGTCTTTAGTTTGATCAGGGTTGTCACTGGCAATGTTTATCAGGAAGTTTGGCGTAATACCTAAGCGCACAGCCATAAACTGCCCCGCCCTGACAGTGCCGACGATTTCAGCGATCTGCCGGGGAGTAGGTTTTCGTGGTAGCTTGCCGAGTATATCGGCCGACAGTATGTCATCAATCGTTTCTGCCGGCTGACGCACGGCCATAGTCCTCAGATCACCTTGCCACCAAACAGCAATCATAATTAGTGGACCAGCCAAACTCATCACCAGCCAGCCCAGAGAGTCTCGTTCTAACAGTAGTATGACTCCCCCCAATGCAGCTATCACCGCCAACAAGTAACAAATAATTCGCCATGAGTTGTTAAATCTGGCAGTAAAGCGAGCCTTTTTAGCCCGGAGACTGTCGTAATTAAAAACCGCCCTCATTAGGCCCCTCCAGCCAACCACATCACAAAGCCAACAACGGGAGTTAGAGGCAATAGGGTCCAGGCGATAATACTAATAACCGTCCAGAGAACCCGAGCCAGGATAGCGATAAGACCAATAAGCATAGTCATCGACCGGACGAACGCACCAATTGATCTAGACAGCAGTCGATCAAAAAAACTGCTCAATTTGACAGGAAGGCTACCCACGCCGCTAGTAGCTGATATCTGCCTGAATGGATTAAATAGGGTGCGCGCCAAAAGACCCAGCGAAAAGAAATCAGCAGTCCTCAGTATTCCGACATAAGATCGCTTGAGGTGACGCAGCCAACCGCTTCCATACCACCACTGAAAGATACCCACCAAAAACATAGCTCTATTGTAGCGCAAATGGTATTATTAATAAACAGATGCACAAGCAATATCTCAGCACTATTTTAGGCAAGGCCGTAAAAAAAGCAGCCTCAATTCGCGGAGGCGGATCGGCTCTACCGGGCCTAGTTATTGAACGGTTAGATCCTGGCTTTATGAAACGCACCCTGAACCAACTGCCGCTAGGGGTTGTAATCATAAGCGGCACTAACGGCAAGACAACCACTACCAAAATTGTCGTGG
>DAICXN010000020.1:3781-4012 GCA_027312165.1 Candidatus Saccharimonadota bacterium
TTACCAACCGAACTGGTAGCAATTTTTCGCGCGGAGTCATCGCAGCGCTTCTTGGCGAGGTTGATATGCGCGGACGACTACAGGCCGACATCGCAGTACTAGAACTTGACGAAGCCTGGGCGGCCAAGTTTGTTCAGCTGGTCAAGCCAAGATACAGCCTGCTTCTCAATGTTTTTCGAGATCAGCTCGACCGCTTTGGTGAAATTGATAAAACTGCCAAGTTCCTCGAAG
>DAICXN010000021.1:0-1421 GCA_027312165.1 Candidatus Saccharimonadota bacterium
TACTAACTTCAAATGATTTATTTAAAATTGGTACATCTTCATTTTTATCTATACTATTTGAAATACAAGGAGTAATTATTACTCTAGTTAGGCTTTGTTGCACAAACCTATCTGTAAAGGGTTTTTCAGCGATATAATTTTCAAATGAAGAAGCCTACACACAAAATCTACCGCACAACCAATTGGCCCGCATATAACCGAGCACTCATGAGTCGCGGAAATATTGCCATTTGGTTTGATCCTGCTACGCAATGGTATGCGCCATCAAAAGGCAAACAAGGGCGAAATCAAACCTACTCCGACGCAGCCATCCAATGCTGCTTAATGATTAAATCCTTATTTCGTCTGTCTTTACGTATGGTTACTGGCTTTGTGCAAAGTCTGATTAAACTTTGCGGATTAAATTGGATAGCTCCAGATTACACCACGCTTTGTAGAAGACAAAAGCATATTGATATTGTAATCAGCTACCAAAAAAGTAGCGATGGGCTGCATCTACTCATGGACTCTACAGGCATGAAGTTTCTAGGTGAGGGCGAATGGAAACGCAAGAAACATGGACCTGAATATCGTCGCCAATGGCGTAAACTTCATATTGGTATAGATGCTAAAACCCTGCAAATACGAGCAGTTCAGCTTACAACCAATAATGTCAGTGATTCACAGGTGCTTGGTGATTTACTTAATCAGATTCCACAAGATGAGCGGATTGACTCTGTTTATACCGATGGAGCTTATGACACCAAGCAATGCCGTCAGGTCATTGCAGATCGGCAAGGGCATGCGGTGATTCCACCTAGAAAAAATGCGAAACCATGGAAAGATACAAAGAGTAGCTCGCTAGAGCGAAATGAATTACTTCGAACAATTAAACGTTTAGGCAGGACACTATGGAAAAAATGGTCAGGCTATCATCGGCGAAGTTTGGTTGAAACTAAGATGCATTGCATCAAATTATTAGGCGATAAATTAATGGCAAGAAGCTTTCCTAGTCAGATGAGTGAAATTCATGCACGTGTAGCAGTCCTCAACAGATTTACGGAATTAGGTCGACCTAATACCCGAGTTGTAACTTAAATTTGAGTTGCTTAGGAAAACTCAATCTTTAAAGGCTTTATGCAACAAAGAACTTCGAAATTGATTTATGGATTATGAGCACCCTAAGGGCTTATAATTCAAAATATTTTCAATTATGGGGTGGTGAATTTTGGATAAGGTGAAAGCAAAAAAAATAGGGTAAGCGGATTAAATGGTTGATCTTACCTTTGCATGAGAGTGAGGCAAACCGGCATCTCATCGGATTATCTGGTTGGCACTCCAACCTACTGCTGATGCATGCTTCCCTCGCTAATTCCAGCAAGAACCCCACACGCCTTAACTTCCCGGTCATCGTTGCAACGCGCTCTTAGTGAAACGAGTTG
>DAICXN010000021.1:1431-3664 GCA_027312165.1 Candidatus Saccharimonadota bacterium
AGGACAAAGGGTGCGAGTGTGATGTACCTGGCGGTTGACGGCACACTGGTCGGCCTACTCGCCGTTTCCGACCCCATCAAACAGAGCACCCCTGAAGCGGTACAGGCGCTCAAGGCCGCGGGAATCAGGGTCATCATGGCTACTGGTGACGGTATTTCAACGGCAAAAGCGGTCGCCGAACAACTAGGCATAGACGAAGTTCATGGCGAAGTGAAACCGGCCGACAAGCTGAATCTGGTTGATAAGCTTCAATCAGAAGGTTGCATCGTTGCGATGGCGGGCGACGGCATCAACGATGCCCCGGCACTGGCCAAGGCGAATGTCGGTATCGCTATGGGAACCGGGACGGACGTAGCGATGAACAGTGCGCAAATCACCTTGGTAAAAGGAGACCTTCGGGGTATCTCGATTGCCCGGGACCTGTCAAACAAGACTGTTCTCAATATGAAGCAGAACCTTGGTTTTGCGTTCATTTATAATGCGTTAGGCGTTCCACTGGCTGCTGGCGTCCTGTACCCGTTTGCCGGGTTGCTTCTATCACCCATGTTTGCAGCCCTGGCGATGAGTCTGAGTTCAGCGTCCGTTGTATTCAACTCGCTGCGGCTTCGTGGTTCGGTTTAAGCTGGATACGTCGAGGGGGTAGCGGAAAATGGCGAGTCTCTACTCGCCATTTTTCTTCGGTTTTTCGGGTAAGCGGATTAAATGGTTGATCTTACCTTTGCATGAGAGTGAGACAGACCGGCATCTCATCGGATTATCTGGTTGATGCTTCACCTACTGCTGGTGCATGTTTCCTTCGCTAATTCCAGCAAGAACCCCACACGCCTTAACTTCCCGGTCATCGTTGCAACGCGCTCTTAGTGAAACGAGTTGTTTCTCAAGCGCCTGTAGAGCGGTTATCTGCGAGCGCACATGAGAGATGTGATCATCGAGCAAGGCATTGACAGCGGTACAGGACTGATAAGGGTCGTCCTGATAGCGCTTTAGTTCGTGAATTTCTGCCAGTGACAGATCCAGGATGCGGCAGCGACGAATAAAGGCCAGCCGCTCAACGTGTTTCTCGGTATAGACACGGTAACCGTTCTCCTGCCGACCAGGCGGCGGCAACAAGCCCTGCCGTTCGTAGAAGCGGATCGTCTGTGTATCTACCCCTACTGACTGTGCCAACTGACCAATACGCATCGGGTTCCTCCGCAACGGATTCTCTACGCTATTGACATTATAGCTACTATATAGTTTTAAATGAAAACCCGATCACATTCAAGTGGAGTCATATCATGAGTAAAAACTGCGGAGGCCCCTGTGGCGACCATGCAAGGCCTGCGGCGGATACCGATATGCAGGCCTCCTCCGATGCGTCGGGGGAATGGGTCAGTGTTTATGCCGTGCCGAAGATGGACTGTCCATCAGAAGAGCGCATGATTCGCCTGGCCCTGAACGGCGTTGAGGGGATTCGGGCACTGTCCTTCGACTTGTCGAACCGCCGGCTGAAGGTCGTGCATGACGGTGAGGTCGAGCCCGTCACCTCGAAACTGAAGACCTTGGGGCTAGGCGCCTCGCTTCAGGAAACCGTCGCTGCAAATCCGGAGACCATCAAGGCCGCCGAGTTTTCGGCAGCTTCTGCTAAGCAAGAATCCGGGACCCTGCGCTGGTTGCTCGGCATCAATGCACTTCTGTTCGTGGTGGAAATGACTGCCGGTCTGATCGCCCGGTCCACCGGCCTGATTGGAGAATCCCTGGACAATTTTGCCGATGCGGCGGTGTACGGGCTTGCCCTTTATGCGGTTGGACATAGCGTGAAAATGCAGGTACGTGCCGCGCATCTTGCTGGTGTACTGCAACTGATCTTGGCTGTGGGCGTACTCATAGAGGTGGTGAGACGCTTTGTATTCGGTAGTGAGCCTGAATCGCTGGTGATGATGGCTATCGCATTCGTCGCATTGATTGCCAATACCAGTTGTCTGCTGCTCATATCCAAACATCGGGAAGGCGGGGCGCACATGAAGGCAAGCTGGATATTCTCGGCCAACGACGTGGTGATCAACCTGGGGGTCATCACCGCCGGCGCCCTGGTCGCGTGGACCGGTTCCAATTATCCGGATCTGATTATCGGCACCATCGCGGGGGTAATTGTACTTAACGGTGCTAGACGCATTCTGGCGCTCAAGGATTAAGCAATGTCCATTTTTGGCAAACATCTGTCACCGTACGCTCTGTTGTCCATCTCCGGCCT
>DAICXN010000022.1 GCA_027312165.1 Candidatus Saccharimonadota bacterium
ACGGAAGAATCCACCCAGGGCGCATTGAGGAAGTCGTGGCTAAGGCGCAAAAGCAGATAGAAAAAGAGGTTAAGCAAGCTGGTGAAGATGCTATGCGCGAAGCTGGCGTTGTTGGTATTCCAAAAGAGATGTTGCAGCTTTTGGGTGAACTGAAATTCCGAACCTCATATGGCCAAAATGTACTTAAACACAGTACCGAAATGGCACAGATGGCGGGTATGATCGCCGAGGAGATTGGGGCTGACGTGAGGATTACCAAGATCGCAACCCTGCTACATGATGTCGGTAAAGCGGTTACGCACAAGATTGAAGGCAAGCATCACCATATCGGGGCGGAGCTGGCGCGTAAATACGGTATGGACGAGCGAATTGTTCATGCTATCGAGGCTCATCATGACGACATCGAGGCCACTACGCCAGAAGCACTAGTTGTTCGGGTAGTTGACGCAGCCAGTGCGGCTCGTCCTGGGGCTCGCAATATCTCAGCTGAAAACTTTGCTGAGCGTATGCGTGATCTTGAGAATGTCGCGACAAGTTTTGAAGGTATATCAAAGGCGTACGCTATTTCAGCGGGACGAGAGGTGAGAGTTATTGTTACACCTGAGCGAGTAGATGACTTGTCGGCTATTAAACTTGCGCGTGATATTGCGACAAAAATCGAGAGTACTATGCAGTACCCTGGTACTATCAAGGTGAATGTTATCCGCGAGACTCGCGCTATCGAATTCGCTAAATAGGGTCTGATCCAAGGATAGCCGAATAGAGATTGGACGGGGTGATGTTTGGGTTTCAGTTTGACTCGATTTGGTTAGCTCAATCTGTCCTCGTCACCCTTAGCTTATCAAGCAAAAGAAAAAACCCGTCCAGTTGGACAGGTTTTTTCTTGGTCGGGGTGAAAGGACTCAAACCTTCGACCTCTCGGTCCCAAACCGAGCGCGCTATCAACTGCGCCACACCCCGATAGGTGTACTACTCGAGAAATTATACACCAACTTCCTCATTTTGACTAGTGGATTTTATCTTAGTAATCAGGTATAAATAGGGGCAGTATGAAAAAGATATTCGCATGGCTCGATGGCCATTGGTGGGTTGTGTCGCTACTTTCTGGTATCGGTGTATTTGTTGTTACGATGCTTTTGTCTCTTGGTAGATCGGTGTGGTTTGACGAAGGATACTCGATTTACTTGGCCCAGCAGGATCTGCAAAGTCTTCTGGCTTTTACGGCTGTGGACGCCCATCCTCCGCTTTATTACATAATCCTTAAGTTTTGGGGAGAGTTATTCGGCTTTAGCGAACTGGCCCTAAGGTCGCTAAGTGCCATCTTTGCCGGCCTGTCTGTTGGTCTTGGACTGGGATTGACCAAGCGGTTGTTTGGCTTGCGGGCGGGACTGATGGCTATTCCTGTAGTTGTTTTGGCGCCGTTTATTTTGAGATACGGCTATGAGGTGAGGATGTATTCCCTTGCCGCACTGATCGGTGTGGCTGGAACATACTCGATGATTTTAGCCATGCACACAAAGAAAGCAATCTGGTGGGTGCTGTACGCAGTTCTCGTGGCTCTGGGTATGTATACTTTATATGTCTCAGTGGTCGTTTGGTTGGCCCACCTAATCTGGCTAGCCTGGCATTCATCTAGGGAAAAAATACCAGTTCGTCACTGGACGTGGGCGTGGGCTTATGTTGGATCGGTGATTTTGTTCTTGCCTTACATGCTCACATTTTTTAGCCAACTACTAAACTCAGTCCTCTCCGGAGTAGGTACTGAGGTGACGCTGACTACGCTGGTTGATTTATTTACGATATTTTTCATATTTACGCCCGAGTGGCGGGTCGGCGGCTGGGAGTCTTTGGTGCTGGGACTGGTGCTTGTCGGATTGATCTTGGCGACAATCATTGCCTTTAGACGAGTTGAGGCAGAGAAGAGAGGCTATCTGTATCTTTATTTGGGCTTGATTGTTGTGCCGATGCTGGTTTTTGCCATAATGTCCTTGCCGCCACGCGAAGCAATATTTTTGCCGCGATATATGGCCCACGTGGCAGTTTTTGTCTATCTGTTTATCGCTGTAATCTTATCAATTACAGTTGGGTCAGTGCGGCGTAGGCGAGTTGTTTATGGCTTGTACATGGCTGTTATCTTTGTGTTTTGTTACGGTGTTGGGGTTTTGGCGGTCGGAGGCAATGTGATATTTGAGCAGATAAAAACTCCTATGGCCAAGCAGATCAGCGAGCAGTTGCAGGCGCGCGAACTTAGGTGCAGTGATCAGGTGACGGTTGTGGCAGATGAGCCGTATTTTTACATCGATAGCTTCTTCTACTACCAAGACTGCGATCTATATTATTACCTCGACCGAGACAATGACAGGCGCGGCGGTTACGCTCCGTTGAAAAATAGTCAGCAATATCAAATCCGTGAAGCTTCCGAGATCAATTCTCGCTACCTGGTTCATTTGCACGGAGAAATCGTCTATATGGATGTTGATGAGCGTTACGAATTGGTTGAGCGAATTGAGATGGACAAGCAGTTCGCTGATATATATAAATTATCTATACAGCAAAATAACTAGCTATTAGCGTGGCCGATTTTTTGCGATCGTTCTAGCTTCTTGCGTAATTGACTCGTCGATTTTCGCTGCTTGAAACTCACCATATCGGTTAATCACTGACTGCTCAATTAGCCAATCAGCTAGTCTGGGGTTCTTTGGCAGTAGCGAGCCGTGGAGGTAGCTGCCAATCACATTTTTGTAGCGCGCACCTTCCGTGCCATCCTGGCCGTTGTTGCCTGCGCCAAGTCTTATTTGTGCCAGTGGTATAGCGGATTTGCCTAGGGTGGTTTGACCACTGTGGTTCTCGTAGCCAACGATAGTCCCGAAGTCCTGACTTTCAGCGACAACATTGCCAATCAGCCTCTTCGGGCCTGCCACCGTCTCGACGTCCAGCAAGCCAATTCCTGGGATTTTCTGGCCACTCGTTGTGATAAAGTGGTGGCCGAAAAGTTGATACATCCCGCAAATTAATAGCATCGGCACTTTACGATCTGCTAGCTCGTAAAGATTGGCAGATATGTTCAGGAGGTCGTGCTGGACATTATCTTGGCCGCTATCTTGGCCGCCACCGCCAACGACAATATCTATCTCAGAAGGAAGCTTGTCTCCAACATTGTATTCACAAATATTTGGCTGATAGCCGTGCCATTCAAGACGCTTTTTGAGCACTAGGACGTTGCCCCAGTCGCCATATATATTCATATCCTTTGGATAAAGTTGAAGTATGTTAATAGGCCGACTCATCGTACTACCTCGACAGCCGTCAACTTAGCTAGTTCTCGTCTAATGCTAATCATCGCCGTGTAAGTACAGTAAATACGTTTGGGCTGGTCGGGATTGGTTTTTAAAAAGTACCTTAGGCTGTTGGTGATATCGGTGTTTATCTTGGTGGTGGGTATATCGTCGTAGCGAAGCCTAAGCGCCATGTCATAAGCGCGAATTCCCGAAACAATTTTCACAGCGTCTTTCCCTAAGCCGTGAAAATCAACATCCCATAGCCAACTCATATCTCGTCCGTCGGCATAATTGTCATTTATC
>DAICXN010000023.1 GCA_027312165.1 Candidatus Saccharimonadota bacterium
CAAGCCAATCCTGAATCGCGTGCGAAAACAGCAGTGTCGGAATCGTGAGTAGTAGATTTAGCCAAAACTTTTGCTTGAACATATTTGGACTGTGACCAGCATGCTTGTCGTGGGCATCATGCTCCGCGTGTTCATGCTTATGATTCTTTTTCTTGGAGCGGGTCTTTTCCAGAGCCATGTGGCATTTAGGGCATTTACCGGGCGCGTCGGATACAATCTCCGGGTGCATTGGACAACTATATTTTACTGGTGTTTCGCTACTTTCCATTGATTGCCTCCTTGTGGGTATGTTTTTTTACTGCGTACTTTGAGGGATTCTTTTCGAAGGTGTCTTTGCAGCCGCTGGCGCAAAAGAAATATCCTTGCTCATTATGTGTGCTTCGGAAGTTGGACTGGGCCACGCTTACTCTCATGCCGCACACAACATCTTTTGCTACCGGATAAAGTTCGGTCGGTTGATTAAAGTATTGCCGGACAGATTCATCGAAGTTCTCGTGAGTAGTGAGCATATCGCGCACGCGGAAGACGAGTTCTGCGACACTTTGGTCGGTCAGCTGGTAGTATACTTTAGTACCCACGCGGGTTATCTTAACGAGCCCGGCTCTTCTCATGAGAGACAGGTGCTGCGACAAATTTGCTTGCGGCAACCCAAGCATGTCTACCATCTCATTGACACTTAGTGATGTATTGGACAGCAGCTGAATAATCTCGAGCCGCTTCTGATTGGCTAGAATTTTGAAGACCTCTTCTTGTAGCTGGAATATTTTTTCGTACATGTGAATACTATACCACAGAACTACAAATATTCGAATACTTGAATATTACAAAAGGACATGCTAATCTATTTGTGTAAGTAATATTTAAAGGAGAACATGACAAACTATGCGTATAAAAATCATTGGTCTTACTCTAGCTGGGATCGGAATATTGGCGGCGGTGGGAATGGCGTTTGCCGGATTTGGACTGGAGAAGCCCTCGACTCACGTTAATCGTGCGGGTAGTAGTCATGAGCTAGTAGTTTATAAATCTTTGACCTGCGGCTGCTGCGCCTTATGGACGTCATATATGCAGGATAAGGGTTACAAAGTCGAGGTCATAAATACCGAAAAGATGGATGCCGTGAAAGAAAAATATCAGGTACCAGAGTCACTTTATTCCTGTCATACGACAGTAGTGAACGACGGGCAGTACTTTGTTGAGGGTCACATTCCTGAAGAAGCGATCAGTAAGCTCCTTGAAGAAGAGCCGGCTATTAGCGGTATCGGAATGCCCGGCATGCCTTCCGCTAGCCCTGGTATGCCAGGCAAGAAACTTGCTCCATTTGATATATCACAGGTTACCGAAGACGGCCAAACTAGCCAGTATATGAGCATATAATGAAACGATTTCTTAGTCTCTCTTCGGCCATATTGTTCCTGTCATTAATCCCAGCAAAGGTGCTAGCCCACTGCCCTCTCTGTGTCGGTGGAGCAGGCGCTGCGGCGGCTTTGGCAAGCTTCTTCGGCGTAAAGTACGGCGCCATCGGTGTCTTCATGGGTGGGTTTGCGGTGGCACTTAGTCTACTCATTGCCAATCGCCTGCCTGAGAAGTTCAAGTTTCAAAATGTACTGGTTGCTTGGGTGATTTATTTAACGACGCTTATCCCACTCTACCCGTTCTTAAAGGGTGATTTCACCGCCTGGACGGCTTCGATAGCCGGTGATTACGGCAGTATGCTCAATAGGACGTATTTGATAGACCTGTTCATTGTCGGATCAATCATCGGCAGTCTCATCGTGCTGTATTCTATGAAGCTCAGTAGCTATATTACACAGCAGCGTGACGGAAAGATGATTAAATTCCAGGGTCTGATTATCACCTTTGTTCTGCTTATAGTTAGCGCACTAGGAATGCAGCTATGGCCGCGTTAACCGACATAACCTGGGTGTTTTTGGGCATTGTAGCGGTGTTTTATGCTGTGCTTGCTTTAAAGCCTGTACTGAAACTTTCGGTCTGCAGTATTTGTGCAGCCGTTAGCTTGTCGTGGGTGACTTTGCTGGTACTGCGTGCACTTGATT
>DAICXN010000024.1 GCA_027312165.1 Candidatus Saccharimonadota bacterium
GTTATTACGGCGGTCAAGAGAATACCGATCAGGTCGAACAGCTAGCTATCGATCGAGCCAAGCAGCTGTTTCATGGTGATCACGCCAATGTTCAACCCCATTCTGGGGCGGCGGCAAATGAAGCCGTCTATACGGCCTGGCTTGAACCGGGCGATACGGTACTGGCGATGGATTTGAGTCACGGTGGACACCTGACGCACGGCGCGCCGGTGACACGCAGTGCCAAGTTGTATAATTTTGTGCGTTACAAGATGAAAGATACCACTACCGGTGAAATTGATTATGACGAGTTGAGGCGATTGGCTATCGAGCACCAGCCGAAAATTATCTTGGCCGGTTTTAGTGCCTATCCGCGAACGCTGAATTACCAGAAGTTTGTTGAGATTGGTAACGAAGTTGGGGCGCTGCTGATGGCCGACATGGCCCATATCGCTGGGCTGATCGCCGGAGGGGTGGCTGACAATCCGCTGGATGCTGGTTTTCATGTGATGACGATGACGACCCATAAGAGCCTGCGCGGTCCACGAGGCGGCATGATTATTAGTCGCGGTGTTGCTGGTAATCCGCTATCAGCGCCAGCCAAGACTCTCGAGAATATCCCAACACTCATCGATCGCGCCGTTTTTCCGGGTATGCAGGGGGGTCCTCATATGAACACCATCGCGGCCAAGGCTGTGGCTCTTTTTGAGGCTGCCCAGCCGGAGTTCCGTGATTATGCTCAGCAGGTTGTCAGGAACGCTAGGGTGCTAGCTGACAGCTTAATAGAAGGCGGTTGTCAGCTTGTGACTGGTGGAACCGACAATCATCTAATACTGATTGACGTTAACTCGAGTTTCGGCATCGATGGCAAAGAAGCTGAACGCCGGCTAGACGCTATCGGTTTGACGGCGAATGCCAATAGTATTCCCGACGATCCACTGCCGATGTTTCGACCGAGCGGACTCAGGATCGGTACGCCGGCACTCACTACTAGGGGTTTAGTTGAAAATGATATGGTTGAGCTGGGCCAGAAAATCTGTCTAGTTCTAAAAAATAACGCCTCGGAGTGAGGCGTTATTTTTACTAGAACTGCTAAATTATGAGGCGAGTGGAGTGGCTGAACAGCTGGTAGTAACACCAGTTGAAAGTTTTTGGGCACCTGGAGTGCCGTCGTACTTCCAGTATTCAACTTGCATTCCACCGATGGTACCGGTAGCAGGACATCGGTAAACCGCGACGGTGTTAGGGCTGGTAGGCTGAGCCGTAATAGCTGCGAACACAGGTGTCACGCCAGTCAAGTTGTAGGACTTGCTCTGAGCCGCGCCGGTCAGGGCGCCAACGGTAGCTGGGTATTGACTCTCCTCGGCATTGTAGACTTCAATCTTCTTGATCACTGTCGCTGCAGCCGATTGAGCGCTGGTGGTATTAGCTCGAGCTGTAACACCGTTGTAAGCCACAATAGTGATCGCTGCCAAGATAGCAATAACCACGATAACAATCA
Organism: Candidatus Saccharimonadota bacterium; assembly: GCA_027312165.1. Lineage (GTDB taxonomy): Bacteria > Patescibacteriota > Saccharimonadia > Saccharimonadales > Saccharimonadaceae > Nanosynbacter. The sequence goes on from DAICXN010000024.1 coordinate 1,481, forward strand.
AAAGCTCAACAATCGTGAAACCGCTTTTAGAATTAATATTTGTCTGACTCATTCGAGAGTGCCCCCTATATTATTAACATGTTTCTCTACTGATAAATTTACACTGAAAACTCGATAAGCGCAAGCAGTTTACTGTAGTTTGACAATTAAAAAGAGGGCAGCCGGTGCCCTCTTTCTCAGTCACAACTTTGCTTATGAGGCTACGATAGCGCAACCGGTAGTGCCAGTAGCTGGAGCACCAGTGCCGGTAGTTAGGTTTGTCAAACCAACAGTGCCGTCATATTTCCAGTAACGAGCCATCATACCGGTGATCGTGCCAGTTGCTGGGCATCGCCAGAGGTTGACGGTGTTAGGGCTGGTAGGCTGTGCGGCGATAGCTGTTCCAGAGACGGTTACGCCAGTCAAATGAAAGGCTTCAGTTTGAGAGGCGGTGGTTAATTGTGAGAAGGCAGTTGGATAGCCAGCTTCTTCCGCATTATAGATTTCTACCTTCTTGATCACTGTCGCTGCAGCCGATTGAGCGCTGGTGGTATTAGCTCGAGCTGTAACACCGTTGTAAGCCACAA
>DAICXN010000025.1 GCA_027312165.1 Candidatus Saccharimonadota bacterium
CATACGCGCGCAAGGCGTCTAAGAGCCTTTGCTCAGCTGGTTTTTGCCCAAGTGACTCGAGCTGCGTTTCGGCTGACTGTAGACGCTGGCTCATGTCGCCAAGGATCTTGATAGCCAGCTCCGGGTTGCCGCGGAGTATCTGATGTAGATAATCTTTGCTGAGTGAGCAAAAGGTTGAATCTTCTAGGGCCACGGCATCGTATTGGACGGCTTGTGCAGAAAATACGGCAGCCTCTCCAAGATAGTCGCCCGGCTGAAGCAAGCGGATAACTTGCTCGGTGCCGGTTTCATCTCCGCGGTAGACTTTGACATTGCCACGGTTAAGTATCAGTAATTCCGGGTTATAATGACTAGCCAGTTGAACAAACTCGCCTTTAGCAAAGCGCTTTGGGCGGATGAACTGATGAATATGCTCCATGTCATCACTGCTCAGGTGTTGAAAAATAGGTACTCTGACTAAACAACTATGCATAGTCTCTACTATACCTTAATAGCCTTGAAGCGTTCATGATAACCAGCAGCACGCTGATGACATGAATCAGCATGCCAAGGCTCATGATGACGTTTTTGGTCAAGACGCCGATCAGCAAGATAATGACCAGAGCCACGGCGAAGTATATATTGGTTTTCATGTTGCGCACCACCGCGCGGCTTAGGCCGAGTGCATAGCTAAGCTTACTAACATCTCCTGAGAGCAAGACGATATCGGCTACTTCCATGGCAATGTCTTTACCGACACCCCCAGTAGCGATGCTAGCATCGGCGGCAGCTAGAGCTGGAGCGTCGTTGACCCCGTCACCGACCATGATGACTTTGCCGTATTCTTTCTGCAACCTGGCGACATGCTCTACCTTATCGGTCGGCATGAGCTGACTGTAGACTTCAGTGATCTCAAGTTGCCTGGCGATAGCCGCAGCGGTACGCTGGTTGTCGCCAGTCAGTATAACGATATTTTTGCCAGATTTCTGCAGTTGTTTAATCATATCTTTAGCACCAGTACGGATCGGGTCGGCTACTGAAATAACGCCAATGATTGATTTGCCGCGGGCTACTAGCATCGCTGTCTCGCCAGTGGCTTCTCGAGCCTGTAAGTGGTCTTCGATTGATTTTTTGATCACAAGGCCATGCATATGGACTAGTTGACGATTGCCGACCAAGACTGTGCCTGACTCGGTCTCAGCCTTGATGCCAAGGCCAGTCAAGACTTCTGTATGAAGCGGCGCAGCTGGAGTTGACCCGGTTTGTTTGGTAGCAAAATCAACAACACT
>DAICXN010000026.1 GCA_027312165.1 Candidatus Saccharimonadota bacterium
TACACATGCTTGAGATCTCGTTACCATCACCAGTTTCAGTGTTTGTATAGACACACTCGATAGGCTTTATGGTCTGATCCAAACGAGATCCAGTAGTCTGGGCACTCGCGCTCAAACCAAAAAACAGGCTCGCAGCCACAATAGCCAACGCTAACGACTTAGCGAACATCACGATGCCACGACCGTTATAGTTAGATCTAGTGAATAATCACCAGCCGGCTGATTTGGCGGGATTGTCTGGGTAATGTTTGTACCTGTTAGGTCCCATCGACAGTTACTGCTCACGGAAGATGAGCCATTAACAAGAGTTATGATATCGGTTACTCCGCTCTCAAATGAAGCGGGGCCAAAATTATAGCTTATACCCGTCAGGTTGCAGCCAATACTCGGCTTCAGGACACTAGTAGAGCGATCAATAGTCAAAAGACCCGCAAACATATCCCCGTCCGAACCATCACTGCATCCCGCCGGGCTACCCGAGCTATCGTTAAAGTCGTAGTAGTTATCACCGGAACTATCAGCCCAAAGGGCGGACTGACCTTGACTAGGGGCAATCGTTACCGAAAAACCATCAGTTGGATTGGCGCCCTGCGAAAGCCTCAGGCGCGCCCCCAAAGGACTACCCATACTAGTTGAAGCCACCTGGCAATCTGGCATCATATTTAACTTAGGCATTTGGAAGTTTGGCGAAGGAACAGGCTGACCACTCGAAGAAACAAAAGATATACCTGGCGGCTCAGTCATAGAGACAACCGTAATCTCAGGAACGTTCTGATAGCCTCCGCTCAGCGCCGTGCCATTCGGCTCGGCGGCCCTAAGGCAATAGGACGCACCAGGTTCAGTATCTGTCACCTTAAGCGCAAAGTCCCATAGCATGCTACTGCCAACCGGTACAGTCGTGCGATTTGTAAAATCTGAAGAATCTTTTAGCACTTTCTGGTAAGTAACGTTCTGTGTAACGGGATCATTTTGCACATCTGCGCTCGCAGTGGTTGCGTGTTGAGGATTGTCAGAGGCATGCCATGCTACAGGCGTTGATGCCGTCACAGCCGAAAATCCCGTTGTCTGCAAATTGCAAGTTGCAGCTGAGCGAACTGCGTACTCCAGGCGAAACCCCTTGCCCCCAACAGTATCAAGGGAAGCACCATTAACCGTGATGGCCATGCGAACAC
>DAICXN010000027.1 GCA_027312165.1 Candidatus Saccharimonadota bacterium
AGATAAAACCACCTGTATGCACCGTTCGTCTCTGTCGCTATAGGTAGGTGCAGTACCGCACCCGCAAAAACCAATAATGCACACAGCGCCAGACCGGCGATAAAAATCTGCTTAGCATACTTCTCCGTGAACAGCGTATATGGAACAATGGCACAGAACGCAAAGGCGACAATAGAAATGATCGCACTCACCAGCTGCTTATTGAAAAAGAACGTATCACTATATCCAGTTCCGTACGCAAAATTCAGTAGGTTTGCGCGTTGCGGCCCGATTGCATACATGACAACCAGGCCTAACAACAGCAACAACCCAACATACAGTACTATCTGATACTTCGGACGATGTCGCCGAACCTTCATATCGTTAGGCTCCACCCCTCGCCCCTGATTACGCAACGTGTCCTCCCGCAAGTGCCAGCATAAATCCAATAAATGCAACGACACAGCCAATAACCCAAAAACGCATTGTCACCTTGGTCTCTGGCCAGCCTTTTGCCTCGAGGTGATGGTGAACTGGTGCAGAAATGAATATTTTCCGTCCAAATAGCTTTTTGCTTGTGATTTGTAGCAAGCTCGAACCAGCCTCAACCACAAACACCATGCCGATAATCGGCAGCAAGAGTAGCGAGTCTGTCAACATTGCCACTACGCCCAGCGCGACACCGAACGCAAAGCTACCAACATCACCCATAAAGAAGCGCGCCGGATGTATATTAAACCAAAGGTAACTCAGCAGCGCACCGACAACCGTAAAGCAAAATCCAGCCAACAAGCTATTGCCTTGTAGTAGCGCGATCATCCCGAAGGTCGCAAAGCTGATTGCCAGCAGTCCTCCCGCAAGCCCATCTAGT
>DAICXN010000028.1:0-492 GCA_027312165.1 Candidatus Saccharimonadota bacterium
ACGGATACGTCCGTCGGAGAAATCCGGCGGACTTATCATTTGTTTGTAAAGAATAAATTGTTCACCATTGAAAGGGCCCCCGCTATAGGGGCCCTTTCGGGTTTCCTGCGGGGGCTCGTTGCTCTACGAGCAGTTGTCGCACGCTTCTCCAGGGTGCCAGGAGAGAGGGTATTCGAGCTGGCACCTGGGGCAGTATATTGGCTGCGTTGGGTGCTGGGTTATCTCAATCTCCGGGAGGGCGGCCTCTGTTTGACAGACCTCTAGGCCAGTCAATCTGGTCAATGTTCATCCCCAGGGCTCTGGAGATGCGCTCAGCAACCTCAACATTGGTCTTGTAGCAGCCGCCGTTCTGTGGAGGAGAAGTTTTCGGCTGAGGCGATGGCGAGTGCTTATATTGAACGATATAGGGAGGTGATTGCTATAGGGGCAGATTGAGGATGGCGCCTGAGCGAATTAAGCGCTTCTTGGTAGCCAGGATTGCTGCCGCTGTCC
>DAICXN010000028.1:513-798 GCA_027312165.1 Candidatus Saccharimonadota bacterium
GTAATTTCGGTCGTAGACATCAATAATGTTGTGGTTGGTTGACGGATAGTCGGAGTCGTCACCGCGGACATATTCTGGCAGGAGGTTGGTTGCTGCGACAACCTTAAGTAGGCGCTGATCGAGGTCATTAGCCGCTTCGGTGTAGCCAAGTCGACGCATGCCTTTAGCGATATGATGCGTGTCCCACAGCCAGACACTACCGTTGTGATAGGCGCCAGGTCGAAAACGCAGCTCATCTGACGCTAGGGTGCGGATGCCGCTGACGTTGAGCATCTCTGGCGAGAG
>DAICXN010000029.1:0-302 GCA_027312165.1 Candidatus Saccharimonadota bacterium
CCAAAATTCCAATCACAACAATGACTATGAGAAGCTCGACAATGGTAAAGCCGCGTCCGATTACACGTGGTATTCTGCTCATACTAATATCATGGCACGAGCATTTGCATCCAATACATTGAAAAATGGTGGAGCACAGGAGATTCGAACTCCTCACCTCTTCCATGCCATGGAAGCGCTCTACCAAATGAGCTAGTGCCCCGTACCTACGTAGTATACCAAATACACTTCCCAGTCAGGAAGTGTATTTGTGCTGCTACGCGCCCACCCGGGGCACGGATTTTGTTTTTCATGTTTATGTT
>DAICXN010000029.1:314-666 GCA_027312165.1 Candidatus Saccharimonadota bacterium
ATTAAAACACAAGCATGTTATACTACGTCGTAGCTATGAACAAAAAACAAAAAAGCATCCAACCAGTTGAAGCCGCCGCTTGGGCGGGTACCGCTCTTATTATCATCGGCTATGGACTCTTTAGCCTTGGCTTGTTGCCAAGCGCGCTGCCCTACCATGTAATGAACCTTTTGGGCTCGGCCGCAGTCGCGGCAATATCCTACCGACGCAAAGTATGGCAGCCCTTTGTCGTCAACGCATGCTTCACTGTTTTTGCCGCTTTCGCCATCATGCTCTCCCTTGCATAATATTGCACTATCTTTTCTGCTTTAATTGTGTTTAACTAAAGATGTTCAGAAGTACAAGCGAGAAA
>DAICXN010000002.1 GCA_027312165.1 Candidatus Saccharimonadota bacterium
TATATAGTACGCTAACTACTTGGATTGCGCAAATTGCTTCTTCAAGCTACTTAACCGAAACATACTGGCTCGACGCATAGGATGGAGCATTACTGGCACAGTTGCCAGAAATTTCATTCTGACGCGGCATGGTCTCCAGACGATAAGTCAAAAGAAACAATCGACCGTGCGCCGCACCGCACCAAGTGCTCAATACATAATCATAGTTATAGCCGCTATATATCGCCGCTGGCGTACCGACTGCAGCTCGAGGATCCTTCGGTAGAGCTGATATATAATTTGGAACAAGAGCCTCCTCTAGCAAGCTCCACGATCCGTCCGAGGTAGTAAGCCAGCTGGAGTTTATGCTTTTGGGCGATGGACAAGAAGTCCCGCAGGCGCTAGGCGGGAAGCGCCCATTGTCTAAATAGTAGAGCTCTAGAGCCTTGGAGATTGTCTTAATGTCCTGCAGCCGCTGAGCATCACGAGCCTTAGCTGCCACATTATTATAAGAAATAACTGATATGGTCGCCAAAATACCGATCACCACGATTACAACCAATAGCTCGACTATCGTAAAACCTCTCGCTTTATGGATCATGAGTTTAGTGTACTATCTGCAGAGCTGTTTTTCAATTGAGCTCATGCTTATGTAGGTCAGGACAACTATTTTCTCGGATGAGTGATATGAGCTGGTGACCCATAGTTTGGCAGAACTACCTTATCGTTATCGCCAGACTCCAATCGAGCCAGGGCTAAATCCTGCCAGTTCTCGCCAACCTCACCGACTATCGGAATATTTAGACTGTCAGCCAAGGTATTGGCGACCGTAATCCCAATGCGCAGACCCGTAAAGCTACCTGGACCCTTCATCACGCCAATAGCCTGGATTGACTTTAAATCACCGACCTTATCTTCAATAAAGCCAATTAGGCCCCGGGCGAGCGTACGACCAGCTTGCCACTCATAATTTTGCCAGCTGCCACCATCCAGCACTGACAGTCGGCAGTCTGCCGTAGATGTGTCAAGAAGGACAATCACTGCAGCCCCTCCAATACCCTCTTGGATGACTCGCCATATCCCGTCAACTCTACTGTTCGAGTTTGCTCACTATCGGCGGCGATATCCACCCTTAGGCGGTCTTGCGGCATAACTCCATCGACAACTCCCGCCCATTCAACAACCGTCACTACATCATCAATGCCTATCGATTCAGACAACTCATCGCTCATAATCCCCGCTTCATTCAGCCGATAAAAATCGTAGTGTCTCAATTCAATACCACCGCGGCCTTCGTAGACCCGACTAATTGTAAAGGTTGGACTTTGGACCGGTTCAGTAATATCAAGCCCCAGGGCTATGCCTTTTGTTAAGGTTGTTTTGCCGGCTCCCACGTCCCCAATGAGCTCGATGAACTCACCTCCCTCAACAAGTCGGCCGATTTTCTCGCCAAGCTGCCGCATTTCATCATCGCTGCCAACTACCAATTTCATGATGCCCATTGTACTACGCAAAATCCCTGGCACAAAATTAAGAGTTGACGTATAATAACCACAAGTAATATGCATATATCAGATACTGCCATAGAAAAGATATTGCAGCAGGGTGGGATTGCAGATGAATCTCAGCTTGCTGTCTTAAAGCTAGAAGCCCAAAGAGGCAGCCTATCGCTCCAAGATGCAGTACTGAGCCAAAAGCTGCTTTCCGATGAAGAGCTGACTAAGTTAATTGGTCACTATATCGGAGTCCCCTTCATAAAGATTGACCCTAAAGACATCCCTGATAACATCTTGCACAAGATACCGGAGCACATTGCTCGCCAGTACAATGTAGTACTTTTTGCTGAAAATGAAGACGGCACACTAAGCTTAGCGATGGATGACCCGGATGACGTCCAGGCGTTAAACTTTATTCAAAAGGAGATCGGCTACAACCTCAGGGTCTACTTGGCGACAAAAAACAACATTCTAGACTGCCTAGATAACTATAGGGGTGACGTCAACAAGGAACTGGATGAAGTTATTGCTATCCAGCAAGACTCACAAAGCGAAACACAGACAGTAACCGAGGAGGATTTCGCCGAAAACTCCCCGATTGCCCAGACGGTCAACCTGCTTCTGGAGTATGCCATCAAATCTGCCGCCAGCGACATCCACATTGAACCTCGCGAGGACTTTGTTCAAGTGCGCTATCGAATCGATGGAGTTCTCCAAGAAGTCAATAAGCTGCCGCGCAATGTCCTTGGCGCCCTAGTCAGCCGCGTGAAGATTCTCTCAAACCTAAAGATTGACGAGCGACGAGTTCCACAGGACGGACGATTTAAGATTCGCGTTTCCGGCAAACAGTATGCTCTTCGTGTAAGCACCCTGCCGATTAGTGATGGCGAAAAGGTGGTGATGCGTATTCTTGACGAATCGAATCAGACAATCACACTCGAGCAGCTAGGCTACTGGGGCAAGTCCCTAGCTATCATCAAAGAGGCTATGACTCAACCCAACGGCATGATTCTCGTAACTGGTCCGACAGGCTCCGGTAAGTCAACTAGTTTGTTTAGTATTCTCTCTGAGCTAAACACGCCAGATGTAAACATATCGACCGTAGAGGACCCGGTTGAATACAAGATCGTTGGAGTAAATCAAGTACAGACTAACCCCAAGGCGGGAATGACTTTTGCGTCGGGGCTTCGTGCGCTTTTGCGTCAAGACCCAAATATTATCATGGTTGGTGAGATTCGAGACAGCGAGACAGCCAACCTGGGCGTCCAGGCTGCCCTAACGGGCCACCTTGTGTTTAGTACTCTCCACACAAACAACGCCGCAACCACCCTGCCTCGATTGCTTGACATGGACATCGAGCCGTTCTTGATAGCTTCAACAGTTAAGGCCGTAATTGGTCAGCGCCTAGTTCGTCGGCTATGTAGCTTCTGCCGAGAAAAATACACCCCAGAAGATCAAGAATCTAAATCAATACAAGAAATGTTCAACCTCTCCAAAGGCGAAGATTTTGCAACAATTCACAAGCTAGAGACAGAGGCCGCAAATGCAGGCATCGGAGGAGACGCGCCGATAGCCACTAATGAGCAGGGCTTTTTGCATATGTGGCGAGCTTCAAAGGCCGGCTGTGAAGAATGTAGCCACACCGGCTTCAAAGGACGAATTGGACTATACGAAGCACTCGACGTATCGATCCCAATTCAGCGTCAAATTACCGCCAATGCCACAAGCAACGAGATTCAGGATCAAGCCATTAGCGAAGGGATGATTACCATGCAGACCGATGGACTAGTTAAGTCGCTAAGGGGTGTGACGACCTTCGAGGAAGTGCTTCGAGCTACGAGGGAGCAATAATAATGGCTAAATTTGATTTTGTCGCTACCAAGCAAAATGGTCAAACAATCAGCGCAACCATAGATGCGGCCGATCGTATGGCCGCTATGTCGAGCATTAAATCTCAGGGCCTAAGACTCATTAGTCTACACGACCCGCAAGGACGCCAGACCTCAAAGATGAGGCTAGGACGCGGTGGTAAAAAAGTAAAATCAGACGAGCTAGTGATGTTTACAAGGCAACTTAGCGCAATGGTCTCAGCGGGAGTACCCATACTTCGAGCACTCGCATCAATGGCGCAGCACGCCGAAAGTGCTGCGTTTAAAAAAGCCATTGCATCAGTCGCAAAAAAAATTGAGGGCGGCGAGCCTTTCGCCGACGCGCTATCGCACCACCCTGAAGTTTTCAACGATGTATATGTAAATATGGTTCGCGCCGGCGAGGCAGCTGGTATCCTGGATGATATCTTAAAGAGGCTGGCCTTGCAGCAAGAAAAAAGCGCCGCTATCCGCAAAAAGATTAAGAGTGCTATGACCTATCCAATGGTGCTAATTTTTATTACGATAGGTGCATTCTTCGGATTAATGCTGTTTGTACTGCCGTCGATGGGAGAGACGATTAAAGACCTGGGCGGAGAGGATGCTGAGCTGCCCGCCCTAACCCAAGCCATGATGTCAATCAGCAATTTCTTTGTTGACTTCTGGTATATTATTTTCCCAGTTATCGGTGTTGGCATATGGCTGCTCTTGCGCTATATCAAGACTCCAGTCGGCAAAAAGCAGTTTCACAACCTCACCATAAAGGCGCCTATTGTGGGTAAAATCGTTAAAAAGGTAGCGGTAGCACGGTTCACTAGAACTTTCTCAGCATTGATTGGCGCGGGCGTGGCAGTACTGGAGGCTTTAGATATCACTGCTCACGCCGTAGGAAACACCGCCTACGAGGAATCCATCAAAAAAGCCGCTCAACGCGTCAAAAATGGCGAGGTTTTATCGCACATTATTGCCGAGGACGAGGAGCTATATCCGCCAATCGTGGCACAGATGCTATCAGTTGGTGAAGAAACCGGCCAAACAGACAGTGTTCTTGTGAAGGTCGCTGATTTTTATGAAGAAGAAGTCGATACGGCTATAGCCAGCCTCAGCTCAACGATTGAGCCGATTATGATTGTTTTCATGGGTGGCATGGTAGGACTAATCGCTGCCAGTGTGATGATGCCAATAACCGGACTCGCGAACCAGATAGAGGCCTAGCCTCACATAATAGGCTTATGTTATAATGACACCAGTGAAAGCTGTGGGCAAAAAAAGTGACAAGTTTATTTTATAAATCAAAACCTATTATCGGCCTTGATGTAAGTCAAACGGGCCTTCGAGTTGTCTCGGTTGACCGAGAGAAGATGTTAGTCCATGGCTACGGCTCAGTTGACCTAGACCCATCAAAAGTAACCGACAACCTAGAGAAAAGTCAAGACTACTTAACTGAGAGGGTTAACAGTTTATTTAACGACAGCATCGTTGGCAGGCTGGACAGCAATCGCGTTGTCTTAGGGCTACCAGCGGTGAGAACCTTTGCTCGCACCTTTACTATGCCCGCTAGCCAGGAGTCAAACATCCAAGAGGCGGTCAATCTCGAGGTTGAGCAGTACATCCCCTTGCCCCTCGACAATCTCTATGTCGACCATCAGGTAATATCGCGCACCAAGAAAGACCTAACCGTACTAATGTGTGCGGTACCTAAGCGCTTTGTCGACACAATACTAAAGGTTGTGCGCTCCGCCGGGGTGGAGGTAGCAATGGTTGAGCCGAGCGTCAACGCAGTATCACGGCTTCTTGAGTACACCAAAGAGGGTGGACTACCGACGGTTATTGTTGACATTGGACCGACAGGAACAGATATTGCGATTCTAGATAAAGCCATTCGGGTCACCGGCGGTCTAAATATTGGCGGCAACACCCTAACCTTGGATATCGCCAAAAAGATGAACATCCCGCTTGAGCAAGCACACCAATTAAAAGTCTTGAGCGGACTAAGCGCTGGACCACGTCAAGAAAAAATCACCAACTCTCTACGCCCAAGCCTTACTCGGATAGCAAATGAAACCCGAAAGGTCATTCGGTTCTACACTGAGCGCTCCTCCGACGAAACCAAGCTAGAGCAGGTTCTGATCGTCGGCAGCGGCAGCAACGTTCCGGGGCTTGGTGAATTCTTTACCAATGAACTTATTATGCCAGCTCGCGTAGCCAGCCCCTGGCAAGCCCTCAACTTTGCCAGTGTCACTCCTCCCGCAAAACAGCTCCGTCCGAGATTCATGACCGCAGCCGGCCTGGCTCTAGTTGATCCGCAGGAGATAATCACATGATCAACCTACTGCCACCAGACGACAAAAGACAAATCAAGGCCGGTCGAGCCAATGTGCTACTTATTAGATACTGTATCGCCTCCGGCCTACTAGCCGTACTTCTATTTGCACTTGTCGGCATCGTTTACTATATGATGGAAAACTCCAAAAAAGTCGCCGAAGCTACTATCGAGGAGAGCAAATCACGCAGCGCCAAGTACGACCAAGTTCAGCTAAAAGCCCAAGAGTTTAGCAACAACCTCAAAATCGCCTCTTCAATTCTAGGCAAGGAAGTCCGGTATTCAGAAATTGCCGTCAAGATAGCCCAGTCACTACCTGAAGGAATTGCGCTTCAGTCACTTGAGTTAAATGCTGAAACATTTGGCCAGCCCACTACACTAAATGCGACAGGCCGATCATACGATGATGCGATTCGGCTTAAAACAGCATTCGAACAGCAGTCAGATTACTTCGAAAATGTTCACCTCGTATCGGTTTCTCAGGGAGGCGGCTCAAGCGGGCCAGATAGCGCGCCCCAGGAAGCAAATGGGATTAGTATTCAGATCAGCGTTGTCATTAAACCGGAGATTGCAAAGTCATGAGTCGGTCAAAGAACAAAAAACCCTTTACCGCAGTGACCATGCGCAACACCCTGGCGGTCGTATTGCTCATAACCTTGTTAGCTATGGCTGGCGGTTTTTACTTGGCTCACTCATACCTTGAAGATGTCGCCACCGAGGTGTCGAAGATACAGTCTGATGCAGCCTCGTCTGACGCCAAACTACAGTACCTAACTAGCCTCGAAGGTCAGCTATCCAATCAAACTGAGGCAATCCAGAAAGCAGAACAAATTGTTGCAGAGTCGCAAAGATACCAGTACCAAAACCAGATTATTGAAGACCTGAGCAGCTACGCTGCCCAGTCTGGCATCACTATATCCGGCTTTACCTTCCAGGACAGCAACTCCGCTAGCTCTACGCCAGCTCCGGCTGTCACCACACCGCCTGCAGCGACGGACTCCGGAGAAGAAGCCACGGGTCAAGCACCGGCGGTTGCCGCGCCCGCTCAAACCGCTAAAAGCGTGAACGTCTCAGTGCAACTTGGCGGAAGTGTTGCTTACGTAAACCTGCTTAATTTCATCTACTTAATTGAACAAAATCTAACCCAAATGCAGATTTCCCAGCTAAACCTGTCTCCCGGTGAATCACCTAGCACCGTCAGCACGCAAACATTAGACATCGAGGTATACGTAAAATGAAAAACTCTCCCTCGCTCAAGCAGGTTGGCACCAGCTTAGCCGCCTTACTAAATCGCTATCATGTCATACTTTTCTCACTTACCGTAGTAATTGGCGTCTCTGTCGCACTTTTTATGCTGAACAGTTTGGTTAACTTATCGAATACCGCCGAAGAGACCCCTCCAACAGCTATTATTTTTGACGAAAAGATCATTAGTCAAATTGAAAACTTCAACACAGCCGAATCAGCAACCGGTAGCTTCTCCCTACCTCCGGGACGGATTAATCCCCTTGTTGAATAGCTTGCTTACGGTATAATCAAATTAGTTATGCTTTTTTCTGCTGATAAATTTAAGAATTTGCCCGTCATGAGCCTTCAGACGGGCTCCGAGCTTGCTCGCACGTCTAGAGCAGTTATCAATCCGCATGATCTTTCAATCGTCGCCTACGAACTTGAAGGCAGGCTACTCGATGAGCACCCATCACTGCTTAGGATCGCTGACATCAGAGAGATCGGACCAATGGGAATGATCGTTGATTCGGCTGATGAGCTCATTGGAGTCGGGGACGTACTTCAAATCGAAAAGATTTACAAAATAAAGTTTGACCTAATCGGACTGAAGGTTATCGATGAACGGAAGCGAACTGTCGGGAGAGTAATAGGATATACGCTAGAGGCAGGAAATTTCATCATTCAACAAATTCGCGTTAAGAGACCGTTTTTTCGCAGCCTAGGTGACACCGAGTTCTTGATTCACCGATCACAAATCGTCGAAGTATCTGACGACTACATCGTTGTGAAGAGTCCCGATATTCGCCACACCGAACCAGTGGCAAATGTCGACTCCAAGTCATTCGAAAATCCCTTTAGAAAATCCCCCCAGCCGCACCCCGAGTCGATCGACGCCAGTTAGCTGGCCTGCTCTCTATCTACAGCCTCAACCACATCGTCGTAGCCAAACCCCTGCCTCATCAAGTACTGAATTAGCTTTTGACGGTCAGGGTAGCGAGATCTCTTTTTTGCAATTATCTTATCTAGCTCAGACCTATCGCTGCGCTGGGTTTCGAGAGCCACTCGCTCCATCGTGTCTCGATCAACTCCCTTTTGAAGCAGTTCAAGCTTCAACCTCTTGAGGCTCGCTCCCTTATTCATCATCCGGTTATCTATCCAAAATTTAGCAAACTTCTCATCGTCTAGATAGCCCTTGCTAATAAGTCTTTCTAGAACGCGCCTCGTCACCACCTCCGAAACCCCAGCCTTTTCGACAATCTGCCCAGTCTTAGGAATCCGTCTTCGGGTGGTTAGAGTTTTTCGCCACAAATAGTCTCTCATCTCTTTAATTGATCTTGGCCGCACCGATGCATACTCTAGCGACCTAGCATACAACTTGCCAAACTGGCTCTCCTGCTCAAATGAATCTAGCTCTTCTTGCGTGTATTCATTGCCGACCTTTAGCCCAAGCTCACCCACCTGAAAAACGTCTAGTGAAAAAAGGTATTTACCATCTACGGCAATATTAACTCGATTCTTATCACGAGCCTGAACCGAGATACCAGTGATCTTCACGAGATTATTCTAAGCTTGGTCTGCGGCGACCTTTTCGCGAACCTTATCATCGATTTCTTTAAGGACCTTAGGATTTTCCTTGAGATAGTCCTTGGCCTTATCGCGGCCCTGTCCAATCGTTTCATCGTTGTACTTAAAGAACGCTCCGGCTTTTGCAACTACGCCGTGATTTACAGCCAAGTCTAGAATATCACCGGTATTTGAGATACCTTCGTTGTACATGATGTCAAACTCGGCGACTCTAAAAGGCGGAGCAATTTTATTTTTTACTACCTTAACCTTAGTTCGGTTACCCCTGATTTCTTCGCCGACCTTAATCTGGCCAACCCTGCGAATGTCGATGCGCTGAGAAGCATAGAACTTTAAGGCATTACCACCGGTCGTCGTCTCAGGATTACCAAACATGACCCCAATCTTCATGCGAATCTGATTAATGAAAATCACCGTTGCACCAGACTTATTGATAATACCAGTTAGCTTCCTGAGCGCCTGTGACATCAAGCGAGCCTGAAGGCCCATGTGGCTATCTCCCATATCACCCTCTATTTCAGCCTGTGGCGTTAGGGCAGCTACCGAGTCAACCACTATTAGGTCGACGGCGTTTGAGCGCACCAGTGTTTCTGTGATCTCCAGGGCTTGCTCGCCATTATCGGGCTGTGAGACCAAAAGATTGTCAGTATCGACCCCCAGTTTCTTTGCGTAAGCAGGGTCAAGAGCGTGCTCAGCATCAACAAAGGCCGCTGTACCACCCTGTTTCTGAATTTCCGCAATCGCATGAAGGGTTAGGGTTGTTTTTCCAGAGCTCTCTGGTCCATAGATCTCAATAATTCGACCTTTTGCATATCCACCGCCGAGCGCCAGGTCTAGACTTAAAGCGCCCGAAGGAATCAGCTCAACATCAGCATGCCGGAACTCGCCCAGCTTCATGATTGCCCCATCGCCGAACTGCTTGGTGATTTGATCCATCGCCAAACCTAGCGCCTTTAACTTTCCGTCATCAACCTTTGACTCTTGAGTTGTCGCTACCTGTTTTTTCTGCTTTTCCGCCATAATATCCCCCTTCGAGTTATAGATATATTATATCGTTTATGTGGAAAATTTGCTACAATAACGATATGAGCAAGCCAGGGTTCACTGTCTTAGAAATTATTGCAGTAGCAACTTTTTTAATAGTTGCCGGCGTAGTGTTAATGTTTCAGGTAGAGAAAATTAACACTGAAAGCATCAATAGTCAGAAGAAAGTTGCCGTAAATGCCATCTACTACAGTCTCGAGGAAAGTTTTTACAAGGAAAATAAATTTTACCCCGAACAAATAAACAAAGATACGCTGAAAACTATGGATCCGCAGCTACTTGTTGACCCAAGCGGGATTATGATTGGCGAACCAGGTTCAGCCTATAGATACGAGCCAAGAGATTGCCGGGACGGCAAGTGCAATTCCTACTCACTGAGGGCAATCCTCACCGATGAGTCAGATTTCGTACACGAGAGCCGCAACAAGTAAATATCTAAAGTTAAAGGGCTAGTCCATCATGTCGACCGGACGGCCGTTCTTAAACGATTCAATGGCATTGTTTAGAATAGCGATTTGGCGTTTCGGGTTATGGACGTAGCGAAAAATGTAAGTAGTTTCCTGGCCCTCAGTGCTCAATCGTATAGTCCCGTAGTCAAATAGCGTCTGGATCAATCCCGACTGAAAGAAACTTGCATCCTCAATACTACCAAGACTAACCGTCTGTTCGCGGCGGGAAAACAAGCTGTCCTGTATCTCCTGAATCACACTCTCATTGGTCATAAAGAACTGATTTTGCAGATAGACCCAAAGTGCTACCGCACCTCCAAGCACCACGAAGGCCGCCAGAAACAATAGTATGCCAAACATCACGACAGGACTTGGCATGATTGCCACCGCCGCCAGCTCATACATCGAAGGGTAGTACACCCCGAACATAAATATACCCAACATCAGCGCTAAGGTTATAAGGATAGGCTTGAGCATACCGATTGGGTGACGCTTGATGTCAAGTATCACAAATTCAGCTTCACTCAAATTGAGATAGGGATACTGCTGCTTTGAGGCCTCATGCTTAGCTATCAGGTCTGGACTGACCTCAAAGGGCTTTAAGTCAACGGGCCTTCCGGCGTGCACCATATCAGGCTCATTGGCATACTGCGCCCTTATCCGCGGATTGAAGTTTTGACCTGGCATGCTCTCAGGTCTGACGGTGATATGAGACTGGGCGATAGTAGGCTCCGCCGGGACCTTAGTTTGAGTGGCAGATTCAGAGACTGGCGGATGATAGTATAGCGGCCGACCTTCGGGGTCGTAGGCTACAGGTTTAACTGGCTGTTCTGAATCCTGAGGTTTCATATGAATATTATATCACCCCAGGGGACTATCAAGGTGCTTTTTGGCTCGAGGAGTAACCCTCCTCCCCCTCGGAGTCTTCTCAATAAAACCTATCTGAAGCAGATACGGCTCATAAAAATCCTCAATCGTCGTCGTCTCGTCTCCGGTTAATGCCGCTAGCGTGGTTAGACCGACAGGATTATCCCCATAATTATCAATCATGCTGCGCAGCAAATTGCGATCAGCCGGATCAAGCCCCAGCTCATCGATTTCTAGCATCGCCAAGGCTTTCTTGGTCGACATGTCGTCAATTATTCCATCACCATTAACGTCTGCAAAATCCCTAACCCGCTTTAGCAAGCGGTTAGCAATACGCGGAGTCAACCTGGCCCTTGTTGAGAGTATTTTGGCCGAAGAAGGATGAATCTTGGAATCAAGTATAGCTGATGCTCGCTCAATGATCTTTGCTATCTCCTCAGGCGTATAAAACTCCAGCCGGTAAATGTGGCCAAATCTATCCCTCAAGGGCGCAGCTAGGCTGCCCGTTCTGGTGGTAGCGCCAATGATGGTGAACTTAGGCAGGTCTAGACGAATTGATCTAGCAGCCGGGCCCTTGCCTATAACAATATCTAGCTTGAAATCCTCCATAGCGCTATACAGAACCTCTTCAACCACTCGACTTAACCTGTGGATTTCATCGATAAACAAAATATCACCGTCCTGAAGATTTGTTAAGATGCTGGCTAAATCACCAGCCCTCTCAATTGCCGGTCCAGAAGTTACTCGAAACCCCGCCCCCATCTCATTAGCGATAACGTTAGCCATAGTCGTCTTGCCTAGACCAGGAGGCCCATAGAGCAGTACATGGTCAATCGGTTCGCCTCGCTTTTTAGCTGCATCAATTGCTAACTTTAGGTTGGTCTTGAGCCTCTCCTGCCCAACATAATCATCAAACCTCTGAGGCCTCAATGTCACCTCAATAATCTGCTCGTCAGCATCATCCGACGTGAGCACGGGATCAATAATTCTTTCGATTGCCATATATCTATTGTCTCACAGTCTAGCCCTTTAACGCCTGATGTACCCGTTGACTGGTTGGCAAACTTGGATCCACCCCCTCTAGTGCCTTCGTAGCATCTGCCAGGGTGTAGCCAAGTGCCATTAGAGCTTCAAGGGCCTCGTCATTGATGTTTAGTTCGGTTTGGGATGGCTCGGCTTTACGTCCGTAGTGAGTTGGTAGGCCGACTTTATCACTCAGGTCTACAACCACCCGTTCAGCCGTTTTCTTGCCGACACCAGTAGCCTTCTGAACAAATGAGCTGTCAGAATTTGCGATCGCGTTACGTACCGACTCGGCATCGCCCAGAGAGAGTATCGCTAGGGCTGCCTTAGGACCAACACCCTGAACCGTTATTAGAAGCTCGAACAACTTCTTCGCGGCGAGACTAGAAAAACCAAACAAGTCCTCGGATTGCTCCCTTACGTGATGGTAGGTGTAAAGTTTGATGCTTGAGTCAAGAACCATTCGGTCATAATCTCCAGCAGGCACTGCCACTTCGTAACCTACGCCACCCACATCAACAATCACCGATGAATTGAATTTCTCGGCCACTGTCCCAATTACATGCGCTATCATTTATTCATTATCTCACACTTCTAGCCAGCTGCCCAAGGCCTCCAGCCTCCAACAACACTGCTCGAGTTATAGCCGCTACCGCCCGCATAGCCTATGCCGGCATCCACACTTCGACAGTGATCATTGGGAAGATCGGTGTTCCATGGGGTTGATCCGACATATTCAAATACACCGCCACCATTTATCGTATAAAATCGCTTGCCCGACTTGCTAGTGGCCAGAATGGAGAATTTTGAGCTAGCCACATCCCGACACATCAACAAGTTGATTGTCAAATCCGGACTAGTAGCATAGGCGGACCGGTTAACCTTAGCTCCCAACACCTCATAGCTAAATGCCCCGGCATTGCCGGTCGGATACTGCCCAGTCGGACCCTCCACCTTCGCTAGCTCCATTTGCTGAGAGATGTTACGTAGATCACTTTTTACGCTAGAGTCATTGGCGTTATTCGAGATGCTGTTATAGGCAACTATAGATATAGCCGCCAGAATACCAATTACAACAATCACAATCAACAGCTCGACGATAGTAAAGCCGTAAGTTCTTTTAAACATAAGCCTAATTGTAGCCTCGCGTGAGTAGTTTCGCAAGTATAGATAAGACCCTAACTAAAGCTAGTTCAATCGATTCATCAAGTGGTATGTGATAGCTGCCGCCAAGCCATCGGCTGCATCATCTGGCTTCGGAATCACACTTAAGCCAAGTTGGAGTTTGACCATTTCCTGCATCTGCTTTTTATCCGCCTTGCCATAACCCGTTAAGGTCTGTTTTATTTGCAGTGGGGTATACTCGGCGATTGTTAAGCTAGCCTGCTTGCCAGCTAACATGGCTACGCCTCTGGCATGCGACACAGAAATAGCGGTGGTAACGTTTTGAGCAAAAAATAATTTCTCAATTGACATTACTTCAGGGTTTGTTTCGCCGATGATCTCCCTCAGGCCATTATAGATTTCAACTAATCGATCCTCCAGGGGCGTATTTGCTGGCGTGCGAATCACGCCTGCGCTAATCATGCGCATTGGTTTTGACGGAAGCACCTCAATTACACCAAAGCCTAAAATACCCGTGCCTGGATCTATTCCAATTATCTTCACTATCTTACTATATCACCTCACATGCCGCCCTTGCCCCTGGAGGCGAAGAACCTCAAAGCCCCATTAGCGGCACGACCCAGCTCGAATCTCCACTGCCAACCAGCATAGCCTAGAGCTAAGAGCGACACCCCACCAAATGCCCACCAGCCCCACAACCCTTCGGCTGTATAAGCCACTTTTTCAGGGGCGAAAGGAGCGGTTGGCATAGCTGATGATAGGATATTTCGGCATCGATTAGTTTGAGGGTTTCGCTCCCTGCCCTCCCCGCAATCCGCCAAAGCCACGTCGTCGGAACTAGCTATCTTTTTGCAGCGATTTGTTAAAGGGTTGCGAAACTGATCGTCGGCGCACGGCTTCAAAGTGGAGACCGCTGAGGCGATTGAGCGACATCGATTGGTCTCCTCGCTTCGGTACTGCCCCTCTCGACAGGGAGTCAGCTGTCGTGAAGTGGTGACATTACGACACCGTCCAGTCTCCTCGCTACGGTACTGATCGTCACGGCAAGCGGCTAGAACAGTTGGTGGAGCAATTTTATTACAACGCGAAGTTAACTCATTTCGCCAATAACCATCGCCACATGGCGGATATTGAGCATGCTGATTCTGCGCAAGTGGCGTGAGAGAGTAAGTCTGTTTCCACTCCGCTCCAAACCGCGACCAGCTTGTATCGGTAGATAGATCCTCATAAAATACCTGGTCCAGCTCTGTCACTGTATCAGAGGCCAGCAAGTAAACCGTTCCCGAGGTACTTTTAGTCAACTTTAGTTCGGTATCATCTATGTAAATAACTAGAAAACCCCCAGGCTCAATAACCAAATCCGGAAGCTCGGCACTAAGAGACGAGCTGCGGTTAGTCATTAGGCGGCAGCCGCTCACATCAAGGTCGACCGTCGAAGAGTTAACTAGCTCGATATATTGACGGGTGGTATTTGCGGCAACTTCGTTAATCATCAAAGATGGGCAAAAGTTGATACTAATTTTATCAACGCACTCACCGCTCGCTATCTGCCAGAGCTCTTCCGGTATCACGCTTTGTATGCCAGCAACATTTAAACATAAATCAGTCACCTCATAGAGCGCCCCAGCCTGGTAAGAGTTGCCTGCTATATCTAAAATAAAATCTCGGTAATTATCCCGAGCATTTTGATACTGCCCTGCATTCACCACTCTGTGTAGCGACCGTACTGGCTGAGATGAGGTAATGGCTGGTGCTGCCCGGCTGCCCAGGTACTCACTAGCACCACCCCAGCCCAACAAGTCAACCACCCCACCCCGAGCATCAACTAGGCGAATTCGTCCGCCCGTGTCCGCCATGCCGCCACTAAACCTCAAATCATAATTAAATCCTGGATTTGCCAAGATTAGCGAATCGGATGCAAGCACTGCGTAACTACCCGCTGGCATAATCAATCTTGTTGCGGCCAGACCGTCACCTGGATTGAAGCAGGTTACGTTTGAAAAACCTAGCCCTGTGGCCGAAGCCCTTTGAATGCACCATCCCGTCACGTCAACCTCGTTATCCGAAGCGTTAAATAATTCAACTAGCTCACTGGTTGCCCCAGCCACCCCACGCGTCTGGAGCTCGGTAATTACTACGCCGTTAGCCGCCGCAACTTGATTAGTTGAGTCACTTTCATTAATCACTGGTGTTTCAGGCGGCATATCAATGATCGGCTCGGGCTGGCTAACAGGCTCTGCCGGCGCAGGCGAGTCAATTTGTAAATCTAGGTCACTCCCACCCTCCGTCGAGATCTCTCCTCCTGGCTCAGCTAAGTCCCCGCTCACAGCCGCTACACCCTCAACTGCATCTGCTATTTCCACTAACCCCTCAGTCTCATCAGGCAAATCCGTCATAGCAAAAACCGCTCCAGCAGGAGCGGCAAGCGATAGAATTAGCGATAAGATTAGAGAGTATACGATAGTTCTTCCCATCGGTACGTCCACCTCATTATGTTGATGGACGAATTATAGCAAAACTGCTATAGCTTAATCAACATCTGCCGTGATGTCAGCATTTGTGTGAACATTCACCACGTCGTCAAGATCATCAAGTGCGTCAAGAACTTTTAGCAGCTTGTGGGCTGTTTCGCTATCAGCTACCTCAACTGGTGCATTGGCGATGTACTGAAGCTCTGCGTCCTTAACCTTTGCACCCTTTTCAATCAAAGAAGTTCTGACACTGGCTAAATCCTTTTGGTCGGTATAGACAATGATCTCTCCGTCCTCTTCGACGGCATCATCCGCACCGGCGTCTAGTACCTCAAGCAACAAATCTTCGCCCGCACCGTCAACTGTAATGACTCCTTTTCGCGTAAACTGAAATGCCACACTGCCCGCGTCTGCAATTTGCGCACCGTTCTTAGCTAGAGCGTTTCTAACTTCAGGATATGTACGGTTGCGATTGTCCGTTGCTGTCTCGATGATTATACCAACGCCACCAGGGCCATAACCTTCATAAGTTATTTCTTCCATCACCGCAGCGTTCTTATCGGCGACTCGATCGATTGCTCGCTGAATATTAGCACCCGGCATATTGGCAGCTTTAGCCCTCTCTACAGCTAGTGCTAGCGCTGAATTCATACTTGGATCAGTGCCGCCGCGAGCCGCAATCGCAATCTGATTACCTAGCTTAGTAAAAACTGCTCCACGCTTGGCATCATTTGCGCCCTTATCGCGCTTAATTTTTGCCCACTTACTATGTCCTGCCATAAAATCTCCAAATTAGACTTCTACTTTTCTTAGTTACATTATACATCCGTCTCAAGAGACAGACAACCTACTCTACGATACTGCTTTCACGTAGCTTAAAGCCGCTCGCTCGCTTCATCCAAATAGCCGCCCCTACCACTATCAAGTAAGCGAGAAATGCCATCCGCCAATCAATCACAAGCTCACTCTGCGCCCAGGGCTGTCCAGCCAACCACTCTGCCACTTGAACCATATAGCCAAGCAGCCAACTCGTTGGCATAGCTAACAAATCACCAACTAGCGGAACGGTGGCAAAGATACCGGTCAAGAATACAAGGAGCATCGCCAGCGGAACAAGTGGCAAGATCAGCAAATTGGCAATCAATGCCACATTGCTTATCACCCCAAAACTAAGGACTAGGAGCGGCAATGTAACTAATTGTGCAGAAATAGTTTCACCCATGATCTGGCGAATAGTTCCAGGTGGCTTGTCTCCGAAAAAATAACTTTGAGCCAGGGGAGCCAGGATGATTACGCCACTAAATGCCGCAAAGCTAAGCTGCCAACCTAGATCATTCCAGCCATAGTGAGGATTGACGATCAGCGTAATCGCAGCCGCGAAAGGCAAGAGCACCAGAGGGTGGATTTTGCGGCCATAATACCAGGCCGCCAGACTCAACCCAGCGACCAGCCCCGCTCTCGACATACTTGGGCTGGCTCCAGTCACGGCCATAAAACCAAGAATCATAGCAGAGCTAGAAAGCATCGCAAGGTATTTCGAAACCCTCACAAAAAGTCGACGGCTCAATCTTACCAGTATGGTTAGGTTGTAGCCGCTTGCGACAATCACATGAGTTAGGCCGGCTATCTGAAGCGCTTCAATCAGCCCAGTAGGCAGCGCTCGTCTAAGTCCCAGCAAATAACCAAGACCTAGAGCCGCCTCGGTCTCAGGTACACGCATTCTGACACGCTCCGCAAACCAGTCTCTAACCCCAACCGCCACGTCCCCCGGCACCGGTCGCTCCAATCCATTAATTTCCGCTTGATACACAGACGCCACAAACGATCCGAAACCCTCAGTTAACTTTCCGCTCAAACGAACTCTATCGCTCCGCCGGATGGTGTCGTTCTTATTCGTTACTGCCCAAATATTTCCTGGCAGCGTATGTCCATCGATTACCACTTCGCTCAAACGCAACACCGTCCGACCTCGCTTATCGACGTCGGGGTCTTCCAGGACTCTGCCTTCGAGCACCACCTGACTGCCCACTAGGTCCTTATAGTAATCAAGCCCGACTTGACCGACACTGCCACGCCACACTCCACATAATAGCCCCGAAGCCAAAACTAAAATCACCATCCAGCGCTGTTGGTTCTTTAATAGCGGCAACAGCAGCACCAAGCTTAAAAGCAGCCAGCCAAGACCCGAAAACGCGCCGTACGGCAGACCCATTACCGAAATCACGCCAACCACCAAACCAAAAGACCAGGCAGCCACTAGCCAAGATATATGTAGGTCCTGCATAATCCATGGACGCATAACTAACCTCAGTATACGCCAGGAACGTATTTAATTTGTCGGATCGATTAAGCCAGCCTCAACCTGTGACCGAAAATTCCACTGTCCTGGCTGCTCCGTTTTGTAGCTCCAATAAAACCAGCCGGCACAGTCTCGATATGCCTTTTGCTGAAGTTTTACGTACTCCGAAAAAAGCTCCTCTCGCTTATGCCGAGGGACACCTCTCATCGTTCGATGATGCATCACACCGCTCCATTCACCGATAATTATTGGTTGGTCTCGTGAGAGCCTTTTCAACATTCTCTGCCGCCTAGTCGTTTTGTTCAAGAACCAGTCCACAGAAAGATACCTCGCGGGGATAGTCGCCATATGATACAGGTGAATATCCAATACCACCGGAAGGCCACGCCTCCTGACTGCCCCAGACATCAGCCTAGGCGTATAGGCATCGCTAATAATTATCCGGCAGCTAGACGTCAATATGCCGCTGAGTAACTCGTAAGCCTCCCGATAAAACCGCCTGAGTTTTAGATGAAATAATCCCAACCTCGGCTCATTTATCACTTGAATACCCCAGAGAGACTTGAATTCCTTATAGCGCTCCGCTAAAGCAGCCAGACACCTCAAGCTCTCTTGCCGGTATTTAATATCCTTATACCAAAAAGCTCGCCCGACCCGACCACTGTGATCTAGGCCATTTTGAGATCCGGGCAGACCATGAAGATCGATGACGATGCTGATCCCATACTTATCGCCCATCGCCATCGCCCAGTCTAAGTTTTCGCGAGCATTCACATAAGGCAATCTGTCATCCAGCACCCAGTAGCCGACCGGTATACGCACAGCATTAACGCCATTCTTCACAAGCCACACAAAGTCCGATTCCTGGATAAACTCCAGACGATGTCTATTAATCTTTTCGCGCGCACCATCTGTCTGCATAAAGCTAAATTCATCCACAGCGTCAGTGCCCGCAAATAGGGTTGGCGTCATCCACCTTTCAAGAAGTAGCCAGCCGCCAAAATTAACCCCTCGCAGCAACCCGTCATCCATATAGTAATTATACTCTTGCCGGCATAACCAACCCAAACAAAGAAAAAAGCCAGACCAAAGTCTGACGTTTTTCTTGGAGGGTCCACCGGGACTTGAACCCGGGACACCCTGCTTAAAAGGCAGGTGCTCTAACCAGCTGAGCTATGGACCCGTAACCCTAAAAATTTTAGCACAAAGAGGTGGTTTTATCAACGCTTCTTTTCTTTTGGTGCCCTCGCACTATGAAGCAGGAACAGATCAACTAGACCAGCGACTAGTCCGACGGTCACGACATACTGCCACCATTCGACTAAAATCTTATAAAAATTCAATGCTTCACCATCCAGCGTCATGTACCTGCCAAGAGGTATTACCAAAAGAGCGGCCGTCAATAGCGCAATGAGAACTGCTGATAAAATCCGCTGGAATTTGCTATAGTAACGCGGTCCGCCAAATAGCAGCAAGAACAAAGGCCCAAGCAAGATAATCATCGTCGAAACCACCCCATAGGGTAGACCCGGGATCTCAAAGCCCAAACCTGAAACGATAACAGTCAGCCAGTCAGCCCAAATCTCCGCCAGCATCGACCCGGCTGACAGGGCTAGTGCCAAAGGCCCAAACCGTCTGCCAGATAGCAGCGCTATAGTAAAGACCGCCACGATTATGCTGCCAAAAAGAACTACCACGCTCACCCTAAATCCCCTCCTCGGCTATATTAAAACTAGCTAAGCTACCAACCTCGATGCCGTTAGCCCTGCCTGCATTCATCTCCAGTACGTAGCGTGCTGGAACGGTCGATTCGTAGGTGTCGTGCGGCACGGCGTCGGGCTGAACATGACGCTCAATATGAACAACCCTCTTTGCTCGATCAAGCCAGATGATATCAAGAGGAAATTTCATATCCTTCATCCAAATCGACTGCGGCCCATCGGATTCAAAGACAAACAGCATTGCCTCATCCCGCCCAAGCGAGGTTCGTCCACCCAGTCCTTTCTGGAGTTCTTGCGGAGTCTTCGCTACATCAGCCTGGAGCACCACACCCCCAACGGACACCATTTGCCGAGGTCGAAACTCATGCATAGCAACCTGAACTATCGACAAGGCCATCAAAGTTAGGACGCCCCAAAAAATAATCCATTTCAAAATGCGCTGGATTTTCTCGGTCGAGAGCTTATTCATAAGCTCTATTGTATCAGCTAGGCGCCGATCTTGTCTTTTTTCGGACGACGCTTGGCGTTTTGTTCGATGTATTCGATAATCGGCGTAGCAACATCTCGGCCAGTTATCTTCTCAATGCCAAATCCAGGACTAGCGTTTACCTCCAGGATCAAAGCGCCTCGCTCGGATCGCATAAAGTCCACACCAGCCACATTTAGTCCCATAGCTTTTGCTGCCTTGACGCACATCTTTCGCTCCTCAAGCGTCAACTTCACTGGCGTGCCCTCGCCACCCTTGTGGAGGTTTGAGCGAAAATCATCATCCAGACTCTGGCGTTTCATGCTGGCCACCACTCGCCCGCCGACTACAAAGGCACGAATATCGACTCCGGCCGACTCCTTAACAAACTCTTGGATCAAAATGTTGGTACCGTCCTCGTTGGTCAAGTAGAATGCTTGCAGCACTGACTTGGCCGCCTTTTTGGTCTCAGCCAAAACCACACCGTTACCGTGTGTACCACGCGCCAGCTTAATAATTACCGGCGTACCGTCAAGCTTATCAATCAAATCATCAATGTCGGCAGAATTTCGCGAAAAAACCGTCTTCGGAATACCTACGCCCGCCTTGGTTAGGAGTTGCATCGAGCGAAGCTTGTCTCGAGAGCGAGAAATCGCCAGCGAACCAGATATCGTATACATTCCCTGCATTTCCAGCTGACGCACGATTGCCGTACCGTAGCGAGTCATATAGCTAGCAATTCGCGGGATAATCGCATCATAGTGACCGAGATCTTCGCCTCTATAGCTTACACCCGGGTTGCTCTGGGCAATCGAGGCGTAGCACTCCTTATATTTAATTACTTCAACTTCATGGCCTCGCTCGAGCGCCACCTCTTTTAGACGCTTCGTTGAGTAGTTACCTGGGCCGTTTGATAAAATAGCGATCTTCATTATTCGACCCCTTTCTTAAGATTAGCTTGACTATACTTCTGGAAAAAACTTATCGGGTCAGCCTCCAATTCAGCATTCAATGGTCCGTTTTTTATCTTTGGAAGCGAATCTCCCCGCGAAACGTCAACCAAGAACTTCTTGGACAGCATCCGACAGCCTATAAGAATAGGATAACGGTTCCGCGACCGATCAGCAAGCGTGAAAGTTCCGCGAACTTTTCTGCCAGCTATCTCGACAGTCAGCTTAACCTGGTAGCGTATCTGGGCCATGCCATTTGAGCTCCTGATCTTGGTAACCCTATAACCACGCACGGAATGACGCTTGCCCGTATAGTGCTTAGACTCCTTACCAAACAAGGCAAATGATAGCACACCACCCTTAGACATTCGCAGATCCGAAGCCCAAATTGATGACGAATCAGCGCCAGTGTCTACTTTAGCAGGAACGTTCTTAGCCCCTTCGGCTGCTATGCTCAGAACCGTGGTTCGTCCGATGGTGGTTAGGGATGATGCTCTATCGGTTTTTACAGTCATATATTTTTATTATATCACTTTTAGTGCATAAAATCAATACCCTGCTCTATCGAATCGATAAGCTGGCCGGCTATATCGCATCTCGTCATCTCCATGAAACGCGCAAATTGCGGTGACCGGTTTACCTCGATCAGAATAGGACCCTCAGGCGTAATCGCAACATCAAAACCTAGCAGATCGTAGCCGGGCAAGTTCTTTAAAATATTTTTACAAAAATCGCCGACTAACGCCGACAGGGGCACGGCCTCAACTGCTTTTATCTTACTAGTTGGGGTCTTTGAGCTCCGCCTAACCATCTGCGGCAGCACCTCTCCACCAAGTGCATAGACTCGATATTCTTCAATGATTGCAATAAGTGGCTGAGTGATGTAGTTCGCCCTGTCGCCCTGAACATCATCCGGGTCAAAGTAAACATCTCTTGCTCGAGCAGATATGCGTTTCTTTATGATCGGCTGCACCGGCAGCTCTTTGACCTCAGAAAGCAGCTGAGTGTGCGGCATATAGGCGCCCAACTGCAAATATTGCCGCCACTTATCTTCAATCAGTAAATCATCGCTAGTTTTCGCCTTGTCGACATAATACGCGTTCGGATGACGCTCAGCAAAATCATCAACCGATCTCAGAGTCGTCATATCCCACACATCAGTAAAAGGGTCACGCAAATACACGATATCATATAGCCTGTCTATTTTCGGCATATCCCTGTAGTTAACCAGCTCAATAGCTCTATTGGCTGCGGTGTGAGACAAGAATAAGCCAGCCGAATGGTCTGAGCTAGTAGTTACGATTAACCAAGACGTCTTGCTCATAATTTAGAATTAGCTAAAGATGCCGCGCTTTTCGCTCTTTCTAAGCTCTTCAAGCAACTCTTTCTGCTTTTTACTGAGCTTTGTCGGAATATCAACAACAATGCCGACAATGTGCGGACCGCGCGACTCAGTGCGGAGATTTGGTACACCGTGACCAGATAGTTTAAAGTCCGTACCGTTCTGCGTTCCAGCCGGGACCTTCATCCGAACCTTGCCGTCCACCGTATCAACATCGATCTCCGTGCCTAGAGCCGCATCAACCATCGAAACATGCTCAAATGACAAGATGATATTGCCCTCTCTAGTAAACTTCTTGTGTGGCTTAACGCGGACATGAACGTACAGATCACCCTTTGCGCCACCCTGCACTGCCTCTCCGCGTTCACGCAGCCTTATGGTCGCGCCATCATCAATGCCGGCAGGAATCTTGATCTTGATGTCACGCGACTGGCGCTTGGTACCCTTGCCACCGCAAACCGAGCAATCTTTCTCGGGAACCTTGCCCCGGCCTCTACAGGTCTGGCAAGTAACCGCCTGCTGAATCTGGCCAAAAATCGAATTCATCACCCTGGTTTGCTGACCAGCACCCTGACAGTCCGGACAGGTCTTGTGACCATGTCCGGGCTCAGCTCCGGATCCATCGCAGTGCTCGCACTCATCCTCTAGTGTCAGATTGATAGTTTTCTCAACGCCAAAAACAGCCTCCTCGAAACTCAAGGTGACACTTGTCTCAACATCGCGCCCTCGTCTCGGACCGTTACCCTCAGCTTGAGCGCCGCCAAAGAATTGGCTAAATATGTCACCAAATCCACCACCAAAATCAAACTGCACGCCCTGAGCCCCACCAAATCCCTCAAATGGATTGCCCGAGAAGCCGCCGCCGTTAGCTCCACCGACACCAGCGTGACCAAATTGGTCGTAGCGTTGGCGCTTTTGCTTGTCCTTTAGGACTTCGTAGGCTTCATTTATCTCTTTAAACTTAGCCTCGTCGCCGCCTTCTTTATCTGGGTGGTGCTTAACGGCTGCCTTGCGAAAAGCCTTCTTGATTTCGTCCTCGGAGGCAGACCTAGAAACACCTAAAACTTCATAATAATCTCTTTGAGCCATATACATGTATGATATCAAATTAGCACTCGAACTTCAAGAGTGCTAAAGCTTAAGAGCGCCGAAATCCGGCGCTCGTTCAGCGGGCTTTAAGTAGCTACCTACTTCTCGTCGACGACTTCACCTTCCACGGCGTCATCGGCCTTGGACTTCTTGTCGCTCTTTGACTCGTCCGAGTCAGAAGTTTCAGGTTCTGACTTTGACGCCTCCTCATAGAGCTTGGCGCCAATTGGCATAATTGTGTCGGTCAGCTCTTTAGCTGCTGCCTCTAGGGCATCTTTATCCGCCTTGTCGTCATCTTTGACTTTCTTGGCAGCCTCGACAGCTTTTTCGATCGCCTTTTTATCGTCATCTGATATTTTGTCCTTGTACTCATCGGGCATCTTTTCGGCCTGATAAATAGCATTCTCCAGGGTGTTTCTAGCCTCAACCGATTCGCGCTTCTTCTTGTCTTCATCGGCGTGCAACTCGGCCTCTTTTTGAGCTTTTTCGATATCCTCTTTGGACATATTGCCAGAATCCTGGATGGTAATGGACTGCTCCTTGCCAGTACCCTTGTCCTTGGCGGTCACGTTAAGGATGCCGTTGGCGTCGATGTTAAACGTAACTTCGATCTGAGGAATTCCCCGAGGCGCTGGCGCAATTCCGTCAAGCACAAACGTACCCAAACTCTTGTTGTCAGAAGCCATTTCACGCTCACCCTGCAGCACATGGATTTCCACCTGAGGCTGGTTATCAGCGTAAGTTGAGAAAACCTGAGATTTGCTGGTTGGGACTGTGGTGTTTCGGTCAATCATCGCCGTTCGCACGCCACCAGCCGTCTCAATACCCAGAGTTAGCGGGGTGACATCTAGAAGTAGAACGTCTTTCACGTCACCAGCAAGCACGCCACCTTGAATTGCTGCTCCAACCGCCACGACTTCGTCCGGGTTAACGCCTTGCATCGGATCTTTACCAAATATCTTCTTAACCTTTTCGACCACTGCTGGCATTCGAGTCATACCACCGACTAGAACGACAGAGTTAATGTCGCTTGCCGATAGCTTTGCGTCCTTGAGCGCCTTTTCAACAGGTGTAGATAGCCGATCAAGCAAATCTGCCACCAGCTCTTCAAGCTTGGCTCGAGTTAGTTTGAGCTCAAAGTGCTTTGGCCCATCTGCATCAGCGGTAATAAACGGAATATTAACCTCAGTTTCCGTAGTGGTCGATAGCTCTTTCTTGGCTTTTTCGGCTTCGTCCTTCAGTCGCTGCATAGCGGCGTTGTCCTTGCGAAGATCGATGCCTTCTTTCTTCTTGAAGTCTTCGATAAAGTAGTTAACGATCACGTTGTCGAAGTCTTCACCGCCCAGGTGAGTGTCACCATTGGTTGACTTAACTTCAAATACCCCATCGCCAAGCTCGAGGATAGATACGTCAAAAGTACCACCACCAAGGTCAAATACAGCGATTTTCTCTTCTTTGGCGTTATCTAGACCATAGGCAAGTGCCGCAGCTGTTGGCTCATTGATAATACGCTTAACCTCTAGACCGGCAATTCGTCCAGCGTCTTTGGTTGCCTGGCGCTGTGAGTCATCAAAATAAGCCGGAACGGTGATGACCGCTTCGGTAACCTTTTCACCCAGGAAAGCTTCGGCGTCAGCTTTGATCTTGCTAAGGATCATTGCGGAGACTTCTTCTGGGGTGTATTCTTTGCCGCCCATCTCAACCGCCACGCCGCCATTCTTCTTGACGATACTAAACGGCATGATATCGATATCCTTTTGGACCTCTTTATCAGAAAACTTCCGTCCAATTAAGCGCTTAACGCCGTAAATGGTATTTTTTGGATTGGTAACTCGTTGGCGCTGAGCAACCTGACCAACCAAGCGCTCACCGTTCTTATTAACAGCTACGACGCTTGGCGTAGTGCGGTTTCCCTCAGCGTTAGTGATAACCTCAGGCTTACCAGCAACCATGTAGGCAAAGGCGCTGTTGGTAGTTCCTAGGTCGATTCCTATAATTTTACCCATTTCTATTCTCCTTTTCGTTACAGCCTGCTATAAATCTAATTTTTTAATTAGCACTCATCGCAGCTTAGTGCCAATACTGCTCTTATTGTAACTGTCTAGCACTCACATGTCAAGAGTGCTAATTGTAATTTATAACTTAAAAACTAACGATCGTATCGGTTAAAGTGATTATGCTATAATAATCCCAACTAGTCCAAGAGGAGATTGATATGGCAGGAGTTTATCCAGATGAACCCGGACCAAGGTTAGCGTACGACACAGACGGCGCAGTCGGAATAAACCTAACCAGCAATAATGCCGCCACTCTACCCTCACTCAGCACACTTTGACTACGATGACGTGCCTCAAAACTCAGCCCCAATCACCCGTAACTTTCGTCTAAAGAATCTGTCCGAAACGCTTAGTACCAACAATTGGGTTAAACTGCGCTGGGATATCGGGTTTGTCCTGTAGCTGGCTGTAGCCTGTCGTGCCCGGATCGCCCTTGGGCCCCTCTGGGCCCGTAGCACCCTGAGGACCAGCTGGACCGGCGAGGCCAGGGGTTTGAGTATTTAACTTGTCCTGAACTGCGGGAGATAACATGGCCTCCGCAACGGAATTGGATTTCTGCGAGCCGTCTGGGACATGCGAAACGTCAAGAAATTCATTTAGGATATCGCCCCACACACCCACGTAGCCACCCGGAATTGGTTTGCGTGCCACGGTACTTTAACTCCTTTCGTGTCTGTGTGGTTAATGTAGCTTGTGCTTACCTTACTGCAACATAGTCATGGTGACAATAAATAGATTTGCTATATTCTGGTTACTTTTACCAGAGACTCACGGATTACATTGCCTGATAGCTTGTAGCCAGCCTGCAGCTCTTCGGCAACTACTTCCCTCTCGCCCTCAGATTCGTCAGCTGAGATGGCGTTGTGTAGGTCGGGGTTAAATTCGGTTTCGCCAGGCACTATGGCAATTCTCTCTAGACCCAGATCGGCATATAGCTTCTCATTATTTTTTGAAAGCGAAACCACACCCTCTGCCCACTTATTGCCTTGCAATTCTTCGGGAAGATGCGCCACCGCTCGCTCAATCGTGTCGAGAATTGGCAGCAGCTTCAAAACTGCTTGCTCTCGGCCCAAAGACTGAAAGCGTAGCTTCTCTTCATCTGATCGCTTACGAAAATTCTCAAAGTCCGCTCTTGTCCGCTGCAAGTCCTGAGTTAATTCGCCAACCTGCTGCTCCAGCTCTATCTGTTTTTTATTCTTTGCCACTATTTACAATACCTCCTCTAATATCGCACCTGCATGCCTAACTAATCTCATCGTCCTAGCATAATCCTGCCTGGTCGGCCCAAGCACGCCGATGTAGCTCCTGCTAGAGTAAGGCGAGCAAAATCGACTAATTATCAGACTAGCACCAGATGCCTTGCCAATTGGGTTCTCGCTACCGATGTAGACATTTAGCGGCTCGTTTGGCGCTACTTCACGTAGCCAAGGCTCCAAATTATCAATTAGTCGCGCTACCGCCTGAACGTGCACGCCGTCGGCAAATTCTGGATGAGAAAACAAATTACCCATTCCGCTAAGATATAGTTCGTCGCCAATCGTTGCCAGCCCCATGTTGCGAGTGAGGTCGACTAGGCTATCTACCGCACTCCTAATTGCTCGGTCGGCCTGATTGACGTGAGTCTGCACCCTAGCATTAATCGCCTTCGCACCGCGATCAATGTGAACCGGATGAAGCTCATTTACTTCTTGCTCGGCTTCCGTGAGTCGATTGACGTAAAAACGATAACCCTTGTCAGTCGGCACTCGACCAGCACTGGTATGCGGCTGAGTAATCATCCCCAGCTCTTCGAGTTGAGCCATTTCAGATCGGACGGTCGCCGAAGAAACTCCAAAAAGCTTGGCCAGCGTCACGCTCCCTACGGGGACTGCCACCTCGGCATATTGCTCGATAATTGCCACTAGAATTGCCGTTTGTCGTTCGGTCATAGGCTAATTGTAGCACACCTTTGGCACTCTTCTCAAGTGAGTGCTAGCTATTTTTGATGTCTTCGAGGAGCTGCTCAGCTAAGATGCGCGCCTCGATATCTTTTTCATAAAACACATCGTCACGCAAAATAATCTCACGGCTAACCCGAGTTGCCCGCTCGATATCATCATTGATAATAAAATGGTAATAGGGCACTTCGAGCGCATGCTTCAACTCATTAATCGAGCTCTGGCGACGCTTATGCCACTCAGCAAAAAACTCTTCTTCTGTTGAATATCTAGCCTTAAGTCTAGAAAGCCATTCGTCGTAGGACGGTGGCACGATAAAGATCGAGACCGAGTCAGGCGCTATCTGCTTAAACTCTGCCACCCCTTGCACATCGACGTCGCTTATCGCCACCTTATTATCGAGATGGGCCTTGCGGATTTCTGCAACTGAAGTACCATAGACAGTTCCATGGACAAACTTGGCTTCGACAAAGTCATAGTTTTCAAGCATTTCTTTAGCTGTATCTAGGCTGATGAAATGATAATCTACTCCGTCAGTCTCCATAATGCTGTTGTTCTGACGTGGACTGCGCGTTGTATGAGATACAATGTCGTGAAAATCACTACCCTCGTCTAAAAGCGCACGCTTGATGGTATTTTTTCCAGCACCAGATATCCCCGCAAGCAGCGATATGCGCGTTTGCTTAATTAGATCGATAGCGTCCGATGATGGACTATAGTTAGCTATCAACTGCTGTAATTGATCTTGCATAGAAGTATTGTAGCAGCTCCAGCGAGCATCGTCACTTGGCTACAGTCGCCTCGCCAGACACAACCACTCCATCCACCACCCGTCCAACAAGACTTAGCGGCACCTCAACCCCACCACGAACAACCGACCATGATGATATTGGCTCAACCGCTCAAGGACTGGCGGCTACCCAGGCGAGAGAGCTCTCCATAAGCGAATAGCGTGCTGTACCCGACGTATCGCTTGCCGTATAGCTGGCGACAGAGTTAGCCAGCAGTCTAGCCGTAGCAGTCGTGCCATCAAGCAGCGGAGTGCCCACTTCAGCTACCTGCATTGAACTCCAGGTGGTGCCAGACAGTGTCCAGGTTGCAACGGTTGTGCCCGCCAAAGGAACCGCTCGAGAATACAGATTGAACGGCGCCCTTACGCTGACAAGCCCAGGTGATCTATTGCCGTTTGCCGGATGGCTAACCGGGAAGTCCCAGTTGTCTTGATAGCCAGCGAATCCGCTGTGGCTATAGGCGCTAACTAGGCCCATGTAGACACTAGGTGAAGCCGACGAGTTTTGGCCGCCTTGAATGTAAACCGGCACCCCGGCGGCATAGAGAGACTTTATAGATGCTTTGACGCTGGCATTAGGGTTTATGCCAACATATAGGACATCAATGTCTGTGGCATCAATCGCTATCGAGGCAGCCCCACCCAGATGAGTAAACTCATAGCCTTCAGGCCAATGAACCGGCAAACTGCCGCCAACCGTAACCACCTGGATCTTCTGAGGCTCACCTCCACTGCCACTACCTGGGTGGCCAGGGCAAGAATCTTCGACAACTGTCCCAGAAGTGTTTGAGATGTGAAATGACCTGGCGCTAGAGCGACCGGATACGGCACTGAGGCAATAACCACTGCCTCCGCTCTCTTGAGTGTAATGGAGCGAATTGCCAGGGCTCGCCTTTGCTCCGGCAGGGAGGCTAGCAGGATAACTGACCGCTTCGGCATGGACCATACCCAGTTGCTTCGAGGCGTTGGTTAGATCAGATTGCAGATTAGATTCAGCGGCCCTGTTGGATATACCGTTATAGGTAACGATGCTTATCGTAGCCAAGATGCCAATAACAACAATAGTGATGAGAAGTTCGACGATAGTGAAGGCCGAGGCTCGTTTGGATTTAACTAAATTGGCGCTCATAGTGCTTATGATTTTAACACTAATGTACCATCGAGGCCACAGCTAACTACGCGAACGCAAAATCCAGCTAATCTCTCTTTAGCATAACCGTAAAGGCCTCTGACGGTATCTCAACGTTGCCAAATTTCTTCATGCGCTTCTTACCCTTAGCCTGCTTGGCCAGCAGCTTCTTGCGCCTAGAAACGTCGCCACCATACAGCTTAGCCGTAACGTCTTTTCGATATGCCGATATATCCTCACGTGCGATAAACCGACCGCCAATTGCTGCCTGAAGAGATACCTGAAAGCTCTGCCTTGGCACAACTTCTTTTAATTTTTTAACCACCTCTCGCCCGAGAGACTGGCTCTCGGAACGATGCGCCATAACCGACAACGAATCAACCATCTCACCGCCTACGTAGAAATCCACGCGGACTAAGTCTTCCGCTCTGTATTCGCTCAGTTCATAATTAAACGACCCATAGCCACTTGTCGCACTCTTTAGTTGATCATAAAAATCCGTCAGCAGATTTGCTAGTGGGGCTTCAAAAGATATTAGAGCCCGCTCATCAATATAGCTAAGATTTTTTTGAACACCGCGCTTCGAGACTATTAGCTGAATCACTCCGCCGATATAATCCTTCGGTACGACAATCTCACCGTTTATCCAAGGCTCGCGGATCTCCACCAGCTTCGTTACGTCCGGTAGGTCGGCGGCCGACTTAATGTTAGCCTCCTCGCCGGTAACAAGTGTCAGCTGATAGTCAGTTGAAGGATTGGTCACCACCAAGTCGAGATTGTATTCCCGCTCCAACCGCTCGCGGACAATATCCATGTGAAGCAACCCCAAGAAGCCAATTCGCACGCCAAACCCTAGAACAGGTGAATTCTCCGGCTCAAACTGCAGTGCCGAATCACTTAAGCTAAGCTTTTCAACCGCGTCTTTTAGGTCATTGTAATCTTCGTTGGAGACAGGGAAGAAGCCAGCATACACAAAGGGCTTAACGTTTTTATAGCCAGGTAGCGCCTGCGTAGCAGCTGATCGATTGACTGTTATCGTATCACCCACCCGAGCATCTCGAGTAGTTTTTAGATTGGTCACGATATAGCCGATTTGACCCGTTGAAATTGACGCGCTCGCTCGCATGTCCGGGCTGAGTTGCCCGACCTCGAGCGCCAAGCCACCCGCTTGAGTCGCCAACATTTTAATCTGGTCGTTCTTGCGGATCTCGCCATCAACCACCCTGGCATACAAAATTACTCCACGATAATCATCGTAATAGCTATCAAATATCAGCGCCCTAGTCGGAGCATCGCTATCTCCAGATGGAGATGGTATGCGCTCAATAATCGCCTCAAGGACCTGATCAACATTTTCGCCTGTCTTCGCACTAATCTTGATGATATCTTCATCGGAGCAGCCAAGCAGGTTAATCACCTCCTTGGAGACTCTTGGCACATCGGCAGCTGGTAGGTCGACCTTATTTAATACCGGGATAATTGTCAGGTCTTGCTCTAAAGCCAGGTAGACGTTGGCCAGAGTTTGCGCTTGGATACCCTGCGAAGCATCGACGACCAAGACTGCACCCTCGCAAGCCTGCAGACTGCGCGACACTTCGTAAGAAAAGTCGACGTGCCCTGGCGTATCAATCAAATTGAGATCGTGATCACGGAAACGCATGCGGACCGGAGTTAGCTTAATGGTGATTCCTTTTTCTCTCTCAAGCTCCATACTATCAAGCAATTGGGACTTCATCTCGCGCTTAGCGACGGTATCAGTCATCTCCATCATCCGATCAGCCAAGGTCGACTTGCCGTGGTCAATATGAGCAATAATGCAAAAATTTCGAATAGACTCCATCTGTTTCATCCCTGTTAGTATACCATACAGCCGCTAGCTATTTCACCTATGGAAGCAAGGCTAACGCGTCTTCACGTCAAAACGAGAAAATAGTAATTTTTGGATTCGTGACAATACCGGATTAATCTCTCGAAGCTTCAACAACTTTGAAGCTGCAGCATAGGCAGCAAAGCTCATAACAACAATCACCACAAAGCGAGGAAACGCACTATAAAAACTATCGTCTGTCTCGCGGAACGGCAGCAGCAAGACTCCGCCGTAGCACACTATCGCCACGACCGCCGAAGCGATCAACATTCGCCACACGGCATTGATAAAGCTCAGGTCAAACAATCCCGGCATGCGACTACGCATAACGTAAAAGAGGATTGACACTTCAACTACAGCCACAATCGACTGAGCCCAGGCCAGTCCATAAGCCCCCATGTCTAGAGTCATCGCAAATACAATCGCTAGAACCACATTCAAGCCAATCGACACAAATGATATATACAGCGGCGTCTTAGTGTCCTGCTGGGCATAGAAAACTCGAGCCGCCATATGATAAACGATACGAAACAGGATGGCGATGACTAGAGCTCCAAGTATGCCGGCCATCAACGGATCTCCGGTATTGCGGATGAAGTGAACTATGTAGCCACGCGTAAAAAAGGTGATTACAGCCGTCGGAAGGGCCAACCAAATAATTATCCTAAGGACCGAGCGCAGCTCTTTCTGAAATAAATCTTGCCTACCCTCACCTAATCTATCGGATAATTGCGGGAAAACAGCCGAACTAATCGCTACACCGATCAGGTTGATCGGCATCATGTGCAGTGTTAATGCCTGGTTGTAAGCACGAGTCACACCTTCGCCCATCCGGGAAAGAAGGTTCAGCTCAACCAGGCTGACCGCATAATCCATCCCCTGGTCAACCGAACGAGCCGGCAGCAAACCAAGTACCTTGCGAAAGCCCTTATTGCGCCAATAAAGCTTAAAGTCATAGTCAAAACCCAGTCCGACCAGTCCCAGCGCGCTCACTATCAACTGCAAAATAGCACCCAGAACCACTCCGAGCGCCACTCCCATAATTCCTCCGTCAAATACCTCCCAGCCAAAGATATTAATGCCTTCAGTAAACCAAACTATGCCAATAATAATGCCGATGTTGTAAATCATGGGGGCTAAGGCATAAAAGGTAAACCGACCAACCGCCTGCTGGATACTTGCGATTACTGCGGCAATTGCAAAGATAAATGGATTTACGGCAATGACTCGCATCATACTGACTGTCAAAGCGTGCGCTGACTCGTTAAATCCTGGCACGATTATACTAGCGATAAAATCAGCAAAAATCATAATCAACACACTGACTATCATAGTAACTATAGCCATGAAGTTGATCATGCTCGAACCGATTTGCCAGGCGGACTGCTTATTGCCCTTTACCCAGCGAGCATTAAATACCGGTATAAAGGTGACACTAAGCGCCCCGGTGACCAAAATAGCAAACATAAAGTCTGGCACCATAAATGCCGCCGTATAGGCATCCAGCCCAACTGGGTAGCCAGCCAAGCCAGCGGCTTCATTGGGCATATAGGCACTATTGAGTAGCCGGTCGCGGAAAAAACCAAGCAAGCTAGATAGCAACATAGAGCTGGCCAACAAGGTAGCAGCCAGCTTAACTGTAAGCCGCTTGTTTACCTTACTGACCGCTCTATGGACACGATTCATCTAGTTATGCGTCCTACGAGTGAAGCATAGCTTCTTTTGGTAGCGTTGTTTCTTTTAATACTTCGACAACTGCTTCTTCTTCTAAAGTTTCCTCTTTGAGAAGAGCCTTGGCGAGGGCGTCTAGGTGATCTCGGTTTGCCAGGAGAACCGCCTCAGCTCGCTCCGCCGCCTCTTTTATTAGCAACTTAACCTCTTTGTCGATCATCTCGGCTGTAGCATTAGAGTAAGGTCGTTCGTGTGTCATTTTGTCAAACATCAAACCACCATTATCCTCATGAAACACCTGGTCGCGCAGCTCTTTACCCATACCTTGCTCAATCACCATATCCCGAGCAATCTCAGTTGCCTTTCTCAGGTCTGAACCGGCGCCAGTCGTAATACCATCTTCGCCGTACATTATCTTTTCAGCTATTCGGCCACCCATAGCTCGAGCCAAGATATCCTTAAACTCGTAAACATTGGTATAGCTTCTGTCTTCTGGAGGCAAGAACCAGGTCACTCCACCCGTGCCTCCGCGTGGGATAATTGTTACCTTGTGAACTGGATCAGAATCAGGCAAGACGTGACCAACTACTGCATGGCCTGCCTCATGGTAAGCCGTCAATTCTTTTTCCTTGTCGTTCATGACCTTGGTCTTTCGCTCTGGTCCAATTGCCACCTTCTCAAAAGCTTCAGTCAAATCGTCGTTGATGATTTTCTTACGACCATTTCGTGCAGCAATTATCGCCGCCTCGTTGGCGATGTTTGCCAAGTCCGCACCCGACGAGCCAGCAGTTTTTGCCGCTAGCTTATCCAAGTTGACCGACTCGTCAGTTGGCTTATTCTTAAAGTGAACCTTCAATATCGCCTCTCGATCACGTCGCTCTGGCAGGGTGATATTTACACGTCGGTCGAACCTTCCCGGTCGAAGTAGGGCAGGGTCAAGCACATCAGCACGGTTAGTTGCCGCTAGAACAATCACGTTAGCGTTCGCGTCAAATCCATCCATCTCAACCAATATCTGGTTAAGCGTCTGCTCACGCTCATCGTGGCCACCGCCCATCCCAGAGCCACGCTTTCGGCCGACCGCATCGATCTCGTCAATAAATATGATACAAGGGGCGTTCTTCTTTGCCTTGGCGAACAGGTCTCGAACACGTGATGCTCCAACACCGACGAACATCTCCACGAACTCCGAACCAGAAATTGAGAAAAATGGCACTTCCGCTTCACCTGCCACCGCTCGAGCCAGCATAGTTTTACCAGTTCCCGGGTGGCCAACCAGCAGAACTCCCTTTGGAATCTTTGCGCCAAGCTCCTGATACTTCTTTGGACTCTTCAGAAAATCAACAACTTCTTTCAGATCCTGTTTAGCGTTGTCGTTTCCGGCGATATCACTAAATACCACTCTCTCTTTGTCCATACCATAGAGTCGAGCTTTACTCTTGCCAAAGCCCATGGCTTGATTGTTTTGACCCTGCGCTTGGCGCATCATAAACATAAAGAAGGCAATTATAATCACCACAGGAATAATCATCACCGCCAGGCTCCAAAGAGTGTCGCCTGTCGCTGATGGCGGAACCACCTGAACCTCAACAGTTGATGGGTCAGCCTCTAGACCCTGTTCGCGAATATTGCCAGTTTCCTTAACGGTTCGCTCGGTCGGAGCGTCCTCGCCCTTTGGTGTAACCTTGATGTCATTACCCTGAATCTCTAATCGAGCGATTTCGCCCTTATTGGCGCGTTCAATAACCTCAGACAGGGGAACCTCTTTAAGATTTGCACCAGGTAGAAACGCCGCGTAGGCCGCTAGACCCAAAAAAACCACAACAGCCCAAAATAACCCCAATCGGATCATCTGCCTCGGTCCGCCTTTTCCATCATTCTTGTTCGGCATTTTTCTCGCCATAAACTTACACCATCATCCTTTCATCATCTTCAATTATCGCTTCTATATATTTTATCACTTTTCGCTTGAGTATACACGCCAGTCTTTAGCCAAAAGCCTCACCTCCAGACCCTGGCTGATCTGCCAAGTAGTGTTGGGCCGACCGGTTTTGATTGCCATCCACAACCGATCGAGCTGCGCACCAAGTAGAGACACTCCGCACTCTCGCCAAACATAATCATAGAGCAGCTCTTTGGCGGTAGACTCATCCAGCATCGTCAAAAAATAGCGACTTAAAACGGGGAAGCCTCTCTGCTCTATCTCGTTCTCAATTTCCCACCTGAGACGTGATTGCTCGTGCCAGAGATTGTAAAGTCTCTCGGCCGATGAAGCGGGAAGTGAGGCGAGCTTTTTGCGTAGACGATTTCTCGTATAGACAGTTTGCTGATTTGTCTCATCTTCGCACCACTCCAAGCCCTTCTCTAGCGCATAATTTGTTAGTTCGCTTTTTGTTCTTTTTAGAAGTGGCCGCCAAATCCGATTGTCGCTCATTGTCGCCAAACCCCGCCAACGCGAACCTCGCTGAAAATTCATAGCAATCGTCTCCACCAGATCATCTCTGTGATGCGCCGTCACCAAACGAGCTTCATGGCGGCTTGCTACCTCAAACAAAAAACCGTACCGCCTCTCCCTAGCCAGCTCCTCGCTTTGACCCGACAAATCCTCTCGTTTCGATTCAACCGGCAGCCCGTACATTTGGCCCAAACCCTCGACAAACCGAGCATCAGCCGCCGAATCAGCTCGCATGCCATGGTCAAAGTGAGCGACAATCAACTCGTATTTCGCCGAGCGAACCAACAAATCCAGCAGCACCACACTATCAACTCCGCCACTAACTGCCACAACAATTTTCATAACCTCAGTATAGCGCCAAATTTAATTAAAATCTATCAAAAAGCTATTGCTTTTTTGTCAAACATATGTTATACTGAAAGTATAGTTCAAATTAAAACAAAAAGGACAAACAACATGGAAAATCTTCATATCGAAAATACCGAAACTAAATCCGACTACAGCGTCGAAAAGTTCCAGCTCGGAATTCTTGCCACGCGCCTTGAAGCACTAAGGGGCGAATATCAAGACATTGATGCGATAAGTGAGGACCTGGTTTAGCCGACCGATCCGTCAATCTGGACTCCAGTTCAGCCCTAAACTATAAACCTCGTACTACTAAATGGAATTTTGCGTTTCATAAACTGGTCTAGCCCTAGCGTATCAGCCGAATGAACTGTGCGCGGTCCCCAAAACTGATTGATATCATCTATCGCCGAAGTAAGCTTATCTACACGAACACCTTCTCCAAAAAGGTCCGGCTGAGTGCTGTCCGCCGAAACTAAACCGTAGCAGGTTACGCCAATTTCATAAGCGGGCAGGGGAGCAGTGTAAAGCAATCCCCTGACGATTTCAAACAGCCCCGATTCATCGTCAATTGCCCTATTTTGTCGATATAAATTATGCCATCGTCCAGCGTGGTAGGTCTTTACATAGATCCTTACACCATGGGCCCTTACCTGCTGAGCTCGCAATTTACTTGCCAAATCCTCAGTTAGATTGTGAAATCGCCTAAGTATCTCGTCATAACCCATCTCCCGATCATCAAGCACATATTGTCGACTGATTGTCTTTAGTTCGAAGTCTAGATCATCAACCTCCCAACCTCGAAGCCTCTTATACCAATCGCTGCCGCACTTGCTGCGAAACACCTGGCTCACCAAAATCGACTCTTCGGCATCCAAAAACTCCAACGGAGTGGTAATCCCCACTTGGCGCAGTCGCCTGCCGTAACCCCCAGCTATACCGTTTAAGTCTTCGAGTTCCAGATTTTCGTAAATCTGTCGCAGATTAAGGTGCGTTATCATGTTTAATCCGTCAGGCTTATTGAGGCTGGCGGCCGTTTTGGCAAGAAATCGATTAACGCCGATTCCGACATTGCACATCATATATTCGCCTATCTCTTCGCGTAGCCGCTGCTTAATCTCTCTGCCGACGTCCATTAAGTCTCTTTGCTGTATATCAATTGGGCTTTCGGAGAAATCAATCAAGCCTTCGTCAACGCTTTTCATACGAACCTTTGGTGAATAATCTTCGAGTATAGACTTGAGCCGCCGACAAACATAACGGTACTTCGGAGGATCGCTCTCTATAGCAATCAGATCAGGACAGAGAAAGCGGGCGTCAGATACTCTCATACCCACCTTCACTCCCCTAGCCTTAGCCTCGTAGCTGGCGGTGACAATAGAAGTTCTCTCGGTACGGCGATTAACAACCGCCACTGGCCTGCCCCTAAGGAGGGGTCGAGATTGCTGCTCAATTGTCGCAAAACAACTATTGAGGTCGATGTGCATAATCATCGGCCGCGCAGTGTTAAAACCCTCAGCTGACATGGTCTGCCTCCCTAACCAGGCGCCAAACCAAGGTGACAGCATCAAACTCTAAACGATAGTCCGCTTGCCCGTCCGTTACGTCAAATACGTGGACCATGCGAGACCCCCGCTCATTAGGAAAACCCAGTCCAATCTTAGAAATAACCACCTCCC
Organism: Candidatus Saccharimonadota bacterium; assembly: GCA_027312165.1. Lineage (GTDB taxonomy): Bacteria > Patescibacteriota > Saccharimonadia > Saccharimonadales > Saccharimonadaceae > Nanosynbacter. The sequence continues at coordinate 37,257 of DAICXN010000002.1, forward strand.
TACCACTAGCTCGGCGGAACTTAATTGGTCGACAAGGCTTCCAGCCCAACCCAAAAACAGCTATCACCTCAACTCGTTCATTTAAGAATTGCTCATCATCCATAGAAACCCTCTTCGTATTAAAAGAGAAACGATTGATATGGGTTCGCCCGTCCGACACCGGTGCGTTTCTTTCACCTGTTCGGCCGAAGACGATATGAATGACCAGCCACCAGGGACGCTCCTAGCGGTTCAAGACGCCGGAAGTAGTGTGGTGCGGTAATATAATTATAGCAGATAAATGCACATTAGAAATGGGACCTAATAGGCCCTCACCGCATGGTTAATACAGTAGTTGCCTACGGCGTCCGCGCAGCCAGACCAGGTTCTGGCATCGTCCGCCCAACCCAAAACACTACCACTGTCGCACAACTCGGACATCAGGCTCGCGTTTTGAGGCTCGCTTTTAATTCTAGTTAGCGCATATGCCGCTGGTCTTCCGTTTTTTCTACAAGAAACCACCATATATCTTGATTCGGAACGGTGACAGGATGGACCGTTCACGTCACAGCCATTTGGGTCGAGTATTTTTGCAGCATCCGGATAGCCCATGTCGACGAGACAGTCGATGATGCGCTTGCTCGGATCATATACACCAGTATAGTAGCCCGTGCCATGACCCTGACTGCCACAACCGCTACCTATACCGATCGCATCAGCACCCCGCTCAGTTGCAATGAGACCGATTATCTTAGCGATATTCGATGCGCCGCTTCGTCTACTGGCATCGTGAGCGCGATCCTGCAGGCCGTTATAGGCTACGATCGAAATAGCAGCCAAGATGCCGATCACTACGATCACGATTAAAAGTTCGACTATTGTAAAACCATTAGCTCTTTTCACTGCCACAAGTATAGCCCAACAACAGCCACCTTGTCAATTTTACGCCGAAAGCCGAAGGTGCCCTGTAACCTCGCTATAGTGCTATAATTTGTCCATGAAAAGCGAACGGCCAATAGTGTTAGTCGATATGGACGGAGTGCTTGCTGATTTTGATGGTGCCACTGAAACATTTCTTCGAGATAGCCATCCTCATATTCCAATCATGGAGCGTAAAAACTTTTACTTTCGCGACGACTACCCGGACCCAGAGCATGAAGCGATAATAAGCAAGCTGCACTCATCTCAAGGCTTTTTCTTAAATCTGCCGCCTATTAAGGGTGCGCTGGAGGGACTAGATAAAGTCGAGGAACTTGGCTATGAGGCACGCATTTGCTCGTCGCCACTTAGCAAAAACCTCTGGTGCGTCCAAGAAAAGCGCGAATGGCTACGGGTTCACCGAGGAAGACTGATGGCCGAAAGAGCCATTATTGACTCCAGCAAAGAAAACTATGACGGAATTGCCCTGGTCGACGATCGACCGGTTGTCCAAAATGCTGACATAGCATCCTGGAGTCACGTCGTGTTCGATCAGCCATATAACCGACACGTGGATGCGGATTTGCGCATCCAAGGCTGGGACGATCCAAACCTGGAATACGTACTTACAGAGTGCCTTGCCAGATACCGTCGTCGATCAGCAACCTAGCATCTTGGAAAACACCAATTTCTCTGGTACAATTCATAAAGATACGAGGCAGCGTAGCTCAGTTGGTTAGAGCGTAGGACTCATAAGCCTAAGGTCACAAGTTCAATCCTTGTCGCTGCTACCAAGAAATCATTAAAATATGACCCCCGAATTGGCGGTCATATTTTTTAGTGTTTAAGGGCGTGGCTAAACTTCGCGGGCGCCATTTAAGGTAAATAGCTTTGCAATACCCCAGGCCAACAAACCGTAAACTACAATCGCGACCAGACTTGCGGTATCAAAGAAAAACTCTCCATAAGTTGGCGAGCCAAAGATTCCGCTAAACGGTGCTGCAAAGAATCCGCCGATTGCGTAAACTAGATCGACAAATAAATTGCCCTGATTTGCGCCAAGTAGCAACAAGATCAGTCTTAGTGCCAAGAAAACCATGATAAATCCAGCGACATACCAAACGATTCGCTGCGCGACTACTGCTCCGTCGCTAACACGAGCTTGCGATACAGTTTGACGCTGCACATTGGTAGGCCCGTCCTGCACCTCGGTTGTTCGTACTTCAGTGGTTCGTTGCTCTTCGTCCATATACACCTCCGTTTATGGTTGTGTCACTATATTAGCATATTTTTGGACTATTTTACTTGGCGATACCGCTTATGATACACTGATAGTCAGGAAATAATACACAAAAATATATATGGACCTCGCTCTAATCTCATCATTTGCAATTATCGTCTTCTCCGGACTGATACACGCTAGCTTTCAATTGAGTGTCAGCGTCCTGACTCTCCTTAGTGGCCACTCACTTGGGCGAAAAACAGCCCACCGAAAGGTTATGAGATTGATGAACAGCTTTATTACCGGAGTGCTGGTTTTGACACTGTTGCTAATTTCGGCTTTCGCCTACTATATGACCGTGTTTATCAGACACTCTGCAACCACCGAACAGCTTGTCGCAGCTATAGTTTGCGGGCTACTTGCGGGACTGGGCCTAGCGACGTGGGCTTTTTACTACCGTAAAGGTGAAGGTACGGCCCTCTGGCTACCCCGGAATATGGCGCGCTACCTGAGCAGCCGAACTAAGGCCACCAAAAATAGCGCCGAAGCATTTGGACTGGGTGCCGCTAGCGTAGTGGCTGAGCTAGTCTTCGTGCTGGCGCCGATGTTGGCAGCGGCATTGGCTATCGTGACGCTACCGGGAGTCTGGTGGCAAATCGGCGGCATAATTACCTATACCGTCATCTCATTGACCTCCCTACTGGCCGTTTTTGTGCTGGTCGGCGGCGGACACCGCATCAGCAGGTTACAAGCCTGGCGAGAAAAGAATAAACGATTCTTGCAATTTGTTGGTGGCGGAAGCCTACTCATCCTCGCCGCTTACATCTTTGTCGATCGGCTAATCGGGATTAGTCTATATGGAGCGTTTTAATGAGTCAGAGAATTGATGTAATAAAAGCCCGCGGCAAGAGGCCGAGCGAGGAATTTAACCCAGGCAAGCTCAAGCAAAGCATCATCGCCGCCTGCCTAAGTCTGCGCGCACCCGAAGGTCAGGCCGAAGAGATCGCTCAAGCAGTCGAAAAAGGTGTCCTAGCCTGGTGCGAGGGCAAGTCAGAGATCACGAGCGACGACATCCGGCGAGTCGGAGCGGCCATCCTTCAGAAACACCACACGGAAGCGGCATATCTATACAAACAACAACTAACGGTACTATAAGGGGCAATAATGGCACAGAAACCAACATTTGACTACGACATCATCATTATTGGTAGCGGTGCTGGCGGCAGTCCAGCGGCTTCGATAGCTGCTCGCGCCGGCAAGAGCGTCGCCGTTATCGAAAAAGGTGAATTTGGCGGCGAATCACCCAACTGGGGTGAGATACCAGTTGGCGCCATGCTACACGCCGCCCACATCTACGACACCGCCAAGCAAAGTGCTGCTTTTGGCCTAAGAACCGCTACTGTTGGATACAACTATCCCTCACTACTGTCTTGGCGTGACACGACCATCAAGCGCACCGGCGCTGCAGGCAACCGCCGCTACTACGAAAAACAAGGCATCAGTGCCTTTAGCGGTGCAGCCCACTTCCTTAGCCCCAACGAAATTAGCGTGAATCGCCGCCACTTATCGGCACGTAAATTCCTGATTGCTACCGGATCAGAGTGGCTCATACCAGAGATTCCGGGTATCGCCGACACCCCCTACCACACCCCAAGGACCATCTTAAATACCACTCGGCCACCGAAGTCCCTGTTTATAATCGGCTCAGGCTCAACTGCCACTGAACTCGCCTGCCTGATGTCAATTTTCGGCACCAAAGTCTATCTATCCGATCCAGCATCGAGAATTTTGCCAGAATACGACAGCGACGTTTCCGAGCTATTGAGTGACCAATTTCAAAAGCATCGTGGTATGACTATCTTGACCCAAACAAAGGTAGTAGCACTACAGAAAGATGGCATGTACAAGCGTGTTACCTACAGCCGATCAGGTACAGAACGAACCGTCAAGGTAGACGAGGTACTGATTGCTGATGATAGAGCACCGGCTACTGACTTGGGGCTTGAAAATGCAGGAGTCAAATACAACAGCCACGGCGTAGTGGTTGACGCCCACCTGCAAACATCCGCCAGGCACATCTTCGCAGCCGGCTCCTGCGTTCACCCCGGAACTCCAACTCATGAAATTTTAATGCAAAGCCGAGTTGCCGCCCTCAACCTGATGCACAACAAATTCACAGCCGTTGACACCCACTTGCCTCTTCAGGTCACACGTACCCATCCTGGAGTTGCCAGGGTCGGCCTGTCGGAGGATGACTGCCTCAGGAGAGACTTGAGAGTGAAGGTTGCAACCGCCCCTTTGACACTCACACCCCGAAGCAACATCACCGATCAGCGAGTGGGCTTTGTTAAGCTAGTTGCCGATAAAAAAGGCGTGTTGATTGGAGCGACAATTATTGCCCCCCATGCTAGCGAGATGATCCATGAATTAGCTCTAGCTATAAAGCACGGCATGACCGCCAGGGACATATTCTCAACCCCTCACGAGTTCTCTTCATGGTCGGAAGCTATAAGAGTTGCAGCCAGTAAGCTTCTCTAGAAGCCCTCTTTAGGATATAATAGGCGTCACGGGGGTGTAGCTCAGCGGTCAGAGCAGCGGGCTCATAACCTGTTGGTCGCTGGTTCAATCCCAGCCACCCCCACCATGAAACTTTTGATTAACCAAAAAAATGCTAAACAAAACACAAATTAATCTCAAGCGTCTCGTTTATCGACTTCGTCGAGATTATTTAACCTTGAATAACATCGTTGTAGTAGTGGCACTTTTTATATCACTCAACTGGACCTGGAACTCAATCGAGGTAATGCAGCAGAACTACCAGCTCCAACAGTCCGTTGATGCCAAGCGTCAGCAGGTGGCGCTCGAGAGTCTAAGGGTTGACACCCTAGAGCTTGAAAGCAAATACTATACCACCCTTGAATACCAGGAGCTGGCAGTCCGCGAAAGACTCGGAAAAGCCATGCCTGGTGAGCACGTCGTTATCGTTCCCTCTACTGAAAAAAGTACCAACTCTGCCGGTACAAATCGAAGAGCCGCCTCCGAACCAAGCAACCTCCAGCAGTGGCGCGACTTCCTATTCGGCGGCCCAAGAGACTTGCAAAACTAGTTAAACTTTGATATTATATCCTATGTGCCATAGATATGAGCAGTCTGGTAGCTCGGTTGGCACTTATATACCAGGTCATGAAAAACCAATTATCGCGGGGTAGAGCAGTCCGGTAGCTCGTTTGGCTCATAACCAAAAGGTCGTAGGTTCAAATCCTACCCCCGCAACCAAGAAAACACCCTCATCGAAAGATGGGGGTATTTTCTTGGTCACTACCTAGTGCTCAACAGGATCCTCGACAAGATGTAGCCGGCTAGAAAATGCGTCAGAGTCACCGATCCTGCGACCAACACAGCCGGGTAGCTGCTCAACCAGCCATTCACCCAGGCAGCAAGCAGTATCATCGATAGGCCAAAGTAAACAAACAAAAAGACCGTGGAGGACTGCTCGTAGGCATAGTAGACATTGCGTACAAAATTAAACCACGATATCATCCCATAACCGAGAGCTAGCCAAACCAAAAACGTAAATGAAATAGTCGTCAGATTGCCCGATGACCAGAGAGAGCTGATATTTGAGAATAGCAATCCTACCAAAAAAAGGATTAGACTACCAAAAAAGGCGGTCCGCAGATGCGCCCGTCTCGGTCGACGCGCTAACTGAATTTCCTCTAGCCGCCTTTCGTCTTCTCGGCGTTCATCTGACGTCTTTGCCTTGAAATATAGTTGGGCTAATTGTTCGCCGCGAAGGCCTTTATTTTTGTTTTCCATAGTTTATCGTAATTATAGCACTATCAGATAAGGTCAATATCCCCTGCGTAGCCGTTCAGCTCGTCGCTCATCTCGTGCTCGCTCAATCGCTATGCGTCGGCTACGATCGCTTTGAGATTCGCCCTCCTGCCTTACCCTGGCTTCATTGTGGAGTCGCAGAGCTGCCCTGGCCGCACTTAGGCCAAGTAGATTAATTCTGAGCTGTTCGTCCGTTGGTCGCTCCACTGGTGCACTCCAGTTTGGATCTAGGTCACTGTCACTCGGCTCTCGGTATGCACGACCCAACGGCCTCTTGCGGCTTGGATTAGGTTTTCTGTCTTGACGCCGCAAGGGCAGATCATCTGAAGCACCCTCGCGATATAAAGACTCAGCAATGTTACCCACCCCTTGATCTGCCCTAGCCTCTGCTCGGTCATAAGACTCGTCTGAAAAGTTACGACGGTTTTCCATGCTTTACTTATAACACAAAAAGTTAAAAAATGCAATACCTATTTCAAATTAAAACCCCCTCAAGCTCGGAGAGGGGGTTTTGGCACCTGTTTGTTTGATATAACTGTACCACTAACGATGCTTATGTTACAAGCAGTTTTATTGACAACACTACTTTGAGCGGAAAACTTTGACGATGACAGTGTAGATTGCCACCACCCATACGCCAATAACCGCTAGCCATGACCCAAAGTCAAACAAGGTATTACCCCTTGCTGCTACCACCTTTAAGTCATCTATCGGCGGAATAAGTGGCAAAAAAGAAGCAGCCCGCATAAATACGGGCTGCTCCGTTGTCGCTTAAACGACTATTTCTTTTTAACTGTCAAGAATCCGTTGCGTGGGTTCTCAGTAACAACTCGGCCTTCTGGTAGGTCTGTTGGAACACCCTTGTCGTTCTTCTCTACCTTGGTAAAGAAGTAAATTGTCTGCTGCTTGCCGCCGCGTAGGGTGACATCAGTTTTGTGCAAGTAGTATGTAACACCTTTAGAGTTAGTGTGTTTGTAAGCCATTTGGTTTATACCTCCTATTACTGCTATACACCTATAGAGTAGCGCCCCTGTCGGCCCCTGTCAAGCCTTTTTAAGCTCTTCGGTACCGATGCTTTATGATGAGGTTTAAGATCAGCAGCGTCAGCAACCGCAAACAGATCATCACCACGATCACGCCACAGACCACCAGCGACCAGCCAGCAAAATCCGGCGACCAAGTCGGCGAAGCAAAAGTGTGATAGTACGGCTCGGTCGGCAGAGGGCTAAACTGGTGCTTTAACTGATCACCAGCCGGATACTTCTCGAGTTCGGTATTTATACAGGCAGTATACCGGGGATCCGGCCATCGCCAGCCTTGTGCCCGGCCAATTGGATCACAAACTTCTGCAGCCAACTTATAGACGTTACCATTGGGGTTTGACTCTGACTGCTCCAGGAACTGCTGCTTCAGTCTCTCGTTGTCACGCTGATAAGTATTATCTAGAGCAATTCGTCCCGGGTCGGTGTTCATGTGTGCAGCGACATAGCGCTGCAGGTCGTACAGCCGGCGTTCAAGCTGCGCCCTATCACCAGCCTTGTCAGCCGCGATGACCGCATCCCGACGCTCAATCATGCCTATATTATTTAGTCTCAGGAAAGTTGCCGCGACAAAACCAGCCATGATCAGCAAAATAACCAGCTGCCAGGTCTTTACTCTTTCAATCCGCTTTACGGTCTGACGAAGATCTCGCTTATTAGCCAAAACCACCCCTTTTCTATGAGGCGATTATACCACGGCTAGGCTCGGCTGTATACTCGAAAACGCGCTAGCATAATCAGCGAAGACACGGCCGCCGTCAGTATATAGAAGGCCATAAAGCCATTGACGGAGTTAAATAGAGCGATCACTCCTGCCAGAAGCAGAGCAGCAGCTGCCGATCCGACATTTGACGCCAGGATGACCAAACCGACGTAGAGCACCCGATAGCCGGACCGATCAGCGACGTCGAACATGCCTCGCATATAAGCCATTGAGTAGCCGGCCGTCATCACCTCTTTAGCGGTGTTGGTACCAAGCACCATGATGGGATTTCGAACCAAGATGCGTAGCACGTGAACGATCACGTTGCCAGCGGCCGCCCAAAACAACAAGCTGCCACCCGAAGACTTATCGATAAGCTTGCCGTATACCCGGGTTGCGGCAATTGAGACCAAAAAGACTATAGCCGTCAGAGCGCCAAGCTCTGCATACACCTGATTGTCGCTAGCAGCAAAAATTACCGTTGTTAGAAATATTGACCAGGCAGTACCGGAAGCAAATACGTCAAAACCGATCGGCATCTGAACGAGCAGGCTTCGAGCGGTCATGCGCCAAGGAAAGCCTTTTGGCGCTAGACTAAAGCCCTTCGAGCGAGTGTCGGGAGTCCGCATCAGCGGAAGAGCGGCGAACAAGAAGAACATAGCCGAGACAGCTATAGCTGCCCGCGGATCAAAGAACATAGCGAGCAAACCACCAATTAGCGGGCTGACGGCTTTGGCGACCTGCTCAAAGATGTTCATCTTGGCAACCTGGCTGCCAGCCGCATCAACGCTCTTTACCCGAGAAAAGTTAACGTTGTGAGCGATGTCGTACATGGCAGCCGAGATGGACTGAAATGCGCCCGTAACCAGCAGGGCCCAGTTGCCAAATTCCGGCAAGAAAATAAAGGCGATCATCGATGGTATATAGAGAAAGTTTGAGATAATAATCGCTCGCTTAGCACCCTTGCTGGCTATATATTGAGCTATTGGCAGGGTCAAAATCACCTTAAAGCCAAAGTAAGCCGCCCAAAACAAGGCCACCTGCACCACCGAGTAGCCATTTTTTAGCATATATACCGACATAAAAGCGGCACCGACGTTGATCGCGATGGTTCGCATGATTCGAGTGGTGTATAAATCAGCTATCTCAGAAAAACTGGCATATCGCCAGAAGTTTCGCTTTAGAAGGATGGTATGAAAAATCTTTTTGAACATTTTTGTTTTTATCAACTTATACTTTCAGTATAGCATAATCTTTATAATTTTGCAAGTATATGTTAGCAGGGCCCAGCTCTGGTTGTGTATAATGAGCTTATGAGAATATATTTTTCCGGTATTGGTGGTGTCGGCATTGGACCGCTGGCAGAAATTGCCCACGATGCCGGTTATGATGTCACCGGCTCCGATGCAGCCGAGAGCCTAGTCACCAAAGAACTCCAGCAGCGAGGCATCAACGTCCACCTCTCGCAGGACGGCGAATCGCTACGAAGAGAGCACCAGGCAAGCGAAATTGACTGGTTCGTCTACACCTCCGCCCTGCCCCCGCACCACCCCGAGCTACTGCTTGCTAAGGATCTGGGAATTAGAACTGCTAAACGAGACGAGCTGATTGCGCAGATCATCAAAGAAAAGCAACTCAAACTAATTGCCGTATCGGGAACTCACGGCAAGACGACCACTACCGGCATGCTAGTTTGGGTGATGCAACGACTGGGATTAGCCACCAGCTACTCTATAGGCACCACCCTAAACTTTGGACCTAGCGGCCAGTACGTGCCAGGAAGCAAGTACTTTATTTACGAGTGCGATGAATTTGATAGAAACTTTTTACATTTCGAGCCTCACCTCAGCCTAATCACTTCAATTGATCATGATCACTTTGACACCTATCCGACTCGGGATGACTATACAAGTGCCTTTATCGAGTTTTTGAGTCAGTCAGATGAGTCGCTGATTTGGAGCAAAGATTTGCGCTATCTCAAACAGCCAGATATCGAGGCGACTTACGAATCTTACGATGAGCTGATGGAGCTGTCACACATCAAGCTGGCCGGTCAGCACAATCGGCAAAACGCCTTTTTGGTTCAAAAAGCTATGGAGAAAATCCTCAACGAGAACGATCATCCCACCACCGGAATAGCCGAGGCCATCAACTCCTTCCCTGGCACCAACCGGCGATTTGAGAAGCTTGGCCATAATCTCTATAGCGACTATGGCCATCACCCTGTTGAAATAGCAGCAACTTTGCAGATGGCGCGCGAGATATCCGATAGCGTTGTATTGGTTTATCAGCCACACCAAAATATCCGTCAACACGAGATTGCCGATCTCTATACCAATGAGCTATTTGCAGACGCCAGTCAGATCTACTGGCTGCCGACATACTTAAGTCGCGAAGATCCGGAACTAGAAGTTCTCTCGCCTCAACAGCTCACCCGCAAACTAAGTCAGGAAACGGTCAGCCTTGCCGAGATGGACAATGAACTCTGGCAGAATATAGAGCGCCACCGTCAGTCAGGCCACCTAGTTCTCGGTATGGGTGCTGGCTCGATTGATAACTGGATGCGATCGCAGATTGAAACTTAGTATAATTCACCCAACTCGACGCTATACTCTTCAAAGAAATATGGATCTCGGAAAAAAGTCCGTGCAACAATCTGCTCAACTGCTGGCGCTAAATTATAGCTAGCTAGCTTGTGTGGGCGTACCCATTCCAATCGGTCATCTACACAAACATCGTCGGTGGTGTAGTAAAACACATGAGCCAATACGCTCATCGCTACCTCACCGCCATCAAGTGTTCGGACATAGCAGTCACCGGCATGCACCATCTCATGATTTTTCAAGCCAAGCTTTTCGTCGGCCTCTCGCTTTGCTGCCCGTAAGATCGACTGGTCTTCAAGATGAACCGTGCCACCAACTAGAGCCATTTGCTCAGCGAAAGGCTGCCGACTTCTGCGATACAGTAGTAAATCACCATCAGAATTTTGCACCACATGCATGGTAACGACCCTCGGCTGATGACTTTTTTGACTACCTAAAGCTAGTCGATCAGCATAAATTAAGCCGTTTTTATCAAGCGTATAGCCTTGGTTGGTTTTTGCGACAAAGCCTCGCTTTTGGAGAAGCTTTAGATGATAGGTGCAGAGATTTGTTTCGACACCACTAGGCTTCATTTGGCTGAAGCGGGCGTACTTAGTATGCAATAGAGTATCCAGTATAGACTTTTGGATGGGATGCTCAATTTCCGATAGTATGATCATATTTGAGTCAAATTATATATTTTATTAATCACCTACACAAGAATTAGCTGAAGTTTAACAGGTACAAATGTAACTCAGTCGATGCACAAGCTAGATCAACAAACTAAAGAAAACATAGCTCTTTTGACTAAATTGAATCGCTACAATAGCCAGCTAACTACTCTGCGGAGCTCGACAGTCAACAAAGTTAATCTTTGAGCCCTCACCCAACCAACGATACTCATACGGAGTAAGAACCTTATAGTCTTCATCGACCTGACTTTCATGCAAATCAAAGCTCAGCTCGTCAATTTGCCAACCTTCAGCCACAAGCTGCTCAAGTGTCCAATGAAAAAAATCTAGATTGTCGTGTTTGATACTCAGCCTTCCGCCGGCCCTTAACAGGCTTCGATAAGTATCCAGAAACCCTGGATGCGTCAGGCGACGGCCACTTGAGCGCTTCTTGGGAAATGGATCGGAAAAAGTCAGCCATATCTGACTTAGGCTATTGGCTTGAAATAGTTCCGCCAACTGATCAGCGCGGGCACGAACAAACAGCACATTCTTAATGCCTCGCGCCTCGGCTTCACGCGCACCTTTCTGCAAGCGATCGCCCTTGACGTCAATCGCCACGTATCGCCTGTCAGAGTGCCTCGATGCCAGCTCGACCAAGAACTGTCCAGTACCCGCTCCAACTTCGATAACATCAGCTGGCCAAGATTTGTCCCACTCATCAAACTCATAGCACAAAGAAGAATTGGCAAACAGCGCAAAACGATACTTCTTACGCTTTCTAGTAATTATAAAATCATCAGGATTTAGTTGGCTCATAGATCCTATGATATATCAATCCATGACCGCCCGCCACGGTTCGTGGTATACTTTAGAAAATGGATGGGCTCATTGAACAGGCACTAAATGCCACATCGGCTGACGAGTGGCTAGGCAAAAACCACCTCGGATGGCTAGTTAGCGATCAAGCGATCAGCTTACTGAGCATATTGGTAGGCTCGCTGGTGCTTTACTATATCGGTAAGCTATTGATAGCGCGCGGAATTAGGCACTTAATAAGAGGTACCGCCAAGCACCGAGCCTGGCACCGTAAAGACATCGAAAAGCGTGAAACAACCCTAATAGAGCTGATGAAAAGCTTTTGGCGAATCGTCATTATCGCCTATGTAGCGGCGATGATTGCCAGCAAGCTATTTGGTATCGATCTATCACCGATTTTCGCCAGTGCGGGCATTATCGGTATCGCCATCGGATTTGGCTCGCAGTCACTGGTTAAAGACTTTTTGTCTGGGGTATTCATCATCGCTGAAAACCAATACAGGGTCGGCGACGTAGTTGACATAATGGGCGCCGCGGGTACGGTTGAGCGTATCGGCATGCGTTCAACAATTATTCGAGACCTCGATGGCAACGTGCACTATATTCCGAACGGCACGATTCAGCGGGTAGTCAATAAAACCATGGGTTATAGCATTGCTCGGTTCACTGTTGAGATCAGCCCGGAGGTTGACACCGATCAGGTCATCAAAGTGATTGACAGTGTTGGCGAAAAGCTAGCTAATGAGGAGAAGTGGAAAAAGAAAATTATTGAAGCGCCTAGATATATCGCAGTGGGTGAAATAACTGAAAAAGTAATTGAGCTAACAGTCTCCGGAAAGACCATGCCGTCCGACCAATGGGCGGTTACCTCTGAGATGCGCAGTCGTCTAGTCCGGGAGTTTGAGGCAAAAAACATCCCGATAATTACCTTGCCCACGCCATCTTCGAGCAAGTAAGCTATATGCCCAGCTGCTCGTTGCTCAGAACGTCAGCAGAGTAAGCGTCCGCTTCGATTACTCGACGCGCCTCCTCGTCGTACATTCTCAAAAAATCCTCAAGAACTTGACTATTGATTGGCCCTTGAGCTTCAAAGTTATGCCGAGTCTTTTTGTCGGTATCTATTTGCGATCTGACCGACTTGTACTCGGGTCGACTCAAGTCCAGCTGATAGGCACCCGACCGATAGTAGACGTTCATTGATATCAAGACTAAAACTATCGCCAAAACAATTACCCCTATCAAAAAAGCTGGCAATCGATAACGCATAATCCACTGCTTAAGATGCATCTGTATGGGTCTCCAATTTAAGCTCCTGCTGCAAGACCTCTACTGCCACCCGGTACTCACGAATGTTGTCATTCATCGTTTTGACAGAGTTCGAGAGCTTTGTTCTAGCGTCACGCGATTCGAGTAAGGCAGCATAAAATTCCGTCGCTCTAGTCTTGCAGTCAATCCGAACGAGCGACGACAAGGCAGTCTCATACTCGCTATAGGCACTACTAAACCTATCTCGCTCTTCATCAAACCGATTGGCTATCTCGACAAATTTCGAGCTATCGATGCGATTTAGAGCCAGGCGGCTATTCAGTCGGGCCATGAGTCTCGCGGAGATAGCATTATAACTCTGACCGATATTAACTCGCAAAAGTGCATCATTAGTGTGTAGTCGCCTCAGTGTCGCAATAATCGTATCACACTGCGCCTGAAGTCGATCTACCTCAGTTGGTCCTGACGGCTGCAAAATCATCTCTTGGGCATGAACTGGTGGCACAAAAACGAGGCTAAACACGCTCGCTACACCAATAAGTAATTTTACAAACCTAGTCATCCTATCTATTATCCCTCGAACCCTCCGTAGCGTCAATCTTACCGGTCGACTCAACAAAATAATCCCTCAACAATAGAGGGATTATTTTTATATTTTGGCAGTGAGATCTACTTAGTAGTTCGCTTCTCTGCCTTGTCTTTCACTTCGCGAGCGGTTTCAGAAGCCGTATCGCCGATCTTTCTAGCACCCTGCTTGATAGACTCAAAGCTATCCCTGGCAACGGCCTTAGCTTGATCGGTTCGCCGACCTGCCTCGTCTCGATATTCATCTGCTTTTCGCCTAAGATCCTCGCGAGTTTCCCTACCACTCTTGGGAGCGGTTAGAATGCCGGCGGCGAAACCTGCGGCTACTGCGCCTAATACTGCAAATAGTTTTCTCATCGAATTCCTCCTTACTTACTTTTACCAAATAGACTTGCTATTTCTCCAAATACTTTGGAGGGCGACAACCATTCTGTTGCCTTGGCAAGGTTCGTCGTCACAGTGTCGACTCGTTTTGCCACCTGGCGAAGTTTGGTTAGGAGTGCTATGAGTACTCCTAGTAACGCTAGGATGACTAACGAGAGCAACCCGACGATGATTGACAGGAGAACGATTATCACCTGTGTGTCCTGCATAACTTGCTCCTTTCTTATTTAGGTGCAACTTTGCTCTTATATTATACCGCTTTTTCTAGACGGCTTCAATTTTTAATGTTTTTGTATGGTTGATTTTTGTGTTGTTGATTCAACTAATTATCATTGTAGCATAAGTGTGATTATTTGTCAATTAGCGCACCGACCGCCCTTGTAAGGAGCCCTATAACTGGTAATTTGCAGGGACGCATCAAGCTCAACTTAGGGCGCGTGTAGTATAATTATTATATGAAACTATCACGCCTACTTCTAACTATTGCTTTTGTCATAATTGGCGTTTGGCTACTCGGCCTAATCTTTCGCATCGCTGCTTGGATGATAAATGGACTGCTATATGTTGCGGCGATTGCTGTTATCATTTGGCTAGTTAGCGTCTTTGTTGAACAGCGCCGCAACCAACCTAAAAGATAGGAGGTGCACATGGCCAAGTCAAGATACGTGCTCGCAGGAGGATGCTTTTGGTGCCTCGAGGCAGTATTTTTGCGCGTTAAAGGAGTTTTGTCCGTCACACCGGGGTACTCTGGAGGATCGGCCGGAACCGCTACGTACAGCTCAGTCTCAAGCGGCACGACTAAGCACGCTGAAGTAGTAAAAGTTGAATTTGACGATGAACTACTGCCGCGCGAGGTTCTTCTTGATATCTTTTTCACGATCCATGACCCAACCAGCCTAAACCGACAAGGCGCGGACATTGGCCCGCAGTATCGTAGTGCCCTATTTTATGATAACGAAGAGCAAAAACGAGAGTTTGAGTCGGCCATATCACGAGCTCAGGCTCACTGGGACAAGCCAATCGTCACAAGACTTGAGTATCTAGATAAGTTTTACGAAGCCGAACCAGAGCATCACAATTATTTTGATAACAACCCAGCCAATCCATACTGCGCGGTTGTCATTTCACCAAAGATTAATAAGGCGAAGAACACCTATAAGGAGTACATGAAATGAAGCCTAAGATTAACGTCGTACGGGCCGTTAGCGCCACAGTTGCAAGGCGAGCTCTAAACCTCGCAGTAGTAATTGTGGGTATTATTTTGGGGCTACTTTTTGCCATCATCTGGGCCCTAGCTTATTTTGTGAGTAGCTGGTGGTGGCTGCTGCTAATTGGCTATGTGCCACTGCTACTAGCTACTGTAATCGTACTAGCAGTTGGTCGATTTTTAACCAAAAAGCTATACCCACACCAGCTGTCGGGTGAACAAAGAAGACTCTTAAACGGCTTCACCGACAAGATTCAGCGCCTGCTTGAGACGCGTGGCATCGGTTGGCCGATGTTTGCCCTATTGAACGTTAAGGATTTGCTGTTTCACCGAGATCTACGCACTACCAAAGATCTTATATCCGACACCTCCAGCCTACGCAAAGACTTCGCCGAACTAGAAAAAAAACTCTAGACCCAATGGACTTACTGCTCAGACCAAAGCTCGGCAAGCCGCGCAACATGACCCAGCATTGCCATCAGCACTACCTCTTGGTAAGGGCTATCGACATTCCACTTATCAAAAACAGCCACCTTTTTATCGAAGTGGTCAGGGCCCAGCGCGCTATTGGGAAACTGGTCAACGCCCATGTTAACACCAAGCCCTGCCGCAGCCATAAGGTGTGGGTGGTCAACTCCTACGAAATGAAGACTGCAACTCTCCTTACTAAGTGGAAGGATGCCAATTTGACCACTAACCTCTACGCCTACGCCCACGACACTGTCGCACAACTCACTGACAGTTTCTTTATTTCGCCTTACCTCACCCAAGTAGTTATAGAGGGGAGGCAGCATAAGCAGCCTGAAAGCGGTTTTGACCATTGGGTAGTTCAGTACGTTAGCCACATCCTTATCCGATAAAGTGGTGACCTCTCCGGGGCGCGCAAGACTAACCGGATCCTCAACCCTTTCAGTCATCTCGGTTAGAGAGATTCTCTCATCACCCACCAAAAAAAGACTAGTAAGTCTGTCGTAGCTGAATCTATTTGGCCTACTTAACTTCAAATGTCGCCAGGCTAAATCACCATTTCCTACACTCATCTAGCACCCCCCTGGTTAGGATTGGTCAATCGTAACAGTTGCTATAGATCTTAGTCAAGCAAAATCGCTATAGACCCAGCTCTTTGAGCTGGGTTGGGTCAATAGCACTAGGAGAGTTCATCATAACATCAACCCCCGAGCCGTTCTTTGGAAAAGCAATAACTTCACGAATATTTGACTCGTTCATCAACTCCATAAACATTCGATCAACTCCGTAAGCCAAGCCAGCATGAGGCGGTGCGCCGTATTTGAAGGCACTAAGCATCGCGCCAAATTTGGCCTCTACGTATGACTTATCGTAACCCAACAGCTCAAAGACTCGATAAAGCACGTCAGGATTGTGGTTTCGAACACCACCAGAACAAATCTCGTAACCGTTCATCACCATGTCATATTGATCGGCTACGATCGCCAGCTTTTCTTGATCGTTCGAGACATCTAGAGACTCAAGTCCACCCTTTGGCATGGAGAATGGGTTGTGCCCAAAATCAACCTTCTTGGCTGAGTCATTCCACTCATAGAATGGAAAATCAACTATCCAAGCAAGCGCTATTACGCTTGGATCCTTTAGCTCAAAGTGATCAGCGAACTCGCTACGCAGTCGGCCAAGAACCTTATTTACAACTGGACGCTTGTCTGCTCCGAAGAAGATCGTGTCTCCGTCCTCGGCGCCCATCTTTTGGCGAATACCGGCAAGCTCATCGTCGGACAAAAACTTGGCTATTGGTGATTTTGCCTCACCTGCTTCGTAAGAGACATAGGCCAGACCGCCAGCACCCTCGCTCTTGGCGATATCAGTAAACCTATCGATTTGTTTTCGACTTAGCGAGGTGCCGCCCTTTACCAAGATAGCTTTGATCGCTTCGGCATTTTTGAACACGGCGAACTCTGTTGTAGAAAACACATCAGTTAGATCGATTAGCTCCATGCCAAATCTAAGGTCTGGCTTGTCTGAGCCGTAGCGCTCCATCGCCTCAAGATAAGGTATGCGTGGAATATCTAGTGATATCAGCTTTTTGCCAGCAAACTCAGTCGACAGCTTGATAATCAACGGGTCAAACAGCCGCCTGACCGTCTCTCCACTGTCAACAAAGCTCATCTCTGCATCCATCTGGTAGAACTCACCGTACAAGCGGTCAGCTCGCGGGTCCTCGTCGCGAAAACATGCCGCCATCTGGTAATAGCGATTTAGTCCGCCAACCATCAGGAGCTGTTTAAACTGCTGAGGCGCTTGCGGCAAGGCATAAAACTTGCCCTCGTGAAGCCTTGACGGTATCAAAAAGTCACGAGCACCCTCGGGACTGGAGCTTGCCAATATCGGTGTCGTGACTTCCGTGAAATCAGCTGATTCCATAAACTGGCGAATAATACTAAACATCTCGGCGCGTTTCTTTAGCATGTTCTGCATTTTTGGTCGACGGAGGTCGAGGTAGCGATACTTTAATCTCAACTCTTCGTTTGCCTGATGCTCACTAAACGGCTGGATCGGTAAAGTCTCGGCACGATTCAGTATCTCCAGGCTCTCAACAACCACCTCGACGTCGCCTGAAGCAATGTTTGGATTGGCTAACCCCTCACCACGTCGACTGACTAGTCCGGTAGCCTTAACCACAAACTCGTCACGGAGCTCCTCCGCCACACTAAAGGCCTGCTGGCTTTCAGGATTTATTACCAGCTGAACCAGGCCAGTATGGTCTCGTAGGTCAATAAATATTAGGCCGCCATGGTCACGTCGGGCATGGACCCAGCCAGAAACAACCACGGTCTGTTCGACCAGGTTGCTCACATTTTCACTAAGAATTCTTTCTGTCATCTTGGGCTATTTTACCAGATTTCCCCTGTTTTGAGAACAGGTGCAGCTCAGACGCCTACTGTGTCCATTTCCAATTCGGATTCCAGCCGCCAGTGGCAGGATAGGAGCCGGAATAGTAACCCTGAACTACGAACGTGGTTGCATCACTGGTCCAGACTTTATCAATGGCCGTACAAGTAGCGGAGCCGCTAATTGCCACGTCCTCGATCAGGCCTCGACTGGTCTGAATAAAGCCCTTTGTTGACTTTGATCGTGCACCAAAAGCATAAATCTGATTTGCTTTATCTAAGCAGTAATAGACATTGTTCAGGCTCTGGTGGTAAGAAGCCTTAGACACGCGAAAATCTGGCATCTCACTAAGTGTCTCTGGGTAGCGACCCAATTCTGCCCTAGTGAGCTCGAGTTGCTTGGGTATGTTAGACAGATCGCTTCGAATCGTCGAGTCATTCGCCCGATTCGACACTACGTTATATGCGACTATGCTTATGGCGGCCAAGATACCGATGACAACTATAACAATCAACAGCTCGACAATAGTGAAGCCTCGATAGCGATTAAACATAAGTTCTATTGTAGATAACGTAAGCCGATATGGCAGACCAATCCCGCCTCAAATCAATTACCCCAAAATTATACGTACTTGGCTTCCTGTGGGGAATTGTTTTTTCTGGGGTTTCGCTCAGCTACCGCGCGAAGGCTAGTGTGCTGCTCAAACTCGTCATTTATCTCGTTGCCTATCATGGCTTCGAGCACGTCTTCGAGGCTAAGCAAGCCGACCGTTTCCTTAAATTCATTTATAACTATAAATAAAAGTTTCTGAGTCTTTAGGAAGGCCGCCAGCGCATCGACAAGCGCCTGGTCCTCGCGGATAAAGCAAACGTTCTTATCCATGACCTGCGACACTTTTGGAGAATTCTTGCTGCCGTCAATAGTTAGCAGGTCCCTCACATAGAGTACACCCACGACATGATCGATATCCTTTTCGATTACCGGAAACCGGCTGTGACCAGTGTTGTGAAGTTCACTAAGCGTTATTGGACCGAGCAGCTCACTATGCTCTATCGAGTCAATCATTGTCCTGGGCGTCATGATATCGCTAACCAGCCGACTCTCGAAATCAAGAGCGCTGGTAATTAGCTTATTTTCAAATTTTGATAGTATACCTTGGGAATTTTTGATAGCTGCAAGAAGCTCCGGCTTTGAATTAAATCTCAAGTCATCGTCCGAAGAGGCTAAATCACTCGGTGCCAGAAAGAGCCTAAAAAACCAAGGAGCACGGCCACTTAGCGCCAACAGGTACTTCTCGTAATACCCGTATAGTTTGTCTGCCATCTTTTGGAGGGGTCGAAATTTAGCTGAAACTGGATAAATCAGCGCCAAAGCCAGGCTCAGCAAAATTCCAGCAACCCAGCCAAACGCAACTAGCGCAGCTGGCACAAACAACACCATCAGCACAGACACAGCAAGCCTCTTGAGTACCAGTATCGACTCTCGGGCATGCGCCCTCTCAACATCAAGGGTGCCGAGTAGCCCAGAATCTGCTCGTCTCTTCACCTCCTGAAGACTCAGCTCAAGCGACACGGGACGAGTGGCGGCAACGATAATTAAACAAATGGCAATCACTAGACATAGAACCAGCATGGTTTCATTGTACTGTATTTTAAGATATACTAGTAGCATTAAAGGAGGGATATGGATACAAAACGTTGGATAATTTTTTCTGCAATAACGCTTGCAGTTATCGCAGGAATGATATATATGTCAGTGGGCAATCGGCTCGATGTTAGTGATATTGGCCGAGATGGATCAGCCAAGCTTCTGGCGGCTGAGGACCGCAACGGAAATATATCTGATCACGTCTATGGCGACAAGGACTCTAAGGTTGTACTTATTGAATACGGCGACTTTCAGTGTCAAGGCTGTAAGACATATGCAGCACCAGTGAAAAACCTAGTGGATAAGTATGACGGCAAGGTAGCCTTTGCCTACCGACACTTCCCACTCACCCAGATACACCCAAATGCTCGAGGGGCTGCAGCAGCAGCTGAAGCGGCTGGCATGCAGGATAAATTTTGGCAGATGTACGAACTGCTATTTGAGAACCAGCAGGAGTGGAGCGTTGCTCAGCCTACAGAAAGAACTGAGCTATTTGCTACTTATGCCAGACAGCTGGCAATGGACGAAGAGAAGTTCAAAACCGACCTAGCCGACCCACGTATAACTCAAAAAATTAATTTCGACGTCGCACTGGCAAGAATGAACGAAGTAACCGGGACACCAACATTCCTGCTAAATGGTAAGTTTATCGAACTAAACCCAGCTAATGCCCAGGAGAGCGGCGAACCAAGGGGAATTGATGCCCTCGACAAAGCAATTGAGGCAGCGCTCAAGGAGGCTGGAGTAGAAGTCACACCAGCAACCGAAGAGTAAGACTTTTAGACAATAAGAAAAGCACCTCGGTGCCCTGAGGTGCTTTTTATGTGATTGGATTTTCTAAATTTTTGAAAACCCATTACATACTAGTGTGCTATGTATGTTTGCCATTCGGCAGGCACCACATCCACTGCGATCTTTTTGCGTCGTGATGACACAAAGTTGATTGCTATTGGCATGTGTGTTGTACTCCTCGTACTTATATGCAGCCTCACGCATTCGACCTTTAAAATTTGCATTTTTGTTCTCATTTGGCGCGAGGCACATCAACTATAGTACCAAGCCTAAGCACGGACGTCAAGACTTTGTGCAATTTAAATTGCACTGACTGATGTATCCATATTAGAACAAGCGGTAGCGTCTTGCAATGATAAACACCAGTAGAATTAACAACAGCGATAATCCGGCAATGGCCGAATAAGCCCAGATCTCCTCCTGAAAAGGCAACTTTATATTCATGCCATACATACCGTAGAGAACATTAGGGATGGCGAGCAGGATGGTTATCGCCGTTAAAACCTTCATTCTCTGGTTCAGCGTATTATTGGCGATGGTTGAGTAAGCATTCTGAATACTATCAATAGTCTGACCGCTAGCAGAGATTGATGCAAGCAGCTGCTGAATATGTAAAAATATATCCTCTAGGGCTTCTAGGTCACGAGCTGTAAATAGACTATGTCGATTGTCTTGGAGCTGCCTGAACACGCCCGAGACCCCCTCTAGGCTACTTCTGTATTCATTTAGTCGATCGTCAATTGTCACAAACTCAATAAAATCAGCGTTCGTCACCTCATGCCGCCTCAATCGCTTACGGGCAAGTGCAATTTTTTCCTCTAGGGCATTTACCCGTTTTTCGTACTGCGTCACGACACTAGCGAGAACCGTTATCAGCAACGCGGCCGGTCGATCAGCACGGCCGGTCAAAAAGACACTGATATCTTTTGGCGAAAAATCAGAATGAGGGGCAATTGTGAAGAATTGATTTGCTTTAACAATCGCCAAAAGTGGCGCAGTCGCTTCCCCGTCGCTAGCCGACGATGGCACCCGAACAAAAACGTACTTTGTCGACTCCTTAAACTCGTTGCGCGGCAACTCGTGCTTATCATAAACGTCCCGAACAATATTGGCGTCGAGCTGATACTCCTCAGCCAACTGTCCTAAATCAACCTTCTTATCGGGCACATGGATCCAAAGCCCGCTCGAAAGATACGGACGGCTCACCTGTTCAAGCGGTTCTTTAGCGGACCGACGCTGATAGTATTCCACCATTTGTGCTTATTGTATTGTACTAGCGCTAGTCAATCAACCAATATCAGTAAGTTATCGTCGTGCCAGCGCGACCCTCCAGGGCCTCCAAAGCGCTGTCTAGCGAGGTTATGATGGCTCGACGTCCCGGTGACTTGCCAACAAATTCTCGAGCAGCCTCAACCTTTGGAAGCATTGAGCCAGCGGCAAAATGGCCCTGATCAATATAACGGCTCAGTTCGTCAGCCGTCACATAGCCAAGCGACTGCTCGTTTTCTAAACCATAATTTATCTTAACCGCATCAACGGCCGTTAAAATCATCAACGTGTCTGCGTCAAGCAAATCAGCCAAAAGAGCGGCACCAAAATCTTTATCTATCACCGCCTCAACTCCCGATAGAGTCCCGTCATCAGCCTGAGATACGGGTATGCCACCTCCACCTGTCGAAACCACCAGAGTCCCACTTTCCACTAACTGTCGAATAGTCTCGGCCTCAACGATACGCTGTGGTCGCGGTGACGCTACGACCCTTCGCCAGCCTCGTCCCGCGTCCTCCTTGACATTATAGCCTCGCTCAGCCGCCACTCGATCAGCCTCCTCTTGGCTGTAAAATGGCCCAATTGGCTTGGTTGGATTGGAAAAAGCTGGATCATCCCGATCAACTACTGTCTGCGTAATGATCGACACAGCCGCCTTGTTGATACCCTGAACCTCAAAGGCGTCATGGAAAGCTTGCTGTAGCCAAAAACCAATCAAACCTTGGCTCATTGCTCCGCTATCCTCAAGCGGCATCGTCGGCACTTCGGGAGTATTTAGCGCCTCTTGTTGTAGCACGATGTTACCAACCTGCGGGCCGTTGCCATGAACGACAGCCAAACGGTGGCCCGCCTGAATTAACGGCAGGAGCTGGCGAACCGTTTGGTCCGCCACTCGCTGCTGAGCCGAAGATGAAGCTTCGCCCTTTTTCTGCAGGGCGTTACCGCCCAAAGCTACAACTATAGTCCTGGCCTGATCGATCATATCAGGCTAAATATTGTCATTACGGCTATGCTGATTGCCGAAAATACTAGCATGATCTTCCAGGTGCGGCGTAGCCAAAGGCCATAGGAAACCTTAGCCAATACCAGTCCACCCATAACTGATGCGACGGTTGGCGCTATCATATTGATCACACCGGCAGATGTGGCAAATGCCGTAACAATCAAGCTCCGGTCAAGATTAGCGAAGTCTGCTAATGGTGCCAAGATCGGCATGGTAGCTGTAGCTAATCCAGAGGTTGATGGAATCAAGAATGACAGAGGTAGGTAGACAATAAAGGCCAAAGCTGGCAATACGGCAGAGTGAACACCGCTAAGCAGCTCCTCGCCTCCATGGATGATCGTATCCATAATTTGACCATCGGCCATAATGATCGAAACACCGCGAGCAAAACCGATAATTAACGCTACGGCAAGCAAGTCTCGCGCCCCAGCCACAAAGGTTCCAAACAGGTTATCTTCCTCATCATCTGAACGATTACGGCCATGGAAGTGAATTGTTCCAATGATTAGCGAAGAGATAAAGAAGAGCGCAGACAGTTCATTGAACCACCAGTCACCCAATGGTATCAGTTTACCTATTGCCGCACCGATTACCGGAAGACCGAGAACCCAGGAATTAAGGTCTTCAAAGAACGTAATATTGAACTTGTAAGCCCAAGGTATGACCGATAGCACCATGATGAGGAAGGTCAGCCCAAACAGTGCCGCTATCCACTTACGCTTAGTTGTAAACTCTGGCACCTCTGCCCTTACGCCTGCCGCATTGGTGTTTGCAATTCTCTCATCCCGCTTAGAGTCCTGCTTAAACTTACCGGCCTTAACCTTAGAAGCGTAACGCATCGTAAACCAGATAGCAGCAACTAGACAAAGTACCAAAATTACTAAGCGAGGAATAATTCCGTCACCGATTGATACATTCGCAAAACCAGAAGCAATACCAGTTGAGAACGGGTTGATTGTTGAGCCTAGCACTCCGACACCAGCACCCAAAATGATAACCATCGCCGCCGTGAGGCCATTATAGCCTGCTGCAAGCACCAGAGGGATAACAAGAGCATAAAAAGCTACAGTCTCCTCCTGCATGCCATAGGTGGTTCCACCAAGCGCAAAGAAGGTCATCAAGATTGGAATAATCCAAATCTCGCGACCTTTAAGCTTGCGTATAATGCTACCAAATAGAGCGTCAAGCGCACCCGTCTTCATGACTATACCCAGGAAACCACCGAGGATCAGCACAAAAAGCATCACGTCGATAGCACCCTGCGTTGCACCTTCGGAGCGAAGCGTACCCTCAATCGGAGCCTTTGCGACTTCCCATAGTCCCTGACGGACATCGGTTGTAACTTCTTCTCCATCAACAGTTTCAGTGGTAACCTTTTCGGTTTGCCGGTAGGTCCCGGCAACTGGCACCTCATCGCCATCTGCATTTGTCGCTAGTTCATAGTGGCCAGACGGAACTACCCATGTCAATAGTGCCATTACTGCAGTTATGCCAAAGATAATGGCGAATGCCGACGGCATTTTCCATTTTCTCATTTTCGTTTTAGCTTTTTCTACCATTGTTGTGGAGCCTCCTTAACTCCTTTTATTACAACGTCAGGGCAATAAGCGCCTTGATGGTATGCATACGATTTTCAGCCTGGTCGAACACCACAGAGTTGTCTGAGCGAAATACCTCGTCCGAAACCTCCATAGCATCCAAGCCAAACTCCTCCTGGACTTGTCGACCCGTAGCGGTTAGCGCGTCGTGAAAAGCTGGCAAGCAGTGCATAAATTTAACTTCAGGATTACCGGTAAGGCTTAGCATGTCTCGATTAACCTGGAAGTGTCGCAAGAGATTGATGCGATTAGCAAACTGGTCCTCCTCGCCCATGGATACCCAGACATCGGTGTATATGACGTCTGCGCCACGGAGCGCTTCTTCAAAATTGTCAGTTAGGGTAATTTTTGCCTGGCCGCCTGCTAGCTGGTGCGCCCAGTCAACCAAGCCCTGTTCCGGAAAGAGTTCGCGTGGGGCTAGGATGCGAAAGTCCAGTCCCATAATAGCCGACCCGATCATCAGACTGTTTGCCATATTGTTGCGGCCATCGCCGACGTAGACAAATTTGACGCCCTTAAGGCGGCCGACATGTTCTTCTATCGTCAAAAAATCAGCTAAAATTTGTGTTGGGTGAAACTTATCCGTTAGACCATTCCAGACAGGCACGCCAGCGTGACGAGCTAGCTCCTCAGCAGTTTCATGCTTAAAGCCACGAAATTCAATGCCATCAAACATTCGACCCAGCACCTTGGCGGTATCTTCGGTGGTCTCTTTTTTACCAAGTTGAATATCGTCCTTACCCAGATACTCAGGCGCGATACCCAGATCATTAGCAGCTACCGTAAATGCACAGCGCGTTCGTGTGGAAGGCTTTTCAAATAGCAGGGCGATATTTTTTCCTTCATGAATTCGATGCGCTATGCCGGCATACTTCAGCCGCTTATATTCACGAGCTGTATCCAAAAGCAACCTAATCTCAGCAGCAGAAAGGTCACCAAGTGTCAGCAACGATCGACCCTTTAGACTTTGAGCCATTTAGATATCCTCCCTAACTAGCGGCATACTCATGCACCTCGGACCGCCTCGACCGCGAACCAGCTCGGCACCCGGCACTTCAATAACTTCAATTCCCGCCTCGCGCATTCGCTGATTGGTCACATAGTTGCGCTCATAAGTCACCACTACCCCGGGAGCAATCGCCAAGGTATTCGATCCATCATTCCACTGCTCTCTCGCAGCAGCAATCGCATCCCCGCCACCGCACTCGATCAAAGTCACAGCCGGCAAGCCGAGCGCTACGCGTAGCACATGCTCGAGGTCAGTCTCATGAGTGATTCGTGGATAGGGTTGGCCCTCAACTTTTTCCAGTATGTAGGTATTAATCTTACCATCCCGCTCTCTAATTGCCGGATGAATACTAAACTTGTCGTAGTCAATCATCGTGAATACAGTATCAAGATGCATAAAGGCGCGAATTTTCGGTATCTCCATGGCAATCACTCTCTTGAAGCCAGACCTGTTAAATAGCTCAATAGCCGTTGCCTCAATTGCCTCAGCGGTAGTTCTCTGGGAAATACCGATAGCTACCGTGTCTTTAGATAGCACAAGTTCATCACCACCCTCAATCGAGAATTTTTGATCTCTAGTGTACCAAACCGGGATGTCACGCTCGGCAAACTGCGGATGATACTGAATGATATATTTCATGAACAGGGATTCGCGTCGCCTAGCCGGGTAGCGCATTTTGTTGATCGTTAAGCCATCACCAATTGCAGCACCTGGGTCGCGGGTAAAATACAGATTTGGCATTGGGTCAAGATAGAAAGGATAGTAATCTTTTTCAATCATGTCATGAAGCTGCTGATAGTGCTCGGGCGGCAAAGTAATTTCATCCTTGCGCACTCCGGACATAGCTTTTCTGACCATTGCGTGGGTTGGCAAGTCTAGCAGAAAGGTCTTTAGTGTATCAGTCACCCTCCGGGAACCTTGCTTTGAAGCAGTGATCAACTCATCAACAAACTGCTCCCGAAGCTCCTCGGTGCTTAAAGCTTCGGTTACCAGCTGATCTAGATACAGCACTTCAACACCGCGACTTCGCAGAGCTTCCGCAAATTGATCGTGCTCTTCCTGCGCCCTCTTTAAAAATGGGATGTCATCAAATAGTAAGTCCTGCAGATAGTCGGGGGTTAGGTTTTCGAGCTCTTCTCCCGGACGATGCAATAAAACCGATTTAAGCTTGCCTATTTCTGATGTTATATGTATTGGCCTATCCATTACCACCCCTTTTTAAACCATGTGACCTCATATTAGCACAAGCATATTAAAAAAAGAATACTGATAAAATAACGCCGACAACCGTCGGTCATTTGCCCATAGACAGCCAGCTAATGTATACTTGCTCTATGCAAGAACTAGTAGCTCTATTAGCACCCGCCTTGATGGCGCTTGGCTTTTATAACCACCTTCACAGAAATAAGCTGACGACGCGAAACCTGGTTTCCTCATATGGCGTTTTTGCGCTATTAATTAACCTGTGCACCCACTTAGTGATTATCTTTATTTTAGGACGCGACACAGTTTACTTCCAGGACAAGTCGTTCATTCTTTATCTGGTAATTTCAGCTATTTTTGCCTTTGTAATGCCATTTGTCGTTAGTCTAATTGAGAATACGGTGGCAATTGAAGTTAGAAAAAATGCCAAAAGATAATCAGCGTCAATCCCGTCGAACCCTTTTTGGCTACATAGCCATATTCATCCTCCTGATCTTAGCTGCGATCTTCTATGTGATTAGCCGCTACAAACAACTACACTTTGGCGACGCCAAGATCGATGAGATTATTTTCTACTTCCTCAACGGCATGGATGGACAATCGAGCAACAT
The DNA here is from genome assembly GCA_027312165.1 of Candidatus Saccharimonadota bacterium. Taxonomy (GTDB): domain Bacteria; phylum Patescibacteriota; class Saccharimonadia; order Saccharimonadales; family Saccharimonadaceae; genus Nanosynbacter. The sequence goes on from DAICXN010000002.1 coordinate 64,461, forward strand.
AATGGAGACTGTTCAGGACAACCTGTTGTTCTTTGGTATTGTCTTTTTCCTGCTACTACTGCCAGTGATTGATTTTTACCGAAACCGGATCAACATAAATCTCGACCTCTCCTTTCTTGGCCACAAAAAAACCAAAAACATTAATCCCTCGCAAATTCCGATTAAGGCCAAGCTCGCCTACGCGCTAACTGCCTTTTTGGTATCACTTATACTACTACTAAATAGCTTCAGCGTACTTGATTACGCGGTGTCACTGATGCGAACCAGCAACTTCTTCGAAAAACACTACGTTGACCCTAAGTCGACCGAGCTGACTTTTCCCGAAACAAAACGCAACCTCATCTACATTTACCTGGAGTCAATGGAAAACACCGTGGCCTCGCGCGAAAGTGGCGGACAGTCTGAAGTCTCTTTGATTCCCGAGCTTGAACAGCTGGCTCTCGATCCAAATAACATATCCTTTAGCCATCAAGAGGATCGACTAGGCGGAGCGCTGCCAGCCTACGGCACCACCTGGACGGTTGGAGCTATTACCGCTCAATCTGCTGGCGTACCGCTAAAACCAAACCTTTTAGGTGAAGACGGCAATGGCCTTGGCCGGTTCAAGCAGTTCCTGCCAGGCGCCTTTACCTTAGGTGAAATTTTGCAGCGCGAGGGCTACAACCAAACTTTCATGATCGGTTCATCAGCCTCTTTTGGTGGACGCGATAAGTTATTTTCACAGCACGGAGACTACCGAATACTAGATTACGACTACGCGATTGAGCATGGTCTAATTCCGTCAGACTACAAAGTTTGGTGGGGTTATGAGGACAAAAAATTATTCGAGAATGCTAAGACGGAGCTTAGCCGTCTTAGCAGCCAAGAACAGCCGTTTAACTTCCAGCTGCTGACAGTCGATACCCACTTTACAGATGGCTACCTTGATCCAACCTGCCCCACTCCTCGGGCTAAGCAGTACGATAATGTTCACACCTGCTCCTCATCTCAAGTCGCAAACTTTGTATCGTGGATCAAAGACCAGCCCTTTGCCGATAACACCACCATCGTCATTACCGGCGATCACCTGGGTATGCAAACCTCCTACTACGACGAAATAATAACTCAGCCGGATTATCGCCGAACTCTCTATAACGTAATTATCAACTCACCGATTTCACCAATTAACCGGACCGAGAGACTATACTCTTCATTCGATATGTATCCAACAACCCTCGCGGCCATGGGTGTAGTAATTAACGGTGATCAGCTGGGACTTGGTGTTAATTTATTTTCTCCAGAGCCAACACTAATCGAGCAGTATGGCAGCCTCGAGGCCTTTAATGCAGAGCTGATGAAGCGCTCGGAATTTTATGAGCGGAAAATCCTGGTTGACTCAAAAGACTAATTGACGCTAATCACCAGCTCGCCCTTAGACTCGTCCACTTTGACGAGCGCGCCCTCTCCAATATCTTCAGCAATAATTTTAGCTGCCAGAGGATTTAAGACAGCCGTCTGGATCAGTCGGCGTAGCGGCCGGGCGCCATAATCCTTATCAAAGCCATGTGTTGAGAGAAACTCTTTAGCCGCCTCACTAAACTCAAGACTGATGGACTTATTTCGTGCCACCTCTCGGGCGGTTCTCTCGAGCTGTACGGCAACAATGTGCTTCATTGCCGCCTTATCAATCGGCTGAAAAACTATGATGTCGTCTATACGATTGATGAACTCTGGCTTGAAGTGTCGCCTCAACACATCGTGCAACTCCGACTCGTCCTGCAAATTCACCTCACCGGAACCAATATTGCTGGTCATGATAATGATGGTGTTTTTGAAATTAACTGTTCGACCTCGCCCATCGGTCAGCCGACCATCATCAAGAACCTGCAGCAAGATATTAAATACGTCAGGGTGGGCCTTTTCAATTTCATCAAACAAGACAATGCTATAAGGTCGCCGCCTAATGGCCTCGGTTAGTTGTCCGCCCTGCTCATAGCCAACATAGCCTGGAGGCGAGCCAATCAGTCGCGAAACTGCGTGCTGCTCCATATATTCACTCATATCAACTCTCAGCATCGCACGCTCGTCATTAAACAGTACGTCAGCCAGGCTTCTAGCTAACTCGGTTTTGCCAACGCCAGTAGGGCCGAGGAACAAAAAGCTGCCGATTGGGCGGCTCTGATCACTTATGCCGGCTCGCGAACGGCGAATCGCATCACTCACCGACTTGACGGCTGCCTCCTGGCCAACCACGCGCTCATGCAATCTGTCTTCAAGCTTAGTTAGCTTCCTGGTTTCGCTCTCCATCAACCGATCCACCGGCACTCCCGTCCACCGCGCAACAACACTAGCGATATCATCGGCCGACACCTGATCACGCAGCAGCCTGTCATCTGGCGCAATCTCATCTAACTCGGCCCTAAGTGAGGCCAGTCGCTTCTCCGACTCAGGTATTTCACCGTATTTGATCCGTCCTGCGCTACTTAAGTCGCCTTCGCGCTCAGCCAACTCGAGCTTTGCCCGCAGACGCTCTAGTCGCTCACTCTGCTCATTTACCTGCTCAATTAACTGTTTTTCATGACTCCAAAGGCTTGAGAGTTTATCGGCTTGGGCTTTTAGCTCAGAAATTTGACTCTCTATCTCAGACTTACGTGCCTTGGCCGATTCACTCTTGTCCTTCTTTAGGGCCGCTTGTTCGATCTGAAGCTGAACAATTCTCCTATCTAGCCGATCAAGGTCTGCTGGCTTAGAGTCAAGTTGCATCTTCAAGGCACTGGTCGCCTCGTCAATCAGGTCCACGGCCTTATCGGGCAAGAATCGCTCCGTGATATACCGATCACTCAGCTTTGCCGCAGCAATAATAGCTTCATCAAGTATCTTGACCCCGTGATGCACCTCATACCTTTCCTGCAAGCCGCGCAAAATAGCCACCGTATCCTCAAAATTTGGCTCACCCACATAAACCGGCTGGAGCCTACGCTCAAGCGCGGCGTCCTTTTCGATATATTCCCGGTATTCATTTAATGTAGTTGCGCCGATCAAATGAAGCTTTCCGCGGGCCATCAGGGGTTTGAGCATATTTGCCGCATCGACTGCGCCATCCGCCTTGCCAGCTCCAACAATAGTATGAATTTCATCGATAAATAAAATAATCTCGCCAGCAGCGTCTTCCACTTCTTTGAGTACTGCCTTTAGACGCTCCTCAAACTGACCCCGAAAACTAGCACCTGCCAACAAATTACCAATCTCCAAGCCAATCAATCGTTTATTTTTTAAGCTCTGCGGCACGTCACCCTTAACAATCCGCTGAGCCAGACCTTCAACAATTGCCGTCTTGCCCACCCCCGGCTCACCGATTAGGACTGGATTATTCTTATTGCGCCGACTCAGTACCTGCATCGTTCGGCGAATCTCCTCGTCTCGACCGATAACTGGATCCAGCTTGCCTTCACGGGCCAACGCCGTGAAGTCCTGGCCAAACTGCTCAAGTGGTTGTTTCAGATCTTCTTGTGGTTGCATAAGCCACCTCCGTTTCATTAAACAAACGTTCTACTTAAATAATAGCAAATTAGCACTCGACATGCAAGAGTGCTAATTTATTAATTGACTGTAGGCGGTTTATGGTGTTGAAATATACGGATTGTCTTTGATATAAAATCGCCGCATCTCATCCACCGCCCGGCTAATCCCCACGCGCTTAGCAGCAACAACCATAGAGTCTGGCACCATGTCTGCTGACTCTAAAATCAACGGCTCCGCCCGCAAATCATGGCCGTTCATAGACTTATCGATTCCCAGAGCCTGGCATAACTTAGCCGGACCGTTCGTCAGCTCAACCCCAAATTTATTCCGCCGCGCCTCTAACACCGACTCACCCTTGACTGGTTCGACAGCCCGGATCAACACCGCCGAACCCTCGCCAGATTGCCCCGTCACAACATTGCAGCAGTAGTGCATTCCGTAGGTAAAATAAACATACAAGTAGCCGCTTGGGCCAAACATAACTTCAGTTCGCGGGGTCTTGCCTTTGTAGCTGTGACTGGCAGCATCTGCCTGGTCATAGCTTTCTGTCTCAACTATTTTAACCACAACCTGCTTACCATCGATTTGCCGAATTAAATTGCAGCCTAGCAACAACCTCGCAGCCGTAGTAGAATCTCTGTCTAAAAAATCAACAAAGCTCACTGACTCAAATCTCCTCGACAGTCTTGTGGCGCGAGCTTACGCCCCGAACAACCCGCAAGCTATTTTTTGCAACTCCTAAATAGTCAGCCAAGATTTCAATCAGAGCCAAATTTGCCTTACCCTCAGTAGCTGGCTGTTTCACGTAAACCAGGAGAGTGCCGTCAGGTTGAGGCTCAACCAGTGGTCCTTTTCGAGAATTCGGTTTAACTATTACCCGATACTTCATCCGCGCTCCTACGGCCGCGGTGGCAGTTGAGGATCATTGAGCACTTCGGGAGGAGTCGGCGAATTTACATACTGCCGCTCCATCATTTCCCGGATTATGCGAATATCTTTTTGCATCGCGACAGTCGCTCGCTGAGAGCGAACTCGGCTAATGGTCATAAAAGCCAGGAACAGGACAGCAACCACCAAAATACCAATAGCCCAAATGGCCAACATAGGCAGCAAGTCTCTCAGGCCAGCAAATGGATCAAACGCCTGAGCGCTGTCCCCAAGCAATGCATTAATATCCTCAACGTTCACCTATCTCACCCCCTAGTAATTAGTGATTTCTAAACTTGATACACCCATATCCACAGTTATGACAACCCGCTTTGATGCCTTGTCATAATTAGCCGATCGATAGGTTCGCTCGCCAATCTCCTTGTAGTCTCTCGGCACATCCTTGCTGCTCAAGCCATCTTTAACGACCAACTCAACACCAACCGACTCTGGCAACTGAAGCTTAATTGAGCTAGCGCCCGTGTCAATGTCAACTCGCGCTAAATCAACTTTGTCGCCCAGCTTAACGTTAACTGAACTGGCTCCAGCGTCTAGGTCTAACGATTCCAGCATGACATCTGAGAGATCCGCTTCGACACTTACCGCGCCAGTATCAATATCGAGTTCAACAGGCAACTTGTTGGTTAGGTTGACCGCCAAATTGTTGACATTGCCACCCTGCCACCATCTGGCATTACCATCGAGCGACAGCTTTACGTCCTGGACCCTGTCGCTAACTGATGAATCTTTTTTGATTTTAGCAAAACTACTGCGGATAGATCCGTTTACAATATCGCCACTACTCTGCGATTTGATATCTATTGAGGCCGCTCCACCTTTAACCGAAACCTTAGCCCTCTCTATGTCATCGCCTGCTCGCGCCACGCTAAAGTCTTCTCGAGCAGTATCAACGGTCGATTGGCTAAGAGGACCAACTAATACAGCCCAGGTCAAGCAGGCAATACCCAAAGCCGCCACTCCATAGACCAGCCCACCGACCCAGCCCCGAAGTGATAGCACCGACAAACCAGCTACAATGATTAAGATTGGCCAGAGTCGCCATAGTGAACTTAACTCTACGCTCAGCAGGCCAAGGTTTACCAGCAGCATAATCACACCGACAACGATAAAAAATGTCGCCCACATGAACCTGGAGCCCCACTTATCAGCAGGCCGACTAGGTTGACTGACTGCCTTGCTCTGAACCACTTCGCCTTCCTCTACCACTTTCTTTTTATTGTTCGCCATGGCTACTTCCTCCCCTTAGTGATAATCACCACACCCGCTACAATTAGCAAGATTGGCCAAATAACCTCCCACTTCACTCGAAATAGTTCCGGCCATATCGTTGCCAGGAGCAGCCAAAGGCCGACCACTGCCAAGCTCGCACCAATCCAGTTGCGAAGCTGATTACTTGAGCCGCGATCACCAACCTCCTTAGCTAGAGACTCTACACGCTCGCCAACACTCCGATCCGCCTCACTACCACCCTTAACTGGTATGATTAGCGCCACGATGAAGTAAAGCAGTATAGCAAATCCACCGGTTGCAAACGCCGATATGACAGCCAGCACCCGGATTATTGTCACGTCAATATTAAAATACTCCGCAAGCCCTGCGCACACACCGGTAATAGTCCCCTGCTCTGGTATACGATATAGTTTCTTGTCCACGTCAAACCTCCTTGTAGTCCTACTATACACCCTTCTTGGTAGATTTCGCACCTCGAGAAATTAATCAGGTGATTGAGCCAGACAACAGCTATTCTATATACTGCGAGCCTGTCGGACTTGCTCAAATAGGCAAACCGCAGCCGAGGCAGCAACATTTAGTGATTCAACATTTGGCTGCTGCGGTATGATCACCTGCTCAACTTTCATCGCCAATAAATCATCTGATACACCACGACCTTCGCCGCCAAATAGCCAAGCTATTGGCCCTGATAGGTCTTTGTCGTAAATTGACTCGCTTGCCTCTAGGCTGGTTGCCAAAACCGGCACCTGGGACTCAGCAACTAAGCCTTGCAGGTTCACGTTCTCATAAATATTTAGTACGAACTGAGCGCCCATTCCAGCCCGCAAAACTTTCGGCGACCAAGCAGCCACCGTATCGTTCGACAAGTAAACCTCCCCGATACCAGCCGTGGCGGCGGTACGCATAATTGACCCCAAATTTCCTGGATCTTGAACGCCGTCAAGCAACAGAGCACTGCCATCAATTAACCCGGGTGCTTCAAGGCTTGGTTGGCGGATTACAAATAGCAGCCCGATTCCGTTAACCAGTGTGCTAACCTCACGGAACTTGCTTTCACTTATCAATATAACCTCGACCGACCGGTCGGTACACTTTTCAATAACCTCTAGAGCTTCTTGGCTCTCCTTGGCATGGTCTGTATAAAAACACCGCACCGGCGCGCCCACCTGCTCAAGATAGCTCTGACATAAGTGGATGCCCTCAAGCACCGTTTGCCTATTTTGTCGGCGATACTTTGAAGCGGACATGAGCTTCTTTAGATGCTTGTAGGTTTCGTTATGGCTTGAGCTGATATCTTTCATTCTTTGATACTATAGCACGAAGCTTGCTCGGGACCCTCGCAGCATCTGCTATCGCCTTAACTACCTGCTGGACGTAGGGCCCGCGAATTTCATGACTTGCCAAAAAGACTCGAAGTTCAGCTCGAGGATTGGCTTTTATGACAGATTTAAGATTACGTTTCTTAACCCACGGATCAACAGTGCCAAAAAGAATCGTAATCGGCTTATTGAGTTTCTTGACATCATCTAGGGATGTTTGGTTTAAAATACTTGCACCAAGCGTTGCCATGTAGGGTTCAATATTTTCGTCACTAACTCTAAAAGATTTATTTACCAAATTATATTTCATCGCTATAGCCGCCAACCTCAAAAAGCGCTCCGGGTGCCGCTTGGCTCGGCGAAAAGCAGATTTGATTAAAAGGTTGCTATCGGAACTCTGGTCATAGAGCGGTGGGCTGCAGAGTATTAATGATCTGATAATCAGCGGGTATCGCTTGGCCACTTCAATCGAGACCAAGCCACCAAGTGAATGACCAACCAAAATTACCCGGCCTGACAGCCTCAGGCTCAGTAAGGTAGCAATCACTGATCGAGCTTGAGTGCGGACATTATAAACTGCCCAGGTCGGACGCGGCGAATTGCCAAAGCCTAACAAATCAAGAGAGATGACGCGAATATTAGGCTCAAGCTTTTCAATCACCTCGTCCCAGGCAGCACCGCTATTGCCTAAGCCATGCAAAAGCACCACAGTTCGCCTGTGTCGCTTACTAGTTCTATGTGCATGAACGTGCAACTGGTATGGGACACGCAGCCAACGATGTATTAGTGTATCTAGCACTAGATTGATTATAGCCTAGTGGCTACTTTTGTTTCCTTGAGAGCTCAATCACCTCCCGGTAGCGATCGACGTATTTTTGACTCATCGCCTCAGCCGAAAACTTCTCCTCCACAGAACGGCGGCATTCGTGGGGGTCAATTTCCTCGACTCTGAGCATATACTCTTCAAATTCTTTTTCGTTGTTAGCTAAGAATCCGTTAACGCCGTGCTCGATGATCTCAGGCATTGCACCGCGGTTCATGGCTACGACAGGTGTGCCGCAAGCTAGGGCTTCGATCACTGCCATGCCAAATGGTTCTTCCCAGTCAATTGGAAAGAGTAAGGCTTTGGCCTGGGAGATGAATTTCATTTTTTTGCGGCCGCTGAGATTACCCGAATAAGAAATTCGCGAATATTTCATCACATATGGCAATATTTTATCGCTGTAGTAGCGAAAACCTTCACTTGATCGGTACTTGCTTAATGGATTTGAAAGCTCCAGAATCAACTTTTGTGGCGTACCAATACCCGCGACTGTGCCCGCCATTCTTAGGCGTAATTTATTTTTTGCAGCTAACCTGGCAGCGATGTGCTGCCCCTTGTCGGCAGTAAATCTAGCTAAAGTTATGTAGTAATTTTTCTTATTTTCTGAAAATGGAAAATCAGACAAGTCGACCGCATTGT
>DAICXN010000030.1:0-259 GCA_027312165.1 Candidatus Saccharimonadota bacterium
GAGACATCTGAGGCTTCCCCTTGCTATCCATATCTATGCGTGGTCGTGCTCTGCAGCCTCAGCCTCGTCGGCCTCGGCCTTAGTTTTATGTACGGTACCTACCGGATGGTGCGCCGGTGCATAGATAGAATATATCTTCAGGGGTATATCGCCAGTATTTATAACGTTGTGCCACTTGCCAGATGGAACCAAAATAGCAAAATCGTCTTCGGCGGTGACATCAAAGTCAAGATCGTCTGGCGTGTCGCCCATGACAATC
>DAICXN010000030.1:361-643 GCA_027312165.1 Candidatus Saccharimonadota bacterium
GTCATCTGTAAATATTCACCCGTCCAGGCTGCAGTTCTAAAATTTTCATTATTCACAGTCAAGTCTTCAATATCAACAACGTATGGTGTTTTTCCGTGATCTTCTGTCATAATTGCCTCCTCTTGTATAAGTTTATACATTTGGTATTTGGTGCCCCGAGTAGGATTCGAACCTACGGCCTTAGGCTTAGAAGTCCTCTGCTCTATCCAGCTGAGCTATCAGGGCGCGCATCCTTACATACCTATTTCCATTGTATCATCAATCTGGTACAATAACAGAGTT
>DAICXN010000031.1 GCA_027312165.1 Candidatus Saccharimonadota bacterium
AATGAATCTCGAAGGTGGCTTACATGCAGGACCAATTTTTGCAGATATGTCGAACTGGATGATTGATTATATGAAACTAGCGCCGAGGAGATAGATTATGACTATAGAAACAGTAACGTATGAAATGGTTGACGTATTCCTACTCAGTGTTGGTGCATTTCTTTTAGCGATGTTTCTGACACCGATATATACGTTTTTTGCGTACCGGTATAAATTTTGGAAAAAACAGCGCTCGCATAGTACCGACGGCAAGGCGCTTGAAGTATTTACAAAGTTGCATGCGGCGAAATTTCGCCGCAATATTCCGACAATGGCGGGGATTATTGCCGTGGTATCGATTGCGATTACCACACTATTATTTAACCTCGACAGGGCGCAGACGTGGCTGCCTCTCGCAGCACTGGTCAGCGGTGGTATTGTGGGACTAATTGACGATATTATCAATATAAAGGGACTAGGCGGGGGCGCGGCGGGTCTTCGATCGGGACTGAAATTTGCGTTAATTACTGTTATTGGCGTTGGCTTGGGCTGGTTCTTTTTTGCAAAGCTCGGCGTTGATAGCTTTCATGTGCCGTTTATTGGTGAGGTGGCGATTGGCTGGCTGATTGTGCCACTGTTTGCGTTTGC
>DAICXN010000032.1:0-262 GCA_027312165.1 Candidatus Saccharimonadota bacterium
TCCCACGCGTTACTCAGCCGTCCGCCACTCGCCAGCACTTTCACTCTCTATTCCTCGGGGTCAACTAGAAACTAGTTGCGAGGAACGGACAGTGAAAGCCTGGTACCGTTCGACTTGCATGTGTTAGGCACGCCGCCAGCGTTCATCCTGAGCCAGGATCAAACTCTCCATAATGTTTATGTTTTGTTTGTTTAGCTCTTTTTCTTTTACTACTTTTTGTTTCTTTTCGATACACTCATCATCATTCAGTTTTCAAAGACCT
>DAICXN010000032.1:272-591 GCA_027312165.1 Candidatus Saccharimonadota bacterium
CGTTCGAACAGATACAAATTTCTACCAACTCGCAATCAGACTTCAACTATCATATCGCAACCAGCCAGGTAGGTCAATACTATTTATCTGTTATTTCGTAGCAATAAACACAACGCAGCCGATAAGCACACCAATAAACGCTCCGACTAGTACTTCGAAGGGCGTGTGACCTTTGGCAGAACGAGGTATAGCTACCCTGTCGTTGTGTTGAGCAGCCTTAATCAGCTCTTGGATAGCTAACCCCTGTTCTCCAACCGATCGCCGCACCATAATCGCATCATACATAACCACAGCCGCTACCATAAGAGCAATGCCGAAC
>DAICXN010000033.1:0-269 GCA_027312165.1 Candidatus Saccharimonadota bacterium
CTGTAGTCATAATGGATATTCTTTATTTTACGAAATGATACCTGATACTATATCAGGAAAAAGCCACAATACAAGCATAAATATCAAAATCTAGACCGTATGGTATAATGTAACAGATATGGCAACACTACAAGATTATCGAAATGAACGGCTTAGAAAGCTAGACGAACTCAAAATGCTGGGGATAAATCCGTACCCAGCAAGGGCGGGGCGAACGCACATGACTCATGATGTCGTGACGCGATTCGATGAACTAGAGGGTGCCTCGG
>DAICXN010000033.1:296-542 GCA_027312165.1 Candidatus Saccharimonadota bacterium
ACAGCTGTTCTTGCACGGTCCGGACGTTGCGGAACTGGATGCTGCCAGGGGGATTTTAGGGATGAGTCAGTTGAACCTGCTTGATACTGGCGACTTTGTTCAGGCGACTGGTGAAGTGATTCGAACTAAGACCGGCGAAATTTCGGTTGGCGTGAAGGAACTTAGATTACTCACTAAATCGCTTCGACCGTTACCGACTGAGTTGACAAATAAAGAAGAGCGATTCCGTCGTCGCTATGTTGATAT
>DAICXN010000034.1 GCA_027312165.1 Candidatus Saccharimonadota bacterium
ATCGGGCACCTCAAACTGTCGGCGCCAGAGTTCATAGCCGGCCATAATATTTGTTGCTTTTGCTGGGCCAAGACTTTTGACACTGAGTAAATCTTCGTAAGCTAGTTCGCTGCCTTTTTCTTTCAGTAATTTTTGCACCTCGCTAGCAAGCTTAGTCACGTCAGCGTACTGCGTACCGCTGCCGATTATCGCCATCAAAAGTTCGTAGTCACTCAAAGCCTCAGCACCTCTCGCCTGGAGCTTCTCTCTCGGTCGTAGGTCTTTGCGACGATCCGACATCTTCATAGTTGCAGTATATACCTTGTTTACTATTTGCTCTAGTCTTTGCGGCTTTTTTAAAAAGCACTTCAAGACCGCACACTACTGATTGATATCGTAACTCTGCTGGATGAGATTCATCACGTAGTCTAGCTCGGTCAATGAACCCGGTCAGCATTTCGGCTATCTAGTCACTCTAGGAAAAACTGGTCAATATCAGGACTAAACACCAGGGGCGAACACAAAAAACCGCCCTTTCGGACGGTTCCATCGGTTTTGT
>DAICXN010000035.1 GCA_027312165.1 Candidatus Saccharimonadota bacterium
GTTCCAGTTTTCCCTGGTAGAGTCCACCAAAGAAAAAGTCTGACTATTGTGGTCGGACTTTTTCTTTGGTGTCTATACCTTGCAAAAAAACACGACAATCGCTATACTCTACTGAGTACGCGGGTATAGCTCAGTTGTTAGAGCGCTTCCTTGCCAAGGAAGAGGCCAGGAGTTAGAGTCTCCTTACCCGCACCATAAGTACCCAGACGAAATTTTTAACTATAGTTTCTAACTAATGAGCCGCTTAGGCTCATTTTTGATACAATATACTTATGAAACTATACCTGTCGTCTTACAAGCTCGGCAATCATACGGATGAATTAAAGAAGCTAGTAGGTAAATCTGATGCGAGTGTTGCCGTAATTGATAACGCCCTAGATTATAGTACAGATTTGATTCGTAAAGCTCAAAGCCTTGAAAATGAATTAAATGACATCAGGTCACTCGGTTTTAATCCACAACATATAGACTTACGAGAATATTTTGAAAACAACACGAGCCTAGTTG
>DAICXN010000003.1 GCA_027312165.1 Candidatus Saccharimonadota bacterium
CGTTAAAATTTAACCCCCAACAATATATGCCTGGATTAATCGCTGCAGTAGACAGTGCACAAGTATGCTCATGGCCTGCAGAAATCGAAATATAATTTTCCCCGATCGCAGTAGGCTGCCAGCGATCAGTGGTGGTTCCATCGCCAATCTGACCATAACTATTGTAGCCCCAGCAGTAAGCGGTGCCGCCGACAGCGAGAGCACAGGTATGGAAAGATCCCGCGACGATAGACGTAAACTTGAGAGATGTATTGACGGCCGCCGGAGTGAGGCGCTGTTGATCTGTGCCGTCACCAAGTCGACCATTTGCACCACTTCCCCAGCAGTAGGCGGTGCCGTCGGCGGTGAGCGCACAAGTATGGCTATCCCCGGCAACGATCGAACTAAACTTCAGGTTGGTGCTGACGGCTTTCGGCATAAACCTAGGCTCAACTGTGCCGTCACCAAGTCGACCATTTGCACCACTTCCCCAGCAGTAGGCGGTGCCATCAATCGCCAGGGCGCAAGTATGAGCATATCCTGTAGCAATTGATTTAAATTTAACTTCATCGCTTAAGATAGCCGTACTAACTGTCGTGGGTACAAGGCGCCGCTGCGTAGTCCCATCCCCGATTTGGCCAAAGCTGTTATCACCCCAACAGTAGGCAACACCAAGGTTTGTTAGTGCACAGTTATGGAAACCCTGGGTAGCCAATGCGCTAAAACGAGAGTAAGTTTCGGTTGGCACTGGAATGTAGCTAGAAGAACCACTACCGTCACCAAATTGACCAGAACCATTATCACCCCAACAATATGACTCGCCAACACTCGTTAGAGCACAGGTATGCTCGTAGCCACCAGCTATCGATCTAAATTTTGAGTTGGTTTGGACAGCTGTTGGGGTGAGGCGCCAATCGGTTGTTCCGTCGCCAATCTGACCAAAGCTATTATCGCCCCAGCAGTAGGCACTCTCCTCAACACTAATAGCACAGGTCTGTTCAAACCCACCAGCTATCGATCTAAATTTTAAGTTGGTTTGGACAGCTGTTGGGGTGAGGCGCCGCTCGGTTGTTCCGTCGCCAATCTGACCCGTAGTATTCTGCCCCCAACAGTAGGCTGTGCCATCACCAGTCAAAGCACAGGTTCTATCGTATAACCCGTTAATGACACCGAACTTTAGGCCGGTCTGTACGGCAGTTGGAGTGAGGCGATCTTCGAGTGTACCATCGCCAAGCGGTCCGCCACCACCCCAACAGTAGGCTGTGCCATCGGCAGTCAAAGCACAGCTGTGTTTATCACCTGCAGTTATAGAAGTAAACTTGAGGCTAGTCTGCACGGCGGTTGGAGCGAGGCGATCGTCGACTGTACTGTCGCCAATAGCACCAAAATTATTACTTCCCCAACAGTAAGCTGTGCCATCGGCGGTCAAAGCACAGTTGTGTTTAGCACCTGCAGTTATAGAAGTAAACTTGAGGCTAGTCTGCACGGCGGTTGGAGCGAGGCGACCATCGGTCGTTCCATCCCCTAGACTGCCTGTGCTATTTGATCCCCAACAATAGGCCCTTCCGTCATCAGAAAGCGCGCACGAGTGAGATTGTCCTGTAGCAATAGAGGAGAACTTCAACAGACGTTCACCAGCTTGGCTAACAGGCACATAGGCTTTTTGGTTTATCTCATTTTTTGGCGCTCCAGGTATAGCCGTAGGCGAGGAGTCGTAAAGTCTATAGCCACTCTGGGTATAGGTCGTTGCTGGATAATTATAATCTATCTTAATACTAACAGTCTGCACACTTACTGTTCTAGAGGGATTACCTCCAGTGTTATTGATCGCATATGTCGCACCGAAATTTGCATTTGTAATATCAGAGATGGTCCAGCTAGTACTCCATAGGTTGGTGGTGCCTCCAAAGCTAGCCTGAGCCATACTAGTAGTTACGGCAGGCTGAGCTGCACCCCCCCGCACCTGTACCGACTTTAGTGCCCGCCTTAAGTAGACTTACTGGCGCCTCCGATACCGCTGCATTGGTAGCACTTCTAGTAACTAGCAGTGTTATACCAGCGATAGTAGCATTGGCGGGTATGGTCGAAAAATTAAAGCCGGTGCACCTGAGATCGTGAGTAGTGGTGTTTTTATTGTCCAACGTCCCCGTAATCGCAACACTGGTTGTGCTACTTGCTGCATTAGCTGGATTATTCCAAGGCACGGTACCTGCAGCCACTGAAGTACAGGTGGTTGGCAGTGATGTTGCACTGTCGGCTATTGTCGCAGCGGCCGCCGTATCAATCATCAAGTCAGATGCCAGCATCAACGGATAGCCAACGCCCACCCAGAGCAGCATCAAGACAAGCATTAGCTTTTTTAGTGCGCTAAGTCCAGAGTTCAGGTTTAGGGGTTTTGAGTGACTACGGATAGGCGACCCTACCTTTTCTTGCGAGATGAGGCTTTTGGAACGTGTACTTTCTGACCAATCGACAAAATGTATGGTGGTTTGATCTTGTTAACGGAAACTAGCCTCTTCCAACTGATGCCGTACTTTTTAGCAATAGACTGAACTGTCTCACCCTCGACAACTTGATGAACTACGCCACTCTGACGTATGCTCTTTTCACGTTGGCGCCGAGTCAAATAGAAAGCAGCCAAGCCTCCTACAGTGAGCAGAAGTAGTAGGATAATTAATGCGCCTAGCATGGTAGGTGCTAGAAAAATTATCTGCTCTTCGACTCTCTTGGTCACTAAGTTTGCGGTATTTTGAGTCCCAAATACGCCAGCGTCCTTGTCGTAGACTATACTGGCATTTGCCCGATACCAGCCTCCGAACATCGGATAGTCTTCGTCTGGATGCTCAAACGCCAGTTCAAGCTTTTGATTAGCAATTACCGGGTAGCCGCCACCGTTGCGATATATCTCATTGCCCCACGGTGAAGATATGATGATCTTTGCGTCAATGTCCGCCGAGACGTTCCCTTTGTTTTGGAGTGTCAGCCCATAAAGCGGCTTATCGTTGCTACTGCGTCCAATATCAAACGACGAAATTGCAATATCTCGGTGCAGCTCGCCAGGCACCGTCACCACCAGTCGTACAGCCTGTCGAGTCCTGACCCGAACGCTACCACTAGAAGCATCCTCGCTCTCCGGAGTTTGAAATACTATACAGCCATTGTGCTCGCCAACATCTGCGTTATCCGGTAGTGTGACTGTAAAATCCACCTCTTCACGCTGCCCTGGCTCTAATACAACCTGATCTTTTGCGATACTGGTCCAGGATCCGAGACCGGTCAATGCTTCAGACTGCTGCCGACAAGAATAAGCTCCGGAATTAGACACCACTCCATCAACAGCGTATAGCTCAATCGTTTGCCTCTGATCTGTATTGTTGGCAACCAAAATAGTATCGGTGTCAGACTGACCACGATCAAGCGTCATGATAAATATCGACTGACTGCGTGGATTAGCTGGATCAGGGTTGGCTGGCCGGCCACCTATGCCACCCGATTGCGCCAATACCGGCAAAGCCGAAACAGCTGTAACTAAAATTGCTGACAGTAGGCTGCTTTTTACAAAACGTGAAAATCTCATTTGGCTATCCGGCTCCATTCATGCCCCGGATGGGGGTGTGGTTTATTGAGGTTGCTCCGTTAAACTAGACACTAGTAACTGTCTGAACCAGGTCAATCGAGTATGATCCTGCTGGTGTACCCTTAGGGATTACCTGAGTAAGACTAATGCCGTGAACGTATCCGCGCCAGACAGAGTCCATTGTCGCAGATGCACCTGCCATAATTGTAATCGGTGTAGTACCACTAAATGTTCCGCCAACTGAGCCTGTAATGCCCGTATCAGATCCGGTATATTGTCCCAACGTACCACCTGAGCCTACTGTTAGTTGACCTTCAGATTCAGTAGATCCATTGTGTTTGTACACGGACACTGATGGTGCGCCGTCTCGATACCAACCAATCGAAGGATTTGCTGCCGCCAAAGAGAGTGTAAATCCACTAGATAGGCCCGGCTTATCGACAGTTGCTCTCTGCGTGTCGGAACCATATGTACCGGTTGTAGTCATATTGCCTGTAGTGCTCACTGTTGCGGGTGACATCGCAAACGACGGACTTGACACAGTGGCACCCGAAGCGTCAGTAAAGTTCGTGTTTATTGTGCCCGCGCTAATAGTCTGCGTAAGCTTCGAGTCTGCAGTTGACTGAGCGTACACCCCAGGCGCCCCTGCCACAACTACGCTTACTCCGACTACTGTTAAAATGGCCGCGATCTTGTTCTTTTTGATCATAACGCTGATACTCCTCCACATTACGTGCATCCACAAGCACTATATACTTAATCAAAATTCCACCATAGGCATAATCGCGCAGTCAATACATTTTTTATAGACTATAGCTTAGCTCAATCTCGTTAAGTCAATTGGCGACAAATCATAAGTAATCATCAGCTCGGGCCGTCGATAATCGGCAGATTCAGTAACTGGCTTAACTTTAGACCAGTAGCTATCGGCTAATCGCTCAAGCTCAGACCTATTTACCCTCCCCTCAATTGCCGCCTTCAAAGCATCGTAAGTATCCAGATCTGACACAAAACAGCGTCGATCGTCCACACTTATCTCCAGCAGTCCGCCACGAGACCTCTCAACGAACTCTTCGATCGACACCCTCGATCCGTCAACAATATCAATAATCTCATCACCGCTTCTTATATAAGCGTATATATTTTTAGCCCGACTAACTCCCTGAGCCTTCAAGTGCTTCGGACATCTAACATCTAGATACTCGTCAGTCTCGACTATCATTTTATCATCACCCTTGCTACCTCGATTGCCCTGCCTTAAGCCATTTTCAAGCACTGACCCGAGTTGATCCAGACTAACTTCATGATAGGCTAGCATGCATTAGATTATAGTCCTCACCGGTTCTTTGCGCCACATCTCCTATTTCCGATATAATCATACTATGCACAAAATACTAATCGGCATCTTTGCCCACCCCGACGACGAAGCCTTTGGACCCTCCGGCACTTTGCTACATGAAGTGAAAAATGGTGCAGAGCTCCACCTGATCACCTTAACCGCAGGAGAAAATGGCCGCAACCCGGACTCCTTGCCAGACCTAGCCAAGGTACGACTGGATGAATGGAGGAAAGCCGGTCAATTTATGGGTGCTAGCTCGATGCACCACCTTGGCTTTATTGACGGCGAGCTCGACAACCTATCGATGATCGAGGCATCAAAAAAAATTGAAAAAATCATCAAAGATATCGCAGCTACCAACGATAGCTCACGGCCTATAGAAATAATTAGCACCGACCTAAATGGCATCACTGGTCACATCGATCATATTGTAGCTTCAAGAGCCGCTCACCAAACCTTCTTCAAACTTAAAGACCAGGGATACCCTATGACCAAACTCCGACTAGCCTGCATACCTCGAAGCCAGACTGGCGATAAGCCGCTAACAGATTTTGTATTTATGGAACCGGGCCGACTAGATAGCGAGATCGATGAAATTGTCGACAATCGAGAATATTTTGATGAAGTTAAGTCTATAATGCTGGCTCATCACACCCAAAGAGAGGATTGTCAGACTCATCTCAACAGCTTAAAAGAGCGGGTAGCTATAAATCACTTCATAGTTGTCGAGTAGCTAAAATATTATTTGGCAGATTTTGTACTTTTTCTCAGTAACAATGAACCATAAGCCGACCAGATAGCTAAAATCCACAACGCCGCCAGCAGCGACAGAGACCAACTTCCTCCTGGTAGATCAAATGTTGCACCCAAAATCATACTTTGACCACTCGATCCACTGAGCACCTCGAGTGCGGCTAACCCGGTCAGGGCCAAAAAGACACTCGCAAAACTAACTCGACTAATAAGCGGGCTAGTCCTCATACCCAATAGAAAAGGCAGTGCCGCAAGCTCGAGTAAAGCTAGCGAGATCGCAGCGAAATTTGCCCAACCCAACTCCAGTCCAGACCCCGCGATCAAAGCTGGTAGCTTTTCAAAGGTAAACAACTGGGATATCAAAAAAACCAAGACGTATATAGCAAGCAGCAGCTTTGCCGCCTGAACACTTGATATATTGTCAAATCTAATAAAATGAGTCTTTTTGGCTGACTTTTGCGGTTTATTCATAAGCACATTGTACCTCGCGAAGTATGATTGCTCAACAAGTGTTGTGTTTTTAGCATTTTTTACTTGCATTTTAGATAAAAGCGGAGTAGTCTAACTATAAGCGAATTGAACAAAAACAAACACCAATGAAAAGTCTGTTCGCTCTACGACATCCACCACAACACGAAATACCGCTAATTCTGGCGGTATTTCTCGTCTCCAGCCTTAATAGACTGCTCGTGACGCCATTTAGCGATCTCGCCATGATGCCCACTCAATAGCACCTCCGGCACCTTAAGGCCCTGAAACTCTTCGGGACGAGTGTACTGGGGAAACTCCAACGTTTCACCATCAGAGAAGCTCTCGATCTCAGCAGAAGCAGCCCCGCCAAGCACACCGGGCAGCAGCCGCACAATCGAATCGACAATAGTCATCGCAGGTAGCTCACCCCCCGTTAAAACATAGTCGCCCACGCTGACCTCTTCATCGACTAACTCAAGGATTCGCTCGTCATAACCTTCATAGCGGCCACAGATAAAAATATAGCCACTATCTGACTCGGAGTGCTGCTGAGCTAGCGCCTGACGCCAGCGCTCACCACGCGGGGTCATCAGAAGCACCTTGGCCGATGGATCATTGGCTTTTGCCTGCATGACCGCCTTCCATAACGGCTCAATCATCAAAAGCATCCCATCACCACCCCCGTAGGGCGTGTCGTCAACTTGTTTGCGTGGCCCTAGTCCGAACTCCCGTAAATCAATCGTCTCTAGAGTAACAATTCCATCCTTTTGAGCCTTCCACATCATAGAGCTTCCAAAAACACCCGTGAACATTTCTGGAAACAGCGTAATCACTTGAAATCTTTTCATCTGTTACATTGTACATAGTATTGACTTTTTTGTCTAGGAGTTGTATTATATGGCCAATCCACTTTTAGCTATCAAAATAGCCTGATTTTGGAAGAACCTAGCCGACAAACAAAGGAGTTGTCTTGATCAAGAGTCTCGGCCCCAAAAAACCGCTCAACACAGTTGCCATGGGAAGATCTTCGTCACACTGCCTCAACTGTGGCCACAACTACCTTGGTGGCAACAGGTGTGAGGAGTGCGGCACCCACCTCAAGTTCGTGGCTGCCACCTACTCCATCGAGAACAGGGTGGAAGTAGCCGAGGCCGACAACTTCGCTAAAAGCGAAGGCCTCAGTGGCGGCTTCGTCGGCTACACCCAAGGGTACCCCGACCAAACCATCACGGACACACCCAGCTAGCGCCCACCGAAAGTAGCTCGCCGCAAGGCTTGAGCTCACTCGGTGGGCTATTTTCATACCTAAAATCTCCACTAAAAAACCACCCTAAACGGATGGTTTTTTAGCACAAATAAGACTCTCAACGGATTGTATTTTTCAATCCGTTGCTCGCACAGAGCTTTAGTTCTCGCAGGTTGTCTGAACTGCTTATGATTATATATCGAGATCGTCGAGTTCTGCAAGCTCTTTTCGAGCGTTTTCTGCGTAGCTTGAACCCCTATCCACAGGCTCATCTGTAGAGTTATCCACAGACACATCTTCGCTGTCGCGTTGAGACGACTCCGAGCCCTCTCGAGCTCCGGTATAGCCGTCGTTGTTGACGATTTTTAGATTATACCTGGCGTCATTTTTTGTTCCTAGAGCGCGAAGCAGCGTGCGCAAGCTCTGAGCTGTGCCGCCACGCTTACCAATCACCCGGCCAAGGTCCTCTGGATTGACGGTTAGAGTCAAAAGAACGCCCTTTTCGTCGATAATCCTTTCGACAACGACGTCGTCTGGATTTTCTACTAGCGACTTGACTACGTATTCTACGAATTGCTGGTCAATTGTTGACATTCTGCCCCTCCTCCTGAAGTTACTGTACGTTAAATTATATCATAGGCATTTTGCCACAAGCAAACCTGCGCGGCGTCCCCTCACTAACTTTTGTGCAGCTCGTAAGCCTCAAGCGCGGCTCTAGCCGCCTCTTGCTGGGCAACCTGCTTACTCGGACCAGTGCCCTGTCCCTTCAGCTGATCGCCGACAAATACACCTAGCGTAAATACCTTGTCATGATCCGGACCTTCTTCATTAAGCACACGGTAGACCGGTGTGTGCCCATCAATCCTCTGAGACACTTCCTGCAGGTGCGACTTCGGATCTCGCCAGCTGCCCGCCTTTAGTATATCCTCGAGCTTCACGATGATATTTTCAGCAATAAACTTTCTAGCCGCTTCGTAGCCATGCTCCAGGTAAATTGCACCAGTCACAGCCTCAAAAGCGTTAGCCAATATCTGTAGCCTTGCCCTGTCCGAGCCATTTTTTTCACCTTTACTCATCCTGACTAGCCGCTCGTACCCTAGCGACTCACCTGCCGCACCAATGCTTTCAGTCCTAACCAATGCCGCCCGCCAACTAGTCAAAACCCCTTCTGGCTCCGAAAAGTTGCCGTACAAGTACTCTGTCACGACAAGTTCAAGCACAGCATCGCCCAGGAATTCGAGCCGCTCATTGTGCTCCTTGGCGGACTTTTTATGCTCATTTACATAACTTCGATGGGTCAAGGCGGTAACAAGTAAGTCGATATTATCAAACTCCAAACCCAAGCTGTCTCTAGCAAATTCCCGATACGGTGTTAAATCCATGCCGCTCACTACAAGTCCTCCTGTCTAATTCGCTTCATTCCGAGCATAATCAGCTTACCGATATCCTCATATTCAACCTCATCAAGCGCATCATGAAACGAAAACCACTTCAGCCCGTTCATCCATTCCTCTTTTTGAAGCTTTTCGTGTGGATTGAGCGCCTTGACAAGATAAACCTGAGTGGTCATCAGAACTAGTTTGTCAATCCGGCGATAGCGAAAATTCACCTTGCCAAGCCAGCCATGAACAGCGAGATCCTTGAGGCCAGTCTCCTCGCCAATTTCTCGCCTAGCCGTCACCTGCGCTGACTCGCCCGGTTCGATGTGGCCCTTTGGAATCGTCCAACGGTCCCTAGCATCTTGATATAGCAAAAACTCAACTTCGCCCGCATCATTGCGACGAAAAACTACTCCACCAGCAGTTGGCTCGCGAACTATCTCCTGAATTGAAGGTTTCTTGCGGCCAAAATACTTTTTAACTGTCTGAAGATTTGGCTTCATTGTCGGCATCCTCCACGAGTGTCCGATAAGCGGTGCCAAGCACCCCGTTAACGAACTTCCCCGAGTTATCCGAACCAAACGCCTTGGCAAGCTCCACCGCCTCATTGATCACCACCTTGTGCGGCACCTTGTCTACCGAATAAACCAGCTCAAATAAGCCGAGTCTCAAGACTGCTCGATCAATTCTTGCAATCTGCTCAATCGGCCACTCTGGTGCAAGCGGTCTTAGCTTGTCGTCAATTTCAGTCTCGCGCGCCAACACACCATCAACTAAACGCTCAATGAAAGCCACGTCGTCAATTGATGATTTGTATCGTTCGAGATTACGCTTCAAAATTTCTGAAGCGTTAGCCCATCGATCTTCAAGCTGTACACGAAACTCATATTCGTACAGAGTCTGAAGAGCGATCATGCGACCTAGATGACGATTTGAAGCCATAGCGTATGATTCAATTCGTTATTAATTAGCGCTTTTTCCGGTTTCGCGCTTGGTAGTCTTGACCTTGACTGGTGACGTAGCGTTGACGCGTCGGGCCAGTTTCAATTTCAAATGGCTACGACGAAGCCCGGTCTTTCGCGGACTTGTATGCTTCTTTGGTTGTGCCATACAAAATATCTCCTTTTTTGTAGTTTATAGTAACACTTGAGATACATTATACCGTTTTTGCCGACTAACCTCAAGAGACAAATCGGCATATTTTGACACATTCTTGGTAATTTGCCAGTTTTACTATTGACTTATTATAGAGCTTGTGGTAATATATAAGCATGTGGACGGTTAAGTACCCGCCACGAAAGGATAATGACTTTATGAATCGTCAGCCAAAATCATACGAAAAATCTTCTTGGCAGCAAGATTTGCTACTTAAGGCTAAAGTTGGCGCAGTCGCCCTACTGGCTACCGCTGGTACTGCCGTAGCGACCGAAGCATTAATAAACGGCCCAGAAACCAGGAATCCCTATCCCGATCCACTTGCCGCAAGTACTGAAATACCCCGCGGCCAAGACCCTTGCCCCGTCGCTTCAGGCCTAGCCGAAGAAACAGGCACCCAAATGGACATTATGAGCTGCATCGAAGCGACCAAAGAGCTAGACGCAACCGACAAAGACCACTCTTACCTTAGGGTAGAACTAGAGCAAGACGGCACAGTCAACGTGATCCCTCTAGGCTAAAGCAGGCTCGACATAAAATAAATCCCAATTGGGATTTATTTTTTTAGACAACGATATTTACAAGCTTGCCGGGTATATAAATAATTTTTCTGGGAAGAGCTTCGCCCACATGACGCCTGACCCCCTCTTCAGCGAGTGCGGCCGCTTCGACATCAGACTGCGGGGTGTCTTTTGGCAGTTCAACTTTAGCACGGAGCTTACCGTTGACCTGAACTATGATTGTCATATCGTCACTTTGAATAAATGAGTCGTCCCACCTTGGCCAGTGATCACGATGGATTGTGTCATCATGACCGAGCTGATGCCACAGCTCTTCGGCTATATGGGGAGCAAACGGAGCCAAAATTTGCAGCAGGCCTTCGATAGCGAACTGCCAGGCATCGGTCTTAGTTACCGGCTGGCTTTCTTTGATTTTGTAAAGTCCATTCACCGCCTCCATCATCGCTGCGACAGCCGTGTTAAACTTTTCGTCCTCAATGTCTCGAGTGACTTTCTTGATAGTCGAATGAGCAATTTTTAAAATCCCATCAGAAGCAACACCGTCACCGTTAGATTCACTTACGAGGTATTCTTGAACTAAATTCCACACTCGATTCAAGAATCGATAGGTCCCCGGCACACCCCGCGTGTCCCACGGCGCGTCCATATCGTAGGGAGCGATAAACATCTCGTAAACTCGTAGCGCATCAGCCCCATAGCCAGAATCCATAATCTCCATCGGATCAATCACGTTGCCCTTTGACTTAGACATCTTTTGACCGTCTGGCGCCATAATATAGGCGTTATACATCATCCGCTTAAATGGCTCTGGCGTTGGCACCAGACCAAGCTTGTAAAAGAACCGCATCCAAAATCGTGAGTACAGCAAGTGAGCGACTGCGTGGTCAGCACCGTTATAGTAATTTGCCGGCATCCACTGCTTTGCCAGCTCCGGATCCCAAGCCTGCTTATCGTTAAACGGATCGATATAGCGCAGGAAGTACCAGCTCGAACAAGCGTAACCGTCGAGAGTATCAGTTTCGCGGCGGCCTTCGACCCACGCATCGCCTTCGGGCTTAGGCTGGGTAATCTCCACCGTTTCACCGGTCTCAACATTCACCCATACTCTCACCCAGTCATCGACCTCAGCAAGCACCGAGGTGTGGCCGCCGGTCGGCTTGAAGTCCTCAACTTCCGGTAAAATAACAGGTAAACAATTTTCACTAACCGCAATTGGCGGGCGGCCTTCAACGTGGACTATCGGAATAGGCGCGCCCCAGTAGCGCTGTCTAGAAATCAGCCAATCACGCATCCGATAAGTGGTCTGACTGCGACCAGTTTTTTGCTCCTCGAGCCAGGCGACTATCTGCTCGCGCGCATCTTCACTGCGCTCACCATTAAATGCACCGCTGTTCACTAGCACGCCCTCGCCGGTATAAGCTTCGACACTATCGTCGCTATCTGGCCGTTCGATAACCTGAATAATTGGCAGTTCAAATTTTGTAGCGAACTCAAAATCCCTCTCGTCGTGGGCTGGCACGGCCATTAAGGCTCCTGTGCCATACCCGCCCAGAACATAGTCCGCCACCCAAATCGGCACCTGGCGGCCATTGATTGGGTTTATGGCATAGCGTCCAGTAAATATGCCGCTCTTTTGCTTGTTTTCCTGGCGCTCAAGTTCAGATTTTTTACTAGCCTCACTGACGTACTGCTCTACAGCCGCTCTTTGCTCGGCGGTCGAAAGCTTAGTCGCTAAGGGATTTTCGGGAGCTAGCGCAACAAAGCTAGCGCCAAATAGCGTATCTGGGCGCGTGGTAAAGACCTTGATGATATCACTAGAATCTTCGACCGAGAACTCAACCTCGGCGCCGACCGAACGACCGATCCAATTCTTCTGCATCGTCTTGACCATCTCGGTCCAGTCAAGCTCATCAGTGGCCTCCAAAATTTCATCAGCATAGGCCGTAATTCGGAAAAACCACTGTTTTAGCCGGCGCTTAGAAACTACATTGCCGCAGCGCCAACACTTCCCGCCTTCGACTTGCTCGTTGGCGAGAACAGTGTTGTCCGTCTCACACCACCACTGAGGCTGCTCTTTCTGATAAGCCAGATCGTGCTCATAGAGTTTGGTAAATATCCACTGTGTCCACTTGTAGTACTCAGGATCAGCAGTCGAAATCTCTTTTGACCAATCATAGCTAAAGCCTAGACGCTTGAGCTGACGAATAAAGTTTTCCTTCGCCTCGTCGTGAGCTTCGCGTGGTTTTTTGCCAACTTTGATGGCATAGTTCTCGACCGGCAGACCAAAGCTGTCCCAGCCGATTGGATTATAGGCATTGTAACCCTGCTGCCTTTTGGCACGAACCTTAATGTCAGAGAACTGAAAAGTGCGACCATGGCCAATGTGAATCCCCGCACCCGTAATACCCGGCAGCATACTGAAGCCGTAATATTTTGGCCTAGAGCTGTCGGTCAGATCAACCTCATAGGTACCCTCTCGCTCCCAGGTTTCTTGCCACTTTTGTTCAATTTCTGTCGGATTATAGCGCTTCATATCTCTGTTAGTATACCACAATATACCCGCAAGAGCGCTAAACGACAGAGGCTAGAGTACTACGCCTTGAACATTGGGCTGCTGAGTGGCGGACGGCGCCGGCTGAGGCTGGAAAAAGCCGCCAAACATCTGCTCGAGTTCTCTAATCACTTCTTCGGCATCCTTCGAGTTAGCAGGGCCGACGACATCGCCGGAGTATTCTGGGTTAAATTTAAGCTCAATTGAGGTGGTGGAGTTATCCTTTGACTCCATTTGGTAGTCAAGTCCTCTGAGAGTGCGGCTCGACTTGTCGATCCAAAGCACCAGCTTTTGACTAATCTCATCCGCCGCTTCCTTTGGCTCATCTGGCTGACTATCCCTGTTAGAGTTTTTTTCGCAAGCCTCAATCTTTTTGCCAAACTCAGTTGACTTAACGCTGTCGGAAAATCCTTTTATTCTCGATTCTAGCTCATCACCCTCCAGAACTATCTGGTAGCCGGTCAAGCCATCTCGTTGGCCAACCTCATCCTGAATCATGATGAAGCGATTATTTCGATAACTGCTGATAATCTCTTCTTGCATAGCCTTGTCTTCAGCCAACTGATTCATTACATCAATAGTGCAAGACGCAGCCTCGTCCCGCTCAGCAACTTTCGATGTATCAATTTTTATCCACTGGTTATCAATTTTGTCGACAACGGGGTTAATTTGGCGGTTAATTTCATCGGCGTACATTCTTTTTGCCTCGGCCAACTCTTCTTCCGATAGAGCAGCCCCATTAGGCTGCTGAGTCTGGCTCAATCTTGAATCAAAGAAAGAATCCAGCGCCTTATCGATTGCGCTGCGGAGTCCACTGGCCTTAACATAAGCAGACCCGTCACCGGCATAAACGCCAGCAAGACCGATTTTTAGCGGAGCACCTAGCTCATCATTTTCAACCGTTAAGTTAATATCTGCCGAAGAGTCATCGCCGTCATAGCTCATTTTTACTGCAGCCAGGACAGTTGTACCTTCGCTAGTTACTTTAACGGTACCGCTCGAATCAAGCTTTTCACTATTCATAAATTTGATGAGCGAATCGTTTAGAATATTCTCCGGATTTTGCCACCACAAATAATACGCCGATGCGCCGCCGCCCACCAAAAGCGCTCCTGCAATCGCCATAGCAACTACAAATACTGGGGTTTTTGACTTCTTTTTTGGCATCTCCTCGTGCGCCTCTGCCTCAGTCGCCGGCAAGGGCGTCGCCACACTATCATTTTCTAACCCATAGCCACTATCGGCCTGCTCCGACAGATCAGCACTATCGGTCGCGTCGCCACCTTCTAATGAGTTTATTTCCTCTAGTGAGCGAAAATCACCGTCTTCGCGAAGATCGCTTACCGGCTGGCTAGACTCGGGACTATTTTCATTAGCATCGGTAGATTGGTCGGGGCTAGACGCCTCAACGCTCGCGCCAGTCCTTGCGCTGTCTAAGTCTAGTATATTTTCGTCAAATTCAGTTCGCTCAAATTCGTTTAGCTGGTTATTCACGGAGCCCTATCCTTTCTCGGACTTGCTTAATGATAATTCAATCAATCGGTTCTTCTCAAAAAAACTATTTTTACGCGTCAGCCAGTCTTTACTTTGGCGGACTAGCTGCGATTCATCAGTAGTAGACTGAAGCACCATCTTAATTGCCTCTTCGAGCCAGACGCCACCGCTTGAACCCTTAAATAAGGCTATGCCATCGGTCTTGAGGTGCTCTCTGATAAACGCCCCGGCCTCAAGTGCATCACGGCATTCCTTGACCTGACAGCCCTTTCGTCTGGCAGCAGGAGCCAGGTGCTGGTTAGCCTTTTCCCCGACCGTCACCACCCAGTCTAGTAAGTATGGGTCACAGGCTTCGCCAATATCAGTATGCGCTTGTTCAAAAATACCTTTCAGGCCATTCATATTACCCAAGACCGCAATACGCTGAGGGGCTTTGAGAGTGTAGAGCGACTGCAGCGCAGATAGCGCAGTTAGGGGTGTGGAGCTGTAGCTGTCATCAATCAACCAGCTCCCACCTGCACCTCTCAGCATATTCATACGTCCCGGTAGCGGCCTGAGGCTATCGATAGCCAGCTTGATATTCTCTTCACTCACTCCCAACTTGTATCCCACAGCAGCCGCCGCAATCGCTGGTCTAAGATTATGCTCGCCCAGTAGCTGAATATCAACCGCTAGACCTTGGTTATTTTCCGGAGAAATCACCACCCCCTGGTGACCCGATTCAATCGAGAAATTATGTTCATCGAAATGATATTCGGCCACAGAGTTAGTCCCATAGGTGCTGATCTGAGGATTGGTCAAGAAAGCAGCAAATCTTCCCTCAATATCATCACGATTAATCAAGGCTGTTCTGGAGTTGTTCGCTAAAGTAATCATCTCGTTAGCAACCGCCTCAAGTCTGTGCTCGACCTGCATTCGTCCGTTCGTAACTGAGGTTACTACTGTGATGTCTGGCAAAAGATACTTCTGAAACCAACCGTTATATCCAAGCTGTTTAGGACTAAACTCCTGAACGATCACCTGCACCTCAGGCGCCTTAGCTCTGACGCGTTTTTTTACGGCCCTAAGTGCTCGATACCACTTAAGTGGACCGCGCTTAGGCATAACTACGCCCATGATCTGCAAAAATACCTCGGATTTAGTCAACGGCTCTTCTTCGCGAAGCTGCACATTATACTGACGCGACAAAACCGTAGCTATAGCGACCTTGGCACTAGTCTTGCCTGCGCTGCCGGTTACTGCTACTAGTTTTACGCTCGGATGACGCGCAAAAAACTCCCGAGTGAGATTAGCTAATTTTCGTTCAATTCGAGAGCTCGACATATATTCATATTACCATAAGCTTTTGGAAGAGCTGTTGCGCGCCCACCCGGGGCATTTTTATTTTTAGCATGTTTGTCTTTTCGAGGCGGCACAGGGATATGCCCCTATGCGCACCAGCTCAAAACTAATTATGCATCAACTTGCAAAAAAGCACAAGCAACAATATCGACCGACTCACAGCAGGCAACCCCACAAAACAAACACTATGGCGTAGGCTCTAATCGCGCACTGCACCTGACGGTGTCGGACTCAGCATGGGGCGCTCGACCCATCGTCACGGCACCGCCGCGCAACTCTGCCAGCTACATACTGTCAAACTCTCGAGCGATTATCAATTATCTGCGAGTGCTCGCTCGTTATGACCTTCAGTTACCCTGGCCGTATTGCGGTAATGGTAGCATTTTTCACTCAAGTATGATTAAATAAGGTTGTTCAGAAGCAGCAAACGAGAAATATGAGATTAGATATTAGACTCTCATCTGTACGTGTCGCCGCCGGTCGATCTGACGGGATAATTAAGATGAGGAAAACGATTTAGTGAAAACAAATTTGTTTGTTGGTAGCCTTGCTTACGCAACTACTGACGATACCCTACGAGAATTCTTCGAGCAAGTTGGAGAAGTCGAGCGCGCATCTGTCGCAACCGACCGCGAAACTGGCCGCTCACGCGGATTTGGTTTTGTGACATTTGCTGATGAAGCGAACAACCAAAAAGCTATTGACCAGTTGAACGGCAAAGAGCTTGATGGTCGCGGCATCACTGTAAATGTTGCTCGCCCACGCGAAGACAAGCCACGACGCGACAGCAACGATGGCGGCTCATTCCGACAACGAAGCTGGTAATTTAGCTAGTTAATAAAAAGCTCCTCGCAATGAGGAGTTTTTTATTTTGAGCTAACTCTCTAGCATATCAAGTAGGACCTGCTCCGTGATAATTTCTGTACCATACTGCTCGGCCTTGCTTTTCTTGCTTGCCCCAATCTTGCCACCTGCAACCAAATAGTCGGTATCCCTGGCGACCGCCGTCTGGAACACCCCACCTAGCGAACGAATTTTTTCAGCCGCCTCGTCACGACCCATCGCCCGCAGCGAACCGGTTATGACAAACTTCTTTCCACTAAGGCTACCCGTTCTTTTCTCGTGATGCGGCTTGACGCCAAGATTGGCAAACTTATCAAGCAAATTCAGATTATCCTCATCGGCGAACCAGGCCACAACACTTTCGGCCACGACCTCACCCACGCCTTCAACACGACGCAGGTCATCGATTGTTGCTTGCGAGAGCGCCTCGATGTTAGAAAATCGATCAGCAAGATCGATGGCCGTCTGGGTGCCAACGTGACGTATTCCAAGGCCAAATAAAAATCTCTCGAGCGAGGGCCGCTTTTTGTCTGCGATGGCGTCGACGAGCTTTTGAGCAGACAACTCAGCAAAACGCTCAAGACCCATCAGCTGTTGCTTGGTCAGGGTGTATATGTCCGCTAAATCGCCAACCAGACCCGCATCAACCAAAGCTTCAACATTTTTCTCGCCCAAGGTCATAATGTCCAGTGCCCCCTTGGACGCAAAGTGTTTGAGAGAGCGCTTGAGGATAATCGGCCCAGTCAGGCCCTTGGCTCGATAGACCGCTTCACCTTCAGGTCTATAAAAGTCTAACTCCGGGTACTGACGGGCTAGCTCCTGCTGAAAATCAATTGGCCTAGAATCTGGCGGCCGAAGCTCTAATATAACCGACTGGACCTGAGGGATAATGTCGCCTGCTTTGTATATGATAACCGTATCTCCACGCCGAACATCAAGTCGAGCTATCTCGTCAGCATTATGTAGACTAGCATGTTGAACAGTTGTTCCGGCCACGGGAACCGGGTCAAAAACGGCGACTGGCGTAGCAGCGCCAGTACGGCCGATAGATATTACGATGTCCTTGACTACAGTAGTTGCTTCTTCTGCTGCAAACTTATAAGCAATCGCAGCTCGGGGTGTCTTACCGACAACCCCCAGCTGTTCGAACATTATTCGATCGTTTAGCTTAATTACCGCGCCATCCGTACCAAAAGGCAGACTTTCCCGGGTTTTGCCTAGCTGATCCACATAGCCAATAATCTCCTCTAGGCTGCTAGCCAATCTAGACTGTCGACTTGTAGTAATCCCTAGCTTGCCTAAAACAGCATAACCGCCAGCAACTGTCGGCGTCAGATCTGTATTATCTCGAATAATATCATATCCAATAAACTTAAGTGGTCGATCAGCCACTAGCTGAGGATCAAGTTGGCGAATCGTACCAGCCGCTAAATTGCGCGGGTTCTTAAATAAAGGCAGTCCCATTTTTTGGCGCTGCTCATTTAACGCGTCAAAGTCTTGTTTGAACATGACTATTTCGCCTCGTACCTCAGTCCTCCCCACCAAGAAAGAAGTCACATCCTTGCTCCGGCGAAGACTTAATGGAACATTATCGATCGTTCTAACGTTGTTAGTCACGTCTTCCCCGATTCGGCTGTCGCCACGCGTCACCGCCTGAACTAAAGCTCCATCCTGGTAAACTAACGAACATGCAAGACCATCCATTTTCACATCACAAAAATAATCGCCCGGGAGGTTTGGTATGATTTTTTTCATTCGCGAAATCCAAGATTTTATTTCATCTTCGTTAAATGCATCTGCCAGACTAATCATGGGCGTCTTGTGGGCCACTTTGGCAAATTTATCTAATGCCTGACCTGCCACCCTTTGAGTTGGACTATCTGGAGTGATAATTTCCGGATAATCAGCTTCGAGCTGAGACAGCTCGTGCTTGAGACTATCAGCAGCCGCCTCGCTAATCGTCGACTCGTCAAGCACGTGGTAGTGATAGCGATAGTCGCTGATGACCTCCCTAAGCTTTTCAGCCCGCTCCTTGGCCTGCTCCAAACTAAGCTTTTGTGTCATCACTCTCTACCATCTTTCGATAAAATATGTAGACGTAACTTGCAATAAAAACGACCGAGAACGAAGTCATGACTGTTGCAGCAATTGGCACCAGTGGCATCCCATCCAGCCCCTCAATCGAAGACTTGATTGCGCCGTCCAACATAATTATCGGCAGCAAGACCACCAACCAAACAAGAAGCAGCAAAATAGCTGCCCAGCCAAACCTCAGCAGTATATGCATCCTCCGGCCTACCACAATATCCCCCGCCAGCTTAAGCGCCTGAAAGGGGTACATACCCGGCAAGGTTGCAATTACCATGCTTATGACGGTGCTGACCAGCCAGTATAGAGATAGGGTTACTAGTAGCAACATTCCGCCGCCAAAAAGCATCAAGGTAGCGGTCTGATCCAGCAAGCCGGATGAGTCTGCCGCGCTATAAGCTATTAGTGCTATGGACGCTGGAATTAATTGAATTACTGCCACAAAAGCCAGAATCATCAGGGCGATTACCGGACCACCCGATGAGTAAATGGCGTCCCTGAGGTGGGGTTTTTTACCCGCCAATAGCACTCGAAGCAGCCAAATGGTTGCCAACCAGGTATATAGGCCCAGAAGCGCGCCGATTACCTGCTGGGCCGAGCCGCCCTGAGAGCTTTCCGCAGATCCCGACAGCTGACTAGTAAATACACCCCAAAAAAGCGCAAAGTTTGCAGCAAAACCGCCAACCACCCCTTCTTGCCGAGACTCATCGACCAAATCGGTCAATTGACTATATACATCCTGGGACATTACACTTGCCAAAAGCAGAGTAAGCACGGCGTAGACTAAAACTAGACCAGTAAATATTCGCCTGTTCTTTATAAGCAGCCCCACGACATCAACCGTCATCTGCACGTAGCCCGGCAGATCGAGGGAGCGCTGATAGTCGCGCCGCCGACTCATTTTAAAGCTTCGATGTGGCCGTCGATTAAGATAGTCTAGTCGACGATGGTTTAGCGCCAGAAACTTCTGGGAGATCAGTTGCCGCAAGGCTAATCCCCTAGTTAACTTCCTGCTGCTCTGCTGGATTTTCGTTGTCTTATTTGTGGTTTTCATATGACTACATTTTTGTCGCTGAATCTCGAAGTCTAGCAATACGATCCTCGAGAGGCGGGTGGGTGCTGAATAACCTAGAGAAGAAACCTGGACGTAATGGGTTATCCAAAAAGAGATTAGCTGTCGACGTACTCTGCCTAATCATCGGGCGTCCGTAGTTTTTTAGCTTTTCTAGCGCCGAAGCCATACCCTCGGTATCCCTAGTCAGTAATGTACCTGAAGCATCTGCCAAATACTCTCTTTGACGACTTATCGCCAGTTGAGTAATCGTAGCAAGTATCGGAGCGAGGACTATGACAGCAAGTCCTATTAAATAAACTGCTGGGTGAGTATTTCTATCACGATCACCGCCAAAGAACATCATCCTAAGAGCAAAATCGGCCAGAATACCAATTGCACTAACCAATCCAAAGGCAATCATGCTTACTCTTATGTCGTAGTTTCTCACGTGACTCATTTCGTGAGCCATGACGGCCTCGAGCTCCCTCTTGTCCATGATTTGGAGCAAGCCAGTTGTCGCCCCAACAATCGCATGCTTAGGATCGCGACCAGTTGCAAAAGCGTTAGGTGCAGGATCATCTATAAGATAGACTTTCGGCATCGGCATTCCAGAAGTAATGGCCAGGTTTTCAACGGTCCGCCAAAGCTCAGGAGCATCCTGCTTCTCGATCTCTTTGGCGCCAGTC
Organism: Candidatus Saccharimonadota bacterium; assembly: GCA_027312165.1. GTDB lineage: Bacteria > Patescibacteriota > Saccharimonadia > Saccharimonadales > Saccharimonadaceae > Nanosynbacter. The sequence continues at coordinate 20,478 of DAICXN010000003.1, forward strand.
ATCGCCATTGCCAGCTTACTTGCAATAAAATACTGGATCAAAGCGTAGACGGCAGCCATAATCACCATCGTGACAACTAGATTAAAATCACCATAAATATAGCCAAGCGCCAGCCCAATCAGTCCAATTAGAATTACAAATAACGTCATAATTAACAGAGTGTTTCGCTTGTTCTTGGAAATAGCACTATACATACTATCATTATAACAAAAAATCACCCCTTATTGCACAAGGGGTGATTTTGGATAAATATTTTCCTCTAGAACTTAACTTCAACCGGATTTTCAACGCTAGCCATGTCCTCAATTTCGAAGAATTCCTTTGGCTGAAAACCGAACATGCCGGCTACCAAGTTAACCGGAAAGATCTGGATCTTGGTGTTCAAATCGCGAACCCCGCCGTTGTAAAATCGTCGAGATGCCTGAATCTTATCCTCGGTATCAACCAGCTCTTGCTGCAGCTGAAGGAAGTTTTGGTTCGCCTTTAGGTCAGGATAGGCTTCAGCGACTGCAAAAAGGCTCTTTAGAGCGCCTTCTAGCATATTCTCAGCCTCAGCAGTTTCGGCTACACTATTAGCACTCATCACAGCGCTTCGTGCCTCAGTCACCTTTTCAAAAACACCACTTTCATGAGCAGCATAACCCTTAACTGAGTTAACTAGATTTGGAATCAAGTCAGCGCGACGCTTAAGCTGAACGGTGATGTCACTCCAAGCCTCCTCGACGCGGTTCTTCAAGGTTACAAGACTGTTGTATGAAGTAATAAGAAATCCGATAATCAATACCAGAATTACACCAATTACGATAAGAACGATGAACCAAGTTGGCATTTTAAATCTCCTTTGCTAATTTGCTTACAGATTAAGTATATCATCTACACCGGTTAGCGTAAACATAAACCCATCAAATCAGCGCCCTAAAGCAACCTTATGGACTGACTCTGAGAATCACTCCAAAACCGAGTCGATTTCGGCCGTGCTTAGAAGCTCGTCGATGTTTATGTCAGCGACAAAATCCTCAGCTTCGCTCAGGTCGTCAGCCTCGCTCACCTCCGGAGCCTGCTGATCGGCTGAACTTGTAGCCGGCTTAGGCTGATCGCTTTGTAGACCCTTATAGGCCTGCCAAGTAAGCAAACCAACGGCAATCAGACCGACAATCACGACGGCAACCTTTACAAAATACGAAACATTATAGCCTTTACGAGCCCTACTCATCACCGCCCTCCTCGACATTCTGGCCCTGTGCAGCCGCTGAGCGCATAGAACTGATCAACTCAACCAGGGCCGCCCTATATTCAAACAGAGCCGAACGAGCATCCGCTACAGCCATACGGTATCCACTGAGTTGCTTGCCAACCCCAGGATTCTCACAGTCAAACACAAAAGCCTGAGAGTCAATTACGTCAATAGCAGCCTCTGAGTTGGTCTTAGCAGATTCAATATTCGCAATTAGCTCGCTATAATTATCAGCAACAAACTGACCTGTATAATAAAAATCGGTCACCTTTTGATACACCTTGTCAATTGATGACTGAACGGATTTAGCACCCTGCGACAACCGTGGTATGGCGTCAGCCACAACCTGCTCTCGACGCTGACAAACATCCTGCCTCACCTGCTCTCGCTTAGTCTCAACCTGTCGGAAAATTTCAGCCTTACGCTCTTCAGCCCTAGCACGAGACTCACTGGCCCTAATTTCATTTTGGCGGCGAATTTCTGAGACATCTGGGCGATTTTCGGGGCCGCGAGGAGGCTGAGCAAAAGCCACAGCAGGCAGCATTAGAGCAGCCAGCAAAGTCATAAATAAAATTGTTTTTGATATTTTACGCATAGCAATAAGCCTTTGTCTGGTTGATAATGTAAAATAATATAACCTGAATTTATTCAAGTCAACTTTTCACCGTTGTGGTGCGCGGAGCGGGAATCGAACCCGCACGACTTTTGGTCAAGGGATTTTAAGTCCCTCGCGTCTACCTATTCCGCCACCCGCGCATAAGTTAATAATACAATATCTGGTGCAAAAGTAGTAGACAGAAAACAAAAAGACGCACTTACAGCGTCTTTAAAATGGAGGCACGTACGGGAGTCGAACCCGTCTAAAAGGTTTTGCAGACCTCTGCGTAACCGCTCCGCCAACGCGCCGTCTTATGATTGGTGCGGCGAAGAGGACTTGAACCTCCACAGGATTGCTCCCACTACCACCTCAAGGTAGCGCGTCTACCAATTCCGCCACCGCCGCATAATTTGAATTTTAAAATGTGCTAATTTAGTTTTTCGTCTTTTCCGGACTTATTTGACACAAGAAACTACATTCTGAACGCAGCTCAGATAGACTGTATCCGGCGCCCATGCTAGCTTCTGCGATTATTATATGCGAGCTAAGGTGTTTTGTAAACGGAAGTTGTTTCGACTGACCAATATATGACGTTGATATAGCGACTTTCCAGAAAAACTAGATCAGTGTCTTTATTGAGGGCTTTAGCTGACCTCGAGGATATATAGTTAATCTTTGGCTGATAGAGACCCAGGGCTGGGACATCGGCTAGCCAACGCCTCGCAAAGGCCTTGTACCTATCATCCCTATACTGACTGTCAACTCGAGATCGTCCACCAGAGAGCGCGTCGTCCGCTATCGTATTGCTATAGTTTGAGAAGTTTAGCCCCTCAGGAGAAGCCTGCGATGAGTGCCAGTAAGCATAAACGTCAGGATCACCGCCGATGACAAGCTCGTATATCAGGACATCGTAGCTACGAGGCTGAAGAACCGTCTGAATGACGCTTTGTGAAGGGTCTAGGGGGTCAACTATCTGGACGTCGATTTTCGCATCAAGATTTTCTCGCCACGCCTCAGCGAGTACTTGGGTCACCTGACTAAACTCAGCGCTCTTGAGAGCCACCATCTTAATTACCAGATCCTGGCCGTCCTTCTTTCGTACGCCATCAGCCTGCTTCCATCCGGCCTCGTCCAACAACGAACGAGCTCTCGCTACATCAAACTTCGGTCCATCGGGCAAACCTTCGGCGAGGTTAGACAGGATCGGACCATCGAGGCTCTCGCTGGGGCGAGAAAGTTGATTACGCAACTTTTCTCGATCTATGCTGATCGAAAGCGCCTCCCTGACTACCCGATCTTCCAGAACCTGGCTCCGGGTATTAAATAAAGCGTATACCCCGTCATTTATAGAGTAGGATTCACTTTGGTAAATTCGTTTTGTAGCTTCCGGCAGAGATTCATAGTCCAACTCAGGAGTGGCGGTAATCTCATGTGTTCTTAGTGCCCTCTCAATGTCTTCGCGGCTCGGATAGGCGTAAATCTGAAAACGATCCAGCTTTGGTGTACCGTGAATGTATTTGGGGTTAGCCACCAAGTGAGCCACTCGCTTGCCTCCATCGGAAGTAATAGTCTGCACAAGCCTAAGGGCAAACGGACCGCTAGTGACCGGCGACTGACTAAAAGACTGGTCTCTAAGCTCGGAAGGCTTTATTCCTGCCAGAGAATGCTGAGGCAATATTGGAAAGGTTAAGGAGTGGACGAACGGAGCGTACGCGCCTGGCAAAGTAAAGACGACAGTGTTTGCGTCCTTGGCTTCGACCTTGAACGCACCCCAGCCGGAGATCGGCGACCTTGTTTCGGGATTTTTTAGTAAATTAACCGTAAAGACCACGTCATTAGCCGTTAAAGGCGCACCGTCAGACCAAGTAGCACCCTTATGCATGGATACCGTATAGACCGTCTGATCCTCATTAACCTCAATTGATTTGGCGAGGTCGCCCTTTATGTTTCCGGTTTCATCGTACCTATACAGACTAGAGAATAGTAATTTAGCAACCGATTTTTCGGCGTTTGAGCGGGCTAGTATGGGATTTAGCGTTTCAAGCGGACCGAGAACACCCTCAGAATACGTTCCGCCGCTTGTCGGAATATCAACAGTGTAGGCTTGGCGAAAACTATACCACTGCACTGCGCTCACGCCAGCCAAAACAACAATTAGAGTAATCCAGCCAAAAACCGAGCGACGGATCGCCGAAAGCCTGTCAAGCCTCGAAGATACGAATTTTTTGGCATGACGGATTGTCGTCTTTTCCATCTGACGGACGCTCTGACCCAAAGCTTTTTGGGTTCGACGCAAGCGGCGAAACTTTTGAGGACTGGGCTCGTCGTTGCCAGGCTTCATGATAACTATCCTTGAATGCCAGGAAGTACCATCCCAGCTAGAATAGACAAGACAAATATAACGGCAAAAATGATAGTTACGTCAAACAAGTTCTTATCAAACCCACGCCTAGTGGTGAAAAGTTCTCCAGAGGCACCAAAACCAGCCCCAAGCGAGGCCCCTCTCTGCTGCAAAAGAATGGCGATAATCATCAGTGCGGCTGATCCTATCACAATGTACGGCAAGATTGTATCGTATGACATATTATAAACTCCTTATGATTTGCGCTCTAGCCTACGTAATTCAAGTGCGCTGCTTACAATATAGTTTACCAGACCCAGGATGATTCCTGCAACAATCGAATTAGCAAACGACATAGTCAACCCCGGAGTCAGTTGCAATGATATATAAACCATTAGACCATTGACGATAAGCGTAAATAGCCCAAGGGTCAATAGGATGGCCGGCAAGGACAAGATGATTACAATCGGCTTTAGAACCGTGTTAACCAGCGAAAATATCAACCCGGCGAGCAAGAAAACCGAGACACTAGCCCCCTGCTCCGCACTACCGTACCCCGAACCGAGTAAACGCACCGCAACCCAGATACCTAACGAGTTCAGCGACCATCTGACTAAAAATACAGCTAATTGGTTTCGTATTCGCATAACCATTAACTATTGTAACATTTCATCAGCAGGACGACTAAGGTGCTGCTTAATCAGCGCAGCCCGAGACCGACCGACAACCTTGGCGATATCTTGCTCGCTAGCCTTCTCTATAGCACGCACACTACCAAATGACTTAATGAGGGATGCCCTGGTTTTAGAGCCAATACCTGGTATCTCCTCGAGGATATTCTTTGTTTGATTTTTTCGTCGCAATACCTCGTGATAGCTAACAGCAAAGCGGTGCGATTCATCCCGGATACGCTGAAAAAGCCGAGTCACATCATCGAATACTCCAACGCCGCCCACCCCTCGCAAATTACTTGCATGGGAGCTCGACTTTACCTTGCCGACATGAAGATTTATCACCCAATACTCACCTTCGTCCACCACAGAAGTGTTCTGGTAGTCCTCCGAAGTCAAACCATCAAGGTTAACCTGGGAGTTGTTTTTATCGATAATAATTTCTTCGTTTCGCTTGGCGATAGAAATTATCGGCACACGAATATTCTGCTTTTTTATCGCTTCTATAGCCGACTTTAGCTGCGACTTGCCGCCGTCTATCACCACCAGGTTCGGCATTCCCCACGATTTAATATTCCTCTCGCTAAACCGCCTGGAAATAATCTCATACATATTTGCTACGTCGTCATTTTGCTGTTTTGATAATTTAAATTTCCGGTATTCAGCTCGTGCAGATACGCCATTTAGAAATACCACCATACTTGCGACGACACTAGTGCCTGAGATGTGTGAGATGTCAAAGCCTTCAATTCTCACCGGTTCTCTATCTAAGCCAAAGATATTTGCCAAATCCCTCAGCGCTTGATCCTTAGATATATCCATAAACTCCTGCTCGCCAAACATCACCCGTCTTTTTAGCTCATTCATTGACTGCAATTTATTGCGTAGAGCTGCCGCCTCCTCAAACCTCTGATCTTTTGCAGCCTGCCTCATCTCTCTTTCAATATCTTTCATTAAAGCTGCACGATTACCTTTAACGTATTGAAGCAACCTCCTTAGGCTTGATTTGTAAGCATCAATGCCATCAGATAACCTCGGGCTTAATCCGAGATCTTCGTTGAGAGTTGATTGGCCAGGTCTTCGAGGAGTCGTCAAATAAGGAAAAATACGTCGCAAATATCTAAGCGCTCTTTTCAACGCAAAAGTGTTATAGAAAGGCCCAATATACTCCGCACCATCATCCAGTGGATTTCTGGTCAAAGTAACGGTTGGCCAGTCACTCTTGATGTCAATTCTCACAAAGCTTTGCGACTTATCATCGCGAAGCAAGATGTTGTATCGCGGCATGTATCGCTTGACCATCTCGCTCTCAAGAAACAACGCATCAACTTCAGACTCCGTCTCAATCCAGTCAACATCTGCTATCTCATTAACTAGCGCCAATGTCTTGTTATCCATACTGCGAGAGGATTGAAAATATTGACGGACACGATTTCTAAGCACAGCCGCCTTACCAACATATATGATTTCGCCTTTCGCCGACTTATGAAAATAGACTCCAGGAGAGACTGGTAGAGTGTTGAGCTTGGCTTTTAATTGATCGTTCACTCTGTTATTATACTATGGAACAAGTTACGGTTAGACCTAAGGAAAAATAAACATGCTACCAATCTGGTTTCTCTACATTGCTGCTGGCATTCGCATTGCTGGTGGTTTGGCGTACTTAAAGGCTACGATAAGCGGAAAAGCCAAGCCAAACCCAGTAAGCTGGCTACTGTGGGGCGCCATGCCAATAACAGCATTTTTTGTCGGACTGTCAGCCGGAGTCGGCATTGAGGCAATAGTCACCCTGGCACTCGGAGTTAGTCCGATTCTAGTGTTTGCCGCTGTGATGATAAAAAATCCTCGATCACTGCGGCTTCAAGGCCTAAACCTTGTTTGCGTCGTAATCGCGCTAATCGGCATAGTCTTTTGGCTAACTACGAAAACGCCAGAGATGGCTCTTGCCTGCTTGTTGCTAGCCGATCTTGCAAGCGCATTGCCAACGGTGAGGAAATCCGTCAAAAACCCTGAGTCAGAGTTCGCGCCAACCTACCTAATATCAGCTATCGGTATGACTATTGCTCTAATGACCATGACCGACCTAAGCTTCATGGCAGTGGCTTACCCAACCTATACGCTAGTTATAAACTTGCTTATGTTCAGCTTAATTTCCCAAGGAAAGCTCAAAGCGACTACCAGCCGCCGCCGCCACCGCCACCACCGCCACCGCCAGAAAAGCCGCCACCGCTTGATCCGCTCGAGTAAGAATAAGTCGCGCCGCTAGTTGCGATTGAGGTGGACAGCTGGCTCATGGCAGCGCCAAATGTCGCCGCATTAAATGCACCCGAATTACCAACATACCAGCTTGGCTGGACACCAGACGCATCGTAATATTTTCCCAGCTGCTCGTTCCACTGCTTTTCATAGCCGAATAAAACTGCGTAAGGTAGAAGCCTCTCATAGACCTTAATCAGCTGCTTCGTATCATCACTCGATACTCCCACTTTTTCGGCGCCACCTGGACTCTGAAGCATCACAAGCCGCTCCTTTTCAGCCACCGATATATAGCTCTTTAGGCCTTTAAGGTAACGACTAAGAGCCAACCCCTCGTCACTTAGGCGCCAAAAAATAGCAGAAAGTATAAACGACCCAATCCCGACAGCGAGTATTGGCAGGCTGAGCAGTGCAACTCCAAGCCCCAAAGCGACCCAGCCAACACGCCTAAACCATTGTGAATCTATATCGGATCTCGACTCCAGGCCATACTTATTGCGCATTAGCTGTCTAGCTTTACCGTTGTTATCTAAAATTCGTAGGTGCAACCCTGTATCCTTCTGCAGCTCCTTTGTATCAATCTTTGTCCCAACAGCACTGCTTTGAAATAAATCACTGACAACTTCCTTCTCCTCAGGACGAAGATCGTCAATAGATTTTACTATCTCAAGCTCATAAACTGCGGCCGAGAAAGTTTTTGCAGGCGATTTTTCGTAAATCTTGATGTAGCGCCTAACAGCCAGATCTAAGAGCTGAGCGGTCAACGCCGAGCTAGGCAGTGGGATAAGCAAAGAGGAGATCGAGACGCTTGCACCACTTGGCGGCAAGTACTCTGGAATCACCGTACCAACCTCAGAACTTCGTCTCGAGCGCCTAACAAAACGAGTAATTAGAGCTACGAAAAATCCAAGCCCGACAACACCGGTGGCCAACTGAATACCTACCCACAGATTTATGATTTTATCAAGTAGCGACTGCTCGTACGGCGAGAAGGTCCCTGACTGAAAGCCGATAGCTAATGTAATATTTTCGCCGATGGCGAGGTTACTAGCATGAGCTCTCAAAACTCCATCATCAAACCTAGCCTGGCTGCACTGATCTTCCGATCCTTGTCGCCCCTGATAGCAAGCCCATTCCCCAGTTAACTGAGGGATGATTGACCCATCAACTGTAGCGGTAACCTTTAAGTTTTGGATTGGTACATTCCACGCCGTACCATTAGTATCCCAATAAAATTCGTCTTTAGCCGCATCCTCGAAATAAGCAGTGACGTCCTGCTGCGTATAATTAATGACGTAGGTCTGCTGACCACGCACATATTTATCTTCGTCGCCTATGCGCACCACCGCATACTCTCCAGAGTTGTAGGTGGTGTAATTGTGCGGTTGGCCATCCGAATCCAACACAGAATCAACCCGCAGACCAACCGGATGACCGTCATACTCCCTTGGGATATAACGCTCAATTCCCCGATTTTGGTCACGGTCCGGAAAAACAGCCGTGATAACTTCTTGAGTTGCCAAACTAGAGCGGCTGGTTGACTGGTTGCGCGAAAGCTTCATGTCTATCTCATAATCAGAAATGTAGAAATCATTAACGTCAGCAGACGCCGCAGAAGATAAACCGAGCGTCAAAAGGCTCAGTATTAAAAGAGCGACAGCTAGACGCCTCACGACGTTACTTCTACCACCGAGGTTGGGGCTAGATCGCGACACTCAGCCGTGTGAAATAGCAGACGAGGATCACTCTTGCATGATTCGCATATTAGAACCAGCTGATTGCACTGAGGGTTGATACAGTTTTCAAAGTTGCTAGTTTTGCCCTGGCAGTGAGTGCACTCACCAATAGTTTTTGCTTTATCTGAGAAATTGATTGTCATCCGATTATCGAATACGCGTAGCGCCCCCTCCCATAGACCGTCGTCACCAAACGCTTCGCCATACTTCACAATACCGCCATCTATCTGGTATACATCCTTGAAGCCGCGCTTCTTCATCATTGCCGATATAACTTCGCAGCGCACTCCACCAGTGCAGTAAGTTATAACCTTCTTGTCTTTGATCGAGTCATATTTGCTACTCTCTAATTCGTCTATAAAGTCTCGACTGGTGTTAGTATTTGGAACAATAGCCCCCTTAAACTTACCGATTTTTGCCTCGTGAGCATTTCTTCCGTCAAAAAATACCACCTCTTCACCATATTTTTCGACCATTTCATTAACCTCTTGAGGTTTTAAGTGCTTGCCTCCGCCGATGACACCGTCTTTATCCACACTGAATTCATCATCGGAGTTTTTAAACCCAACCAATTCGCGTCGACTCTTGACACTCATCCGCGGGAAATCCTCGCGACTGCCGTCAGACCACTTAAAAACAATGTCTTTAAAGCCAGAGTACTGTTTAGTCTGCTTGATGTAGGATTTGAGGTCGTCCATTTCGCCACCAACCGTACCATTTATTCCGTGACGACTGATCAAAATTCGGCCTCGCAGATCTAGACCATCACATAAAGTCTTTTGCCAAAGCTTTACAGACTCCGGATCGCTAACTGGAGTAAATTTATAGTAGAGCAAAATTTTCTGCATAACAGAGGCAATTATACTGCAGACTTAGCCTGCCGTCAAAACCAACCAGAGAATAAAGGAGTTACCGGTTAGACCCAAAACGATCGCTAAAGATTTTTACTATAAACTGATCAAGGTCCCGCTCTTCGACTAACGCACGATCAGTATAGCGTATTTCAGCGACTCTGCTTGCCTCGATTTGCCTCGGCCCACGCCTAATTAGCCTGCTCGACGAAAGTTCAACATCATCAAAGTCATTTTCATTATTTCGGAACCAAATAGCGCTCTCAGTAATAGCGCCAAGCTCACCATAACCTCTCATTATAAATTCTCCTTTGAAAGCAATATATTCCTCTCTCTAGGAGATGTCAATACACCACCGACCCTCGAAAAAACAAATGCGGCCCGACTTAGCGGGCCGCATTCTCGATTAGCCTGATATTCAGCTACTTGCCAGCGTCAACATTTGACTGCTTCGGCTCATCCTGAGCCTTACCGCCAGGTCGGGTCTCCTCATCTTGCACACCCTCTTGCGGAGTATCGGATCCTTTATCTGACTCAACCTCAGAAGCATCCTCTGCGTCACCCGCAGCCGCCTCATTAGCGGCCTCTAGCGCTGCTGGCTCGTAGACGTTAGCGATTACTAAGTCCATAATTGTCTGCTGCTCTTCGTCCTCGTTATCCTCACGGCCATCGTCATTGTCGACAATCTCGACACCCTCTGGCACCTGGATATCGCCAACAGTTAGACGGTCTCCTTCATTTTTAAGGTCAACAACAGAAATCTCAAGAGCTTCTGGCAAGTCCATGGGCAGTGCCTTAACCTCTAACTTTTCTAGCGACTGAAGAACTATCAGACCTGCCTTTTCGGCCTCGCTCTCACCTTCACCAGTCAAGCGAATTGGCACTTCGGCCACAACAGGCTCATTCGCCTTAACGGCGTGGAAGGCGATGTGGCGAATCTCATGCCTAACCGGATCCATGTCGACATCTTTGATCATGGCAATGCGCTTCTTGGCGCCTGTTAAGTGGACAGGGGTGTGCTTGCCCGCTGCCTTAACAACTTTTGCAGCCTCTCGTGACTCAACCTGAACTGACTGAGCCTCTACCTGAGCACCATAGACCACAGCCGGGATAATCCCCTCGCGCCTTAGACTAGAAACCTTTTTGCCGTGCACGTCGCGCGGCTGAATATTTAGTGTGATTTTATCTCCCATACTTCTCCTTTCGGGTACCTGTTCGGAGGTAAAATTTTGTATTGCATATCTATTATAGCAAATTGAACCCGCAGTAGCTAATCGTGGTACAATACAGTAGATGATGACAACACTCTTAACCCAGTTACATTATTTTAGTGCCATTCCTGGCTTAGACTTAGTAGATATAATTATCGGCCTAGGTATCTTTGCTATTGTCTTTGTAATTTTCGCCGAATCAGGACTCCTAATTGGCTTTTTCTTGCCGGGAGACAGTCTACTATTTACAGCTGGTGTACTGTATCACTCGGGTATTCTCCCCGGTAACGTACCAATATCCTTTCCAGTTTTTCTACTCTTACTATTTATTGCGGCTGTAGCTGGAGATTCAGTTGGCTATTGGTTTGGTAAGAAAACCGGGCCTATGATATTTAAAAAACCGGATGCTAGGCTATTTAAACAAAGCCACGTCCAGGCGGCTCAGGAGTTCTATGAAAAACACGGCGGTAAAACTATCATTATCGCTAGGTTCGTACCGATTGTCCGCACCTTTGCACCAATCATTGCCGGAACCGCCAAAATGCACTATCGTAAATTTATCTCCTACAACCTAATCGGCGGATTTGTATGGACTTTTGGAATAACCTCACTTGGCTACTTTGTTGGAGCGGCTTTCCAGGCTGCTGGGATGGATATCGACCAAGTTCTACTGCCAATCATCTTTGGTATAATTTTACTTTCAGTAGCCCCTCCGGCCATCGCTGTCCTCAAGGATGAGAAAAACCGCCGGGCCCTATGGGCGACCATCAAACGCGAGCTATCTTCGATATTTGGACGAAAGAAAAAATAACCTAGAAACACCCTCTACGACCTGTTCAGTTCGACATGTCGATCCGAACGATGATAAAATGGTCTAGCAAACTAATCGATCGGAGGTTTTATGTTTTTTAGAAAGAAACAGGAAGAGCTTAGCGACGATCAGATACTCGATATCTATTTTGAGTGCTTAATCAACCTTGCAGGCTCAGCGGTAGAGGACCAGCAGAATGACGAGTTTAAGGCAATCCTTAAGCTTGATAATGACATGAAGATCGTAAATATACCGACACTTACTCTTAATGGGTCGCCAATTGCGCCCGACCCAGAAATAATTGCTCGACTGAACGACACTCTTTATCCGATTTCACAGATCGATATATCCAGGCGTCCAGCTGAGCTTCACATGGAATATATTAATGGCGGCGGAGATGTCACTCCAAAATACCGCGATTAGCGCTAAGACCTTTTGAGTACTTCTTTTAGGTACCGGCCAGTAAATGACTTGCTACTTTTCGCCACTTCCTCTGGAGAGCCTTCAGCGACAACCACTCCGCCACCCATGCCACCTTCTGGGCCCATGTCCACCAGGTGATCGGCAGATTTAATGACATCTAGGTTATGCTCAATAACAATCATTGTGTTACCGCCCTCGACTAGCTGATGGAGAATTTTAAGCAACCGCTTTACATCATCGCTATGCAGCCCGGTAGTTGGCTCGTCTAGTATGTACATAGTTTTTCCCGTTGAACGACGCGATAGCTCAGTTGCAAGCTTAATTCGCTGAGCCTCACCTCCAGAAAAAGTAGTTGCAGGCTGTCCGAGCTTGATATAGCCCAGACCCACTTCGACAATTGTCCGTAACTTTCGCTCAATCGACGGAACGCTTGCGAAAAACTCAGCAGCCTGATCCACTGTCATCTCTAAAATATCGCTAATCGTATTGTCCTTATATTTGATCTCTAGAGCCTCGCGATTATATCGACGACCCTTACATTCGTCACACACAACGTAAACATCGGGCAAAAAGTGCATTTCAATTTTAATCACCCCATCACCCTGACAGTTTTCACATCGGCCGCCCTTGACGTTAAAGCTAAATCGCCCTGCCTTGTAGCCACGAACGTTTGCTTCTGGAGTTGACGCAAAAAGCTCGCGTATCGGAGTGAATATTCCAGTATAAGTTGCTGGGTTTGATCGAGGAGTTCGGCCAATTGGCGACTGATCGATGACAATAACCTTGTCTAAATGCTCCAAGCCCTCAATGTCATCGTGGGCCCCGGGGACCGTCGTAGCGCGGTTTAGGCGAGCTGACAGCTCCTTAGCAACAATATCGTTTACCAAGGTTGACTTTCCCGAACCGGAGACGCCGCTAACTACCGTCATGAGACCCAGCGGAAACTTAACGTCGATGTTTTTTAAGTTATTTTCTCTAGCGCCCCTGACAATCAGCTGACGATCAGCCTGAGCTTTGCGACGTTTTTTCGGAACGTCAATTTTTTGAGCACCGCTAAGGTACTGTCCTGTAATACTAGACGGGTTTTTTGCAACTTCATCGGGCGTACCAGAAGCGACCACTTCACCACCCGCTACGCCAGCACCCGGCCCCATATCAACCAGAAAGTCACTGTGCCGAATAGTGTCTTCATCATGTTCAACCACGACTACACTATTACCCAAATCCCTTAATCGCTTTAATGTCCCTATCAGCCTATCGTTATCACGCTGATGGAGTCCAATTGACGGCTCGTCTAGAACATAAAGCACACCCTGCAGACCAGAGCCGATTTGAGTTGCCAAGCGAATTCGCTGCGCCTCACCACCACTTAAAGTGTTGGCTGCTCGGCCCAACTCCAGGTAGTCTAGTCCAACATCGTGCATAAACCCTAGTCGTGAACGAATCTCTTTAAATATCTGATTGCTGATCTCAAGTTCTTTATCAGTAAAGTCGCTAGTTGAAGAGTTAAACAGCTCTAGCGCCTGATCGACAGCCAGATCCGTCACGTCCATGATACTTAGACCGTTGACAGTTACAGCAAGTACCGCTGGTTTAAGGCGTGCGCCCTTGCAGGCGTAGCAGTGACGCTCTCGCATAAATCGCTCTATGTCTCGACGCATAAAGTCGCTATCTGTCTCCTTCCAGCGACGCTCTAGGTTAGGAATAACCCCCTCATAAGTAGTCTTATAGCTCCGACCGCCGCCGAGATCCACCTGGTACTGCTGATTATCCGTCCCGTACAAAATCTTCTGCCTCGTCTCTTCTGGAATCTCCTTTAGTGGTGTGCGTATACCAAAGCCGTGCTCTTTACCGACCGCCGCTAGTCGCTTTAGATACCAGGCATCGGCATTAACCCGGTTGTAAGGGCGAATAGCACCTTCTGCCAAGGTTAGATTCAAGTTAAACACCAGCTCTGGATCAACTTCAAGCCGACTACCAAGACCCGTACAGGTTGGGCAAGCCCCCTGGGGAGCGTTAAAGCTGAATAGTCGAGGCTCAAGCTCTGGTATTTCCTCCTCCGGATGGTCAACGCAGGCATATCTTTGGGAGTAAACATGCAGATCATCTGTATCAGCGTCCAAGATCTCGAGCACCCCCTGCCCAATCTCTAGGGCCTGTTCGACGCTCTGGGTTAACCGAGACTGCATTTCATCAAGCAAAATTAAACGGTCAACTACTAGCTCTATGTCATGCTGATGACTCTTTTGAAGCTCAGGGAACTCATCTAAAGCATAGACCACTCCATCAACGCGCACGCGCGCATAACCCAACCTTCGGTACTGCTCAGGAATATGAGCAAACTCACCTTTTTTGGCTTTTACAATTGGTGCCAAAATAAGCATTCGACGCTCTTTATAATTTCTCTCTATTTCATGAACAATAGCGTCAACAGTTCGACGCGTTACGGCCTTACCGCAAACCGGGCAGTGAGGCACGCCAATTCGGGCAAATAGCAGCCTTAGGTAGTCGTAAATCTCAGTAACTGTCGCCACGGTCGAACGTGGATTGCGGCTAGTTGACTTCTGGTCAATTGAAATTGCCGGACTCAGTCCATCGATGCTATCGACATCCGGCTTATCCATAATTCCCAAGAACTGCCTGGCATAGCTCGACAAGCTTTCGACATATCGTCTTTGACCCTCGGCGTAAATAGTATCAAACGCCAAAGAAGACTTCCCCGACCCTGATAGACCGGTGATAACGACTAGTTTGTTGCGCGGGATCTCAACATCAATATCTTTTAGGTTGTGTTCGCGCGCGCCCTTTACTCGGATCACCTCAGACATAACTGAAATAGTATACCCTATTTGACAGTTTTTTTCTAGACCAGCACACCCAGTCATATCCACAGATCTAGCAGCCCTTAGCCTGTAGTATGGACTATGTTACGATATATTTTGCTTATGATTGCAAACGTTACCCCTGTTTGATAAAGTGAACCTATGAAGAAATTGACGGTAGTACTAATAACTATTTTTGCCCTAACGGCAGCCCTTAATCCCGTCACTATCAATGAGCTAATTTATTTTATCACCGTTGGCCAAATACCCTTCACGTCAATCAGCATACCACCACTTGCGATGCTCCTATTCTGGGCGCTCGCTCTACCGCTTGGAATAACGGCTATCCGCCTCGGGAGAGCTGGCACATGGGGCATAATCGAAAAGATTGGTCAGATTAGCCAGCGTAAAATCAACTATCGGCTCAGGTGGATTCCCAAACACCCTGCGACTAGCCTACTGATGGCAGCAGTGTTGATCTATCTGCTAAATCAATCCCTCGAGGTCAAGACCGAAACAACCCCTGAAGCGATCTTTCGTCGCCGATTCCTCGCTCTGCCCACCTAGTCGGCAGATGGCACGACCGACTCGATCCATAGCTTCAGCTCCGACAAAACATACATCTGATGATCACTTAGGCTCTGATGCAAAAGGTTTTCAATGGATTTTACCGCAAGTGGAACTTGCCGTAGTAGTCGCTCGGATCGCCACTTCTCCCACTCAACCATCTCTGAGTCTGACAGCGTAGCCGGGAAACTCCTGGCCTTATAATGAAGCAATAGACCATCAAGCCGGCTGTCACTAAACTCAGGGTGCATATCTACCAGTTGTTGCGCCGTAGCATTCCTGACTGCTTCGACGCGAACCCTGTCGCCATTACTCAAAAAACCATCGTACAGTTGGGCTGCAGGATCATCCAATTCTACACCAGCTGGCCTAGGCCTAGACTCGAAGGCCGAGCGGACCCTTTCGGCAAAATCTGGATGAGCTAGAAGCTCCTTGAGATTTTTTTCAACGACCGCTGAGGTCAGGCCAATCTTTGACCAGCCGTCACCCTGCTGCAAAACACCAAGCGGCGCTACAGCGGGACACCGATTGTACTGCAAAGGCTTAACCGGCACAGCCAAAAAGCCTTCTGACTGACGCTCTTCCCAGCTTGCGAACAAACGATCGCTTAGCTCCTGCTCGCTCAATCCAACAAAGGGCGACGGATCATGCCGTAGGTCATAAACCAAAACATTCGAATTAGGCGCCGCGCTTAAAGCAATGGCTACCGTAGTCTTTTCGAACTGCTTGTCATAACGTCCGCTCGTATAAACAAAAGGGCGCTTGTCCTCGAGATTAACCAAGTTCTGTACGGCCTTTTTATCACGCATTGTCAACAGATAATCAAACAATTGAGGCTGAGCCGACTTGAGCAGTCGCGCCACGTCAATCAACGCCAATACATCACTTAGAGCGTCATGGGCATGATCATGATCGATGCCGTTCGCCAGTGTGATTGGCTCAAGCTTATTAACAGCATCGCCCAGCTCGTTGACAGGCCACTGAATGCCCTCCGGTCGCAGTGCCCGCGTCATCCTCACTACATCAAGCAGATCCCAGCGACTACGCCCATCACTCCATGACCATTCGTAAGGATCGTGGAAATTGCGCCACAATAGATGCCGAATAAACTCATCGTCAAAGCGCACACTATTAAACCCAACGATTATCGTGTCCGGAGTGAACCACTCATTAACTATTTTTTTAGAAAACTCGGCCTCTGTCCAGCCCTCTTCAATAGTTTTTTGCGGCGTAATTCCCGTAACCATCAAAGCCTCGGGACTCGGAATGGTGTCGTCGTTTATCGCCACAAGTTCATTTATTGGCTCACCTATCGGCCTAAAATCCATATCGGTACGCTGCCCGGCGAACTGCATAATCCGATCGCTTCTTGGGTTTAAACCAGAAGTCTCGAGGTCATAAAAGAAAAATGTCTTAGCCATACCCCTAGCATAACAAAAAACACGCCGATTGGCGCGTGGGGCTTATCAATGAGTTATGACAAGCTGCTTAATTGGAGTGTCTGGTGGGCGGGTATCAACGTCGATACCCGCCCTCCAAGACTTATTCTGTTGATTCAGTTGTGCGTAGCGGCCTAAGCCGCGGGGCGGTAAAACCATTGCCATGTCCATCTATATAAAGTAGTTTCCAGCGCCAGGCATAGAATAAAGCTATTTATATGCTAATGGTGATTGGCCAGTAAACCCCAGAGTTTCCACTAGATAGTGGAGCCTTTTACCTCGGCAGAGGTGAACTTAGCCTCTTCTAACGGCTAAAGTAATCGCTTGGTGCGCAACTTGCATCCTTTCAGTGATTTTTGTCGATCGTGACGGGCTGAGAGAGCTCTACTCTCCAAGCCGCCTGTGGCCTCAAAACAACCTAATAGGCTAGATGAAGCCAGACCAGTACAACATATTTCTCCTAAAGCAGCTTGTCAAAGTTCAATCTAGGTACGCAACATGGCATTCCTGATTGGTAATTTACATGATATCACACGTGTGACTATTTGTCAACAGTATTTTATAAAAAACTATTTTTTACTGCTCGGTTAGACTAAATTCGCTATTGCCTATCCGGATAAGGCTATCGCCGAGCGCCCCACGGCGCACCAGTTCGTGATAAATTCCGAGTTTTCGCATGATATCCCGTAGACGATTAACCGCCTCATAATTATCAAAATCGGTACGCCTGGCAAACTTCTCGATTTTATCTCCTCTCACCCTGAACCCGTCCTCTTCGACTTCGACAGACCACGTATCCGCCGACTCTTCACTGGTTAGCGATATGACTGGCAGTCCCTCTGTCTGATCCTCGACCTGTAGCTTGTCAAGCTCTGCGTCGCGATAATCCCGGACTTCCTGCTGTAGCAGCCTAAGCAAGTCGGTGATGCCGTCGTGAGTTTTTGAAGATATAGCTATAACTTTCGCCGCTGGCGCAACCTGCTGAATAGCAGTAGACTGCATCGCTATCATCTCATCATCCAATCCTTCGCATTTAGTCAAAGCGACCATCTCAGGACGCTCAGTCAGCTCAGTGCTGTAATTTGCCAATTCACGACGAATTGTCTGATACTTTTTCGCTGGATCGTCGCTGTAAGCATCAATCATGTGCAGCAACACCGCAGTTCGCTCAACATGTCGCAAGAACTGATCACCGAGCCCGCGGCCCTCTGAGGCACCCTCAATAAGCCCGGGGATATCAGCGATTAGTAGACTGCTGCTGTCGATATCAGCCACACCCAGGTTTGGCGTGAGCGTCGTAAACTCATAATCAGCAATCTCCGGCCTAGCATTCGAGACTACGGATAAAAACGTTGACTTGCCAGCATTCGGAAAGCCGACCAACCCCACATCCGCCAACAGCTTAAGCTCCAACTCGGCCTCAAATTCATCACCAGGCTCACCCAGCTCGGCCATGCGCGGCGTCTGGCGAGTTGAGGACTTAAAGTGGGCATTGCCAAAGCCGCCATCACCGCCAGTTGCAACTACCGCCTCCTCACCGTCCTTGTCGAGGTCAAACATCACCTCGCCATCGCGCTTAACTACAGTTCCGACTGGAACCTCGACCACTAAATCCTCGCCAGATTTACCTCGCTTATTACGCTTTGATCCAGGCTGGCCATCCTTCGCGGTAAGCTCTGGCTTGTAGCGAAACTTAAGCAGGGTGTTAAGATCTTTTGTTGCTCGAAAAATTACGTCCCCACCTCGCCCGCCATCACCACCGTCGGGACCGCCCTTATCTACATAAATCTCATGACGGAAACTGACCGCCCCGTTGCCACCTTTACCGGCTTTAACACTAACTTTAGCTGTATCTACAAACATATACTCTCTAGTATAGCAAAAATACCCCGAAGTATCGGGGTATTTAGCAACTTAGTCATCCGTCTATGTCTAGTAACGGTCGTGGATGTAGCTATAGTGACCGGTTGAGCTACGAGGGATGGTGCGGTGAGTAACTACACCATAGCCTGCGTAGTTCATGTCACTAACGTACAGGTTCTGTTCATCGACTCGCTCGACAATACCGACGTGTCCATAGCCACCACCGTACTGGAAGATTGCTCCAGGGGCAGGAGTGTTGTTTACAACAAAGCCTGCAGCTCTAGCGCTAGTTGCCCAAGAGGTTGCGTTGCCCCATAAGCCACCGATCGGCCGACCCAATTCAGCTCGTCGCTCGTAAGCATACCAAGTACAGTTACCTAGTGCATAGCGATTGCCGCCGGCGATACTTGCGTAACCATAACTTGAAGATGTCGTGCTGCTGGCGCCACCATATATTGGAGCAGGTGTTACTACTGGTCGTGGAGTTACGTAGCCAGGTCGCTCGGTCTCAGGCAGATTACCATTTGGCAGAACAATCTTTGCTCCCTCTACTAGAGGAGAGTCGACGTCTAGGTCGTTGTAAAGAACGACACGCTCTGCATCAACCTTGTAGCGTTCAGCTAGTTTTTCTAGAGTGTCATCGGCTTTAACGGTATAAACAACACCGTCGATCATTGGCACTACCAATGTCTTGCCTGGCTCAACTGAGTCAGAGTTAGTGTTGTTAGCCCAGCGTAAAGTCTCGACAGATATGCCGTACTTTGCGGCAATAGTCTCGATAGTCTCACCCTCTTGAGCAACATAAGAGGTTATGCCGCGTTCAGTTGAGGTTGTAGGCTGCACAATCTGAGGCTTAGTAATAACCTCAGCGTCAGTCTGAGCTAGCTGTTTCTTTATATAAAGCGTAGTCGTTGCCTCGCGGAGATCTCCGGCGGCTGGCAAGTTCGCTGTCTCAGCCAGGCTAGTTACTGCGCTGGCGGCAGTCAGCTGATCGACTGAAATTTTATCAGGTCCGCCCTGTTTGTTGGGTGACCAAGATGATGCCTGTGTTGTGGCGACAATACCATTTTCTGGTGACGCCGTGGTGCCTCCATAACTTAAAGTTAGAAGACTTATTATTAGTAGAAAGATACCTGAATACGCTGAAACAGCTGTCTTCCTCATTTTTTTTGCCCTAGGGGCAGATGTTGAATTACGAATTCTCGTTCTCCCGTACTCCAGCGTTACCGCAAAGTACATTTACCATATTTTGTCTTTCTTCTCGCAAAAGTAGAATGGGATACACTGTCGACCTAATGATTAGTTAATATTCTCGCATAAACAATTAGTTGTACTGTATCCGTACGACATTTTTGGTAGACCCGTGGTATGTTACCTATTTCCGTGTTGGTTTTAGGCGCAACTTTGGGCTAATAACTATTGTATCAGTCCTTGACAATCGTGTCAATAGATTTTTTACTACTGTGGCAGGCGACAGTTTTCGATACAGTAGCGCCGAGTATTTTCAATATGCTCAGCTTCAGTTCTCGAAAAATAATTAACACCATCATCCCCGCTCACAAAGAACAGGTAGTCGCCCTCCGCTGGGTCGGCCACAGCCAATAGCGCCCCTAGTCCAGGAGAGCTAATTGGCCCCGGGGGAAGCCCTCGATAAAGCCGTGTATTGTATGGCGAATCAAAATCAACCGCTGGCGCGCGTCCAGCTTTTCTGGCAGCGTAAATAAACGTTGCATCAGCACCCAGGGGAATGCCTTCGTCTAAGCGCTTAAAGAAGACTTGAGCAACCTTTGCCTGATCCTCACAGATTTGCCGACTGCCGCAGCTAACCTCTCGCTCAATAATTGATGCTAAGGTTATACCTTCGAACAGATTAAGGCCTCGGTCAGAGTAGCGATCAACTAGCTGATTTTCTTTAATAACTTTATAAAAATCATCAAAATACCTGACCAAAACAGATTCTAGAGGCGCACCCTTATTGAACTGGTGAGTTTCGCCGTAGATGTAACCTTCGAGGTCGGCCGATGCTGGCTTGGCCTCAAACAGCGGATGGTCGTATTGTTTGATGAAAGCCTGGTCAATAGCCGCCTCATCGTACCCCGCCTCGAGCAGTACTTTTTTATGGTCCTCTAATGTACCGCCAGGCAAAAATGTAATGTTGATTACCTCAACCTCCGGTCCTTTGGTTAACTTTTCGATGACTTCACCAGTTGAAAGAGCTGGACTGAGAGAATACTGGCCTGCCTGGATGTCATTTGTCGACCTGTTAAGCCGAGCCGTCAGCAAAAAAGCCATCCGGCTACGAATTAGGCCAGCTCGCTCTAGCTCGTCGCCGATGCCTGATACGGTCGCGCCATCATTCACGGTAAACTTCTGCTCTACTCCCTGCACATTAACTGGCCTGAGCGCGAGAAAATACCAGGTGGCAATCACTGCAATAAATCCAAAAGCCAAGGCTAATAGCGCCAAAAATACCCTAAGAGGGTTTCGTCGTCGATTCTTTAGGTTGAGTCCGGCACTGGATTCTAAATCTGTGCGCTTAATGGCGCTTAGTGGGGGTTGGCCGGTTGACTCAGTGTCCGACCTGGTCTGAAAATCATTATTTTGCATACTTTTCCTCCAGATAGTCTTGAAGTATTATGCTGGCTGCTTCGGCGTCTATCTCGCCCTTATCCTTGACTCGCCCTAGCCTACGCTCTGCCTCAACGCTCGTCAAAGACTCGTCTTGATATACCACCTCGGCTTGAATATCTATATCAGCCAACTCTTCAACAAATCTCTCAACTGCTGCCGATTGCTGGGTTGGTTCGCCGGACTGGTTGCGTGGGTAGCCCACCACTATAGTTCTCACGTTGTGCCGAAGAATAATCTCCGTGAGCTTAACGATTATTTCATCCGAACGCTCTAGGTAGCCAAAAGGAACAGCAATCTTGACCTGGGAGTCACCAAGCGCTATACCCACTCGCTTATCACCAACGTCCAGTCCGAGAAAAGTTCTACTCGGCATTGTCTAGCTTAAATTCTACCGTTATTCTATCTACGTCGTTCGGCACGGTACGCACCCAGAATGGCCAGAACTGGGTATCAACATCGTCTACACCAGCGATAGATTCAAGGCTGGCCTGAATATCACCATAACTCTTGCCACTAACTTGCTCCTTAACTCTAGATTCTTCAATCTCCGGGCCGACTGTCGCATTTGCGGAAAGCCGAACAGTGGTGGCCTCTGCAGAAGAAGCAAATTGCGTAAATGAAGCATCTTCAGCACCGTCCTCATAGATTTTCTGCGCAGTTACGCCTTCGATCTCCTGGTTGACCTTGGCCTTGAGGTAGGTAGACAGGTCCAGCTGATCGACTGCGTACATAGACGCCGTAATGGTCGCCTTCAAACTGACCGGACCAGCTGCCTCTGCACCAACCGCGACGCTTGGAGTGGGGTTGGATCGATTCTCTTGGTAGCTCTCTTCAATTACTAGGCTTGAGCTGGCAAATGAGCTCTCTAGTTTTTGCCTTAGCTGATCATCCTTTTTCTCATTAAGCATATCAGTGGCGCGAGTTATATCTTCTTCGCTCACTACTTTAGCCATCTTATCAGTACCACCCGTGGTCGCTTTGGTTATTTGAGCAGACACGCCGCTTGGAGCACCCCGCATGCTACCAGTAGCCCCGTTGTACTTCTCGCCAGGCTCAGTGGCGGTAATCCCAGTCTCTGCGCCCTCATAGTTAGACATGGTAAATGTAACGCTCTGATCGGTGGTGTACTGAGCGCCACTCGAGGAGGTTAGGACAGTTCCGGCAGGAATAGTGCGCCCCAGGTTTTGGATAGCCCCGGTAGAAAACTCTACCGTACCCTTGGCTTTATTGCCTAAGTTCTTCTCGCCAGTTGCCGTGAATTCGACCGACAACTCAGACCTTTGCTCCTGTCGAATAGCCTTAAGGATATTTGCCTGAGCGTCAGTTGCACCGTCTAGTGTTAAAGCGACGTTCTCTGAAACATTTACCGGTGTGGTCTTAGCGGTAATAACCACAGTAGCCCGAGGTGCAAACCAAATTGCCCAAACCAGGAAACCAATCAATAACAGAGCAGCGCCACCGATTACGAACAGCCTCTTGCGAAACCTCGAGAAATCTGGCACTTTCTTGCCGTCCACCTTTTTAACAGATGACTTTTTGGTAGTCTTTAGTGGCTCGGCAATAACACTAGATTTAATCGCAGCACTAACTGCCGCCTCACCCCTCTTGTCAGTTGATGCGGACCTAGCGATCTCACCAATCGGTAGCATTTCGCCATCAATCACATCATCACCGTCAACCTTAAGAACTGGCACCTCTGCAAGCTCTGGCTTACTCTGTAAATTTCGGGCGACTGGTATATGCGCCGCGGCCGCAAGAGCAGCGAGCGACTGATTGCTAGAAATAAGAACCAGGCGCTTCTTAGCGTTTTCTGCGGTACGCTGCAATAAGCGCATATTAACGGCACTTTGCAATACACCGACGCGACTTGGCGGTACAAGGGCAATAATTTTTTCTTTAGATGCCTTAATCTTACCCACAATAGTGGTTATATCATCTTCGACGTCTATATAAATTACATCTTTGTTCATGATTTATATTTTTAGGAGTTTATTAACTTTCTCCATTAGGCCATCGCTGTCTCGACTTACCACTATTGTATCATAGCCCACTCTCAGTAGACCCATGGCGGTAATCATCGTGTGATCGTCTATCTCACCTGTCGTATCGGTAATACCCACAACATCTGAGGGTAGAATATGCTGGACATGAGGTCGGCGCGTAAACGGCAAATCTTTGTACCACTCTTGCCTCTCAAGAGCATCAACCAGTCTATCTAGGCTAGCGCCACCGCCACACAACAAGATGCGGCTCGGCAAGTGATCAACGCTATCAAACTCGCTTAGCGCTAATTCGACACCGGCCAGCCAAACCTCGAGGGTCTTATCGACCGCTGATTCAATTTTTTGCCTGACCGAGGGTTTGATATTTTCATTTGTTAAGTTAACCTTTAACTTCTCGGCATCCGCATAACTTAGCTCCATATCCGAAGCAATGGTCCTGGTAAAGCTCCGACCACCGATGCCAAACATCCGCGTGCCCTCGACACCACCATCGTTTACGACAGCTATATCAGTAGTTCCACCACCCACATCCGCTAGTATTGCCGTGAAGTTGCTATCAGCATCTGTGCCTAGAACGCTGCGACTAACCGCGAAGGGCTCTGCCGCTACCGCGATAAGATCCAGCGCCAACTCATCAGCAACCTTTTCCAGTGCCCCAATATGCACCATTGGCGCAAAGGCCGTGTAAATTTGCACAGCCACGTCACGCCCCTGAAATCCAATCGGATTAGACACTTTGTATCCGTCAATGTGAATTGAAACGAGGGCAGAATTAACCAGTTTTACCTCTACATCTTGGTTGCCGGTTTCAAGAGCGATCTGCTTTTGAGCATGACCCTGGGCTCGCTCTTGGACTTTCTCGATAATAAACTCCATCTCAGCAACATCTAAAACTTTATCAGGCTGCGGTCGGCGATAGCGAATGGTGTTGGTTACGCCCTTAACGAGCTCTCCGGCCATACCAATTACGACATTCTTTGCCTGCACGCCCGCCTGGTCTTCAGCCTCCGATAGCGCCGCTTCACAGTTCTGAACTACTCCAGAAATATCAGCTATCGCGCCTGAGTTCATATCGCCCATCTGCTGGCGCTTTCGGCCAACACCGATAATCTCCAGCTTGTCATCAGATTTCACCTCAGCGATTAACGCCTTAACGAATTCCGTGCCTATATCTATACTTACTAGCAGCTCACGATTATCGCTGCCCGACTTCTTCTTTAACATATTTTTTAGCGCCATACTGCTTATAGTATAACACGCGCCGAGCAGAGAAAATACGCACCAGACGAATGTTAAGCAGCGCTAATCTATTGATTATTGTGTTATTTTGTGATATAATAAAGATATTATGGATCACCCTCCTCGAAACGTCAACCGCTGGCTGGAACTCGAGCAAGCAATTGATGACGTCGATTCCCTCCCTATGGAGGACGACTTTATCGAACGAATGCAGGAAAATTCTATCTATGAGGTTTTTCGATTTGATCAAGGTCCGCGCGCTATCTGGGTAGACAATACAGAATTCTTCAAAGGGTCGGCTCTGACCAAACACATCGAAAGTGACTATATCGTTATCGAGGACGCATATTTTGAATCTACCCTCAGGGGTGATTTTACCGATTCAACTGGCAAGGTAAAAATCAATGGGAAAGAATGGTGGATAGCATCTGAAAAGGGGCAATCTCTACTCTATGATCTAACTCAGTCAGAAATGCCGCCACTTCCAATTGAGCCTAGTGAGGTAAACAATTTACTGCTTGCAGTCGCCTCGTCATTTGTTCGCGAACATCTGTCTACTGTAGCTGCAATCACACATGTAAACGAAAATGAGGAAAGCGAGCCTAGGCGACTCGGTATGACAATTTTTATGTCAGGCTCATTATTTGGCAGCTCCTCGCACACGATCAGATCTTTGTTCCAAGGCGACAATGATTCAATAATCGCAGAGTTCACCGAAACAGAAAGCCCAGTAGACAGCGGCCAAGTCAGCCAACTGCTTCTCGGCTCAACGATTGATAGAGATCTTTACTTGACGGACGAAATTTTGCTACAAAACGAGAAGGCCATAATTGATAACGCTGAGCAATCCAGCGGAAGTGTCCGACGCGCCTCTCATGACTGGGTTGTGCAGACGCCTCAGGACCTTATAGATGCAGTTTTGTCCGATAACCCTTTTGAGCGCAATCATGGAATAATAGCTGAATACTCTGACGCCGAAAATTCGATTGCCAAGACTGAGGTGCAGCAATACGCCAATCTCTGTGAACAGTTTTTAAAAGCCTATCGAAAAATCAACTAACTAAAGCAGACTTTATACCAGAACTGCTTTAACCCGCCTAACACCAGCGGACGAAGACTCTTCTTTGGTAATCCTAAATCGCTTGCCGTTTGGCGTTCCATCATCGTTTTGTGACAATTGACCGGTATGATCGACGTGCGGCCCGCCGCATATCTCAAAGCTGGCGCGATTTTCGCCTTCACCCATCTGGTAAACCTTGACTGTCTCGCCGTAGCGGTCGCCAAAAGCTCCGATAGCGCCAAGTCGGAAGGCCTCATCGGTTGGGTACTCTTTGTAGCTAACTGGCAAGTCGGCATCAATCCACTCGTTAACCATCCGCTCAACCAAATCGAGCTGCTCACGAGTCACCTTTTCCTCGTTGTTGAAATCAAACCTTAATCGCTCAGCAGTAATATTGCTGCCTCGCTGAGTAACATGCTCACCGACCACCTTTTTTAAGGCTGCATACATCAAGTGGTTGGCAGTATGTAGACGCCTGTGTGCCATAGTACCGCCCTCAAGTCCACCCTTAAAGGTACCCTTAGCCGCGGTCTGCGATCGCTCGCGTTGTTCTCGCATTGAGGCATCAAAAACATCCTTCCAGTCATCCGCAAGCTCAATACCTTGACGCTTTGCAATTTCGACGCTTAGCTCAACCGGAAAGCCGTATGTATCATGAAGTGTAAACAATTCACGCCCAGTCAGTCCGCCATCAACAAACCTCAAAAGATGTCGCATACCCTTGGCTAGCGTACGCGTGAAAGCTTTTTCTTCTTTGAGCAATGTCGCGATGATTTTATCTCGCTGCTCAGCAACTTCTGGGAAATCTTCGACATACAAATTAGCGACAACTGGCACAATCTCCTCAAAAAACTCTTTATTGACACCAAGCTCGTTTGCAAAGCGAATTGCTCGACGTAGCAGACGGCGCATGACATAGCCCTGCTCTTTATTGCTCGGCTCACAACCATCAACTGCCAAAAAAGTCGCTGCCCTTAGGTGGTCAGAAATCACCCTCATACTCTCAAGATTGTCGTTGTAGCTTTTTTTGCTCATCTCCTCTAGCTTTTGAATAATCGGCCACATCAAACTGATCTTGAATACATCCGGATCGCCCAGTTTTGCGGCAGCTATACGCTCTAAGCCTGAGCCGTGGTCAATATTTGGCTTTTCAAGAGGCTCAAACCTACCCTCGTCAACCTTTTGGTATGCCATAAAGACATTGTTACCAATCTCCATAAACCGGCCGCAGTCACAGTTGGGATGACAGTGCTCACCAAAACTCGGATCGTGCTCAATCCCAAAATCATAAAACATTTCGCTATCAGGACCACAAGGATCGCCCACGGGTGTAGTCTCAGGGCCACCGTTACGGCTCCACCAGTTTTTTGACCCGTCGTAATAAAAGATTCGCTCGCCCTCATTTATGCCGCGCTCGTAACCATCCTGCTCGGAACCAATATCCGCTTGACCATGCGACAGACCGGCTTTTTCGTACAGGCTCTCCCATACCTCGGCCGCCTCGACATCTTTAGGTATACCGTAGCGCTCGTCACCGATATAACAGGTGACGTAAACCTTTGACATATCAAGTTCAACAACTTCAGACAGGAACTCCCACATCCATTCAATCTGCTGCTTCTTGAAGTAATCACCCATGCTCCAGTTGCCTAGCATCTCGAAAAATGTTGTGTGGCGATTATCACCTATATCATCGATGTCTTGGGCCCTAAGGCAAGTTTGCGAGTTAACAATTCTCTTGCCCTTAGGATGAGGTTCGCCAAGCAGGTAAGGAATCATCGGCTGCATACCGCTCCCAGTAAAAAGCGTTGTTGGGTCGCCCTTTAAGACCAAAGGAGCTCGCTTGACGACGGCATGAGCCCGTTCTTCAAAAAATGCCAGGTAGGCACTGCGGATTTGTTGTGCGTTCATATCTGTAATTATAACATGAAAGAGCTAGCGACTTAAGCCACTGGCTTCGTCTTATAAATACATAAGACTAGCCCGCAAGTAGACCTTTGGCGTAAAACAAAGCTAGCTCTGGCCCAGGTGAGCCACCACGACCGTAGCATCGTCCCGCCGAGGTCTTTCATGGCTCCATCTGATCGGTCTCTTAATTAGAGACTCAAGCATCTCCCGATCGCCAAACTTAGGCGACAGCTCAAACCTTGAGACGATTGGCAAAACTATCTCTTGCCAAATATCCCAATCGAACCCCTCTGAGCTAAACATCTCAGGATTCTCGAGCTCGGGGCTAAGTCCGCTCGTTTGACCTATGGAGTTGGTGCCTTCTTCTAGCTGCCGATCCAATAGTCTACGGCCAGCCACACCTCTTAGACTACTTCTAACTAGATCGTCGAGATTTCTGAGCTTTAGCCGAGCCTCTTTGAGTAGCTGATAGTCTTGGCGCGCCGCTTCGAAGTGATATGGCTGCAAGCGTTCAGGCAGCTGCCGACGTCCGTAAACCCCATCAGACATCAGATAAAGCTCAACCGCACGACCGCCGATGTCAAGATTATGTAACTCATCACTCTTTCTCAACTTATCGTAGGAAGTTCGCTTGCCGAGATACCTATCGAGATTAGGCGAGGGCGGGTATTTATCGATAATGAATTCTGTCTCCTTGGCCTCTGCGTCGCGAACTGCTACTGACATATTGCCAGTTTTGGCCAGACTAATTCTATCGCCAACAATTGCCGCTAGTGAGCCTATGCAGATACCCGCTTCAGGATTAGCCTCGACTGCCGATCTAGCAAACTCCATTGCCTCTTCGACACTTTCACCACCGTGATCCAAATAATAAGACCTTATCGATCGGGCTGCCATCTGAGCTGCTTGCTCCGGCACACTATAGTCGGCAGACAAGGTTTCTATGTTCTCAAACACCGCTAGCACCTTATGATCTGGCAAAACCAGCACCACGTCACCGCCGGCGACAACCATGTCATCATCGTAAATTATTTCGCCGCCAGGCGTCTGACCATAGATGCTATATTTTTCGCCATCCGCCAAAAAACCCGATTTAAAGAAGCTGTTGTTCATGTGTTTTATATTATATCATAATTTAGTATTTTTTACAATAAAAATAGCCTGGAGATCTGTCCAGGCTATCCCGACTAGGTAGTCAATTTACTGTTCGCTAGCTTCTTCCTCAGCGACTTCTTCTTTTGGCTGATTCTTGCGAAGCTTTTCTGCGTTACGAATAGCCTTTTTGTTGGTGTCATCATGCTTCTTGACCCAACTTGGCATCTTGATGCCGGCTTCTTCAAGCAACTTAACCACACGAGGAGTTGGCTGTGCGCCATTAGCGAGATACTTCTCGGCTAGTTCAGTTTGAATATTTGCCTCTTTGGTGTGAGGGTTGTAGCTACCGACATAGGCAACCACGCGGCCACTTGATGGGTGGCGCTGAGATTCCTGCACGGCCAAGCGGTAAACTGGGTAGCCTTTTCGGCCGATACGTTGCAATCGAATTGCGAGCATGTATAAAACTTCCTTCTTACTATATTTATTAAAACTACTTAGACAAGTTTACACTGTTTAGGCTAAAACGTCAATCTGTTTTTAGCTAATTATTCCCCCACCCATCACCTCATCTCCTCGATAGATGACAGCTGATTGGCCGGCAGCGACCGCTCGCTCTGACTCTTTTAGGCTAATTTGCGCCTTTTCGTCATTAATCGATAGTCCCGACAAGGGCAAAAGGGATCCTCGATGACGCAGGCGAACCTGCAAGTCATCTGTTGGCTCAGGGCTAGCGCCCACCCAACTCAAGTCAGTCAACGTCAGCTCATCTCGCCACATCGACTGGTTGTCGATGTTTTGACTGACGTAAACTTGATTTTTTTGAATATCTTTTCCGGTTACATAGTACGGCAACCCGCCACCAATATTTAGACCATGCCTCTGGCCGATAGTGTATAGCATTGCACTGTCATGCCTACCAACGACCTGACCGGTCTCCTGCAGGATAATTTCGCCCGGCTCTAATGTGATATATTGCTCCAAGAATTCTCTTATGCCAACCTGACCGACAAAACAGATACCCATGCTTTCCTTCTTGTCGGCAGTCCAGAGATTTTTCTCCGTTGCATAATCACGCACTTGTTGTTTTGTCATATCACCCAGTGGAAACAAGGTTTTCTTTAGAGCCTCTGATTTGACGCGGTAGAGAAAGTAAGTCTGATCCTTGTTTTCGTCAAACGCTCTCATCAATTTTCCGTCCGGAGTCACTCGGGCATAGTGACCCGTGGCAATCAGGTCCGCGCCCCGTGCTAAAGCAGTGTCAAGAAAAAGTTTGAATTTTATTTCTTGATTGCACATGACATCAGGGTTTGGCGTTCGACCAGCTTTATACTCGGACACCATAGCATCCACGACCTGCTGTTTATATTCGTTTTCAAAATCAAAAACCTCAAAGTCTATACCCAGACTTACTGCTACGCGCTTGGCGTCCGCCACGTCTTCTGCCCATGGACAGTGCATACCGGGCATATCTTGAGTCCAGTTTTTCATATAGACACCAGTTACATCATATCCCTGCTCAACCAACAAAGAAGCCGTTACGCTACTATCAACGCCACCACTCATACCAACAAAAACTCTAGCCACTAACGGGACCCCCCTAAATAAAACAAACCAATCTTTAAAAGCTCACTCGTGGCCGTCCACCAGCCCCAAGGAGTCAGCCACCACGCACTACTCCACTGCTGATCACTTGAAACCGGATGTCTCCTAAGCCCAGTGTCGCCAAGTTGACGCGAAAACTCAAGGCCTGCGCGTCGCATATGATAACCACTGGTAACCAGTATCACACTGCCAATCTCTCGACGCTCCAGCTTTCCCAGTACTTGTTCGGCGTTTTGCCTCGTAGTCTCACTGCGCTCCTCGATGAGAGTCGCTGAGGTCGGAACCCCGCTATTTATAGCCTGCTGACGCATCACCTCAGCGTTACTTGGCCCCTCTTTGTCGGCGGCGGCACCGGAGAAAATTATATACTCAGCCCAGCCATTCTGGTAAAGTCGAATCGCCTCGGATGTGCGCGCAGCGGTATCGCCACCCGAAATCACCACGATAGCATCGGCTTGCGAGCACTGACCGCCGATTGTTGGATTTTCAATATCGCAGCCCTCTAAATCATCGGGAGATAAATACCAACCAATGCCAAAAATGACCAAACCGACAACCGCAATTAAAGCAATTAAACGCACGATCATCAGCGTACCCTCGCCTGCTCCAAGTTAACTGCCTCAATAATGAGCCGCGTTGCGTTTTCGATATTTTCCTCGGTCGAGAGCCTGCCCAGGCTAATTCGCAAGCTACCTTGAATCGCCCTATCATCCATCCCTATGGCCTCAAGTATATGCGAACGAGTACCCTTATTGGCTGCACATGCGCTACCGGTCGCCACCATAACGCCCCTTGATTCTAGCCAAAAAATTAACCTCTCTGCGTCCAGGCCGGGAAAAGAGATATGCAAAAAGTTGACCAAACCCTTTTTGCTATCTGATGAAATTATCATCTCAGGAAACTCTTGCGATAAACTCTGCGCCATCTGGTCTCTCATCTTTTGAAGACGCTGCCGTTCGCCTGATCGACGCTTGCTAGCCAGCTCAAGCGCTGTCGCGAATCCAATAACCCCAGCAACGTTTTCGGTACCACTCCGTAAGCCGTTCTCCTGGCCGCCACCAACTATTGTCGGTGCCAGCAAGATCCCCGGCTTAACCCACAATAAGCCGACTTGTTTTGGACCATAAACTTTGGCTGCGCTCAAAGTCAGCAAATCCACACCCAGCCTCTTGATCTTAATATCAATCAATGCCGTCGCTTGGGACGCATCGCAGTGAAATATCAAGGGATTATTCTCACCGCTAGCTATCCTCCGCTGCCGCTCCACCTCGATAATCCGACCGATGTCCTCGATTGGCTGTACTGTGCCTAGCTCGTTGTTTACCAGGCCGACACTAACAAACGTAACATCTGGACTCATCAGGCGACTAAGACTCTCAGGACTTATCCTACCTCGATTATTGGCCGGTATCTTAATCAGATCTCCAGCCTTTTTGGCAGCTGAAAGAGTAGCCGAATGCTCAACAGACGAAACTAATATTTTTCCGCGAGCAGCAGAAAAAGCGATATTAATTGACTCTGTCGCACCCGCCGTCATCACTAGCTCATCGGCTTGCACACCCAGATTTTGAGCGATCCGTCTCTTGGCTTCAGTATAATCGCGTTTTACCTTTACGGCTTGGGCGTACGGACTGGATGGATTAAAGAAAAGTTCAGAAAAATATGGCAACATCGAATCCAGCACCAACGGATCCACCGGTGTGGCTGCAGCATGATCAAGATAAATAAACCCCTCGTTCATCATTAACTATTGTAGCATTAAAGAGGCCTGTTTGGCTGAGGGTCGTGTCCGTATAGCTGCCTAGTAGTTCGTTCGTAATATTCTTTGGTGGCGAGAACAAGATTCCGCAGCTCTTCTCCGTCCAAATACGTATACTTCGGTCCCGGTTGCACCTTTAAAACACCTCGAGGCTGTAGCT
Source organism: Candidatus Saccharimonadota bacterium (assembly GCA_027312165.1). Lineage (GTDB taxonomy): Bacteria > Patescibacteriota > Saccharimonadia > Saccharimonadales > Saccharimonadaceae > Nanosynbacter. Next base: position 52,761 of record DAICXN010000003.1, read on the forward strand.
CATATCGAGTAGTGATTTGCTGTGTCGTGCCATCAGAAACCTTAATTTCCTCGTGCCAAATCCACGTGTGTTCGTCGAGATTGAAAAACTCGCGGCGGACCACATTTGCCGGCAAGGGACCAAAAACCGTCCTGCCAATTTCACTCTCTAGTTCAATCAATTCACGTTCGGTGAGAGTCTTGAGGGGCCGGTCCTTTTTGGAAATTCGGCGAAGCGAGTCGCTGGGGTCATCTGCAAAAATTAGGCTCAGAGCTTTCTTAAAAATACCGCTTGACATAACTGCCTCCTATTTGGCTTTTATGAAATTTTTGCGTAGCTCAGACAGAGTTAACTGGCCGATAACCTGCTGTCTATTTTTTGCAATAAGCTCACCGGTTAGGCCAACTTCCTTAACAGCCCTTTCAATCTCAGATTGACTCGAACCAAACTCGGCTGCCGATCGTCCTTGAGTATCTTTAGGCATAAGATCAGAGCCCGGTTTGACCGGTTCAGCAAAATAAAGCGCCTCTTGATAGGCCTCACTGGCAGCAGCTACAGAACTTTCAATCTGATTTTCCATAAAAGTCTCAAGACTCCACTAAATACTAAATAGTTCACGGGTATTGCGACAAGTGACACGACAGACCTCTTCAAGCGCCACACCTCGCTCGGCAGCCACTGACTGAGCCACCAACTCCACATACCCTACTTCGTTGACTTTACCACGTAGTGGCTTTGGCGTCAAGAATGGTGCATCGGTTTCGAGTAGAACTTTCTCAAGAGGCAAGCTCCGATAAAGCTCTCGCTGAGACTCATCTTTTGTAAAAGTACTTATACCATTTATGCCAATAAAGAGACCTCTGCCCATTCCCTTTTCGGCATTTTCTCTTGAGTCGGTAAAGCTGTGCAGCACGCCCCTGATCCCCGAGAAACTGTCAAATATTGGCCAAAAATCACTAAAAGCATCGCGTACATGAAAACTCACAGGCAAATTGTATTTTTTTGCGAGTTCCAGCTGGCCAATTAAAGCCTGCCGCTGCGACTCGTGTGAACTATGGTCGTAGAAATAGTCCAAACCAATTTCACCGATAGCTACAATCTTACCGCTAACATCACCCTTAACTAGCGGCTCAATGCCCGACCAGCCAAGCCTAGCTTCATGCGGATGGACCCCCACAGCAGCCCAAACGTGAGGACGATCCCCGGCAAACTCAAGTGCCTGCTGGGAACTACGCTCGTCCGTACCAACTGCAATCATACCGACGTCCTGTGCGATCGCTCGGTCATATATCGCTTGCCGATCTTCACCGAAAAACTCCGTGTCATGAATGTGGCAATGTGAATCTATCAGTCTCATGATGCTTTTTGGGCGCGTGGATCCGGGGTGTAGATATGTACTTTGGGAAATAGCGGCTGAATGTCGTCCGGCACTACACCCGAAGCAAAGGTCGAGTGGATCGCTCGAGCTGTGGTCGGCAAGAAAGGAACTAACAAATCAGCGATCTGCAGTAGCGTGCCGCTAGAATGCGACAAGATTTCTGCAAGGTGCGCAGCCGCCTCAACGTCCGTGTCTCTTTTCTTGGCGACCTCCCACGGCTTTACTCGATCAATGTATTGGTTAAGCGCCCTGACGATAACCCATACTTCGTCAAGCGCTCGGTTAAATTCGTAAGTCTCCATGGCGTTACGGTACGGCCCCATGTCGTGCTTGCTGGCTGGAGGCTCATCAATCACACCAGCCTGGTAGCGCGATATCATCGCCGCAACTCGTTGCACCAAGTTTCCTAGATCATTGCCGAGCTCACCATTATAAGCGGCCTCAAATCTCTCCCAGGTGAAATCTCCGTCGTCCAGTGTCGGAACATATCGCAGGAAATAATAACGAAATGCCTCGACGCCGTATTTGTCGATCACATCAAATGGGCTGACGCCGTTGCCGAGCGACTTTGCCATCTTTGCCCCGCCCGAAGTGATATGACCATGAACAAGCAGCACCTTAGGCAGTGGCAGACCTAGACCAAGTAGAATTGCCGGCCAAATACCCGCATGAAATCGCAATATGTCCTTACCCACCACACTTATGTCGGCTGGCCAAAAGTCCTGCCAAGTTGTGTCATTTGGATAGCCTAGAACTGTCAAATAGTTACTCAAGGCATCCAACCAAACATACATAACCTGCCCTGGATCACCCGGCACCGGAATGCCCCAGGACAAACTCTTAGCTGGCCTAGATACACTAACATCCGCCAAACCGTCTTTGATTAATTCAAGAAATTCTCGCTTGCGAAAATCTGGCTCAATCCTCATCTTACCCGACTCAATGGCCTGGGTAATCTGTGTAGTAAACGTGCTGGCTTTGAAGTAGTAATTCTCTTCGCTGAGGCGCTGATATGGCGTATTGTGATCTGGGCAAATGCCGTTATTCTCAGCTGCCTCCTTGTCGGTGATGAAAGACTCACAGCCCATACAGTACCAGCCCTCATATGTTCCTTTGTAGAATAAGCCTGCCTTTTCTAGCTGCTGCCATATATATTGAACTGCTGCCCTGTGCTTGATATCGCTAGTGCGAATAAAATCGGTCGTATCGACGTTTAGGGTTTGAATTAGCTGCTGAAAGTTTCCGTACATACTGTCAACGTATGCCTGGGGAGCTATCCCCTGCTCGGCGGCTTTGGCGGCAATTTTATTGCCGTGCTCATCGACTCCAGTCTGAAACCTGACAACCTTGCCCAACTGCCTTTGGTAACGCGCCCACACATCAGCAATCAAATAATCTAGAGCGTGGCCAATATGCGGCTCGCCGTTGACATAGGGAATCGCCGTAGTTACGTAAGAGTGTCTTTTAGTCATATGGTCTATTATACCAGAGTGGGCGACGGATTACCGCAGAGCGAGTGATGAGCCCTAAAGACCGATTTCTTAGCTATATCGAAGGCTTATTTTACAAAAGATGCCCAGCTGGTTGAATAGAAATACTGTCGATGCTCCCCGCCACTACTTGATATTCCTATAAGGCCGGGGCATACACTTGGAGACCCGCTAGTCCAGGCACTTGCCGTAATGGTACCCGCACCATTCGATGTATATGTAAACAACTGGCCGCTCTTACTCCTGGCTGCCAGACCAATATTGCCACTGCCATCAGGCATTCTGCAGTAGAGCAAGTTATAGATACCAGAATAATGCTGCCCATATGACTCCTTGGAAGCAGATACTCCAGCCACGCTAAGCTCCCCTGCTGTCACCGGATAGGCACCGTACTCAGCGCGGTACAGAGAAAAGCCTTGATACACATTACGCAAATCGCTTTTAACCGCCGAGTCGTTCGCCTGATTAGACACACCATTATAGGCGACTATAGATATCGCGGCTAAAATTCCAATAACCACGATCACAATTAAAAGTTCGACTATCGTAAAGCCATGAGCTTTTTGGTTCATGTGATGATTGTAACTGCAGCTGCAACAGATGTCAACGCGAGGCGAGCTAGCCCCTCATCATTGCAATTACTGCAAATCGCCCAGACTTATCGCCCTTGCTGTGCGAAAAATAGTCAGTACTTGACATAGTGTTAATCGGTGAGATATGAATATTTGACTCACTTAGCCCACTGGCTAGCAGTGCCGCCTTATTGAAACCCGGCAAATCCAAAAAAATACCTTCGTTCGACTTCTTGATAAAGCCCCTCCAGCCTGGATCAGCTTCTTGGTCAAACCATTCCATAACATACGACTCCAGCCTAGCGCTTGGGCTCATCCAGACAATTAGGTCTTGGGCGCGCGAGCCTCTGTCAGTTAACTCACCGACTACTTTATTTGCCAATTGCGCCACAGTTGAGTGTCGCCCGAGGTGAATCAAAGCCAAATAGCTGTTGACGGGGTCGTAGATGATGGTTGCCGTACAATCAGCTACTGGCAAAAAGAGACCGACTGATTTAGCGGATGTTATCAGCGCATCAGCCTTTATGACTTTTGGAGGAGTGGTCGCTGGTGACTGATCCAGCCAGACTATCTTGTCATAAGTTTGGTCTTCGCCATATACCACCTTCAGGCTAATCGTGTAGCCGTAATCCGTACCCGCTAGTGCGCAAAACCTCTCTCGATTGTCCTCGACAAATAATTCATCCTGCTCAAAGTTGCGATCAAGCATAGTGCCATCAGACCTAGACGAAACTGCCGCCAATACCGATGTTGGAAAGCATGTAGGTTGATCGCTGGCTATCATAAGTAGTAAACCTATCTCTTTATTATAGCATATTTGCTGAGCAGTGTCAACCAGCTAGTGACACTAAGGTCCTCCGCCCTGGCATTTGGCGAGACTCCCGCATCGGTCAACAAACCCTCGACGACAGCCTTATCAAGATGCAGGCCACCAGCTAGTGAGCTTCGGAGCTTTTTTCGCCTTGATGAAAAGCCGGCTTTTACCAGCCTAAAAAATTCAGATTGGTCGGCTGGCTGTACCTGCGGAGCCTTTCTCCGCGAAAGTATCACGACCTGGGAATCGACTTTTGGCGGCGGCGTAAATAGAGCCGCTGGCACAACCTGACCTAAGCGCACCTCAAAAAACACCTGGGTTGCGATCGACAATACACTGTGACCATCATTTGCCGCCAGGCGCTCTGCAACCTCTTTTTGAATTAACAGCACAACGCAGCTCGGCGGATTAGCCGACTCAGACAAAAGCTTTATAATCTTGCTGGTTATATAGTAAGGGACATTTGCGACGACCTTATAGTCGGCCGGCAGACTAAGTAGATTGAACTTTAAGATGTCTTGATTTACAACTTCTAGGTTCTTGCCTGGAAACTGACCAGGCAGCTTTCGGGCCAGTGACTCGTCAAATTCAACCGCTACAACGTTTTTGGCTCGCGCCAATAGTCGACTAGTTAAAGTTCCTAGACCTGGTCCGATTTCAAGAACAGTATCGCTTGAGTCAATCTCAGCTTGATCGGCGATATCTGCCAGTACATCGGGATCTTTCAACCAGTGTTGGCCTAATGACTTGTTATTCTGCAGTGCCACACTCTTAGTACCAGCCCCGAGACTGCGAGTGCGCCACCGCACCAGCCCAGCCACCGTAACGAGACTTTACGTATCCGTCCATGCCATTTAATGAATCGACAGGGTTATTCCACTGACCTGGCCATTTACCACAGGGTAGTTGCTGACCGAGTCCACATGCACCGCTGTATGGATTGACGGCGTTCGGGTTCCAGCCACTCTCCTTTTGCACTAACCAGTCGGCATAGCCGTAGTCGGCTGGCGATATATTGGAGGCTGCTAGCCACTCGCTCTTTGTGCCACCACCCGTATAAGCCATAGTCTCTGGCTTTGTGCCTACAACCTCAACCTGCTTTTTTGGCTGCTTGGTAACGATACTGGCAATTTCCTGACGGGCAACCTCTTCGCCGTTCCTCATCTCAATCTCGTAAGTGGCTGTTCTCGCCCCTTTTTCTCCAGGAGTCTGAACTTGCTTATAGCCGACAGGCCTATTCGCGTCCCGAATCTGCTCAGTCTCAAAATCAACCTCTTCGTCGACGGTTATCGTTTGCTTTCCCTCTCGCCATAACTCTATTTGCATGCCCGCCACAATCGGCTGATCGGTTGCGACAGATAACATGTCATTCTCCCCAATCTGGATATCCTTTTCGATCAAGAACTCACCGACAGTGTCCGCTTGGGTTCTAACTTCGGTCTTTTTACCATAAAGGGTCAGCTGCAACGGAATAGCTCGATCTATCTTCATAACCATATCAGCACCGTAAAGAAGCAAGTCGTCTGAGACCTCGAGGGTCACCTTATCTTCGGCATGCAACTCGACACTGGCAACCTGCGCAATGTTTTCAGGAGTTTTTTGAGCGGTAGTAATGCGTTGACGGACCATACCATCAACAACTGTCACGGGTCGTGCACGGTAAATATTAACGTTATACTTAGAAGCTATCAACTCAGAGTCAAGTCCCGGTTCGACGACATCCTGCTTGTCGTTGATCAAAATTCCGGCAGCGTCGAGAGCTTGACGGACGGTCTTTGCCTTGGTGACAATCACCCGCTCTTCACCCCTGTCATAAATAGTTACAACATGCTCATCGGCCGCTGGCACAACATCACCATCCTGGCTCTGCGCCCAAACACGATCAGCTATCATCATGCTTCCCACGACTAACATCAGCAAGCCGCACAAAACGACTAGCTTCTTGATGGGGTTACCTGCCTTAATTCCAATACTCATAGGTGTAATATGCACGAAACTCATGCGTACTCAAACAATTATATCATAAACTAAAGCTTTTCAAGCCTTGCGTACTCAGCGTTCAGCTTCTTGGTTTGACCCGAATCAAACAATACCGTAACTGCCATACCATCTACATCAGTAATCTCTCCGGCGCCAAATAGCGGTGTTCGCACCCTATCGCCCGAAACGAGACCTATCTCGTCAGAGAAAAATTCAGGCTCATCGGCAAACCTCTGCCGAGCTGGCTCATCAGCTTCGGCAGCGTAAAGACCCATCTCAGATAAAAAGCGCGAGGGCATACTGTAGTTGATCTGACCAAACTGAGACCGCGAGCTCGCACAAGTCACATAAAGCTCCTCGCGCGCCCTAGTCAACCCGACATAGCAAAGCCGGCGCTCCTCTTCAACATCATCAAGCCTTCCATTATCAAGCACTCGAGAGTGAGGTAAGATCCCCTCCTCTAGCCCAACTAAAAATACTACTGGAAACTCCAACCCCTTCGCTGCATGTAAAGTCATCAGCGTCACTTGATCTTCGGCCTGATCATCGCTAGATGACATCAAGGCCATCTCCTCAAGAAATGTGGCTAAATCGACATAGGCCCTCGCTTCGGCTATTAAAACACCGAGGTTTTCAACTCGCGACTCAGCCTCGATCGTGCCGTCATTTACGTAGTCGCCGTACCCAGTTTTAGCAAGAATCAACTCGATAATATCCGCTGGAGATTCATCGAGGTGCTGCTGGAGTTCGGCTAACACCCTGCCCAATTCGCGAAGTGGATTTCGGGCCCGAGCAGTCAAACCATCAATCTTATCGACATCTAGAAGGCTTTCAATAATTGACTGGTCCTGGCTTGCACTCCACTGCAGAAATTTTTGCAGACTTACTGCACCAATACCCCGCTTTGGTACGCCGACAATTCTCTGAAAACTCACCGTATCATTGGGCTGAAAAAGTAGACGCAGATAGGCAATTACATCCTTGACGACGGCTCGATCCAAAAATCGAAGACCGCCCACAATCCGATACGGCACATGATACTCCCTCAGCGCTCGCTCGATAGCATAACTCTGAGCGTTCGTTCGATACAGTATCGCTATATCCTCATGGCTACGACCGGCATTGACTTGGTTCCAAATCTCCTGTGCGATACGCGAACCCTCCTCCGCATCACTGTAGACATGCCAAAACTTTGGCTCATTGCCACCCTTTAACTCAGTCCAGAGGTTCTTATCTGTACGCTGAGTGTTGTGGCTGATTAGCGTATTTGCCAAGGTCAAAATCGCATCAGTCGAACGATAGTTCTGCTCAAGCTTCACCACCTCAGCACCAGGGAAATCGCGTTCAAAATTCAAAATATTTGTATAGTCTGCCCCACGAAAACTATATATCGACTGCGAGTCATCACCGACCACACACAGGTTGCGCTGGGCATTCATCAGTAGCTTGATCAAGGCGTACTGCACGGCATTCGTGTCCTGATACTCGTCAATCAGAATATGCTCAAACTGATCCTGCCATCGTCTTCGAGCCTCCGCATTACCCTTTAGCAAGTCGACGGTTTTTATCAGCAGATCATCAAAGTCCAAAGCGCTCGCCCTCGAAAGCTCAACTTGATAATTTCGATAAATCTCTGCCACTTTTTGCTCCAACGGGCCGCGCGCCGCATTGGCATAGTCTTCGGTCGACATAAGGTCGTTTTTTGATTTAGATATTATCGATCCAACGAGCCGTGGCTTTATGTCCTTGTCGGTCAAGCCCAAGCTCTTCATTTGCTGCTTAATTAGAGCCAACCGATCATCCTCATCATAAATAACGAACCGGTTTGATATGCCAATTAGCGGACCATCGTAACGCAGCAAGCGAACGCAAATGCTGTGAAACGTTCCCATCCACGGCATAAATTGACGATCGTCAGCCGACTGGCCAAGCAAATCAGCTAGCCGCCCCCTCATCTCGCGAGCCGCTTTGTTGGTAAAAGTAACCGCTAAAATACGACTGGGCAAAACCCCTTTCTCCTTGATGAGATAGGCAATCCTGTGAGTTAAAGTTTTAGTCTTACCACTCCCAGCGCCCGCCAAAATAAGCAGCGGTCCCTGCTCATGCACAACCGCCCGACGCTGCTGGTCGTTTAGCCCAACTGTAATATCCATATTTACTATTGTACTACGAACCGGAACAAGGTGCTTATCTTAATAGAAACCACCAGGCAGCCATACCACCAGCGGCACCCAAAATTATCAGCAGAACTATCCAGACAACAATCATCCAGCCAGATTTCCTATCTTCGGTGTGTTTAAGCGGCTGAGGAGACTCTGCCGCCGCCTCGAAGATACCTTGAGGCTCCGGATCGTCAGTTGTCTCTGCGGTGTATTGCTGCGCGATATCACCCGCTACCAACGGCCGAGCCGGGGCCAATGTGCCATGTGGACCGACAGGCATGCCTGTTTCGGCAGCCTTAGAATCGATCATGGGCTCGGAAGATTCTACTGCGATAACTTCTGGACTAAGCTCTGGTCGCAAAACCGTAGCTGACTCAGCCTGATCCACCTCAGTCTCAGATGCCCAAGGATCATTTGCCGAGAAAGAAGCATCCTCGCTAGGTTCGGCCTGATTAGACATATCTACGCCGTTAACTTCAGTTGGCTCGCCCGTCTGCTCTAAATCAGAATATTCAGGCTGAAAGTCTAATGGATCGGGCATATCCGGCTGAGTAGTCTCTACGTCAATCTCTGGGACACTTGGCTCTTGCTCGGTGACAGGCTCTTCAGGAGACCAGCCTAGTGGTCGCTTGTTAACTGCGACACCCTCAAGGAAAGGCGACTCAAGCGGAGATTGCTCCAGAGAGCTAGTTTCGGCTAAATCGAGATTTTCACGAGCATTAAAATCCTCCACTGAAGCGACCTCGAAAGATGCCTCATCAAAATAATCTGGCTCAGCTGGCTTGACTACATCATCTATAGGCGCAGGCTGGACTGCATCAAAGGTCGGCGTAGTCGGCTGGAGGGCTGGCGCCTCACGCTTTGCTCTCTCAGAAGGAGCGGACGAGGTAACAGAACCGCGCTGATTTGAAGGCGACGAAGTAACAACATCCATAAAGCGACCACCAGACCGAGGCATAACACTCGGACGAGCAGACTGAGTGACCGCTGGCCTTTGCTGGCTAGTCTGAACGGCCTCATTGCGCTCGCCACTACTTAACGACTGCTTATCAACTCCGTCAGAGACCCTGTCGGATGTAGCCTGTCGTGGAGTGCTGTTGTTTGGACTGCTATCAGATTTAGGCTCTGCGCTGTCTTTTGCTGTCGAAGACTGCTGATTCATCAGAGAGTTTACCGCCTTATCTAGCTCCTCAAAGTCAATATCCGTCACGATGCCCTCCCGCCTTCTAGTTTATACGCCATGTCTACAATCTCTGAGAACTGATGAGCGTCTAGGCTTGCTCCGCCGATTAACAACCCGTCAACCTGATCTAGCGATAGGTAGCTCTGAGCGTTATCAATATTAACGCTACCGCCATAGATAACTCTGACTTCTTTAGTTGCCCTAGCGCCAAATAGCTGATTTATCTGGTGACGAATAATCCTGACCGCCTCCTTAACGTCATCCGGCGTAGCGTTATTGCCCGTACCGATTGCCCACACAGGCTCATAGGCAATTACTAATTCATCCAACTCGTCAGCTGTTAGATTGGCCAGTCCGCCGACTAGCTGATCGTGCAAAACATCTCTGGTTTCGCCATTAGCCCGCTCCGAGGCAGTTTCGCCCACGCAGAGCACTGGCTGCAAATGATTGCGAACTGCAGACTGAACCTTTGCCCTGGTTTCTTTATCTGACTCCATAAACAGGTACCGGCGCTCAGAATGACCAATCAAAACATAATCGACAATTCCCCTCAGGTGGGCAGCTGGCACTTCGCCGGTGTAAGCCCCCTGGTCACGCCAGTAACTATTTTGAGCAGCTAGCTTAAATTGACGCCGATTTACCTGGAGGCTGAGAGACTGAAGAGTTAGCATGGTTGGCGCCAAAACCACGTCAACTGTGCGTTGTGCCGGGATAAGCTCGGATAGCTTATGTAAATACAGGCTTGCCTCCTGCATATTCAGATTCATTTTCCAGTTGCCGATGATGAGCTTTTTCATATATTCTCGCTTATGCTTAGTGTAACACTCCCGGGCCATATGCGTCTAGTAAACTTTCCACACCCGGTAATTTTTGGCCGGACATTAATTCCATACTAGCGCCGCCGCCAGTTGAAACATGCGTGAAACTCTCTCCATCTCCGCCATCCCACTTCAACACAAAGTCCGCCGTATCGCCTCCGCCGACTATTGATACGGCCGATTGATTAGAGGCGATAGCAAGAGCTGTCCTAGCTGATCCAAAAGAAAAGCTCTCGATTGTCGAATAACCAACCGGACCATTCCAGATAACGGTGCCGGCTTGCTTAATAATGGAACTAAATCGCTCGATTGACTCACTACCTATATCTAGAGCCATTTCATCTTCAGCGATTCGATCGACAGAGACTTCTCGCCTAGGTTGATCTTTGTCGCTGGTATTCGCGCCGACGGCAACATCAGAAGGCAAGACTATAAAATCATCTACCGAACCTTCGCCGACCTTACCTGAGGCTTTTGCGTAGATATCGCGCAGAACTTCTTCTTGACCCGGCTCCCATACACTCTTGCCGACATTGTAGCCCTTAAACTGGAGGAAAGTATTTGCCATGGCACCACCGATCAAGACCTTGTCAGCTCGGTCGATCAAGCGCCTAATTAAATCGATCTTGTCACTGATTTTTGCCCCACCAATAACAGCAACCAGGGGCCGAGATGGCTGGTCCATTGAGCGAGTAATCATGGTGTATTCTTTTTCCAGCAATAAACCAGCAAAGCTCGGTAGGCACATTGTTATGGCATGGGTGCTGGCATGAGCTCGATGAGCTGCACCGAAACCATCCTGAACAAAAAATGCCGCTCCAGTACTCTTTACTATAGACTTGGCAAAATTCATGTCATCAGCCTCCTCCTCGGGATAGTAGCGCAGGTTCTCTAGCAATATGACACTACCGCAAGGACTATGCCTTACGGTCTGACGCACCTTATCGCCGACGCAGTCGTCGATAAACTTAACTGATTGGCCCAAAAGCTCAGCCAAGCGAGCTGCGACGGGAGCCAAACTAAGCGAAGCATCCCTCCCCTCGGGCCGACCCATGTGGCTAATTAAAACAAGACGGCACTGGCTCTCAAGGAGGTAGCGTATAGTTGGCAGGCTGGCACGAATACGCAGATCATCCGCAATCGTGCCGTCATCATTCATCGGCACGTTGTAATCTACTCGCACCAATACAGTTTCTCGCTCTACGTCAACGTCGCGAATCGTCTGCTTGAAAAAATGTTTGCCCACCCTGGTTCCTTCTTATATTACACGCACCTGAATATTATTAGTTGTGCCTGGCTTGCCTGGACTGTGGCCACTAACTAGAACCACAGTAACGGGCTCACCAGAGAAGTAGCCTTCAGCCTTTAGCTCCTCAGCCAGCTTTCCAGCTGATTCAAAGCCGCTTGGCCTGACATAAGATCGAGTCGCATAGTTCAGCGCTAGCTTTTGAGCAGTAGTCTGATGATCGGTTACACTAATAATCGGTAGGTTTGGTCGAAAAGCCGCGATATTAACCGCTGTCGCACCACTGCTAGTTTCAGCGATAATTGCCTGCGCATTAATGTCTTGAGCAAGACGCACCGCAGAATAACTAATTGCCGCATCTGTGCGCTGCCTAGCCTCACCTTTGTCAACGGCCATCACCTCGCTATGCTCTTGAGTGTACATAATTGCACTTCGCATAGCTTTCACTGTCTCTACCGGATACTTTCCGTTGGCAGTTTCGTCCGACAACATAACGGTGTCGGCGCCCTGAATAACGGCATTTGCCACATCACTGATCTCAGCACGAGTTGGCTCAGGATTGTCAACCATGCTGCCCATCATCTGAGTAGCCACGATGCCCAGCTTGCCGTGCTTTCGACAAAGCGCAATAATTCGACGCTGAACCACTGGCACTACTTCAGCACCAGCCTCAACCGCCAGGTCGCCTCGAGCCACCATAACGCCATCGCTAACCCGAATAATTTCCTCTAGATTCTCAGGCCTAATTGCCGATTTAGTCTCAATCTTAGATACGATATGGGCGTTTGACCCAAGTGCCGCAAGACGAGCTCGAAGATCAATGATGTCGCCTGCTGTTTGCACAAAACTAAGCGCCACATAGTCAAAATCCTGACCTGCGCCCCACTCCAAATCCTCAATATCCTTCTGACTCAAAATATCACCACCAAAGTCAGTATCCGGTAGGTTTAGTCCTTTGCGGCTCATTAAAAATCCATCGTTTTGGATCTCTACCCTTACCGCGGTAGAGCTAGGAATTTCCGTTACCACTGAACGTATTTTGCCGTCAAACATGTACAGCGGCTCGCCGACTTTCATCTTTTCGGCTAAGTTAAATTGGACAGGAAGCGTCATTCCACCGTCATGCTCTTTGAGGCTAGAGTCAAGCGTCAATATGTCGCCGTGCTTGACGTTTAGCATGTTGTCCTTTAGGATGCCGAGTCGTATCTTAGGACCTTGTAGGTCCTGTAGAATTGCAACTGGCTTGCCTAACTTTTCGCTAGACTCACGAATCCACGAGATTTGCTCCAATCGATCTGGCTCACCACCATGGCTAAAGTTAATCCGAAAACCGTTGACACCAGCTTCCATGATTGCCTGTATTTTTTCGGGACTATGGGTGGCAGGTCCAACAGTCGCCAAGATCTTGGTGCGTTTAAAAACTGTATTACTCATGGTTTTCAGTATAGCACCACATCTGGAGTTGAGCTAGTTAGTAATAGGAGCCGGAAATAAGAATTGGTGAATGTCCGTATAATCGTTTAAGCCCTTGACTGGCCTTACGATACTCTGGCCGGCATAAAATGCGGTAGTCACTAGCGGCTTTTCATCACTGTTAAGAATCTTGGACTTGATACCGCCCGGCTGAATGCCACTGGCAACTTCGATTATCGTCCGCAGCTCAGAACTTTTTACATTGGTCCGGACATTTTCACCTAGCGCTTCGGTCATGCCGGCCACCTTGTTGAGATCGAGCAGAACTCCTGTGCTGAGCGCTTGGTTCTGAATTGCCCCGAGGACTTGCTGCTGGTATTTCTCACGATCAAAGTTGCCTTGACTCAGCCCGTAGCCTCCCATTGAGTTGCGCGACCTAACTAAACTCAGAGCGGTTTCTCCATCGAGATGATGGGTGCCATTGGTTAAGCGTAGGCCTGTCGCGACGTCGTAGATACCCCTCGGGTCATCACTTTTTACTTCAACATCAACTCCGCCAAGCGAGTCAACCAACTGACGAACCACCGTGTAATTAACCGCGGCGTAGTACTGCACATCCGTGCCAATAATCTTAGAAATTTTTTGAGCGAAAGCTAGACTGGCTTGGTTTTTATCTCCACCATACGACTCGAGCGCACAGGCATAGGTGGCGTTAACCTTACCAGCGCCGCCAATACTACAATCAGTATCGTAGTCCACCCAAAGGTCTCTCGGTATACTTACCGTAAACGCATCTTTAGTATCTTGATCGACACTCAGTACCATTATCGAGTCAGCCAAACTTGCTCCAGCGTGACCAGGGCTGTCTTCGGAGGTACCAAATATCAATACATTGCTTCTGCCAAAGGAGTCCCTTTGCAGGTCCTCCTTTTTAATTAATGCATCAAATATGTTGCCGCCGAACAATCCAATTCCACTACTGATTATCCTGTAGCCGTAATAGCCGCCAATCAACAGCAAGACAAACAGTATAATCATCAACACTCGCTTTAGCCCTCGATTAGATCTTTGTTTAGATCTCCGAATCCCGCCAGAGCTATTCGCTACCTTGTCGCCCCTTGAGTCGTCATCGTTCATCATATCGATTGCTGCCAATGACTGGCGAACTTCGTCACGCAGCTCAATTTTGTGCGAAACATCTTTTGCAAGAGATCGCGAAGCTGTGCCCCTGGCTGAGTTTTTCGATGTCATAGTGTCTATTATATATCTATTCCCTTAAAGAAACTCAAAGAAAAACACCCATCATTTGGATGAGTGTCTTTCTTTGGTGATCCCGCGGAGAATCGAACTCCGATTGCCAGGATGAAAACCTGGTGTCCTAACCGTTAGACGACGGGACCATGTGCATGCAACATGGGGAATTGTATCAAAAAATCACTATCAGGTAAAGGTAGGTGGTTGAGTGTGGCGGCGGAACTATATAAATAGCTCCGCCGCCCACAGGTCAGGCGTACTGCAGCTGCGAAATCGACTCGCAAGCCGGAGCACCCATGGCGTCGTGTGCCCGGTCTATGAACTGGCTAGCGGTAAGGACTTTGATCTTGTATCCGCGTTCGGACATCGAGAGGTGGTAGTCGAACACTGCCTCCTCATCAGCCCAGCCTCCGGCCGGATTGACCCAGCCATTGTTGTACTCTTCCGGATCGATCCCTGCCCACTCCTTGGGGAAATAGGGCAACGGAGGCGCAAGCAGATGTCCGTCGATGCGACCCTGCTTGCGTGCTGCCGAGCGATCGAACTTCTTCTTGACGACCTTCTTG
>DAICXN010000004.1 GCA_027312165.1 Candidatus Saccharimonadota bacterium
TAGTCTTAGGCTCGTCAAAGCGGTACGAACCGAACCTTAGAGCCAACTTCTGACCAGTGTAGTCGTCGATTGGATTAATTTCTGAAAATATTTCGCTCAAACCGCCCTCGACGTAGTCACGCCAAGAGTCTTTCTGGTGAGCGATGAGATCTGGTAGCGGTAGGGTGTCGTTCCCTGACGTGAAAAACACGCGTCCGCCACTTGTGGTCTGTTTTTTTGCCACAGGCGTATATACTCCTCGCATTGTTTTAGTGGTTGATAGATCGGCCGGAAGATCCCTAAGTGCATGACGTTATCTTGCTTTTTGCCTAGGATATTTGCAAAATAACCCACTGCCATGACTACACTACTTCTCAAAATACATTATGAGCGATATAGGAAATAAATGCAAGGGTTTTGCCGGATATTACAGTATAAGCCTTCTCCTATTGACTATAGCTTGTTTTTCTGATATAATTAAAGTATATTGGCGCCTCCGATATAGCGCCTAACTTCCTGGTGAACCTCATCTACCGAATTACTCGCATCAATAGCGGCTATACCTCTTGCCTCCGCTATCTGCACATATGCCGCGTTGACCTTATCCTGGAAATCACTCCCGCGTGATTCGAATGTGTCGGGATTTTCTAGCTCACCGCGCTTTGCGATTCTATGAGAACGAGTGTCGTGATCAAGCGTCAGCACCAGACTAAGATCTGGGTTCATGTAGCGCGGATGAGTAAACAGCCTAGTCATGCGAATAATCTCTTCCTCATCAAGCCCTTCGCCCTTGCCTTGATATGCCAAGGTCGACAAATAATTGCGTGCTGATAACACTATCGCACCTCTAGCAAGCGCCGGCTCGATCTTCTCACGCCAAAGCTCTCGTCGTGCCGCACTAAACAGGGTGAGGTTGATCTCTGGAGACCGTGCTAACGAACCATTCTTGATAACATTTCGTAGCTCATTGGCAATCGGCGTGGTCTTATCGGGATTGTCGCTGCCTGGCTCCTCAACCACCTGAACTAACTTGCCGCTGTCCCTTAGCCAAGCCGCCAACATCTCAACTTGAGTTGACTTACCGGTGCCGTCATTACCCTCAATCACAACATATTTGCCCGCTTCAGTCACTTCAGTCCCTCCGTCAGACCAGCAATAACTTGCGGCATCTTGCGGCTGTCCTTAAACGCTCGCGGCAACATCATCTCCGGTCGCCAACTGGCAATTAACTCTTCGAGGTTGTCGGTATGCTGGTACTTTCCGCTCATACCTGACCGACCATTTGAATAATCACCATCCACGGGCCCTGTTCGATGAAATATAAGCTGCCCAATTCGTTCGCCAACTGGTAGGACTACAGACTCATGCTCATTTAAATTGAAAATTTCTAAAGTTATGCGGTTTATGTAGCCCGGATCGATCCAACCGGCATCAAAACACACCGCAACGCCGTTTCGACCCCAGCTCGAGCGACTTTTCACCTCAGCCGCGCCACCATGTGCACGTATACCGATAAACTCATGGGTGTGAGCCAAGATGCGCTCACCTGGCTTTAATACGATAATAGGATGGTCTGGCGGGATATTCTTAAATGTCTTAAAGCCGTATCGATCACACCACTGCTGATGCGGCATTGCCTCGAGAGGCCCCTTGAAATAACGCGCCACATCCTCCTCGTCAAATGGATTATAGACGCGAGAGCGCTCATCGTACTCTTGCTTGTAAAAATAATGTCCCAGCGTGAAATCAACGCTTGCTTCTGAAATATTACGCTCATCAAGTGGCGTACAGACTATCGTTCCGTCTGCGATCGCTTGTTTGATCTCCACGTTTGAATACACACTCATTAAACAAGTCTCCCTTGTCCTTAAAATCTCTCCCTTAGAGTGATTTCATTGTAGCATGTTAAAATCTAGTTATGAAAAAAGCCTCCCCCCGATCGATAATCATGGACTATGATCAGTTTGTCTCACAAGGTAGTCAGCCCATAGAAGGCAACGAGACTATAGTTATTGCCGACGAGCCGACCGGGGTACCCGGCGTACTAACCGTGATGGATATGCCAAGCGCCCTCGCCCTGGCACGATACGAAATTGAGGTTAGAGAAAAAGCCCCAGCGGACAGCCAAACGACTACTGAGTAGCCTTTTTGGCATGTCCGCCGGGGCAAGGTTAGCTTGCCTCACACAGCGATTGGAGCCTTGATGGCGGGATATGGATCGTAGCCTTCGATTTCAATATCAGAAAGCTCGAACTTGTCGATATCGCGTACCTCGGGGTTGAGTCGCAGCCTTGGTAGAGCTCGAGGCTGCCGAGACAACTGCTCACTCACCTGGTTGAAGTGATTGAAATAGATGTGAGCATCGCCCAGAGAGTGGATAAACTCACCCACCTCCAAGTCACACACCTGGGCAACCAGATGCGTAAGCAGGGCGTAGCTAGCGATGTTGAACGGCACGCCAAGGAAGACGTCAGCCGACCTCTGATACATCTGACAGCTCAAAACTCCACGCCCGCCCTCTTCAGCAGCAGGCCTGACATAGAACTGAAACATCGCATGACAAGGCGGCAAAGCCATCTTGTCGACCTCAGCGGGATTCCAAGCGGTAACCATGTGCCTACGAGAGTCAGGGTCTCTCTTGATAGACTCAATCACCCGAGTGATTTGATCGATTGACTCCCCGTCTGGAGTTGGCCAAGATCGCCACTGCGAACCATATACAGGTCCGAGATCGCCGTCTTCATCGGCCCACTCATCCCAGATTGTTATCTGGTTGTCGTTAAGCCACTTGATGTTTGTATCACCTTTCAGGAACCACAGCAGCTCGCCAAAGACGCTCCGCGTGTGCACCTTCTTGGTGGTGAGTAGCGGAAAGCCCTCTCGGAGATCAAATCGCATTTGATAACCAAAAACGCTCCGCGTGCCTGTGCCCGTTCGATCTGACTTATTCACCCCCTTTTGGACAATGTATTCCAACAAATCCAAATACTGCTTCATAGCAGCACCCTTCTGCTAGATTGCAAGGCAAACTATTAATGTTCGCCCACCCATGGGTGAATTATACCCTATTTGATTTTCGTTAGCACCTGATCGACTAGGCCGTACTTCTTTGCCTCATCAGCCGCCATCCAGTAATCCCTCTCCATGTCGGCTTTTACCTTGGCCAACTTTTGACCGGTGTTCTTTGCCAAGATTTTTGCAAGCAACTCTTTGACCTCCAAACTCTCCTTGAGGTCAATCTCCATATCTGTCACCTTGCCTCTTGTGCCGCTTGATGGCTGATGAATCATAACTTTAGCGTGCGGCAAGACGTGTCGCTTACCTTTAGCGCCGCTTGAAAGCAAAAAGGCACCCATGCTAGCCTGCAACCCAATACCGTAGGTTGCGACATCCGGAGCAATAAAGTTCATCGTGTCATAAATTGCCAAGCCGTCATACACACTGCCGCCAGGGCTGTTAATGTAAAGCGAGATATCTTTCTCGGGATCCTCATAGGCTAAGTGAAGCATTTGAGCGACAATAATATTTGCAGTGTGCTCATTGACCTGCTCTCCGAGGAAAATTATCCTCTCCTTGAGCAAGCGCGAGTAGATGTCGTAGGCTCTTTCACCATCGTGCGACCTCTCTATAACCGTTGGGACTAAGTATGAGCTAGGTTTTGTCATAAACTAATATTAACAAAAACTAGCACTCTTTGCAATTGAGTGCTAGTTTGCTTGATTTTAACTACTTATTTCGAGTTTAATTCGACTAGTTTCGCAACCGTCTTGTCGCTAATCATGCGATTTGCAATATCACGATGGACGTTCGGATCGTTAAACTGCTCGGCCGTTTTTGCATCTTTGCCGTACTGGGACTTAAATGCATCAATTTGTGACGAAAGCTCCTCGCGCGAAACATCGACATTAAGCTCTCGTGAGAGTTCAGCTAGAACCAGTCCAGCCTTAACTCTCTTTTCGGCAGCAGGCCTGACCTCTTTAGCAAGCCAATCGTCTCTGTCCTTGAACTTTTGGGCTTCAAGGTATGACTCTAGAGACATACCTCGATATGACAGATTCTGCGTCATATCCTGCTCAATTGAGCGGATCTGATCTTCAACCAGCATTTCCGGCAGTGCAACCTTGCTTGCATCAGCCAGTTCGCCGACCAGTGCGTCCTTTAGCTTTTCGTCAGCTTCTCGCTCTTTTTGAGAGGTGATCTCTCGCTTAATATCATCTTTTAGTTCGTCAACTGAAGTGAATGGGCCGCACTTAGCTGCGAACTCGTCGTCCACGTCAGGCAGACTGACTTCAAAGACAGTTCGGAGCTTGACGTCAAAAGTAACTTTTTGACCAGCCAAATCTTTGGCGTGATAATCCTTTGGAAACTCAAGATCTAACGTAAACTCTTCGCCAGCCTTATGGCCAACGACACCCTCTTCAAATCCCGGTATAAACTGGCCATCGCCAAGCTTTAGCGAATATCCCTCTGATGCACCGCCCTCAAATGCGACTCCGTCTTTTTTGCCAACAAAATCAATCACCACCTCATCACCATTTTTGGCGGCTCTTTCGACCTCTTTTTTGGTAGCGAAGTTCTCGCGCATGCGATCGATTATAGTATCGACTTCATCATCCGCCACGACCACTTTATCGCGCTTTGACTTTAGCTTTTTATAGTCTCCGAGCTTTACTTCAGGAACAATCTCAGACTCAGCCGTGAACTCAAGTTCCTGACCTGGTACAAACTTTTTCACTTCAACTTCAGGTCGTTCAATGGCCTGGATATTTTCGTTCATAAATGCCTCGGCCACGGCCTTTGACAGGGCGTTGTCTAGTGTGTGCTCCTGTAGAGCAGCTGGATCAACGTGTTTTTGTGCAACGCCTAGCGGCACTCTTCCTTTTCTAAAGCCAGGAACTTTAATGTCTCGTGATAATTTTCTTAACGCCACCTGCTCGGCAACTTCAAGCTCAGCACCCCCAAGAGCAATGGTTAGTTTCACCCTTGTGTCTGATAAATGTTGTACGGTCGTATTCATGGTTATTAATTATAACAGATACGAGCCGCCCTTTCCAGTGAGCCACGTCAGGTAACAATAGCCAGATGTTAGGCCGGGTGCGGAGGACCTTCGATCCTCACGATACATTGGGTCTTTCCAGCTCCACCGATATTGCCGTTGGTGTAGCCAGTTGAAGAAAAACCAGTAATACTAGCATTAGTGATGCGGCTGAGACCGCATTGCTGATTTACCCCCTGAAGAAAATACTGCATATATAAAGGACCAGCAGTGGCAGAGCCCCAATATGTGAGTGTTACGCCATAGTTACTATCACCGAACGTAGGAACAGAACGGGGCGGCTGACCTATCGATCCGATACTTGATTCAAATGTGGCATTCTGAGTAACCGAACCGTTAGATGACACGTGGCAACCAGTAGCCGTAGTCACACAAGCAAGCATCGTCCCTGGGCCTGGTAGCGGGTACTTGCCCTCAAGCGCTACATATGCCTCAGTAAGCTTCTTAGTTTGTGCAGCGGCATCAATAATAGCCGTATTATTAGCTTTTTGCGATACGTTATTAAAAGCAACGACAGAGATTGCGGCTAGTATACCAATCACTACAATCACTATCAGCAGCTCCACTATCGTGAAACCATAAGCTCTTTTCATGCCTCTAAGTTTATCCCCCAGAGAGATTTTTTGCAACCGCAAGGAGATCTGAAACTTCCCTACACCTCAAACACGGCGTCGTCGTCACCATCGTAGCGGCGATCTCGAACGACCGTTACCATGCGCACCGCATCCATCTTTTCTTCGCTTGAGTCAACCAGATTTCTAACCGTATAAACTCCGCTAGAAAGCTCGTCTTCACCTACAAAGGCCACGAACGGAATCTGCTTCTTTAGGGCGGTCTTTATCTGCTTGTCGAGCTTACGACCGGTGATATCAAGCTCAACTCTTACGCCCTCGGAACGCAGCTTTCGAGCCAATGCATCTGCTCCATCGACCACCGACTCATCGACGACAGCAACATAAACATCAGTATGTGAGGCAAATCGAGGCAGTAGCTTATGCACTTCTAGAAATTGCTGCATAGTTGTAGCCCCGAGACCCACGCCAACTGTCGCTACAGGCTCGACTCCGAATAGCCCGACCAGCCCATCATAGCGACCACCGCCGAACAGAGCTCGGTTATTCTCAGGTGAAGTATCAAAAAACTCAAACACCGTTCCAGTATAGTAGTCAAGTCCGCGCATAAGCGTCACGTCAAATACCACGTTATTAATTCCTTTTTTCTTTAGACTCTGCATGACTTGGCGCATCTCGACCACGCTTGGCAGATTAGCCAGACCTGGAGGGAGTGCCTCGAGAGTACTGATACTGATCAGATCCGCAAGCTTGGGCAGCCCCTTCTCGGCGTCAGCCCCAAATATACTAATAGCTTGGCGCTTAAATTCCTCAACTGGCAATTTATCTTTCTTGTCCAATAGCTTAGTCATCATGGTTGCGCCAATAAAATCTAGACCTAAAAACTCAGACATCAATTGGTTGATCAGCTGTCGATTATTGACCCGGATCTTAAACATGTCTTCAGTCGCACCAAACCCCATGACACAGGCATAAGAAAGCTCAATAATCTCTGCGTCGGCCATCGCACCCTCTACTCCGAACAGGTCAGCATTTAGCTGCCAAAACTCTCGCTCGCGTCCTCGCTGCGGTCGCTCGTAACGCATAAAGTTGGCTATAGAATAAAGCCTTGATGGCATCGGCATCTCCTGACGACGGGCTGCCACCATTCGTGACACGCTAGGCGTCATCTCCGGCCGAATGGCCACCATACGCTCGCCGCGATCTTGAAATGCGTAGGTTTGCTCGCCAGCCAGCTCTTGACCAGACTTGGCGGTGTAAATTTCAAGCGGCTCAATTAACGGCGCACCGTACTCTTCGTAACCAAACCCTTCAGCGGCTTCACGCCATACCTTAAAAATATAGTTCTGCAGACGCTTATCCTCAGGATAGTAGTCTCGGGTACCTTTATAGCTCTGGGTTGATAAATTACTCATAATTGTCTCTATTGTGTCATTTTTTGAACATCTGTGTCAATCTATACTTTAATTATACCACATTTTGTGATTTTTTACAACACGTGTCGCTGCAGCCACGCATACAATACGACGGCAGCGGCCGCTCCGACATTGATTGACCGAGTCGAACCAAACTGTTCAATAGCCACAATACTAGATGCACTCTTGGCCAGCTCCTCTGATATGCCTGGGCCCTCTTGCCCAAAGACCAATACTGCATTTTTGGGCAGGACGCTAACGCCAAGCGGAGTAGAGCCAGCGACATTGTCTACGGCAATTATTTCGCGAGACTGCTGCTGCATTTCACCTACAAATTCTCGGACGCTATCAACGTAGTGAACATGCAGATACTTATCGGTTGCCATCGCGCCGCGCTTGTTCCACTGGCGTCGGCCAATTACGTAAACATGTCTGACCCCAAATGCATTTGCACTTCTGACAATTGAACCCATATTAAAGTCTCTCTGGGTGTTTTCTAGAGCGATAACTAGTCCGTGACCGCTCTCATCTAAGCGAGCAACGATCTCCTCTTCGGAGATATTCTTAAATTCGTCAATTACGTTTCTCGAGTCATCCATTGACTTCAGCCTGACGAATAATTATCGCAACCCAGAGTATAAAGAAAGCAAATGTCGCCACTTCGGCCAAATACAAGCTCTCGCTTAGACCACTCCAATACAAAATAAACAACCCGATGATCGCCGCGTGAATAAGATACGATGCAGCATAAAACCAGCGACTCATTCCAGGGAGAATCCATGGAGCGCTAACGCAGAGTGCTAGAAATATAAAGTAAATAGCATGGCCAAAAATATCATGCGGCAATACACCGAAGCTACGCGGAAATAACCCAACCAAATATATACACACTGCTATGGCGGATATGCCAGCCAGAATCACTCCCGGCCTCATCAGAGCAAGTTCACTTGAGCTAGCTTTTGCCTTCTTTAGCTCCTGATAGAACGCCCAGCCAAACCAGCCGACAAGCGCGCCAGCCACCCACATCGATACGTTAAAGAAGTGCGCTGAGAATATATCACCCTCTCCCAGGTAACTAATATGCCACCTCGACCAGTTCGGATCATTTGATAATATGGCAGATAGTCCGACGCTGACTAGTAGCTGGACTACAACTACGCCTAAAATGAATCGGGCTGAAATATTTAGTGTAGAAATCGGTCGCTGCAGCCAGGTGCGTAAACTCATGGGGCAAGTATAGCAAATGCGCCTTATTGCAACAAAGTAAAAAGAGCCCGGAAGGACTCTTCTTACTCTGGTGCGGATGAAAGGACTTGAACCTTCACGCCTTGCGGCACATGCTCCTAAGGCATGCGTGTCTACCAATTCCACCACATCCGCATAATTGGTTGCTTTGATTATTATATCAGAGAATATATGATTTTCCATACTCTTTTGCATTTTTTCACTCTTAGGGAATCTTCTCTCGCTGACCTCTATGACCCGTGACTATGCCACCGCTTCTTGCCAAGGCCCACAAAGCACTCGACCGCGTCGTCGACCGCCTCTACCGCCGCGGACCCTTCCCGACCGAGGCCGACCGCGTAGCGATGCTATTTGAAAAATACCAAGAAGCTATAGCCTAAGCAGACCGCAGACTTTAGTTGTGATATAGTTTTCGTATTGACTTTGTGAGATATGATTGTACAATTAGCCTCATGAAATCATCTCCTGAAAACTCCTCAGATCAGTCTGCTCAACTTGAACCTGCTTATTACGCAAGCCTGCTAGTCAGCCTCACTAGCGGCCATCATCCAGACTCAGTCGGTGTTCTAGGAACATCGTTTGCCGACCGAAAAGCCGGGAGACTGTTTTACAACTACTATCTGGGCAGTGGCCCAAACGGTCTGCACGAACACCTCAGGCAGGCTGAGCCGATGAGACAGTATCACGACGAGAAAGACCCCCTTTACTCAAAGCTTATCGACAAGGAGACTGGCAGCGCACTGATGAAGCTCCACTCAAACGGCTGGATTATGGACGAGAGGATCCACGTAACCTTTGGCTACGAGCCAGAGTCAATAAACCAGGATACTGCTAAATACATTTCGGCTATGGGTGCGATCGGCATGGTTTTGACGATGAGCAAATCAAATGAAATTAGGCGTTCGATGGACGGCAGGAAAAGAGAGCTCGAACTGGACGATCGATTGGATTTCGCCAGTGGCGCCAAAGACAATATGCTCAAATATGGCACTGGCCATATATCACTAGACGGTGAGTCACTGCACTTTCACAACTACTAGAATAATCAATGACAGTTACGCCCTAACGAGAGATGTTAAGGGTGGCACCAGGCATTAATCTGAGCAGCTACTTCCTTTGGCGAAGCACCTTGCTTGACGCCCGGATTTAGTATACCGTAGGGGTCAAAAATAGCTTTTATTTGCGTATAAAGCTCAGTAACCTCGTTTGGCATGATAGCTGGGCAGGTGATTGATTTGAGCCGCCCGTCTCCCCCGTGACCAGCCAAGGTTCCCTTGTGATCAGTCACCAACTTGGCGACAGCGTTCAATACTTTGACTAGCTTTTGGCGATCGCTTACTTTTTTCATGTCAAATATCGGCAGTAAATCAATAAATCCGCTCGACGAGTCAACAAACACCGGCATAGGCAGCGAGTGCTCCTTCTCGATTTTGCGAAGAGCGCCCAGGAAACTATCGAGCTGAACAGTTGGTAGCCATAGACCACGAAACGCACCCGGAACGGCCTCATTTGGCTTGCCAGGCTGTGATGCTACGGCCAAAATAGTCGTGATATCAGTTAAGTCGGCGGACTGGATGGACTGAGATGACAAGTGCACAGTGTTGTTAGGCCGAGCGAGCTCTTTCTGCAGCTTTTTGACCAGCGCCCGACGAGCTCGTTCAGAATATTGATCAAACACCACGACAACCAAACCGCCCTTGTAGCACTCCTTTGGAGCAAAATCTCGCTTTTTGCCTTGATCTGCGGCGCGTTTGAGCAACCGTCCATCAAACAGCTGGACAGATGCCGCCTTTTTCGTAAGCACTGCCTTGTCGGCTGCTGCCTGTGCATCGCTCAGATTATCGTAGGCAGCATAGAGCACGTGCATGTCTTGTCGTGCAAACTGGCCATCCATAACAACTTCAGTAATGATACCTAGGGTTCCCTGTGAACCAACGAATAAAGGAGTTAGGTCAATCGATCCGTCCTTTTGCTTGACATGGACTATGTTGCGATAGCCCATGGTGTCATATTCTGGCCCATCCGCCAAAGACTGGATAAGTTCTTGGTTGTCAGAGATAAGGTTGTCTACCTTGCGATAGATCTCGCCCTCAAAGTTGTGCTGACCTTTTTTGCGATTTACCGCCCCTTTTGACAATCGCTCTGTCTGCAAAACCTCACCGTTGCTCAAGACTATTTCAAGCTGACGAACAGCACTGCCAACCGTGCCATAGCGATGGTTCAACTGACCAGCGGCGCCAGAAGCTATAGCTCCGCCAACGCTTCCGCTCTCACCATCAAATGAGTCTCGCGGCAGGGTCAAGCCGCGATGAGTCGACAAAGTCATCTGGGCACCGGCGTAGGGTGCGCCCGCCTGCAGCAGAATCATCCGCTTCTTTGTATCTATAGCGATTACTCGACTCATGTGCCGAGTGGGTGAAATCACTATACCAGAACCAATTGCGGCCCCCGTCATATCTGTGCCATGGCCACGCGCCGTAATTGAAATGACGTGCCCCTTCTCTGCCAGCTGCCAGCAAAAGCGAGCAACCTTGCGGATATCGCTCGTGTTCGCCACGTGGGCGACAATTTCCGGTTTTTGCAATAGTTGACTACCGTCAGTTGATGCCTCAGTTAAGTCTTTACCTTGACTAACTACTTCGCCCATAAGATGTTCATTTAGATACGTAGCAATTTTACTCATAGCTTCCCCTTATGCATATATCATCATTTTAGCATAAGCGCACACTAAGCATTGAATATCTTGATTTATCGCTGATTTTGCTATATTTTACTAGTGGTACGCGGATGTGGCGGCTACGTGAAACGTAAATGATCGTAGATGTGGTAGCGCGGGAGTCCGAAACTAGCAGTAAATTACTGTCGTACATTGAGATCATAACTTATGCGGATGTGGCGGAATTGGTAGACGCGCTAGCTTCAGGTGCTAGTGTTCGCAAGTACGTGGAGGTTCAAGTCCTCTCATCCGCACCAAAAATAAGAGGCATCGTGGAGACATGGTGTTTTTTTGTTGGCTAAATTCGACTCGTTTGAACCTCCTTACTTTTGCTCACGCAAAAGGTGGAGCTAGCGCCTCCGCTGGAGGCTTCTTCGCCAAGTCCTCTCATCCGCACCAAACTCAGAGGCATCATGGAAACATGGTGTTTTTTTGTTGGCTAAAATAGTGTAGAATGGTCATGAACAAGGCAACAAGTGCGGGGCATTAGCTCATTTGGTAGAGCGCTTCCATGGCATGGAAGAGGTGAGGAGTTCGAATCTCCTATGCTCCACCATTGATTTTGTGTAATATTTATGCTATAATTAAATGATAGGAGCTCGTTCAAAGTCGCTTTGACGAGCATATTTTTATGAAAAAACCTGAATACATTCGAAACATCGCGATAATCGCTCACGTCGACCACGGCAAGACTACTATGGTCGATGGGCTACTTAAGCAATCTCAAACCTTTCGCGATAACCAAGCCGAGATGAGCCAAGAGCTTATCATGGACTCTGGCGACCAAGAACATGAGCGCGGCATTACCATCACGGCCAAGCAAACCTCGATCTATTATAAGGACTACAAGATCAATGTGATTGACACACCAGGACACGCCGACTTTTCTGGCGAAGTTGAGCGAACTCTCAACATGGCTGATGGCGTTCTGCTAATAGTTGATGCCCAAGAAGGACCGATGCCACAAACTAAGTTCGTGTTGTCTAAGGCTCTCGAGCTAGGGCTAAAGCCGATCGTGATTATCAACAAGATTGATAAACCAGCCCGACGAATCGACGAGGTTGAGGACGAACTGAGCGATCTGTTCCTCGAGCTTGCAACTGACGACTCACAGCTCCAGTACCCGGTTTATTATGCGATTGGGCGCGAGGGTAAGGCCTGGAAAAACCTACCGCAAGATGCCACCGAGGACGCTAGCTTGATTCCACTGTTTGAGGCAATTATTGAAGAAATCCCCGCCCCTTCAGTCGAGCAAGATGGAGACTTCCAGATGTTAGTCACTAGCCTGCAGTATGATTCTTTTCAGGGCAAATATGCCATTGGACGGATTAACCGTGGCATAGCCAAGCGCTCACTGCCCGTAAGCCTACTAAAGGACGGCCAAGTGGTCAGCTCGTCTCGAATTGACCGATTGTTTAGCTATCGCGGCCTAAATCGCGAAGAGGTCCAAGAGGCTGCTGCCGGTGATATCGTAGCTCTGGTTGGCGTAGACGACGCACATATCGGCGACACTATAGCCGACAAGGAAAATCCCGAGGCCCTACCAACTATTGAAATTGAAGCGCCTACACTGAGCATGTACCTAGGTCCGAACACCAGCCCGATGAAGGGTCGCGAAGGTGAGTTTACCACCTCTCGCCAGATCGGCGAACGATTGACGCGCGAGCTCGAAACCAATGTGGCACTTCGGGTAAAAGAAAACGGGATCGGCTTTACTATCTCAGGTCGCGGTGAACTTCACTTGAGCGTACTGATTGAAACTATGCGCCGTGAAGGTTTTGAGTTTGAAGTCGGCCGCCCACAGGTGGTTACTATCACCGAAGATGGTATTGAAAAAGAACCAGTCGAGGAGCTGCTGATTGAGGTATCCAGTGAATTCGTTGGCGTAATCAGCCAAGAACTTGGAGCGCGACGTGCAGAAATGCGCGGCCAAGAGACCACATCAACCGGCGCAGCCCGTCTGACTTACATCCTACCGACACGAGCACTCATTGGCCTAAGGAACACACTGCTTACTGCCACCAAGGGTACCGTTATCATGAATAGCCTGCCTCACGGCTACCAGCCAGTTGCGGGCAAGCTGCCAAGGACTCGAAATGGCGTATTGATCGCCTACGAAGCCGGCACAACAACACCATACGCCCTCGAAATGGCGGAAGCTCGGGGCGAGCTGCTGGTAGGTCCTGGGGTTGAGGTATACTCTGGAATGATTGTCGGCATATACAATCGCCAGGAAGATCTCGAGATTAACGTATGTAAAGCCAAGCATCTGACCAACATGCGCTCAAAGTCTAGCGACGGAACAGTTCAGCTAACGCCATTTACTGACTTAAGTCTCGAACAGGCGATCGACTTCATTGAGGATGACGAGCTGCTAGAGGTGACTCCAAAGAACCTGCGTCTTCGCAAGCGCTATCTCGACGCCAATGAGCGAAAGCGTCACAACAAGAATTAACAAAAAACCGCCCAGAAATGAGGCGGTTTTTTAAAATCCCAGACTAATTAGCCGACCAGAGTCTCTTTGACTCGCTTTGAGAACAAGAAGTACAAAACCAACAAGCCATAGATAACCAAGCTTACCACTATGCTCGACACAAGAGTTGCAGCATGGTCTCTGACCTGGGACTCCATAAAGACGATCACTCGACTGATCACGGTATATAAAGCCAGCGCGACCAAGGTGCCTATAGCCAGCCACTTGCCTGTCCTTTTTTGAATCGATATAAATACCGCAGACAAAGTTGACAAGATTGCGATAACTGGAGCAAGGGTTAGGTTGAGAAGCGAGAAGTTAGTAAATGCAGCAAAAAAGACCGGTATAAAAGTTAGGCCAATCAGCGCAAAACTTACGACAAACAGCAGCAGCCAACCCTTGACACCCTTTAGTGAATCGGCCGCCACTACGTACTGAACTGGCGCGGCTTGTGGTTGGGCAAAGTACTGCTGCTCAACTGGCTGATCAACTGATGGCGTGTGCTGAGGCGCAGAGTCAACAGGTTGTTGCGGCTCGCTTTGGCGCAGATCTTTATCAGATTGTGTGGGTTGCATATAAATTAATTCTCCTTTGAATTACTCTTACCTAATCTTATCACGTCCTGCACATCTTCTGGCAGGAAGCCTTTTTGGTGTTTAAAATCAGCCTGCCACTTATAATCTTTCGCGTAGCCAAGATCTTTCATCAGCTTAGTCGGTGCGTTACGCAGGTGTAGCGGCACAGGGCTATTGTTGTAGCGACTCGCCAGATCCTTTGCCGCATACATCAAATCGGTCACTTCGCGAGATTTCTGAGAACGAGCTAGTGCCGTAGCGCAGTGATAGAGGTTGTAGCTACCTTCCGGCAGCCCTACCCTTTCAACTGCCTGAAACGTCGCTACAGCTAAGCTCAAGGCTCCATTTCCCGCCAGCCCAATGTCTTCGGACGCGAAAATCACCATCCGTCGAGCGATAAACTTTGGATCCTCTCCGGCATCCAACATCCGGCTCAGATAGTAAAGCGTAGCCTCAACATCAGAGCCTCGCATGCTCTTTATAAATGCCGATATGACGTCGTAGTGCATATCACCTTTTTTGTCATAGCCCGGCAGACGCTTTTGCGCCGCCGCCTTAACGACGTCTGGCGTAACCTTTTGGCTCAAGCTCAGTGCCAACTCCAAGTTACCCAGGGCAACCCGAGCATCCCCGCCCGATAGTTCAGCCAAATAATCGATCGCTTTTGGGGTTACATTTTTGGTCTTTTTTATCAGTTTTAGGGCTCGCTTGATTATTGATATAATCTCGTCCTTTGATAGTGGCTCCAAAACGAGAACTCGGGTTCGCGAAAGTAAAGGATGTATCACCTCAAAACTAGGGTTTTCAGTCGTTGCACCAATCAGTGTGATAAGCCCAGACTCAACATGTGGCAAAAATGCATCTTGCTGAGCCTTGTTAAACCGATGTATCTCATCAACAAATAAAATCGTCCTGAGGCCCAGGTTCCAGTTCTGCCTGGCGTGTTCAACGACCTGTGTAACATCCTTTTTGCCACTTGTAACAGCCGAAAGCTCAATAAATTCAGCCTCAACCTCATTGGCAATAATCCTTGCAAGGGTTGTCTTGCCTGTGCCGGGTGGGCCCCAAAGTATCAAGCTTACAGGCTGTTTTTTTGCAACAATTTGCCGTAATATCTCAGCATCCCCAAGCAAGTGCGACTGTCCGATCACTTCGTCAAGTGACGTGGGTCGCATACGCTCGGCCAATGGCTGTCGTTGATTGTCCATACTTATATTATATCTTATAGGTGTAGTATAATATTGCTATAAACAAAGGAGGAGTATGGAGTTTATTTCTGGAACAACGCTATTTGTACTATTTATCGTAGCTGCGTTTATCATCGCTGGCATCAAGATAGTTAACCAATACCAGCGCGGCGTCGTGTTGACACTAGGTAAATTTACAGGCGTGCGTGAACCTGGACTTCGAATAGTCATCCCGATAATCCAGCAAATGCTTCGCGTTGATGTTCGCTCAACCCCGATTGACGTGCCTAAGCAGGAAATTATAACCAAAGACAACGTCACGGCTGGTGTTGACGCGATTGTGTACTTCCGAGTGATTGATGCTCCAAAGGCCGTACTAGAGACTACGAACTACGTATATGCAACCAGCCAGTTTGCACAGGCGGCACTGCGCGATGTTACCGGTAACTTCGAGCTAGATGACCTACTATCAAAACGCGAAGAGATTAGCCAGCAAATCAAGGAAATAGTCGACAAGCAAACTGACCAGTGGGGTATCGATGTCGAGGCGGTAAAGATTCAAAACATCGAACTACCGCAGGACATGAAGCGAGCGATGGCGAAACAAGCCGAAGCTGAGCGCGAGCGACGAAGCAACATTATCAACGCTGAAGGAGAACGAGCGGCTGCTGAAACCCTAGCGGAGGCCGCCAGAATTATCGCCGGCACCCCTGGTGCGATTAACCTACGTACGCTCAATACAGTCGAGAGAATCAGCACCGAGCCAAGTCAAAAAACCACCATACTTTTCCCTGTTGAACTACTTGAAGCCGTCAAAACTATTGGCGACAATATGAAGAAGTAATTTGAAAGGAGCGTACAATGGCAGACCCAGAGTCACTCAGGCAGCAGGCAGATAGGCTTCGCCAAGAAGCCGACCAGTTGCAAAGCCAAATAACAAACCTTCAGGGTCAAATAACCCAAAAGTTGGATCAAGCGGCCAAACTTGATCAAGATGCGGCTGCCGCTCAAAAACTTCAGCAAGATTCAGAGGCAAAACAGCGCGGCGATAAACCAACTTTCCTTGGATTGTAGTAGGATCCAAAAGCCAGCTTGCCTAACAGCGACAACTTTAGTACAATACTAGAGTTATGCAGCGGGTCTCTAGCTCATTGCCTGCAAAGCAGCGTCATAAAAAGCGTAGAGCAGAGGCTAGGCCGTCCATACTTGCGGCATAAAATAAGTTGTATAAGCTACCATGTGCGGCTCTTTAGCTCAGTTGGTAGAGCAGAGGCCTGAAGAGCCTTGTGTCCCCAGTTCAAGTCTGGGAGGAGCCACCAAAGAAAACACCTGACTTATGTCGGGTTTTTTCTTTTAGGTGCTGAGGCTGATAATTCGTCTTGCAAATAACTGCGCTGTTTAGTAAAATATATCAAGTAAACAACATGCGGGTATAGCTCAGTTGTTAGAGCGCTTCCTTGCCATGGAAGAGGCCTGGAGTTAGAGTCTCCATACCCGCACCAAGACTAGCGACTTAAAGAGATGGTATTGCCATCTCTTTTTCATTCTCCCGCACCATGCCTCGGCAACTATTCAAGGAATAGAATCAGGTTGTTATATCTACTTAGCCCAGTTAGTATAAAGACGGATCATTTAAAAATCGAACAATAAGGAGAAAAACCGCGTGACAACTAAGTCAAAATCATTTCCAGCACGACTAGACATCGACTATCCGAGCAAGCTCAGCAGACTGACTACATTCTTCCGCCTAATACTTGCGGTTCCTATAGCATTTATACTCGCACTAATTACCGCCGCAGATAGCAGTACAGTGGTAGACGAGGCCGGTAGACAGATCACGACCAGTTCTGGCGGTATAATGGTCGGTATTTTTATAGCTACAGCCTTAATGATCCTGTTTCGTCAGCGCTATCCGCGTTGGTGGTTTGACTTTGCTTTAGAGTTTAATCGATTTTCAGCTCGAGTTGGGGCATACTTATTCCTACTGACAGATAAATACCCCTCAACTGTCGACAAGCAGTCGGTTAGCTTGAACCTAGAATATCCGGACGTCAAAAAGGATTTAAACAGGTGGCTGCCACTAGTAAAGTGGATTCTTGCGATCCCTCACTATATAGTGCTTATAATACTGGCAATTGGCGCACTTTTTGCAACTATCATCGCCTGGTTCGCGATACTATTTACTGGACGCTATCCGAAGAGTTTATTTAACTATGTGGTAGGAGTTGGTCGATGGAGCCTCAGGGTTGCAACTTACTCCGAACTGCTTATCACAGATAAATACCCGCCATTTAGCCTAAAGTAACTTAAAAGCATGAAGATAAAAAATAGACCCCGTCGTAGGGTCTATTTTTAAAATCGACTACTCAGTTAGACTAGCTATTTCTAGCAGTCTTTAGCTTCTCGGCCCAAGTCGTAAGCTCAGAAAGCATTGTATCGGCAGCCTTTTCTTCCTCTTCAGAGAACTGGTAATTACCCTCGTCATCCAAGCGGAAGTAGTAGTTTGGCAATAAGACCTGCTCACGAAGGTCAAACATGCGCAACTCGCCCGCTATGCCCCTAAGGTGCTCGACCGCTCGCGCGCCACCAGCCTGTGAGCCGTAGCTGACAAATGACACTGGCTTATAGTTCCACTCAGCGTTCAGATAGTTCAGAGCGTTAGCCAACACGGGCGAGTAGCTGTGGTTGTACTCTGCCGTAACAAATATAAACCCATCTGCCTCACCCATAATCTTAGCTAGATTCTTTGTATGATCAAGCTCGTAATCACCCATCATAGCTGGCTTTGGCTCGTTGTAAAATGGCAAGTCTAGCTCCTTTAGGTCAACTAGCTCAACGTCAACGTCCGGATTTCGCTTTGCAATCTCCGTTATCCAGGTAGCTGGTTGAATATTAAATCGCCCTGGTCGAACCGAGCCTGATATAACTTTTATTTTTACCATGTATTCCCTCCTTGAAATAAACTTAAATATACGTTACAATAATATTGTACTTTCAATTATAAAGTACTTTGATTAATAAAGCAACTATGAATGAGCTAGATTCCCAAAAAATAAGCTGCACCCCCGGATATAAACTTCTTGGTGATTTTTGGACGCTGCGAATTATCAACGCCTTGAGAGAGGAAGAGAGGCGTTTTTCTGAGATTGAGCGAGACCTAGGAGACTGCAACACCTCTACACTATCCAACCGCCTAGCTAAACTACACGGCGACGGCATCATCAATCGCAACGAACTAAGTCGCGCAGACGTAACCTATAGTCTAACCGATCTAGGCAAATTAATTTTGCCAGTTCTTGCGGCGATGGATAAATTCACCGCGCAATTTGACAAAATCCGAAGACAAAACACAGATAAATAGTAGTTCACCGTTGGCTATCCTGACTTGTCACATAAATAAACATGGAATATACTTAGACAATCTTATCTGGGAGGATTTTGAGGAATGGTCGGATGAACTTATCACCCACGAAAAGGCCTATATCCAGTAAGTTTATTGGCAAGGTGTTAATTGGTAGCTTGGCTGCTGCAACCGTCTTTACTGTGGCCTATGCAACATTTACTGGCTACCGATCTCTTGAAGCGGAGAGTGGACTTATCTACGGAGAAGCCTCGTCTATTAACGACCAGTCCGCATCCTCCAATAGTCTACTTAAGTTCGGCTATGGTAGCGGCAGTGAATGCACGCCATCCAGTGTAGGTGCCGGCGGATACCCCTTACCAAACCTAGCCGGCAGAGCAAGCGATTGCAATACAGGCCCTAGATACCCCTGCACTTCTACCTTCGTGGGTAACTTCGCAACATCAAGTGATGGTCAGGTGATCGAAGGGCTATGCGTGAATGGTGAATTAAGAGTAAATCATGATAACGTAACGATCCGAGACTCTAAGATCTTGAGCGGCGGGCTGTACGGACTCGATATTGGTCGAGACTCACCGACCTGCCCAACCAACACCCTGATTGAATACGTGGAAATTGATAAGTCACCTGCGGCCGATAGCATACCTTGGGGATCGTACCAACGCTGTCCAGGTGGACAGGTATATGACCATGTTAAGATCCATAATGTCGGCAGAGGAATGATGATCTATGGAAATGTCACGGTTAAAAATTCTTATATATATTCACACTTAACCGCAGAAGGTGCGCACCGCTCTGGGATAAGCACGCATGGAGGCGACAATTTCAACATCACAAACAATACTATCATCTGCGTCAACACTGGCTGTTCATCCGCAGTCAATATGTACAGTGATTACGCGCCCGTAACCGACTACCTTCTACAGGGGAACCTAGTGGCAGGCGGATCAATCTGCGTAAGAGGAGGGCAAACTCACACATACCCAAATGACACGCATGATATCCGCATACTTAACAATCGCTTCTCCACACTTTATGCACCAGAGTGCGGCACATTGCAGGCTTTGGCACAATTTGACTCTACGGCCCCAGGTAATATTCGCTCGGGCAATGTCTGGCACGAATCAAGCCTACCTATAACTGGCGAGTAAGGCTACTGGAACTTAACTAAGATCTATCAATTTCAACAATTTGATGAACAACGGCCGAGCCTAGCTTTACCTCTCCATTTTCGCGCACCGACTGGAGGTAGTCGCTCAGCACTTCAAATAAACTCTTGTCGCCGCGCGCCAGTAGCTCGTCCACCCTCGCCTCAACGTCACTCCACAGCTCGTCTTTTATTTGATTTTCTGGAGATATTTGTATCGTCATACCGCTACCCCTTCTGTTGCCTTATGATGTTATCTGTTTTACCAGACCATAAGCGGCTTGTCAATTACTATATCTAGGCAGTTTTAAGTTCTGGCATTTTATACCGCTCTAGCTTATACTTATGTTTATGCAAAAAACATGGCGGGATGTTGGCTCACTTTATCAAATTTACCCTAGAAGCTTTCAGGACACCAACGGCGACGGCGTTGGCGACCTCAATGGAATTACTGATCGGCTAGGTTATCTGTCGTGGTTGGGGATTGAATCGATTTGGATATCGCCATTTTTCACCTCTCCGATGACTGACTTCGGCTATGATGTAGCCAACTACCGAGACGTTGACCCGTCTTATGGCACACTCGATGACTTAAAGAGACTGCTCGAATCCGCTCACGACTACGGCATCAAAGTTATGATTGACCTGGTACCATGCCACACTTCCGAAGAGCACCCATGGTTCATTGAATCTCGTAGCTCTCGCGATAACCCAAAGCGAAATTATTACGTATGGCGCGACCCAAAAGCTGATGGTAGCGCACCCAACAACTGGCGAAGTTTAGCTGCCGGCAGATCGTGGACATACGACGAAACTACCGGACAATATTACCTGCATTCATTTTTACCGACACAGCCAGACCTGAACTGGGACAACCCGGAAGTTCGTGAGGAAATTAAAAACGTGGTTCGTTTTTGGTACGACCTGGGTGTCGATGGCCTAAGGGTTGATGCTATCTGGGGAATATCAAAAGACCCCGATTTGGCCGACGACCCCGTCAATCCCGACTACCATCACGATCTTGACCAGTACGGCTCTTACATACACAACAAGTGTAAATACGGACCAAAATTTGATCAGTACCTGAGAGAACTAGCCTCTGTTAGTGATGAATATCACGACAAGCAGATCGTCTTTGAATTTTACCCGGACGAACAGCTTGGCAATGTATACGATCAGTATGAACGAGTCCTGAACATACACCCCTCCTCATCGGCCTTCTTTATGGAGTACCGTCAAAATATTTGGCACGCCGATCACGTTAAGAACACGGTGTTAGAGTACTTAGCGAGAACAAAAAATACCACTATACCATTCTTCGGTCTCGGCAACCACGACCAACCAAGAATTGCCTCGCGCTTAGGCAACGAGCGGTCTCGCGCGCTAAACTTTCTCAATTTACTAACTCCCGGGATAAGTCTAATTTATTACGGCGACGAGATAGGCATGGAGAACGGCGAGCTCGCAGACGAGCAGATCCAGGATACCTTTAGCCCGAGTAATACAAAATTTGATAGCCGAGACCTAGAAAGAACGCCGATGCAGTGGGACTCGGGCGAGCATGCTGGCTTTTCCAACGCAACCACATGGCTACCCGTTCACTCTAATCGAGAATGGTGCAATGTGCTCGATCAATCTCAAAACGAACAGTCGCTACTATACATGCACCGCAGCCTGTTAAAAATCCGCAGTGCCTATCCAGTTCTTCGAAATGGTACGCTAAGGGCAGTTTATGTAGGAAGCGGCTATGTCCTAGCCTTTGAGAGTCGGCTAGACGATACCTATGCATATATAGTTGTGAATTTCGCCGATCAGCCTCAGGAGATATATCTACCAGAGCCCAGTCGGCTAGTCTTGTCTTCACGCATGCAGACGGTTGAGCGAGACCACCCCAACACATTGGGTGGCTACGAAGCTCGTCTGTATATGAATAGCCTAGTCCACATACGGCGTAGCGCAGCCAAATAGAAAATAAGCCTGTCCAAAAGGACAGGCTTTTAAATGCGCACTCTCTACTCTACTCGACGGTAGAGAGTGATATGCGCATTTCCATAACTACGATTGTCCACCACAACAATTCCCGTTTTGTGTGGCATACCACCCCTACCTGAGTGTGATAATATCACACTTCCACCCACTTTGAGTAGTCCAAAAAGCTTCTCGACTGTGGAAAACTGCGGCTGATGATAGGGTGGGTCGGCAAAAATAATATCAAACTCCCCGTCGCTTGATGAATCAAGCCAATTGACAACCGTGGTGGAGACCACATGGGCTTGAGAGCCTACTCCGAGCAACTCGACGTTTTCCCTGATTACGTTTGCAGCTACGCGATTCTTCTCAAGAAATACAACCGAATCAGCGCCTCGGCTCAGTGCCTCTAGGCCAACAGCACCACTACCGGCAAACGCGTCGAGCACCTTGGCGCCTATAACTTCAGACGACAAACTGTTAAAGATCGCAGCCCGCGCCCTCTCACTCATTGGGTGGGTCGCTGAAGTGTTCGGGGCGGCAATAAACCTACCGCCATACTTGCCTGAGACAATCCTAATCCTCATGCGGATCTTGCCTCTTCTAGCCTCCAGATCGCCGCAAGCCACGCCAACACCACGGCTCGAATGATGAGAGGAATAAGATCTTGATTTGTCTGCTTGGCCAATTTGGCAGTCCAGCCACTTCTGTAAAACCTTTCGTACATCTCCATCTCGGAAATTTGCCTGACACATTCTTGAAAGTACTTACGATAGCCAAACTTTCTGACCACATCGATATCTCGCCTAGTCGGTATGCCGTCTTGAAATCTTTGATAGGCTACCACGCTAGCCACCCCAGCCTCAAATGCCAGATGGGTTGTCATTGCGCCTTTTGCGCCCCAGTATTTCCAGTTATTTTTTATCAGCTCTATTGGACCAGCCCCTGTCATCAACCCTTTTTGGAGTAAAGAATTACGAGTCTCCAGACCCTTGCCGCCACGAAGCTGAACTAGAGTCTCCTCAAGTGGAAAATGATGGGCCGGAGTTAAGCCATCGGTTACCGCATGAGCTAGCCATGCGGCCTCAAACGCTGCCCGCTCCATACTGTCGCGCTCTAGTGCAGCATAAAGACTATTTATGTGACTGTCTATGACATCGAGCAGTGGAGCTGAGTCCATGCTTGCGGGATCTATAAAATGCCAAGGCTCATCGACACTCGGACTCTTTCGCTTTATGCCATCTGGTCCATTTTTACCCTCAAAATCAATAATTTGCCTGATTTGCGGGAAGTTGATACCCTCTGGCATATGTATCTCTAAATGCTTTCGAGCAACCCGGTCGATTTTTTGATGCACGCCTATGAGTCGGCCTGATCGCTTATTAAGTGTAGTTCCTGAATACATGATTAATTAAGTGTCGTTAGTCGCTGATAGCGAGAAACTGCTCTCGCCAAGTGCTTATATTGTACCAAATCCTCCTGCTTTTTAATAAACTCTTCAGCCGCCTCTTGCGCTCTTGTAATCAGCTTGACATCAGCTAACGTGGCTATTTGAAGATTTAATGCACCGTGTTGAGCCCTGCCATATATTTCACCCGGCCCTCTCAGTTTGAGATCGACCTCGGCCAGATAAAACCCATCCTGGGAGCTTTCGATCTCCCGAAGCCGATTACTCGGCTTGTCATTGCCGCTCATCATCAAATGACAGTAGCTCTTATGTTCACCCCTACCAACTCGTCCTCTCAACTGGTGGAGTTGGCTGAGACCAAAGTGATCTGCGTTCTCAATCAGCATCACCGTGGCATTTGGAACGTTTACACCAACCTCGACAACTGTGGTGCTGACTAGTATATCAATATCCCCTGCCGCAAATTGCCTCATCACAGCGTCTTTTTCGTCCGCTTTTAGCTTACCGTGAAGCAGTCCGATCTTTCGTCCATAAAAAATAGTACTTTTTAGTCGCCTATACTCCGCCTCAACACTTTTTCTATCGTTATCTGGATTTTCATCTATAAGAGAGCATATTACATAGGCCTGCCTCCCCCCGGAGATCTCTTTGTCGATGGATTCGTACAACTTGCTTGCACTTGTTGGCGACCAAATCTTGGTTTCTATCGGCTGCCTGCCGGCAGGCAGCTCGTCGAGTACCGATACGTCGAGCTCACCATATAGCGTTAGCGCAAGACTGCGAGGTATGGGGGTAGCTGTCATCGATAAAAGGTGTGGCATAAATTGAGACTTTTCTAGAAGCGCCTGACGTTGTTTTACCCCAAAGCGATGCTGCTCATCGATCACAACAAAGCCAAGCTTGTGATACTCTACGCCGCGCTGAATTAGGGCATGCGTTCCGACTATTACGTCAATATCGCCGGACACCAATCTAGACAAGATCTCTTGTCGAGGCCGAGATTTTACACTGCCGCTAAGGAGCGCGACGTTCACGCCAAAAGGCTCCAGAAGCCTACTTAGAGTCTCTGCGTGCTGAGTCGCCAATATCTCGGTCGGTGCCATTACGGCTGTCTGGAGGCCCGCCTGAGCCACCTGACGCGCTATTAGTCCCGCAACGGCAGTCTTACCCGAGCCAACATCTCCCTGCAATAGTCGGTTCATAGGATGTGGGCTCTCAAGATCCTGGAGTATTTGCCAGGCAGCACGTCTCTGAGCATTTGTCAGATTAAAGGGTAAAGACTCCACAAAAGACTTGACGGTTGGTTGATCAAAAGGGATTTGCCAACCAGTCAACTTGGCGTGATCCTGCTTATTAAGCTGGGCTGCCAAAATCATCTCAAAAATCTCCTCGAAAGCGAGCCGTTCTCGACCCCGATCTACCTGACTTGAGCTATCGGGAAAATGCAAGAAGCGAATCGCTTCAGCGCGACCAACAAGGCCCTGACCCTGCACTATCCAATCCGGAAGTGTCTCAGGAATAAACTCCATAAACACCCTAAGCTGATTAAATAAATCTTGAACAGTCTTTGGCTTTATCCCTTTTATGTGTCGGTACACAGGAACTATCTTGCTAGAAGAGGCTTGTGGCGCAGCATCAGACTCCTCAAACTGCTCGACGCTAGGATTTTGCAGCTGATATCTGTTGTACTGAAAAACAAATTGCCCAGAGAATAAAAATTCCTTCCCCGACTTAAGCTGAGTCTCCCTATATGGCTGGTTAAACCATACTGCCTTTACCTTGGAGGTCGCATCGGCCAAAACAGCTGTGGTAATTCGCATGCCGCGCCTCACTGGCCGAGTCGATACCGATTCGCACCTCGCCCTAACCACTACATTACCGGGCTTTAAATCGACGATACTAACTACTTCTGAAAAGTCGTCATAACGCCTAGGAAGATATACGAGAGCATCCTCAATAGTTTTTAGTCCAGCCCCCATTAGAGCCTCTTCGGTTTTGGGGCCGACTCCTTTTATTGAACTAAGAGGGGTGCTGAGCTTCATCTATGAAACAGCGATAATACCCTCAAGCGCGTATGCTGTATCCTCCCAGCGCTCGACAGAGATACAATCTACACCCATGTTCTTAACTGGAAAATCATTTCCACCCTCTTCTAGCTTGTCTCCAAAAAATAGAATGTCCGACTTATCAAAGCCAGTGGCTTCCATCAACTTCCTCATGCCGTACGCCTTGTCAACACCGGGCTTTGTCACGTCCAGACTGGTGGTTCCAGCTGTCCTAATCTCAAACTCAGGGATAAGCTTTTCGACTGCAGCGTGAAGCTGCTTTCGCTTCTCTTTATTAGCCTCCGCCCATGCGTACTTGTCCTCCGGTGTAGCTTGTTGGCCAAGAGCCGAATAAGTTATCTGACTCAATCGGTCTTCGATGATTTCGCCCGCTGGATCCTCCACCCACATACCAAGCTCCTTTGCAGATTTCTCAATCGCAGCAAAGATCTTATCTTTCTGCTCCTGGGTTAAATCCTCCTGATACTGCAGTCTCCACTCACCATCCTGGTATCGATAATACCTAGTTCCGCAGGTTGGCATAATATGAAGCCGCGACAGGTCGACGCCTGGGATCTTCTCTATCTGGCTGACCGTATTAGGGTAGATGACTGACTCAAAACCAGTTCCCGAAATAATACAGATATCATACTTACTCATCGCCGCAGCGAGAAGCGCAGCCATTCTTTCGGTCGCTGGCATCTTTGAAACCACTATTGTATCGTCTGAGTCAAAAGCTAATAGTTTCTTCATTATCTAGTCCTCCTCCAAAGTTTCACTAACCAATATAAATGAATTTTTACCTTTTCTAATCAGCGCTGTCTGATTAACTGGCTGATCTTCGGCAATTTTGTCGCCATTTAACGAAATTGCGCCAGCCGAGAGCATTCGTCGAGCCTCTCCATTTGACTGAACAACCCCACTAACCACGAGAGCCTCAACAACTCCTACGCCCAACGGGACGGTCGGAATCTCTTGAGCGAGAAGATCGACATCATCGTCTGACAAGGAATGAAAGTCGCCTCCGCCAAATAACACTTCAGTCACCCTCTCAACCGCTTCACGACGATGTGCGCCGTGAACTATATCAGTCACCTCGCGGGCCAGCACCTTCTGAGCAGAACGCGCCCCAGGATTTACCGCATGGTTTTCAGCGATAGCTTCGATAGTTGGTCGGTCTAGCGTGGTGTATATCTTCATGTAATCGATTACACCTTCATCATCAACATTTAGCCAGAACTGGTAGAACTGATAAACACTGGTCTTTTTCTCATCAAGCCAGATTGCCCCACCCTCAGACTTGCCAAACTTTTGGCCAGTTGACTTATTGACTACTAGAGGGGTCGAGCAGACGTGCGCCTCAACGCCGTCAAGCTTTCGCAGCAAACTAACACCAGTAGTCGAGTTTCCCCACTGGTCAGCTCCACACAGCTGAAGCGTAACGCCATGCTCGCGATTTAGGTGAACAAAGTCATAGCCTTGAATTAGCGAGTAGCTGAACTCTGCGTAGCTAATACCACTGCCACCCTCGCCAATACGGCTCTTAACGAACTCTCGATCAAGCATCTGGGTCATTGAGACGTGCTTACCAACTTTGTGCAAGAATTCGATATAATTTATTGACTTAAACCAGTCATTATTGTCGACGATATGAAACTTCCTATCGGCAAAAAGTCGCCTATACTGACCTGCGATAGCGTTCTTATTTCGTATTACGTCCTCGACTAGTCGAATTGCCCGTTCGTCCTTCTTGCCATCAGGATCGCCGATCATGCCAGTAGCGCCACCGACCAGAAGATATGGCTCGTGTCCGTAGTCGGCAAATAGCCTGACCATCATTGCTGCCGCTAAATTACCTATCGTCATACTATCGGCACTGGGATCTACGCCAAAATAAAACTTTCGAGGATTATTAACCTCATCGATATCATTAAAGGTCATTTGGTTGACAAAGCCTCGCCACTGTAGCTCATCTGATAACTGCATATCTGCTCCTTTTCTTAGGTTTAGTATACCAAGTTTTTCGGTCGAGACGAATGGGTTGGTGTATAATAAAGTATATAAATAGTGCTTTATGGGAAGGACAACGTGAAGAAGACTGAACGTAAATCAAAGCGCATGAGCGTTTACGCCAATCTTGCGCACAAAAGAAAGACCAGAAAAGACGCCTCTTCGCGAAGAAAGGCCGAGTATCTTGCTACATTGCCAAAAGATCCAATCAAGCGGACTCTCTATCGATTACACCCGAAACGACTAGCTAACTACTGGTTTTCAAAGCGCGGCGGGATGATGGCCCTCAAGATAGCTGGGGTGTCCCTGCTTGTCATGCTATTGTTTGTTGGCGGACTGTTTGCCTATTTCAGGAAGGACCTCGACAAAATACGCCCAGGAGAAATCGCAAAGCGTGTACAAACGACTGTCACCAGATACTACGACCGCAACGACCAATTACTCTGGGAAGATAAGGGCGGCGGAAACTATAAGTTAGTTGTCGACTCAGACCAGCTTAGCCAACACCTCAAGAACG
Source organism: Candidatus Saccharimonadota bacterium (assembly GCA_027312165.1). GTDB lineage: Bacteria > Patescibacteriota > Saccharimonadia > Saccharimonadales > Saccharimonadaceae > Nanosynbacter. Next base: position 27,675 of record DAICXN010000004.1, read on the forward strand.
CAACCGTAGCGATTGAGGACAAAGACTACTATAAGCACAACGGAATAAGCATATCTGGTATTACACGCGCCATGATCAGCAATGCCTCTGGTGGCCAGGTCCAAGGTGGCTCTACGCTCACCCAGCAGCTAGTCAAGCAGGTATTTTTTGCGGAAGAGGCCGGTGATCGCGGACTGAGCGGTATTCCTCGAAAGATCAAGGAGATGATTCTCGCCATTGAAGTAGAAAGAATGTATAACAAGGATCAGATCCTCACTCTCTACCTAAATGAATCGCCTTATGGTGGTCCAAGAAATGGCGCCGAGTCTGGTGCTCAGGTCTACTTTGGAAAACCAGCCAAGGACTTAAGTATCGCAGAAGCGGCACTACTAGCCTCGATACCGCAAAATCCTTCGGTATTCGATCCCTACAGCCCGGGTGGAAATGAGGCTCTGATAAAGCGCCAGCACACAACGATCAACTACATGGCAGAGCAAGGCTACATAACCCAGAAACAAGCCGATGAAGCCAAAGCCTATCCGATATTAGATAATATTCGCCCGCGCTCCGATCAGCTTCAGGACATAAAGGCACCACACTTCGTTCTAATGGTGAGGTCTCAACTAGAGGAAGAACTCGGCAAGGCGGTTGTAGGCCGCGGTGGCTTAACCGTAAAAACAACCCTCGACATACGAATCCAAGAGAAACTAGAGGAAGCGACGACTGCATTCTTTGACTCGGGCGCCCCGGCTGCTGCAAGCATCAGCAATTCCGCTTCAACGGTCGAAGACACACAAACTGGTCAGATTGTCGCCATGGTAGGTAGCCGAGACTTTGACTACCCTGGATTTGGTCAAGACAATGCCGCTACAGCGTTCATTCAACCTGGATCATCGATCAAACCTTTCGTCTACGCCCAGCTATTTAAGGACAAGGGCGAAAATGTTCAAAACTACGGCAGCGGCACCGTACTAAGAGACGAAAATATTGACAGGATATATGGAGCTCAACTGAGAAACTGGGATGGCCGATTCATGGGCAACCTTACTATCCGTCAATCTCTGGCACTTTCACGAAACATCCCAGCAGTTAAAGCGATGTACATTAGCGGCATAGAAGAAACCATAGCGGGAATCCGTGAAATGGGCAATACCGAGTACTGTAAGCCTGAGGAAGCCGCCGGTGGTCTATTCCTGTCATCTGCCATTGGTGCGTGTGGCTCAAGAGAAGTTGACCTAGTAAACGCCTACTCCACCATGTCACGCATGGGTACATATAAACCCACTACGTCTATTCTCGAAGTTAAAAACAGCCAAGGTGAAGTCATGAAGAAGTGGAAAGACGAAAGTAAAAAGGTTGTCGACCCTCAAGTGGCTTATATTATCAACGACATACTGGCAGACCAGCGTGCATCAGCGCCACTCCATGGCCTAGGGGCTACTGCTACCCCCGGAGTCCGCACGAGCGTCAAGACCGGAACAACCGACCGTGACTCAAAGCCCAAAGACCTATGGATTGCCTCATATAGTCCCGTGCTCTCAATGGGTGTTTGGCTTGGTAACTCAGACACTAGCACCATACGAAGCGTCAACTCAGCTTACGGCATGCCAATCGTTCGAAGCGTCATGCAGTTCGCACACCAAGAAATATACGCCAAGGACGGACGCTGGAATCCGGACATGTGGTACACCAGACCGTCTGGAATCCAACAAGTTGGCTCGGAGCTATACCCATCATGGTGGAACAAAAACCAGGGTCGGACAAGTACGAAAATGACATTTGACCGCGTTTCAAAGAAACGAGCAACTGACTGCACCCCTGCGGGGGCTCGGATTGAGCTCGACGTAGTTAAATCAATCGATCCGATAACCAAGGCTGAGGTCTATCTAGTCTCTGACGGCTACGACGCGAGCAGCGAAGATGATGCCCACAGCTGTAGCGATGCCAAGCCATCGATAAGTGACATCAGCCGCAACCGAGTCAATGGCAGTAACAGATACCGTATACAGGTTAATGTGTCCCGCGGCACATTTGGCCTAGAGACAATCGAAATACTGCTGAATGGTAATGCAGTAAAGAGCACATCCATCAACCCAGCTGGCGGACAAGAATCAGTTACTGTCGAGGTGCCTAGTGGCGATCACACAATAACCGTAAACGTCCGCGACCAAGGCTACTACACCGCGTCAAGAAGCCTGCAGTTCAGCCATCAAAGCAGCTCAAGTAATGACGATTGAAGCTATCGTCAGCCGACAAGAGTCGGCCCAGGATCAAGAAATCGATAGAATAAATAGACTAAGTTAATTTTGACTATCGACAAGCCGTATCAGCTCAGCTTCTCGCTGAGCTGATGTTTTATGAGCCCTGTTAGCTTGAGGCTTAGTCGGTCGCTTTACTCGATCTACGCTCTTACCCTGATTTTGGTTGTTACCGCCGTGACGTCGAGCCTCCTGCTGGCTGTGATCGGCGCCATTATTTGCCCTACCAGTCCGCGAGTCCCTTTTGCCAATGGGTCGAGATGAGCTTTTGTGTTGAGAATCGTTGGGTTGAGTCAACCTAGCAAACATCATCTTGCCTGCGTCAGTTTGAAGACTGCGAATAATCTCAACCTTCTGACTCTTACCGATAAATTTTTTGCCCTGTTCAACCACGACCATGGTGCCGTCTGACAAATAGCCAACAGCTTGGTCTGACGCCTGACCCTTCTGAGTCAACTCGATGGTCACAATGTCACCCGGCAAGTGAACCATGCGCAGAGATTTAGCCAGCTCATTGATATTGAGAACATTAACACCCTCAACCTGAGCAACCTTATTTAGGTTGTAATCTAGCGTCAGTATGGAGCTACCGGTCTGCTTAGCGAGACTAATCAGCTGCTCATCCACGCCGTTAGCGGTTTTGGGACTATCGGCAAGCAAAGTGAATGAGGTGCCGAGCGTGTCCTGAAGCTCCTTAAGGGCATCGAGGCCCAGTCTGGCCCGCTCACGCTTGTCGTGATCCGCTCCGTCAGCCAGCAGCTGCAATTCAGCCAGAACACTCTTAGGTACGATCACCTGCCCAAGCAAAAAACCGGTCTTAGCCAAATCCACAACCCGGCCATCCATTATGACCGAGGTGTCAACCAGCATTGATATTTGGTTGGTCTCGTACTTTCTTTTTGGTCGGCCTATCAAATAAACTTCTATGATTATAAGTATCAATAACCCGACAATAATTCCAGACGTTGTTTCGTTCATATTTTTTCCTTCTTATTACTGTAAATAGTCGATCAGTGCCTGCCTAAGGTCACCAACTCCCCTGACAAAGGCGTCGCTCGCATGAGTCTTCGGCCCAATTGCGTACGTGAAGCCTAATTTTTTCGCCTCTTTAATTCTGGCATGCCAACCGCTTACCGAACGAACCTCGCCGCCAAGCCCTATTTCGCCGAATACTACCGCCTCGTCGCTTAATTTCTTCCCAGCGCTCGCGCTAGCAATCGCCATCGCGATAGCCAAGTCGGCTGCTGGATCATTGAGCTTAAGTCCGCCCACGACATTAACAAAAATATCTTTATCGGATAATTTCAATTTCGTTCGTCGCTCAAGTACTGCGATAAGTAGATTGAGTCGATTTAAATCGACTCCGCTGGCGGTTCGCTTAGGATAGCCGAAGCTAGTGGGGTTTACTAACGCCTGAATCTCTACTAGCAGCGGACGATTGCCTTCAAGTGCAGCTAGGACAATTGAACCATCTAGGTTTTGCCTCTCGGCAAGCAGGCTTGCTGATGGGTTGGCAACAATACTTAAGCCCCGTTCGGACATTTCAAAAATCGCCGCCTCGGTTGTTGATCCAAAACGATTTTTTTGAGCCCTGACGACTCGAAAGCCGCCATACCTATCCCCTTCAAAGTTTAGCACAACATCAACTAAATGCTCGAGAACCTTTGGGCCAGCTATCGAACCTTCTTTCGTTACGTGGCCGACCAAGATGACCGCCGTATCCACCGCCTTTGCGGCTCTAATAATGACGTTGCTCGAGTTAGTTATCTGACTGACAGATCCCGGGGCTGAACTAATTTCCGCAAGCGACAAGGTCTGAATGGAGTCAACTATGACTAGCTTGTAGCGGCCAGTTCTTATTGAAGCTGCGATGTCCTCAGCGCTATTACTAGATGCAAGCTTCAGCGACCCACCGTCGCCCGCCCCAAGCCGAGATGCCCGAAGCTTTATCTGCTGAGCCGACTCTTCCCCGCTAACGTAGAGAACCGGGCTGTTCATGCCCGTAGTTGCGGCAATCTGCGTCAGTAATGTACTCTTACCGATACCAGGCTGACCGGCCAACAACACCACGCCACCCGGCAGAAATCCTCCGCCCAAGACAACATCCAGATCACTTATACCGGTGGAAATTCGCTCAGATGTCGCTTCATCGCTGGCCTCGCTCAAAGTCCTGGCCGGCAGATCCTTGCCAGACCTAGAACTCTTAGCTATCGCTGAGACACCAACCGACTCAACCACCTGCTCAACCAGGCTATTCCATTCGCCACAGTTGTCACATCTACCCGACCACTTAGACGTAGCCGCTCCACACTGCTGACAAACATACTGGCTTCGCTGCTTTGCCATCTAGTTAACTGCCTCTAGGCTATCGAGGCTTTGATTTAGCTGTCGCATTTGCCCCCCTAATGAATTAAATCTCTCGACATCACTATTATACCTCTCAATCTCCGCTGCGAGCTGCCTTCGCCTAAGTTCGAGACTAGAAGATCGAGACACCAGCTGGTTGCGTACCGCGTTAAACTCACTCTCTGAGGAAAATCCACCCGAGCTGGCTCGCTGATTAAAGGATAGAATATCTCTGTTGAGTTGAGCAATGTCGGCGTTATACTGACTGTGCAACTGAGCTATCCTCGACTCTGCCTGCCTTAACGCCTCACCCAAGTTTCGTTGCTCATTCTCTAGCTGCTCAAATGTCGAGCTGTAAGATTTATGTAAAGCAACTATTTTCTGACGATCATCAAATAATTTTGCGTAGTATCGCTCGAGCTCGCTACCAATTTCAGAAAATTCTGTCGGGATAATCGAGTGCAGCTCATTAAAGTGAGACCCGGGCTCAGCTCGATCATAATAAGCCATCCTCTCTTCTAGTCGTGGGTTCTTCAGTCGCTGATAAGCCAGGTCAAGTTCTGAGTCAACCCTCTTTCGCTCACTCTCAGATAATCGATCATACGCTACATGTAGCATCTCATGCGCAGCCGTGACTTCCTTGATTCCATCCAGCCGCGTATCCGCTACATTATAGATATGAATCGTGCTAGCAAGGGGGCTGTAACAGCCCAAGATCGGGCTAGACTCCTCAACTCTTGGACAAGCTTCGTTAAACTCCGCCGAATCGACTAGCTCCGGTCGACCGACGTAAAAAAAGAATCTGCCCCGCTCAGACAGTCCTCCGCGCTCAGCCAATTGCGACACCTCGACACTTGGCTGATAGGTCAGCACAGCGAATTGATCTAAAATAGGTTGACGAAAAGCACCGACCGCTAGCACCGCCAGAACTGCAGCGGTAGCAAAAATACCGCCGGCGAGCCTACGTAGATTTGACATCTACGACCACCTTACCCTGCCTTGCTCTAGCTTCTAATATATCCCCTTCGGAGCTCTTGCCGCTAATCAGCACGTCAGCAACTGCACCAATCAACTGCTGCTCAACCACTCGTCTGAGAGGCCTCACTCCATGATGCTCGTCGTAACCTTCGGATATAAGGTGTTTTTTTGCGCTTGGCTGAACTTTTAGCTGACGACCCTGTGCCGCAACCTGTGAGTTCATGTCGGCAACTATTAGGTCGAAGATTTTCTCTACGACCGACCTGGTTAGGGCCTTGAACGTAAATATTCCATCGAAACGGTTAATTAGCTCAGGTCGCATCATCATCTCAAGCTCACGCCTAGCTTCTCGTGAATTACGCTGATGAAGCTCGCTCATGCGCAAGGTCTCCTTGGCCGAAGTAGCCTGAAAGCCAAGTTCAGCCTCACGGATCATTTTATCGGCTCCAAGATTACTTGTCAGGATGATGATTGTTTGACGAAAACTTACAACCCTACCCTGGGCATCCGTCAGCTGACCATCCTCAAGAAGTTGAAGCAAGAGATTGAGTACATCGGGATGAGCTTTTTCAATCTCATCGAACAAGACTACACTGTAAGGTCGACGCTTGACCGCCTCAGTAAGCTTGCCTCCGTCATCATAGCCGACATATCCAGCGGGCGCACCGACTAATCTAGAGGCGGTGTGTTTTTCGCCAAACTCACTCATGTCAATTTTTATCAGCGAATTCTTTCCACCAAAAACTTCTTCCGCCAATACTCGGGCCAGCTCGGTCTTGCCGACTCCCGTAGGTCCAAGTAACACGAAGGACCCTAGAGGACGCGTCGGAGAGGCTAGGCCACTCCTGGCACGCTTAATTGTCTTGGCTATCTCGCTCACAACGTCGTCCTGACCAACAATCCGTTTTTTGAGCCTACTTTCAAGCTTGCTCAGCGTCTTAAGTTGGATTTGGTCGATATGTGCCAGCGGTATGTCGGTCATCGCGGCCACTGCTCGACGAACATATCTTTCGGTCAATGGCACCTGTGGCTGATCTGTGTCTTCTAACTCAGCAGAGCGCTGCTCCAGCTGTACTAGCTGAACTTTGAGCAGTGCTGCCTGCTCATAATTTTGCTCTTCGACGGCAACATCAATTCGCCGAGCTAAGCTTCTTATCTGCCTCTCGTAACGATGTCGCTTGGAAGCCACCGGAGCCTGTTCCGAGCGTAGTAACGCCGCTGCCTCATCAATCACATCGATGGCCTTGTCGGGTAAGCGCCGATCGGTGACGTATCTTTCCGATAGCTCAACAGCCTGACGCAAAATGTCGTCTGCCAGCGAAACTCGGTGATGCGTCGCCAACTTAGCGGCCAACCCCCTGACCATTGCGACCGCTTCGTCTGTCGATGGCTCATTAACGGTTATTGTTTGGAAGCGGCGGGTGAGAGCCGCATCTTTTTCGATGTGCTTGCGATACTCATCAAAAGTCGTCGCCCCAATCATCCGTATCTCACCTCTAGCGAGAGCCGGTTTAACGATATTGGCTGCATCCATCGAGCCCTCCGCCGAACCGGCACCAACTAGTACGTGCAGTTCGTCAATAAAGATAATAATTTCCGGATGTTTCTTTAGAACATCTAGCACCTTCTGCAACCTCTCTTCGAATTGGCCACGGTACTTTGTCCCCGCAATCATCGATACGAGGTCGAGCAATATCAACCGTCGTCCCTGTAGAAATTCAGGGACCTTACCATCGGCAATCCTCTGAGCCAGACCTTCAACAATAGCCGTCTTGCCCACACCAGGCTCACCGATTAGAGCCGGGTTGTTCTTGCTTCTACGACCCAATATAGTCACCATTCGGTCGATTTCTTTATCTCTTCCAATCACAGGGTCGAGCTCCCCGTTGTGGGCTTTCATCGTCAAATCTGAGCCATACTTTTCCAAAACCCCAACATCTTTAGCAGACTTGGTGCTAGATGGCTCAGAAAGCGACTCGTATTGCTGTCGATCGAAAACCTGTTCAAAGTCAGACCTCAAAGTATCGATATCAATATTCATCTCCCGAAGCAACCTGGTGGCGCGGGCGTCTGCCTGAGACAGGATACTGTAAATCAAGTGCTCGGTGCCGATAAACTCCTGGCCAAACTCAGTGGCAACTTGCCAGGCCGTTCTGATGGTCTGGAGTATTTCTTGACTAATCCCCTTATCGGCCATCACAACCACAAAGGAGCGCATAGTTATGTCAAGGGCTACTTCAGCACGATCAAGTGTCACGCCGCTATCAGCCAAAATCTTCGCTCCCAGCGAAGAGTTCTGCGCCAATACACCAAGCAACAAGTGCTCGGTGCCGATATACGGACTGCCGATTTCCTGAGCAATCGAACCTGCTCGCTCTAGACTAGCTCGAGCGGTGTCAGTTAATCGATTTTCTAACTCCGAAAAATCCTCAGGCATATCTTTATTATATTACACTCCCCTTAACATTATCACTTTCTTAGTATATACAAAATTAGCACTCGAGTCAAGCGAGTGCTAATTTGTAGGATGTAATACTATGTAGCTATTCAGCCACTTCTTCAACAACACTCATCAGGCTATCCTCGATATTCTTTCGAGGTTTTGGCTCAGTCTTTGCTGGAGCCTTGGCCTCAATATCTAGCTCATAACCTGTTAGGCGACTGGCCAGACGAACATTCTGACCGGCTCTACCAATTGCCACCGACTGCTGATCTTCCGACACAAAGACAGTCGCGCGCTTTGCAGCCTCATCAACCGAAACACTCAAGACTTCAGCCGGGCTCATAGCGCTAGCGATAAATGCAGACGACTCTTCCTCATAAGGGATGATGTCGATCTTTTCCTGGTCTCCAATCTCATTCATCACAGCTTGAACGCGGGTACCATGACCACCCACAAAAGTACCGACAGGATCGATACCGGGCAAGGCTGAGGCAACAGCCAGCTTGGTACGTCGTCCAGCTTCACGTGCAATCTTCTTAATCTCGACTGCGCCAGTCTCCATCTCAGGAACTTCTTGGCTAAAGAGATGGCGGACAAACTCTTCGCTTCCCCGTGAAAGAATTAGCTGCGGACCACGACCTTCGCGCTCAATATCCTTAATCAACACCTTAATCCTGCGGCCGACTCCGTAGTATTCACCCTGAATTTGCTCGCTCTGTGGCATAATGCCAATCGCCTTGCCGAGCTCAATCCGGACTACTCGCGGCTCAACCCTCTGCACAGTACCAGTCACCACCGTACCAATCTTATCCTCAAACTCAGCTAGCACGACTTCGCGCTCAGCCTCACGTAGACGCTGCAGAATAACTTGCTTAGCAGTCTGAGCGGCCACGCGGCCAAAGCTAGTGACATTGTGGGCATCTTCAATAACTCCACCGATCTCGGCGTCACTCTTAATCTTCTTGGCGTCTTCGAGGGAAATTTCGGTCACATCATTTTCAACTTCTTCAACGATGTCCCGAACTACATAAACAGTCGCGCTGCCGTCGTTAATATTTAATGAAGCACGAACATTTTGCTCTCGCTCACCGTTATCGCGTCGCCATGCAGCCGCGATAGCCTGCTTAATTACCTCTAGCACTGTGTCTTCAGGTAGATTTTTCTCTTCGGCGATCGTTCGAAGCGCCAATGTTAGCTGCTTGATGTTTAAATCTTCCATAAATTATCTCCTTAGCTTTATTTAATAATACTATTCATCCCCTTGAATGAAAAACTCCGACCTATTTGGCCGGAAACACATATCAACTCTTTATCAGTATAGCACACTATCCCATCAGTTGTCAATAAGAACTCCGTTAGAATCAAAGGTACAACACCTTGGCGGAGCGCATGCCGTAGCCCTGAAATGTCGATGCCGAACCCGTGCGGCCACACTCAGCCAACACAGCGTCAAACTGAGCCGTGTCATCAGCTGTTGGTTGCTGCAAGGACCACATTAGCAAATAGCGGTTGCTGCCCGATGAGCAGGTATACAGCATAATTGAACGCTTGCCGCCCAAGTTTGCTGACTGGCTCTTGTTGACTGGCAGCGAGTACATAAAATTCTCCGGCAAAAACCCTCCAGCCACTAAAAAATCTTCAGTTGTGCACGTATAAACGCCGCTATGGACCCAGCCCTGGCCCCCACCATCGCGGCAATTGCTTCCAGACAATGGCAATGTTGATCCAGAATTGCCCAAAGGCCTGCGGTCATTGGTCTTAAGCGACCACAGCTTCATTGCTTTTTCGAACTTATTAACACCCTGGCGAGTCAGCGAGTCATTTGCTCGAGCGGTTACGTGATTATAGGAGACTATCGTTATCGATGCCAAAATAGCTATCACTACTATCACTACCAATAGTTCAACCACCGTATAGCCACGAGCTTTTTGCATAGGCTTATTGTATCCCGGTATCTACGAAGTATCAAGTAAATCTAGCAAGCTTTGAGAACATTACTAATTGCAACCTTCTCGGCCTGCGTAATCCAAAGAGAGTATTTATGCTTTACCGCTACCTGGCGCGCTACATACTGGCAGCGAAAACCTCGATTGGATGGTAGCCAGGTAGCTGCGTCCCCGTCACCCTTTTGCTGGTTGGCCGAGCCAGAAACCGCCAGCAGATTCAGCGGGTCATTTGAAAAACTAATTCGCTTTTCATAGCTAATTTGCTGCGCACCTTTTTGCCAGGCATCAGATAGCGCGACTACGTGATCTATCTGTACATCATCACTAGTTGTTGCGCCGCGACTAAACTTAATCGCGACACCCGTATAAGGATCGTTTAAGACCCCGACAAGCACCCGGCACCTATCGTCTATTACCGTCTCTGTTAGATCACGAGCTAATATAACATTCCTAGTGTCGCACCCACCAACTTTCGACCAACCATCACCAAACTGTGAGCGTGAGTAATTAGTTTTTGGGGCGCGACCTTTGACCTCAAGACTATTTAAAACCTCAATAGCCGAGAGCTCACCGAAATACTGCTGCTCTAACTCAGATGACAGCACTGACGACGGGACGTTTGCAGTCTGCTGAACAAGGAAGATATAGCCCGCCACAATTACGCTCATTAGCAAAGCGATAACTCGACGCCTAGCATAAGCACTCTTCATACCTACCAGTATAGCGCACGGTTTCAAGCGACTGGGTCTGATACAATAGTTGTATGAAAACAGTCAGACAGCTTAGCTCTATTTTTTTGCCCACAAACTACTCAATTAGCCTAGACCTATCGGAAGCCAAGGATCGGAGTTTTAGCGGGCTCGTCGACATCTCGGGCGTCCTAAACACCAATCAGTCAGAGATTGTCTTGCATTCAAAAGATCTCGATATTAAGTCGGTGATGATTGATGGTAAAAGTGCAAATTTTCGACACGGAGATTTTGACGAACTTCTAATAGCCAACGAACATCTACTGCCCGGAAAGCATATCGTGACTATAGCTTTTTCCGGCAAAATAACCGACGCCATGCACGGACTCTACCCGTGCTACTTCAAGCACGATGGACAGTCAAAGGAGCTGCTGGCAACCCAGTTTGAATCACATCACGCCCGCGAGGTGTTTCCCTGCGTTGACGAACCAGCTGCCAAGGCTACCTATGAGCTAACCCTAACGACCGCGTCCAATCAGACGGTTCTAGGAAATATGCCGATTCGAAGTCAGAAACTAGAATCTGAGGATCTGCTAGTGACAGTATTTGACAAAACACCTCGAATGAGTAGCTATCTATTGGCATTTGTGGTTGGCGAGCTTCACAAAAAGACGGCTTTGACTAAGCGTGGCGTCGAGGTCAATGTCTGGGCAACACCAGCGCACGACGACAATGAGCTCGACTTTGGATTAGATATCGCTACAAGGACTATTGATTTCTTTGAAGAATATTTTGGCGTCGACTATCCACTGCCCAAGTCCGATCATGTCGCCCTCCCCGACTTTTCTTCAGGTGCGATGGAAAACTGGGGTCTGATCACCTACCGCGAGAGCTGCCTGCTAGCAGATCCAAAAAACACTTCGGTGAGCGCCAGACGCTACATCGCCACCGTGATCGCCCATGAACTAAGCCACCAATGGTTCGGCAACCTGGTCACGATGCACTGGTGGAACGATCTCTGGCTTAACGAAAGCTTTGCAAACATGATGGAGTACGTCGCAATTGATGCACTGGAGCCAGACTGGCGTGTATGGGAGGACTTTGCCTCGAACGAAGTCGCGGCAGCCTTAAGGCGAGACAGCCTGGATGGTGTACAGCCAGTTAAAAGCGAAGTTAACCACCCCGACGAAATTGGAACCTTGTTTGATGGCGCCATCGTTTACGCAAAAGGCGGTAGGTTATTAAAAATGGCACGAGACCTGATTGGCGACGAGGCGTTTAGGCTCGGACTAAGATCGTACTTTAAAAAGCACGCTTATGCCAACACAACTGGCAATGACCTGTGGCGTGAACTGGAAATATCTAGCGGCCGTCCGATGACTGAGCTAATGAATCGCTGGATAACTCAACCGGGCTTACCACTAATAACCCTTCGAAGAAATGGCAGCGATCTGTCGATAGAGCAGCGGCGATTTTTCATCGGCGAAAATGCGGCCGATGATACGCTTTGGCCGGTGCCTCTATTTTCAAATGAAAGTAAGCTTCCCGAGGTGTTTGAAGCGGCTCACCAGAGACTTGCCATAGATCAGCCGATTGAAATAAACAAGAACCTGAGCGCTCACTTCGTGACAAATTATGATGATCTATCGAAACAGGCATTATTAGAAAAAACCTCCAATGACACCCTGCCTACGCTAGACAAGCTCAGCTTGCTCCAAGATCAAACCCTATTAGCTAGAGCTGGAATAATTTCCTCTGCCGATCACATCGAGTTGGCGCTGGCTTTTATCAACGAGAAAAATGAAAAGGTTTTCGCTATGGCCGCCGCACTTCTTGGTGAACTAAGAAAATTCGTCGAAGACGAGCCTGAGGCCAAAAAAGCCCTGCAGCAAATTTCAAAGACAATGGCTAGGCCAACCTATGATGAGCTAGGCTGGGACGAGAAACCCGAAGATACGAGTGATGACATTGAGCGAAGAAGCACTGCCCTCGGGTTAATGATATATGGCGAGGATGAGGCGGTACAAGCCGAAGCAAAGACTCGTTACGACGCTGGGCTTGAGGAGATATCGCCAGAGATTAGAAGTCTGATTATTAGCAGTGTGACGAAGACTCACGGCGATGTTGAGCTAGGGCGAAGGCTGCTTGATACCTATGCTAGCACTAGTTCGAGCGACCTGCAAAACGACATATCCCTAGGTCTAACAAGCACCAGAAATCACGAACTAACTGAGCTACTACTAGACCATCTGCAAAGAAGCGACATAATTCGTCCTCAGGATGCTTCACGATGGTTTCTGTACTTAATTCGAAACCCTTACTCACGTGAGCAGGCCTGGCAGTGGCTGCAGACTAGCTGGGCATGGATCGAGAAAATATTTGCCGGCGACAAAAGCTATGATGAGTTTGTTCGCTTCGCCGCCAGCGGGCTAAGTAGCCGCCAGCACTCCGAAAGCTTTAAGTCGTTCTTTGAACCGATGAAAAGTATCCCTGCTCTAGAGCGGGTAATAAATCTTGGGATTGTTGAGATCGATGGCCGAGTCAGGTTAATTGAACGGGACAAAGATCAGGTTATCGATAGACTAAAGAGCTTCAGCCTAAACCCTTAGCCATTGCTCTAACTTAAAGTCATCGCCACTAACTGAAGCTGCTGCAAGCTCAATATTGCCATTTATTTGCTTATTTAAAGCATAAAACTCTGCGGCAAACTTCATTTGCCGAAGCTTAGACTTGGTGATAGCCTCAAGCCCACTACCATATTGAGCAGCTTTTCGGTACTTAACTTCCGTAAAAAAGACCGTGTCATCTTTTTTTGAAACGATATCAATTTCACACCATCGAGTTTTCCAGTTTCTATCGTGTATCACATGACCCTGACCAGCCAGAAAGTCGGCGACCACTTGCTCGGCCTTGTTTCCGATCAATTTTGAGGTTACGGACTCTGGCGATGTGCCAGAGTCAGAACTATCAGCTAGGGTCGAGGAGCGGTAGGCTGCCAGCGGGGCAAAGCTCAATCGATGCAGGGGTGTAATTCCCAACTTCTCAATCGCTTCGCGGTGCTTTGCCACTCCATATCCCGAATGCCCCGCAAAGCCATATCCTGGATAAACCTCGTCTTGCCCAGCCATATAGCGATCCCTCTCTACCTTGGCCAAGATCGATGCGGCGCTCACACTGGGAATCAACAGATCGGCCTTTGCCATTGTCTGAACATACTTGCCTTTGCCGGTTTCAGCTAGAAAGTTAACCGTTCCATCAATAATAATCTCTGAATAGGGCACCTTGATCTGTCCTACCGCCCGAATAGTCGCCAGCCGTAAAGCCCGACCCAGCCCCAACTCATCAATTTCTAGAGCCTCCACCCATCCAGTAGCATGAGCTACTGAATTATCTATGATCTTTTGGTATAAAAGATCTCTTTTCTTTTTTGTAAGTTTCTTGCTATCGGTGAGACCCTCAATACTTACCCCGCCTAGCACCACCGCCCCAACGACCAGAGGTCCAGCCCAAGGGCCCCTGCCAGCCTCATCAATTCCTAATATCATACTATCATTGTAATACAAAAACCCTCCTCAATTTGAGGAGGGTGAATTTTCGTCTAGTTGGTTTTAGGCTTCGGTTGACTTAGCTGACTCTTCAACTACTGGCTCGGCTTCGACGGGTGCTTCGTCTAGAGTGTTAACACCTGCGCGGTCGAACTGCTTAGCAGTCAACCTAGCTGACTTACCAGATCGCTCGCGTAGGTAGCTTAGGAAGTTTCGGCGAACCTTGGCTCGGCGTACGATTTCAATCTTTTCGACCAAGGGGCTATGTAGAAGAAAACTCTTTTCAACGCCGACTCCTGAAGCGATTTTTCGAACAGTGATCCTTGAGGTGTGTGACTTTTTGTTGTCGGTGCGAATAACGACACCTTCAAACATCTGTACACGCTCTTTTGAACCTTCCTTAATTTTCTGATAAACACGAACCGTGTCGCCGCTTCGGGCGTCAACTACAGCTGACTTTTTTTGTGCTTGATTTACTTTGTTGATTAATTCAAAGCTCATATATTAATTCCTCTGGATTTAGTTCACATTCTAATCTGACTGGCCACGTAGCTGTACACCTACGGCTCCAAATCATAGAATAATGAGTTTTACTCTGTACAATCAGTTAATGACTATATCACAGCCAGGCAGAATTGACAAGGCTGATGACTAGATTGTTTTCAGGTATAATAGAAGTATGAACTATGATGAATTAGCCCTACAACTACACAAAGAAAATAAAGGGAAAATCACCACCCGCCTCCGCGACGAGTCCGAACTGGACCGAACGAAACTTAGCGCCTACTATACTCCAGGCGTAGCCGCCGTCTCAAAGGCGATTAGCGAAGACGAATCTCTCCTCCCCACCTACACCTGGACCAACAACCTGGTGGCCGTCATATCTGACGGATCAGCCGTACTTGGCCTGGGAAATATCGGCCCCAAGGGCGCCATGCCGGTGATGGAAGGAAAATCGCTATTATTTAAACACTTCGCCGATATCGACAGCATGCCAATAGTCTTAGATGCTCACACGGCTGATGAGATCGTTCAAACAGTTAAGGCCATAGCTCCAAGCTTCGGCGCGATTAATCTTGAGGATATCGCGGCTCCCATATGTTTTGAAGTTGAAGATCGATTGAAAGAAGAGTTGGACATACCAGTGTTTCATGACGACCAGCACGGCACGGCCATAGTTGTATTGGCAGGCTTAATTAATGCTATGAAGGTAACTGGCAAAAATCTGCGAGACAGCAAGGTTGTTACAATCGGAGCAGGTGCAGCCGGAACAGCCATCATGAAACTCCTTCATAAATACGGAGTCGGCTCAATAGTGGCGGTTGACTCTAGGGGCATCATATCTGACACTAGAGACGACTTAAATGACGAAAAACGAGCTCTTCTGCCTTATCTCGACAGCAGCCAGTCAGGCAGCCTAGACGATGCCATAACGGGCGCTGACATATTTATCGGAGTATCCAAGCCTGGCTTGCTGAGCCCTGACATGGTTCGAAAGATGACCGATAAATCCATTATCTTTGCCTTAAGCAACCCTACGCCAGAAATTATGCCCGATGAGGCAAAGGCAGCTGGTGCGGCGGTAGTAGCAACTGGCCGAAGCGATTTTGCAAATCAAGTAAATAACGCCATCGCATTTCCAGGAATTTTCCGCGGCGCACTAGACAACGGCGTCAAGAAAATTACTGATGAGCACAAAATTGCTGCGGCAGAAGTAATTGCTTCGTTAGTTGAAAACCCGAGCTCTGACGAGGTTATTCCAAGTGTATTTGATGAAAGACTGGTTCCAGAGATAGCTAAAGTAATAATTTAGCTCTATGGGCTATCTTTTTATTATAGCATATATCTATAGGTTAGTCAACGATCTAAATTACGCGGTTAACTTCTTCTAGTGTAGTTTCGCCACGTAGCGCGGCCAATACACCGGCCTGAAGCAGAGTGACCATACCCTGCTTCTTTGCCGTATCCTCAATTGCCTCAGCATTAAAGTCCTGGATGTCTCCGCGGAGAAACTTTTGAATATCCAGGCT
>DAICXN010000005.1 GCA_027312165.1 Candidatus Saccharimonadota bacterium
AATAACGGCATGCAGAGATTTAACTCGCGAATAGTCCTAACTATCGTTGAGGACTTGCTACATATCGCCGCCTATGTAACCGTAGCTTTTATAATTGCCGGCGGATTTACATATATAACCAGCTCCGGCGCACCGGACAAGGCCTCACGAGGCATGAAAACAATCCTCAATGCTGTTATCGGGCTGGTCATCGCCATGGCTTCGATTGCGCTAGTTAACTTTATTGGCGGAGCCATGGGCCTATAATCATGAATTTACTTAACTCGATAAAGATATTTTCTCAGGGCTTACTCGGCAAACCTGATGATCTGGGTATACCGAACAACGAAGCGGACATGGCGAGCCTGGGTGATATCTTAAATGCTGTTTATGCCATAGCTGCGGTAATTGCGGTAGTGGTACTAATTATCGCCGGCATAAACTATGTTACGTCGTCTGGTGATGCTAGTAAGGTAACTAAGGCCAAAAATATGATTATCTACACTGTAGTCGGCTTGATTGTTATTTTGCTAGCGTTTGGTGTAACTAATTTAGTGCTCAGGGGGCTATCGTGATGAAGAGAGTAATCGGTCTAATATTAATTTCAGCGCTGCTCGCTCTAACTCCGCTGGTTGCAAGTGCCGCTACACCGGACCTTTGGGGCGCCTGTGAGGCTGGTGACACCAGCCCGATTTGTCAGTCGCAAGACGAAGAAGTGAGTGATTTCGTAACACCAGTTATTAACTTTATGCTTGCTCTAGTGGGAGTATTGGCCGTGGTCATGATTATTGTTGGTGGCATCAAATACATCACTTCCGCGGGTGATACCAGTAAGGTCACGGCTGCTAAAAACACCATACTTTACGCAGTAATCGGGCTTGTTGTCGCTATACTTGCCTACGCGATCGTCAGTTGGGTGAATAGCACCGTAACAAGCGAATCACTTTTAGATCCCTCGACTGCCATCGGATACCTATCAGTTGGGCGGCTATAGCCAGACCGTTAGAAATGTAGTAAAATATCACCAGAATAACAGTATTCACAATAAGGAAGGAAATTTAACCAAATGAAAAAACTAAAAAATGCTCTTGCCGGACTTCTAGTTGTACCAGCAGTTGCCGTCGGCTCAGCTCTCGTTGGCGGTAGCACTGCGTCTGCCCAGGTTGATGCAGGTCTTGATGCTACTGGTCAGCAAGGATCATCACCTTCACTAAATGTTAGCCAGACAGTAACAGCAGTCGTTAACTGGTTGTTGTTCTTTGTCGGTGTTTTGGCAGTTATCATGCTTATCTGGGGTGGTATCAAGTATGCTACGTCTGCAGGTGACGCCAGCAAGGTTACGGCGGCAAAAAATACAATCCTTTACGCCATTATCGGCCTAGTTATTGCTATTCTTGCCTACGCAATTGTTTCTTGGGTTTCAGGAACATTCCTCCAGGGCGGTGGACTATCTAACCCATCGTAGTATTTGGCAACATTATAAAAACACCCCGAGTATTGGGGTGTTTTTAATTTAGGAGTAGTAATTTATTGTTATTTATACAAATAAACACACCCCCTGCTCGCATAGGGGGTGTGTCGGTTTTTGCTGATCAATCCTAGAGAACTGGGATCTTGGTAGCTTTTTCTTGTTTGACCTTTTCAAAAGTGATTGTCAATACGCCGTCCTTGAGCTCTGCCTTAACGCCGTCTTCCTTGACTGCTACAGGTAGTGCTAGTGTGCGGCTAAACTCGCCCCAGTAGCACTCTTGAATGTGCCAATTCTTAACATTGGTCTCGTCACCGCTTGATAGCGTGCCGCTAATCGTTAGAATGCCGTCTGATATGCTGACATCGAGGTCGTTTCGATCAACACCCGCCGTGCGGGCTTTGATGATAAGTTCCTCTTCTGATTCGTAAACGTCAACAGCTAGCTGACCAGGAAAATCATTTTCACTTTCATCCCAGTTATCCTCATCTGACACGGTCTGCGTCTGTGAGTTAGTTGTTGTATCTTCGTCGGTTAAAAACGCAGCTGCTAGCTCGTCTTCCATTAGTAAGTCATCGTTTTGCTTACGGGCCATGATTTCCTCCACTTCGTCTAGGCTCATATTGACAATAGTCTCTATAAGTATAGCTAGTATGTGTCGTATAATCAACATAAGATAAGAGGAAACGTAAAAATTACAATGATAAATACGCTTTTGTCTATAATTGCTCCTCATTACTGTTATTCTTGCGGTGAGCCAGGCTCGATTTTATGCAGTCGTTGTAAAAATGACATTACAGAAGAGCCTTTTTCTCATTGCCTAATTTGCTTAAAGCCATCACATCACGACAATATATGTCAACACCACTCCCTACCCTATAGCCATCTGTGGTGTGTCGATTGGCGAAGTGGCGAAATTGAAATGGCTATCGATGCGCTAAAGTTTAAACGGGCCAAGTCGGCCGCTAGCGACCTAGCTGATTTGTTAGACTTTAGGCTGCCAGATTTTTCCGATCCTCCCCTGGTTGTACCAATACCGACAACATCAAGGAATATTCGGATTCGCGGCTATGATCACATGAAGCTAATTGCTAAAAGTCTAGCAAAAAAGCGTGGCTGGCGGACTGAGCCTCTAATTGCTCGGCAAAATAACACCACTCAGCATTTTGCACGTTCAGCTAGTGAACGAAGAAAGCAGGCTGTCACCTTCTTCCGATTAAGAACTGGGGTGAAAATAAATTCTTCAGCTCATTATTTAATAGTCGATGATATTTTTACCACCGGCTCAACCGTTGCGGCTGCCGCCAACTGCTTGAAGCGGGCTGGTGCGGCTAAGATATCGGTTGCTGTCTTGGCTAGACAACGGCCAAAAGGATCATCTATTGATGATGATACTGTGATCCGCGGCTGATTTCTTGAGCTCGATACAACTGTTCGCTTAAGATTAGCCTAACAAGCTGATGAGGAAAGACGAGTCGTGATAGTGACCAGACAAGGTCGGCCCGATCCTTTAAGTTTTGGTTGACGCCATAGGCTCCTCCGATAATGATGATTACCTGTCTTGAGCTATTTTCAACCAAAAATGATGACACTTCGGGTGAGGTGAGATTTTGACCTCGTTCGTCCAGCAAAATGACGACATCCTTCTCGTCAATTCGTTTGAGCAGCCTAGTTGATTCGTCGTCGGCCGCTTCCGCCCCAGGCCTTTTAGAGTGCGGCAACAGTTCAAATTTGGCAGCAAAAGGCGTCCTTAACCTTTCTGTGAAGCGTACCACCCCCTGCTCTATCCAGTCTTCGTGCTTCTTGCCGACAGCTAGTATGTGGATCATGATGAAATTTGCAGTTTCTTGGCAATTTCAGCGAGTGCCTGGTGGTCTGGTTCTGCCTGCATTCGTTCAGGGTTGTGAAAATCAACAGTCTGATCAAATGGGATTAGGTGAACGTGGGCGTGTGGCACGTCGGTGCCGACGATGCTCATATGAACGTATTGTTGAGGCATAGTTTTACGAATATGCAGGGCAAGTTTGCGTGATGTTTCCATCAGGGCTTGGTAGTCATCGGCCGGTAGGTCCCAGACAAATTCAGCTGGATTTTTTGGAATCACCAAAGTGTGCCCCGGTACTGCCGGATGAATGTCTAGAAAGGCTAGGGTTTTGTCGTCTTCATAGACAATGTGGGCTGGAATTTCTTTATCGATGATTTTTTGAAATATTGTCATATCACTCCTTTGACGATTCAGACTGGTATACATTTATTATAGTCTCTTCGATTTTCTCACCGATTCGTCGGTAGCCTTCTCGGTTGGGGTGACCAAAAGCCAATGGGTCAGTTTCTCTGTCGAGATTAAACGGTGGGTTTAGGATGTCGCAAGCGCTCATATCAAAGGTCTCGACCTCGTACACCGGGTAATCTTTCCGTCGAGCATCCGCCGCTGCCTGACTGATCGATTCATTTAGGTTGGGTATCAGGGTGCTAACGGTCTGTGAAATATCCTCGCCCACTAAATCGCTACAGAGTGAGCCCTCGGGCAACGGATTTGGGTAGGGTAGTACAAAAACGTCAGCGTTTGATGAAGCTTCGGCTACATCAACATAGAGTTCGGTTAGAGAAGTCTTAAATTCCTCGGACTTTACCTTGCGTTCGACGTCTTTTACTAACTCGCTATCCGGTGGGCAGCCAGTGGCCATGCACTGATTCATAAAGTGGCCAAGGTCAACTAAGTCGTTGCCGCCAACGCCAACAAAGGCCGCGCTAACGGTTCCTGGATAATCCCTCAGGGCGTCTAATTGCGAATCTTCTCCGTATCGGCCTGTTTCGATCTCGCCGATAGTTGCACCGTTACAGGCTACATCTAGGGTGTTCAGGGTATATTTATCGGCAACTTGATGTACGCCAGTATTTTTTGAGCGGCGACAGCGGTTCCCCTCCGGACCTGGTACGTTGGTGCCTTCCTCGAATGGCCCTTCCCCGCTTCCAGCTGCCCATGAATCGCCAATTATTGCAAAGGTCGTCTCGGCTTCGTAGGGAAATTCGGCCACTTCGCTCTGAGAGAAGCTGGTTAGTGTGGACATGCATAGCCCTACCCCAGCCAGCCCTAAGCTGCGTCGGACCTTCTTGTTGGCTAATCGCTCTTTGCTTGACGTGGGGCTACTTTCAACAGGACTGCTTAAGCCCCTGCTTTCAAATTTCATATCTTAATTATAGGATAAGGCTGGCTAATAAAAAAGCGTAGCGCTATCTTTAGGTGCTACGGTCTTTCTATCTGGCGGAGAGAGGGGGATTCGAACCCCCGATGAGTCGCCCCATACACGATTTCGAGTCGTGCGCCTTCAACCACTCGGCCACCTCTCCATAGAGGTTATTTTATCACGAAGTTACTCTGTGCGTTATAAAAGAACGCTATGTGTACCAAAGAAAAAAGAGTAACAGGTGCTACTCTTTTTTCTTTGGTACACCCGGCACGATTCGAACGTACGACCTTCGGCTCCGCAAGCCGACGCTCTATCCAGCTGAGCTACGGGTGCATACAGCTACTGAGTCCCTATGGGAACCGTTTGCCGTACAAAAAATATAAGGTGCTTTCCCCACCAAGGATGGCGAACCTTAAAATCATATCATATCAGCGGTAGAAAACGCAAGTTAAAGGCGCATCAATCGAATCAGTTTTTCCAGCATGTCGGGCTTTGATTCTACGACAGGCAGCCTAGCGCCAAGCATGTCAATCACCCTCTCGCCCTGATCGACACCGAAGTAAAGCGTTAGGCCGGGCGAGAATCTTTTTACTGGCAGCAGGATGACCGATGGAAGTTCTGTGTCATGAACGATGCTAAATGCCCGAAACTCGCTGTAGTCGTGGAGTTTATCCTCGATGTAGATACCCTTGGGGCTAACCGAGTAGTTGATTATTCGTGGTGGCTTGGTTGAAAGCATGATGACGGCAATAGCCATGACCAGCAGCAGTACCGCGAAAGTTAGGCTTTTAAATACGACAATTGCTAAGGCCATCAAAATCACTAGGACAACGCCAAAGGCAATGTGCCAGCCAGTTCCCCGGTGGACTTGCGTGCCCTCGGGAGCTTGCCAAGAGAAAGGCTCGCTTAGGTTGTAGGGTGACTGGGCACTAAGCTCTGGGCCTGGCTCGGTTGGCTGATCGATCGTCTCTGGTTGATCTTGCATAAATTTAGTATAGCATGAGGGTATTCTTCAAAAGAAAAAACGACCGATTGGTCGTCATTTCTTGGCGGAGGAGGGGAGATTCGAACTCCCGCACCAGATTTCTCCAGTCTAACGATTTAGCAAACCGTCCCCTTCAGCCACTTGGGTACTCCTCCGTGGGGCTTGAAGTTACGCCGGTCGGCGTAGCCTCATTTAAATTAAGAGTGGAGAAAGGCAGGCAGTCTCCCCTTAATTGCTCAATTAGTGTATCATAAAATCAGCTGTCGTGGTAGATATATTGCTCGATACGACAATTGACATTTCCTAATCAAAGAGGTTTAATAAAATTATGATTCACAAGATAACAATCCTTTTGGCTAGCCTGCTTTTAGTTATTGGCCTGAGCTCTGTGATTTTTGTTGATCCGGCCAGTGCTGTTGAAGGTGGTGCAATTTCTGGAATAAACTCCGCTCAAGGCGACGGCGTACCAACGAACTTTGCTGGCGGAGACGGTTCAATCGTTCGCCGGATTATCAACATCATGCTCTACGCCATCGGTGTAATTAGCGTTATTATGCTGATCTTTGGCGGTTTTCGCTACGTGATTTCTGGCGGACAAAAGGAAGCTGTTACGGCTGCTAAAAATACCATTCTCTACGCCATTGTCGGTCTACTGGTGGCAATTTTCGCTTATGCGATTGTCCGCTTTGTTATCGGTGCTGCAATCGGCACCGATAGTGTCACCGACATCTAGTCTACCCTCTAGCCTCGGCCCGTCCTATCTGATATAATACGGCGGGTAATCTACCTGGAGAGGTGACCGAGTGGTTGATGGTACCGGTCTTGAAAACCGGCGTGGGGCGACTCACCGAGGGTTCGAATCCCTCCCTCTCCGCCAAGCAAAGAAGAGTCCGTTTGGGCTCTTTTTTGCTTGTAGCGACGGACCTAGACCGATCGACGGTGTATTAATTATCAAAACAATGTTGACAAAAAACAAAACTTATGCTAATATCAAGAGAGTATTAAATAAATACAAAACCAACAGATACAGGTAAACAAAAAATGAACTTATTTCAACTATTTATCGCTCAGCTGATTGCTCTACTTAGCTTAGTTACGGCTACCGGAGTGCTGATTCACGATACGAATCTCGACAAGGCACTTACCTCGAGTGTGAAGAAAGCGGCCTATGGCGATATGACTGATACGAATGCAAATATGCGAGCCGGCTCGCAGCCGCATACTCACGTAGAGCACCTCGCTGTTAAAGATCGGGCTGATGCTCACAAGGCCCTTCCCCGCAAGCGTGATCGCAAACGTGCGGCAGTGACAAAACGTGTCGCTCAGGGGTATCACGGCAATGGCGTGTGTATGCCTCTAGCCGGTGAATGGGTCTAGTTAAAGCTGAATAACGTCCAGCTCGTTAACTAGTCGTTCAATTGTCTTTTTGGTTTCCTGGAGCTCGGTGCGAGTCTCTTCAACTAGGTGCGCCGGTGCCTTGTCAACATAACTTGGGTTGTCTAGGCGACTTTCAAGGCCCTTCAGACGCGTTCTCGCGTTCGCTAAGCGCAGTTCGAGGTTTGATTGGTGTTCGTATAGGGTTTCGCTATCAATGTCCAGCCAGGCCTCTCTATTCGCGGCAGCTAGACGCAGTCCGCGCGGCTGAGTGATTTTCTCGATACCGCTTAATTTCATCAGGTGCTGGATAACCGTTTGATTTTGCTCGATCAGGCTGTCATTGGCAAATAGTAGGTTGTAGCGCTGGTTGCCAGGAAGCTCGGCAATCACCCACCTACCCTCGCTAACTAGCTCCTTCAGGCGTTCAAACTGCTCGGCGCTTATATCGTCGAACTCTTCTAGCTTAGGCCAGTGGTCGGCCATCAGGACGCCACTAGTGTAGTTCAGGGTTTGCCATATGGTTTCAGTGACAAATGGAGCGAACGGATGAGCAAGTTGAAGACAGGTCGCTAGTGCCCACGACAAAATCGGCTGATTTACTGATGTTTTGCTAGCTTCGATGTACCAGTCCGCTAAATCATTCCAGACAACGTGGTAAACCGTGTCGGCGGCTTCAGAGAACCGATAATTTTCAAGATGAGTTTCAATTTCGCCAGCTGCTTGATTTATCTGGCGAATTATCCAGTGGTCGGCTAGTGAGCGCGGAGTCAGCGGGGCAACAACATGATTGTCGCCTATCTGCTCCTGGACAAAGCGAGCGATGTTCCATAGTTTATTGGCAAAGTTGCGTCCGGCGATTACGGCTCCCCTGTTAAAGGCTTGGTTCTGGGCTGGTGAGCGTCCGGCAATAATACCTAACCGCATGGCGTCCGACCCATATTCGGAAATAACTTCCATCGGGTTGATGACATTGCCTTTAGACTTACTCATTTTTTGGTTGCGTTCATCGTTAACCATGCCGTGCAGGTAAACTTCACGGAAGGGCACCTCCCCTGTTCGGTAGAGGCTGAGCATAATCATGCGGCAGATCCACTGCCTCAGGAGGTCGGAGCCGGTTTCCATCAGGCTAGTTGGAAAGAATCGGCTTAGTTCGCCCTGCTCAAGGTAGTCGGTAACGATGAATGGCCACTGACCGC
This sequence comes from Candidatus Saccharimonadota bacterium, assembly GCA_027312165.1. Taxonomy (GTDB): domain Bacteria; phylum Patescibacteriota; class Saccharimonadia; order Saccharimonadales; family Saccharimonadaceae; genus Nanosynbacter. The sequence goes on from DAICXN010000005.1 coordinate 8,197, forward strand.
TTGAAAACCAGGTGTCGAACGTATCTTCTTCGCGACGATATGTTGTACCATTTACAACTATATGTTGCTCATCTACCCTCTCGTCAAAAATCCAGTCATCGGGGTTGTTGACATTTTGAAATGCCGGAATCGGTATCCCCCAGGGAATTTGTCGACTGACGTTCCAGTCGCGTAGCTGCTCAAGATAAGCAACCGCCTCTTTTAGTTTGCTCTTTGGATGAAAAGCGATCTCGCCGTTATTTAGGCGCTTCATTGCCTCATCAGCTAGAGGCTTGATTTTGATGAACCATTGATCCTTGAGCAGTGGCTGGATGACACTACCGCACTTGTAACAGTGACCGACTGCATGCTCAATGTCCGTCTCGCCTCTCAGTAGCTCGGCGGCTTTTAAGGCTGCTAGCACCCTAGATCTAGCTTGCGTAGCTTCGAGGCCAGTAAACTGAGCAGGCACGTTGATCATTTTGCCATCGGTATCGATTACCTGGAGGCGTTCTAGATTGTGGCGTTCGCCAATTTCAAAGTCATTTGGATCGTGCGCAGGTGTTACTTTAACCGCCCCGGTGCCGTAACTGGCATCGACATAGTCGTCGGCAATGATTGGAATTTCCTTGTCGAGTATTGGTAGCAAAGCGCGCGTGCCAATTAGGTGTTTATACCTCTCGTCATCAGGGTGGACGGCGATAGCAACATCACCTAGCATGGTTTCAGGTCGAGTTGTCGCAACGATAATCTCGCCAATATGATCAAGTGTAGGATAAGCGATATTCCACAACTTCCCTTTTTCGGTCTTGTGTAAAACTTCAATGTCAGAAAAGCTTGTCTGGTGCTTTGTGCAGTAATTTACAATTCTTTCACCTCTGTAAATTAGCTCTTCATCCCAGAGCTTCTTAAAAGTCCCATAGACGGTCTTAATCACCTTTTGATCTAGAGTAAAGGTCATGTGTTGCCAGGAGGCACTTGTGCCGAGTGCGCGCAGCTGCAGCTCCATGTTGCCACGCTGCTGATCGACAAAGTCCCAGACCTGTCCATATAGCTGCTCACGACTAAAGTCGAACCGACTCTTCCCTGCCTTTTCGAGCTCCTTTTCATAAACCACCCAAGTCTCAAATCCAGCGTGATCAGCGCCAGGGATAAAGATGGCGTCCCTGCCCTTTAGTCGATGATAACGAACCAAGATGTCTTTTAGGGTCATATCTAGGGCGTGACCAATGTGCAGATTTCCGTTAGCGTTAGGTGGCGGCATGACTACTGAAAACGGCTCGCCTTCACCGGTAGGCGCAAACTTGCCACTAGTCTCCCAGAGGGCGTATATGTTCGGTTCAAATTCGTTTGGAGTGTACTGCTTCGCTAGTTTCATGCCTTCACTTTCATTTTTCACGTGAAAAATGACCTCTGATTACTTTCTACACAAAAAGTAACATAATTTATCTCACGCTGCTTATCAATAATAGATTCATAAATCCTGACATCTTTGGAACGACCACTTTTGGCATTCCACCGAATGATACCAGTATAGCATATTAGCGGCGAGCTTTTTGGTAGGCTCGGTAGAGGTAGTAAGCCAGTGTTTTTATCGGTAAGTCCCATGAGCCAGCATGGGTCAAATCTTCACCTCCAAACGAACGTTTGAATCGGGTGAATCCTTTCCAAGGGTGGTTGTCTGGGCTGTCATCGGGCGCGATGCCATATAGGTCGAATGTTGCTAGTCCTTTTCTTTTAGCGTCAATAATTGCTTCGGCAACTATGGCGGTAGAAGCATTTAGTTTTCGGTGTTCTGGCAGGGAACTGGCAGCGGCATGAGCATAGTAACGAGTGTTCGGACTATCGTAGAGTAGGGCAGAGGCAATTGGTACTCTGTTTAGCTCGGCGTACCAAAGTGTGGCACTGCCAGAGGGTAGGAGTGAGTCGGCTTGGGCCATAAAGTAAGCGTCGCTATGCGGGCGCATGTTTGTTCTATCGGCGACTTGATGGATAAGTTCGAGAAAGATATGGATATCAGTTGGGTTGTGTGACTTTTTCACATGAAAACCCTTCTTCGAATAGTTGCGATAAACGTTTCTGGCTGGTTGAGACATTTGAGAGATAATCTCTTCTTCACTCTGCTGTAGATTAATTATGTGAGTGTGTTCAGGGTTGAGGCTCTGATAGGTGACTTTCTTCCAGCCATTTGAAGAGAGTAGGGGGGTGAGGCTTGAGTCGGTCGGCTCAATTCTAACAAAGGTAACATTCTGGCTCTTGGCTAGAAAAACTAACGACTTGAGAGCGTCTTTGAAAGCTTCGGCGTTTTCGGCGAACGGTCCATAAGGGCAGTAGAGGCGGCTATCGCCAGTCCCATGCTCTAATATAGCGAGGTACTCCCAGCCTTTGCCGGATTGGCGGAAGGTGGTGCGTCCGAGCGACTTCTGAAAGTTCTCCCAGGCGGCTGTTTGCAGGAAATGCATTGCTTAGTTAGCTCCTTGTTGTGATAAAGACAACATTGACAGACTTGGCTGGACCTCAAAATCTCTGGGGTTAGCTGCTTGATCCAGCGGTATGCGATAGCAAGCAAGGGTGGCGATCATAGCAGCATTATCAGTGCAGAGCTGAATTGGTGCGTAGTTAATCGGAGTTGGCAGGGCTTCAGATAGCTGTCGGCGCAATTCAAGGTTGGCCGCAACCCCTCCAGCGATAATTACACTAGCGGGGCTTAGGTCGTCGTAGGCACGGAGCGTCTTGTCAACTAGGGTTTTAATGGCAGTATATTGGAAGCTAGCTGCGATATTGTGCCTTAATTTGTCGTTTACGAGCCCTGGGAGCTCATGTGAGGGAAAATTAAAGTCTTTACCCACTTCACGTTGAACTGTCCTTAGAACGGCTGTCTTGAGGCCAGAGAAGCTAAAGTCATACCGGCCTGACAGCTTGGCGATCGGCAGCTGGTAGGCCTCGGGATCGCCTAGAGCGGCGGCTTTGGCGATTGACGGACCGCCGGGGTAGGGCAGTCCGATGATTTTCGCAACTTTATCAAATGCTTCGCCCACTGCATCATCTTGAGTTTGACCAATCAAATCATAGTCTCCATGCGCTCGGAAGTATACTAGTTGCGAGTGCCCACCGGAAACGATTAAGGCGAGCATCGGAAAGTCGGGAGCGCTAGAGGGAAGAGTTAGGTTTATGCCCTGAGCTTGTTCGGTGATGAAGTTTGCGTAGACGTGTGCTTCGACATGATGGATTTTGTAGAGAGGTTTTTGGTGAATTACCGCTAGCGTTCGCGCCGCTAGGCTACCAACAAGAAGGGAGCCAATCAGTCCGGGCGCGTAAGTAACGGCGATTGCATCGATATCTTTCCAGCCGCAGTTGGCATCCGCGAGCGCTTTGTTAATTACCGGATTGACCACCTCGAGATGGCTGCGAGCCGCGACCTCTGGTACAACACCACCGTACTCGGCGTGAATGTCAATCTGGGAATTAATCACATTTGAAAGCAGACGCTTGCCGTCTTCGACAACCGCTGCCGCCGTTTCATCACAACTACTTTCGATTCCCAACACTCTCATGCGTTCTTTCATTGTAGCAAAGTGATAGAATAGAGTCATGAAAGACTCGTTAGTTCGATGGACGCGTAAAATATTACCAACCTCTTTGTTGCAGCATGTCGAAAGCGCATATCGACGCGGTCGAGTAAAGCTTATCAGTGCTCGCTATGGCTCACCGGCCAAAAATCTAAGAGTTATTGCCGTGACAGGCACTAACGGCAAGACTACGACAGCGTGCTTTGTCAATGAAATCCTCAAGGAAGCTAATTTTAAAACCGCGATGTTTACCACCGCGGTAATCGAAGTGGTTGGCGAGCAGGCGCTAAACGACTTAAACGTCACCGTAGCAACAACCGGTCGGATGCAGCGGTTCTTTCGCGACGCCAAAAGAGCCCGTGTTGACTACGTTATTCTTGAGGTAACCAGTCACTCGCTTCACCAGCATAAGCTAGACGGCGTGCCAATTGAGGCGGCGATCATGACTAACTTAACCCAGGATCATCTTGATTATCACAAGACGATGGAAGCTTACGCTGAAGCGAAATCGTTACTGTTTCGCTCAAAGCCGCGCTTCATCATTCTCAATCGTGACGACGAATGGTTTGACTATTTTGATCAGTTTGAGGCCCGGGAGCAGAAGATGACTTATGGCGAGCACGAAGAGGCTGAGGCGAAAATCGAAAAGATAAAACTTTATCGCAAGGGGACAGAGGCGGAGGTGGTGCTTGATCATCAAACTCATCTCGAGCTAGCGACAGCGCTGCCAGGAAAGTTCAACGTCCACAACATGACAGCGGCTACTACGTTGGCGTACCTCCTGGGAGTTAAGCTAGAGGATATTCAAGAAGGTGTGGCTAACCTTGAGGCTATACCGGGTAGGTTTGAAAGGGCAGTTGAAGGCCTGGATTATGACGTAATTGTCGACTATGCGCATACTCCAGATGCTCTAGAAAAGCTACTTGAGGCAGCGCGAAATATCGCCAAGAACAGGATTGTTCTGGTGTTTGGCGCGTGCGGCGATCGTGATCAGACAAAGCGCCCAATTATGGGTAAAATTGCTGCGAAAAACGCTGACCGCATATTTTTGACAGACGAGGAAAGCTACTCCGAGGACCCGGACCAGATCCGTCGGATGATTTACCAGGGTATCGAAGAGGGCGGCGGTAGTGCAAAAACTACCGAGATAGCTGACCGACGCCAGGCGATTGAGCGAGCTCTGGGCACAGCTCGCAAGGGTGACATGGTGCTGATCACTGGTTTGGGGCACGAGCAGTATCGGATTGTTAAGGGTGAGCGTTTGCCGTGGAATGACACGGTGGTAGTTCGAGAGATTATCGAATCTAAATAACGCCACCATGCTGAACGTAGCAAGGTCCGCAGAGCGAATCGTACTCAACACTGTCTTCGCCATCGATCGCTACTTGATCGCCAGTAAAGGTGTAGTTGCCGTTAACCTTTCGGGTATTAAATTCTGCCTGGGAGCCACAAAAGCACATGGTTGGCAATTTCTCGATGTTGTCAGCCACTTCAAACAAGCGTTGACTTCCGGGAAAAAGGTTGGTGCGAAAATCAGCCCTGAGGCCATAACAGATCACTGAGGTATCTTGTTGTTTTGCTACTTCGTACAGCTGCGAAACTTGATCCGGCGTCAGGAACTGAGCTTCATCTACTAGCACACACGAAAGCGTCGCCCATTTGCCAATTTCCTGGGCCAGGTTTAATTCTGGGCCTGCCATTATGTCGACGTTTCGGCTATGTCCGCCTCTTGCAGTGATGGTGTCTCCGCCTTTAGTGTCGATTTCAGGCTTGACGACCACGACGCTGAGTCCGCGCTCCTCATAGTTGTAAGCTGTTTTTATTAGGGTGTCGGTTTTGCCGCTGTTCATCGCGCCATATTTGAAGTGTAGTTTAGCCATGGGCTTAGTATATAGGTTTGGCTGATAGTGGTAAACTAAGAAGATGAATAAGCTGTTTAGAGAACTGATTTGTTTAATGCTGGAGCGTCAGGTGCGTGCTTTGCGACGGCGGTACAAGTTTACGGTAGTCGCGGTCGCTGGTAGCGTGGGCAAGACCAGTACCAAGATGGCAGTTGCAAAATTGCTTGAAGCCGCTGGTAAGCGAGTTCAGTACCAAGAGGGCAATTACAATGATCGAGTAAGCGTGCCTTTAGTGTTCTTTGGGCTGACGATGCCGCCGCTTCGTAGTATTTCGGCCTGGCTAAAGGTCCGCCGACAAATGAGCAGGGCTATTTCCTCGGGTTATAACTATGATGTTGTGGTGCTAGAACTCGGTACCGACGCCCCTGGACAGCTGAAGCACTTTGAATACATCGAGCCTGACATCGCGGTCATCACGGCTGTCTCACCGGAGCATATGGAGCAGTTTGGCTCAATTGAAGCGGTCGCAGAGGAAGAGTTGACGGTGGCAGATTTTTCAAAATCAATCCTGCTAAACTCAGCTGATATATCGAAAGACTTTATTAAATTTCCCGACTATAAGAGCTATGACGCCAGTGGCGGGGAGGCTGACTATCAATTAATTGAACGAGTCGAGCGGACTCTCGGGTCGCAGTCGTTGAAAATTAAAACCCGACAAGAAGTCCTAGCGGTTGAAGCAGCCTATAGCGGCAAACAGGGTGCGAGTATCGTACTGGCTGCCGTAGCTGTGGCGGATATGATTGGCGTCCCAACTCCGGCGATCGCTGCCGCTGTGGCAACACTCAAGCCGTTTGCTGGAAGAATGCAGGTACTTGAGGGCGTCAATGGAATTACAATTATTGACGACACCTACAACAGCAGCCCGCTGGCAGCTAGAGCAGCCTTAGACGTTTTATATTACACTGAGGCGACGCAAAAAATTGCGATTCTCGGAGACATGAATGAGCTTGGTGAAGATTCGGTGTCGGAACATCAGAAGCTGGGTGGGTATTGTCGCTCAGATCAGCTAAGCCTAGTGGTGACTATTGGCGCTCAGGCTAGGAAATATCTCGCTCCAGCGGCTAAGGCCGCGGGCTGTGAGGTGGTTAGTTTTGATAGGGCAGTTGAGGCGGGTGAGTACGTTCGCGGCAAGGTGGAGCCGGGTGGCCTAGTCCTAGTCAAGGGCTCACAGGGCGGCATATTTAGTGAAGAAGCGGTTAAGTTGTTGCTCAAGGACCCTAAAGATGCTAGCAGGCTGGTTCGTCAGTCTGCCGAGTGGCTCGCCAAAAAGCCTCTCCGATAAACTATTAATCAAGCCTATTGCAAAATTTGCAAAACTATGCTATTGTTTGTTCTATAGATATTAAAAAAATACTATGAAAACAAACAACCCTGAGTACAATTACATAGATCGAAACGTCAAGATTGAGTTAGTCAGCGACGGAATAGACCCAAAGACCGGCGTTGACCGGTTAAAGCGCCAGTTCAATCAAATGCCTATTCGCGAAATCGAGCGAAGATACATCCAAGACTCGGATACGCTAGCAGGAATGTTGGACGGTAGCATTACTGAGTCAGAGCACTTCATGGATGGACAGCCACGATATCCTGACATGCCAATATCCCATGCCATATATCTCGATAAGTCAGCCAGGCCGGTCCATTTGCTGATGAGAAAAGTCTGGAGTCACTTGTCAACGGCCAAGATGCCAGCCGCCTCCTATCGCAACATAGACAAGGGTAGCTGGCGACAATTAATGCTAAAGGATACTCAAAATGCCGATAAGCCAGACGTCGAGGCGATATCGGTCGACAACGTTTACGCTAGGGGCGAGATGGAACTGGCCGCTTTTAAGGATCGTGTGGCTGGTCTGCGGGCGACCTACTTGAGCCGAGAGGACGTGGCGAAAGTTGACGAGTCGAATATTAGAGAAGACGTTTGGCGATATCCGACCATACTCGATGGACGACGTGTGGCGATTATCGATGAGGTTAAATCTTCGGGAGCAACCTTAAAAATCGCCGACATCCTCCTGCGGTTGGCTATACCAGAGGCAAAATTCGAACCTCTCTACTGGTCGGTACCGACGCTTGTGCGCTGGGATATTTATGACGATGAGGGTAATCCGACAAGCTCGGAGTTCGCTGCCAGTCAAGTGCCAGTTTGGTACGACTCGGAGAGTGGTATGGGCCGGGGAATCCGCGACCTTGATGTTGTTGAATCTATGCGCGATTCGGTTAAGAAACGTCGACTGGGTGCATACGTCCTCGGCCGACCCTACTCGGGCATAGCTGAGATGGACAGTCTATCGCTTGAAATAATGGAAGATCTCAATCAATTGGCGGCGCGGTTTAAGTCTGGCGAAATTGATTATGCGCCGAGCATGGATCGAAGAGATGATGACTACGAGGACAGGATTGAGCGGTACTACGGAACTCCGTTCAAAGATTGGCTGGCTGAACGCAAGCGGGCATCAAAAAGCTCGCGCGCGGCTTAGTTTTGTCCTGGTTGTCTTGGTTCAATTGACAAGGTGCCGGGGTGTGGTGGTTTGTCTAGTACGTTAATTCGAGCTAGGATGTCGGATTCCACCAAGTGGAGAGCTATCTTTGCAAAGATAATATCAGTAAACCCGCGATCAGCTCCATCGACCGTTGCCTCGACGTAACTTGGCGGGACGGTATCGACAGTTAGCTTAATCAGAGAGCCATCAGAAATGTCACCCTCAACCTGGCTTATGGGGTATTTACGACCGAGTTCTGGGTTAAATTGACGCATAGCTATATGACTATAGCAGAAAATTATAGAAATGCAATACCGCCATTTTTAGCACTCGCGCTTGACGAGTGCTAATTCATTTGTTTATAATAGGGGTATAGATAACTAACATATGGAGGAAAGTGGTATGAGCACACCTATTCAGCCTCTAGCTGACCGCGTTGTAGCGGTACGAGAAGAGGCAAAGACCCAGACAGCAAGCGGAATTTATCTTCCAGACAACGCCAAAGAGAAGCCAGTCTTGGCCGAAGTTAAGGCAGTTGGTAAAGACGTAGAAAATGTCAAAATTGGCGACAAAATTATTTACAAGGAATACTCCACGACTGAACTAAAAATTGACGGCACTGAGTACCTGATTGTTAAAGAAGAAGATATTTTGGCGACTGTCGCCTAAATTAGGAGGTAAATTATGGCAAAGCAAGTATTTTACGATGATGATGCAAGAAACCGCGTACTCGGCGGCGCTAAGGCGCTTTATGATGCAGTTAAGGTAACCTATGGACCAAAGGGCCGCAACGTAGTTATTTCCAAGAGCTATGGCAGCCCAACGGTGACCCATGACGGTGTAACAGTTGCTGAAGGAATTGAACTACCTGAAGAAGAGGGGGAGACGCTTGGTTACAAGGTTGGCGCAGATCTAATCAAGCAGGCTGCCAAAAATCTCAATAAGCAAGCTGGTGATGGTACGACAACGGTTACAGTCTTAACCTATTCGATTCTAAAAGAAGCTAACCGCTTAATCGCCGCTGGCCACAACCCGATGGAGCTTCGTCGTGGTATCGAGCAAGCTGGCGCAGAAATTGTTAAGCAACTCGATGGTTTGTCAGAAAGCATTGAAGGCAAGAGTGACCGCGTGGCTGAGGTGGCAACCATCTCTGCAGGGGATGCCGAAATCGGTAAATTGATTGCTGGAGTTATTGAAAAGGTCGGCAAAGACGGCGTAGTTACTGTTGAGGCTGGCCAGGGTCTTGAGCTTGAGGCTGAGGTTGTTGAAGGATTCAACTTGGATAAGGGCTGGGTCAGTCCTTTCTTCGTCACTGATGCTGGTCGCCAGGAAGCGGTGTATGAAAAGCCAGCTATTTTGATCACCGACAAGAAGATTTCGAGCGTTCAAGAGTTCTTGCCAATGCTTGAGAAGCTGGCCCAGAGTGGCAAAAAGGATGTAGTGCTGATTGCCGATGAAGTTGATGGTGAGGCGCTAAGCATCCTGGTACTCAACAAGCTCAAGGGTGTATTTAATACCGTAGCAGTTAAAGCGCCAAGCTTTGGCGATCGCCGCAAGGAAATCTTGCGCGATATTGCAGTGCTAACTGGCGCAACAGTTATTTCAGAAGACCAGGGCTTGACGTTTGAAAACGCCGATCTCGACGTGCTCGGTTCTGCCCGTAAGGTAATCGTTGGCAAGGACGAGACAACAATTATCGAAGGTGCCGGTAAGCCAAGTGCGGTTAAGGCTCAGATCGAACAAATCAACGCCCAGTCAGAGAACGCTTCTAGTGATTATGACAAGGAGCAGTTTGATAAGCGCGCAGCAGCTCTGAGCGGCAAGGTGGCCGTAATCAAGGTTGGTGGTGCGACTGAGACAGAGATTGACGAAAAGAAATTCCGTGTCGATGATGCAGTTGCGGCTACAAAGGCTGCGTTGAGCGAGGGAATTGTTGCTGGTGGTGGCGTGACGCTGGTCAACCTATCAACTAGCCTCAAGGCTGATGGCTCTGATAGTATTGCGGCTGGTCGTCAGATCCTAAAGAACGCGCTGAAGCAGCCATTCTTGCAGATCGTCAAAAATGCTGGTCTAAACGCCGAGGCTTTGCTTGCGCAGGTTGAAGATGGTAAGCCTGGCCAAGGTATTAACGTGATGAAGCCAGAGCAGGGCCTAGTTGACGTCAAGAAAGACGGCGTGATTGACCCCGCGCGCGTGACGAAGGAGGCGGTGCAGAACGCGGTATCTATCGCGTCAACTGCGGCAACCATGGGCGCACTGGTGGTCGACCTTCCAGAGGCTGAAGCTCCAATGGGCGGCGGCATGCCTGGTGGTATGGGGATGATGTAAAGTCATTCCGAAATGCAAAAAGAGCCTCGTAGAGAGGCTCTTTTTTGTGCAGGACGCGTAAAAGACAGGTAGGTCAGGTGCCATAGCAATGAAAGAGCCCGCCTCTGAGAGCGGTGATGACGTGAAGCCATGCGAGCTCAATCATTGGCGGGCGGTGTCAGCTGTACATCATGTTGCGCAGCGGACGGTTATCGATGACGGACTCGATCTGCACATCGGTTCCGAAGTACTCACCGAGAACCAGCGCGATGTTCAGACATACATCATCCCTCGGGAATGCGAGGTTCACTTCGGTAGTGAACGAGTGCTTGGAGACCCGCGTGAAGATGCTGGTCAGGTCGATTCCTTCGACGGAGCCAAGGGCGAACTCGATGCCAGCGTCCTTCCACGCGTGCTCGTAGATGTTGCTGGGGTCACAGAGGATTCCGATGGAACGGTCCGTGTGAACGGTCACGACGGACGGGGCCCCTGGGAACACAAAACTAACGTGCAGCTGCTTGTCCATTGCAAACTCCTAATCTCTGCGGTACAGGACTATTAAATATTAACATACTTTATATAATAAGTCAAGCAATATGGAATAAATGACGCCTTAGGCTAGTGTCGGACAATTCCCGCCATGACAGCATTGCGGCCGTTGACGCCTTTTTGCTGCCAGTTGCGCTGGGAGTAGAGGGTAGGGTCTGTTAGACTGTCATCTGGGCTAACGGCGATATGACTGTGTCTAATGCCAAAATCTCCTAGGCGAGCAATAATGGCCGAGCTAAAGTTCAGATTGCGGTTGCCTTTGTCATCTGTTGGGCCAAGGTGGTCACGAGTAACTGGGGAGTTTTCGAGATTTTTTAACGGTGCTCCGTATACTGGATAGTTGTTGAGAGCGTGTGGAGTGATGAAGACATGCGCGTTCGTCGTCGTAAGAGGCAGCTGGCCTAGTGTCAGTCCTACAATATCCTCACCAAGGCTTTTATATCCAGCGTGAATGACTGTGAGGCTTTCGTGGTATTTCGTAGGGTCAGCGACGACAACCAGCGGACAATCAGCAGGTGAGAACATGATGCCGCGTCCATTCACCCTGGTATGAACAGCATCGGCGAATGCCCGATCTTCCCGCGTGCTGCATATATCGTCAAATTGCTCATCGGTGATGAGTCCAGTGGCATATTCGGGGCGGGGTCGGGCGAGTTCGTGAAGGCCAAGTTTGCCTAGCAGTGCTGCTATGCGATTGGCCGAACGGATGCGCTCAACCGACTTAAAAACAGCACGATCGCCGGGCGGCTCTTGCAAATCAAAGGTAGCATCAAGCGGCAGGTCAGCCTGGGCCACGCTGCCACTGAGTGCGTCATCCTCCGGGTTGGTGCGGCGTGTTTCGCCATACCTTACCCAGGGTATATCAGCAAATATATCTGGAACTTCTGTACGAAATTCAGTGGAGTGAACGTCGATCGGTGGTCGAAGTGACTTCATACCTTACTATACCATGAACCATTAGCACATGGGAATTGATGTACATAGCCTGAAGAGGTGACTACTGCTGGGGGTTTGAGAGAAAGTCGATCTCTTTGATGATGTCGAGCAGAGCCTGAGCTTTCTTAGCCTCGTCGGCAATGCTCTTGGCTGCTTCATGGGCTGGGGCGATTAGATCTTTGTCGTCAGTGGAGCGGATTAGTAGAAGATAGGTGTTGAATTTTTCCTCTGGGCTGACCTTGTACTAGTTAACATTTTGCTATCACTCAAAAGCACCTCTCTCTAGGGGTGTTTTTTGGTCGGTGATAAGTGATACAATAAGACCATGGATAGAGCTCGTGGTTTTACAATTGTTGAACTTTTGATCGTGATTGTAGTTATCGGTATACTCGCGGCAATATCGATCGTGACCTATTCGAATATGCAGGCCAAGACTCGTGACTCAATTCGATTGCAGGATATCGCGACTATTCGCAAGGCCTTGGAGATGCACAAGATAGAACGAGGTGGCTATCCTTCGGCTAGTGCCAACCCGGGGATTAATGCCTGGGAAGTGAGTGTTGATAGTGGTTTCCTGCAGTCCCTTAGCGCTCAGCTACAATCAATTCCAGTAGATCCAACTAACTCAACTTCATACCACTACGCCTACTATCGAGATGCGGCTGGTAGTTACGGATGTCCGGCATCGGCGGGTGCTTTTTATGTCCTAAGGATTACTGGCCTTGAGTCAGTTGACGGGAGGCAGGTTAGTGACCTGGGCCCCTGTGCGAGTTCAACCACCCTCAGTTCTAGCCGACGACCTAGCCAAACCCAGGCTGTTTTTATGGGTTTTGAGAATCGCTAAAAAAATAGCCCAAGCGGGCTATTTTTAAGTAGGCGATCTAATGGCCGACTATTGATTTGCGCTCGAGAGGAAGTCAATTTCTTTGATGATGTCGAGCAGTGCCTGAGCTTTCTTAGCCTCGTCGGCAATGCTCTTGGCTGCTTCATGGGCTGGGGCGATTAGATCTTTGTCGTCAGTGGAGCGGATTAGTAGAAGATAGGTGTTGAATTTTTCCTCTGGGCTGACCTCTAGCTTGCCAACCAATGGCCGTAGTTCACTAAGCGCAGCTTCTTTGACGCTGGCGAGCGAAGGATCAGCTGCGGACGAAACGGCAGCTGGCTGCGAGAAGTCTGGCGTGGCAGTGGTACTAGCGGCCGATTCGTTAGTCACTGGGGCTGAGATGTAGCCTGGCTGAACCTGATCTTCAACCTCAGCGGTTTGCGGTAATTGTTCGACCGCCTGGCTGTCTAGGTTGAGGTCGTTTGCCTCCTGGTTAACGCCTGCTAAGGCCTTTGCTAGTTCCTGATCGTCGCTAATTGTTTGCTGTTGATTGTCCGCTGAAATATCCATGCCCACCCCTTGATGATATTATAAAAGTTCTTATGCTATACTGTAGCATGAATAAACAAGGGAGTGCAAGTATGCTCGATGATGCAAACGTGATAAAACAACGTGATCCTTCAGGTGCGCTTGAAGCAGTGGCTTCGCTGCCCGAACAGGCGAGGTTTCAGCCGATGATTGACGGCGAACCAATTTCTTTAGGTATAAAAAGTGTGGTGATGGCAGGTATGGGCGGCTCGGCGCTAGCGGCCGACATGGTGAAGATTCTCACCCGGGACGAGCTGACTGTTCCAGTGGAGGTTATCAAAGGTTATGACCTACCAAATCACGCTAATGAGTCTACGCTAGTTATCGCCCTCAGTCATTCGGGTAATACCGAAGAGACTATCGAGTGTTACTTTCAAGCTCGCCAGGCTGGCTGCCAAGTGGCTGCCATGGCGACTGGCGGAAGATTACTTGAGCTTGCTGCCCAGGATAATGTCGTTAGAGCGGAAGTGCCCGCAGGGGCGCAGCCGCGAATGTCCACGGTTTATCATTTGCGTGTCCTGCTAAAACTTTTAGAGAAGTTTGGCCTGATTGGCCATCAGCTGTTTGACCAGGTCTCTGAGAGTTCTGATTGGCTGACAGACAAGCTGCGTGAATGGTCGGCCGAGTCACCACTTGAGCACAACTATGCTAAACAGCTAGCCACCCACGCGGCGGGCAAATCGGCAGTTTTTTACGGTGGTCAGCTGACAGCACCAATTGCCTACAAGTGGAAAATTAGCTGGAACGAGTCGGCAAAAAATGTAGCTTTCTGGAATCAGTATCCCGAATTCAGCCACAATGAGTTTATGGGCTGGACGTCTCATCCCGTCGACAAGCCATATGCTGTGTTTGATTTGAGAAGTTCGTTTGAACGACCAAGGATTGCTGAGAGGATGGAGCTAACCGATCGGATGCTGAGCGGTATGCGACCAAAGGCCAGGGACATCTCGCTGATTGGCGATAATTTAGTTCAGCAATTTCTATGGGGTCTAGCGCTGGCCGATATGGCAAGTATTTACTGTGCGATTTTAAATAATGTCGACCCAGCGCCAGTGGCGTTAATTGAGAAGTTTAAGAAAGAACTTTCGTAGTTAGCCGACTAGTGCCGCAAGGACTCGATCGGGTCTCGTTTGGCGGCTCGGATGGCCGGGTAGATTCCGAAAAATATTCCGGTAATCATAGCCGTGCCGATACTCAGAGCCGCTGTTTGCCAATCGATAACTGGAGAAAACGGCAGGTACATGCCAAGCAGGAAGGCGAATGATAGGCCGAGTAGATAACCGATGATGCCTCCGACGAGACCGATGATTGCCGACTCGATGAGGAATTGGTTAATGATTTGTCCGTCAGTGGCACCAATCGCCTGACGGATACCAACTTCGCGTCGACGCTCCGCCACGTTGACGAGCATAATGTTCATGATGCCGATGCCACCAACTAAAAGCGAAATGCCGGCTATTATAGTTACCACGGTGACAATATTTGAAAACAGCTGGCTGCTTGGAGCGGTGATCGACTTGCCGGTTAGGATGGCGTAATCCTTTTCGTCTAGGTGATTTCGGCTAAGTATTTCATCAGCAGTCTTGACGATTGGCTCAAGCGGCTGGTCGGTGTTTGAGCGAATGACAATTTGTTGAATTTGTGCGACGTCCTGAGTGAAGTGCTTGATTGCACTGAGATGAATGATGGCTGACTGGTCAAAATCCACCCCGTGGTAGTTGACCGGCTGGTTGGTTGATTTGAGGACGCCGACAACTGTGAAGTTTTCTCCACGAATGGTGGTGATGTTGCCTAGGGCGTGCTCAGTGCCAAAGAGGTCGATGGCTAGTTGATTACCCATGACGATACCGCTATTGCCGTTGTTGTCCGCGAGAAATTGCCCATCAAGCAGCTCAAGCTCAGCGATATCGAGCAAATTCGAGTTAGTGCCAATTAGAGTAGCGCGCTCGCCGTCAACCGATCCGTCTTTGCTTTTGAGGCTAGTGTGTAAAATTGCCATCGGCGCGGCTGTTGAGTTCTCAATTTGACCTAGTTCAGTAGCGTCTTTTTCAGTTAGGCTGGTGGTTGCGTGCAGAGACTCAAAATCAACCAGGAGGGACTGGGGAGTTGATGGCTTGCTGGAACGGACGAGCGCGATTGAGTCGCTTGTGGTGATTGCCTGGCGTGACAGAAAGTCGGTTGCGCCGTTTGCGAGTGACAGAACCGCGGCAATGCTGGCAATACCTATAGTGACGCCAGTGATAGTCAGGAAGGTGCGAAAACGACTTGCCCGCAACGATTCAACGGCATTTTCTAAGTGATTAAAAAATAGCAGCCTCATGATTTGGCTCCCTTTCTGGTCTTTTGTTTACGCGCAGATTGGCGCTTTGCTTTCTTTGGTGTGCTTTGGGTGACAAGTTCGGGCATTGATTTTCGTTTTTTATCACCAGTTATGTCAAGTTTCTTTTTGAATGGCTGGCTGCGGTCTTTCTTTGAATCAGTGTCGATTTTGCCGTCGAGCATTGTAATAACTCGGCTAGCGTAAGAGGTGAGGTCAGGGTTGTGGGTCACCATGATGATGGTGTTGCCGCGTCTGTGGATGTCGGCTAATTCTTCCATAATAATGTGGCTAGTTTTTGAGTCTAGGTTGCCAGTTGGCTCATCTGCCAGGATGATTGACGGTTGATTAACTAGAGCTCGAGCAATAGCAACTCGTTGGGTTTGTCCGCCGGATAGCTGGTGTGGTAGGTAATATTCACGTTCACCAAGGTGAAATGTTCTAAGGATTCGACTAGCCTCTTGCAGTCTGCGAGTTTTGCGTACACCGGTGTAGGTTAGGGGCAAGGCGACGTTATCGATAACCGTTAGGCGGGGAATGAGGTTGAAGTTTTGAAAAACAAAGCCGATCTGACGAGAGCGAATTTTCGCCTGTCGCCTCGGGCTTAAGTTGTCAACCGGCTTGTTATCTAGGTAGTATTCGCCGTCAGTTGCTTGGTCCAGCAGGCCAATGACATTTAAGAGAGTGGTTTTGCCACAGCCGCTTGGCCCCATAATGGCAATAAATTCGCCTTTTTCTACGGTCAAATCGACGCCATCAAGTGCATAATGCTCGGCATCTCCGATGCCATAACGCTTAGTTATGCCTAAAAGTTTAATGCGTGATTTGTCTTCATCCATTGACTTTATTATAGGTCGATTAAATTAGATATATCAACCATTAACGTTGTGTAATTTATACATCCGCCAAACAACCCGGTGTTGGTTGGAAATAATCTTAATTTGGCTCAAGCGTGATTTCTAATATACAATGTAGCTAAGTGGAAGGGTGCAGGAGTGGTTGAACTGGCACGCCTGGAAAGTGTGTAAAGGAGCGATCCTTTCGAGGGTTCGAATCCCTCTCCTTCCGCCAGGAGAAAGGTAGTGAGATTGTAATGTCTCGCTACTTTTCTTTTTTAAGCGGTATTATTTATGCTTGCCATAGCCGGTTATTGATGTCAGGATGATGACTATGGAAATGTTCTTTCTATCTAGCGGTATATACAAGGTCAATCCGGAAGACGGTTGCTTGGACTATAGGAGCGGTGAGGTGGAGCTGGTTGATGTTGATATGGGTCCTGGAGGCCTGAGGCTTCCATTTTGGGTGACTGGGATTATGCGACACGACTTGGCGATTTTTGGTAGCTCGGTAGATTCTGGAGGAGTGGAGGGCCATGGTTTGCTGGTGATCTCCTCATCACAGGGTCAGGGGCAAGTGGCGTCACCTGAGGTAATAGAAAATTTTGAGCCGCTCTGGACGGCGGAGCTGGCAAAAAAGCTCGCTACATTAAGAGAAGAGGAGCTAGCTCAGCTCGGCGTGGACGGACTTGTCTGTAAGATTAGGAGTCGCTATCCAGGCATTAAGAGCTTGCATAAGTAAAGAGCATGTTGGGTGGGTGATAGTAAAACTTACCACGGCCTTATATGGGGTGGCTCACCTGAATTAGTTGTAATATTCACAAACGGGCTTGCAAACCACACATGTAGCGTCTATAGTCGAATTCAGACACTACATATACGGTAGTTGTACCAAATAAACACAAGGGAGTAAGTAGGACAGAGGTCGCTCGAAGGAGGTGTCGAGTGAGTTTTCTTGCACCGCTAATTTAGGAGGGGGTAAATGCAACAAATTAATGTCGTCAAGCGCGATGGCACCAAAGAGCCGTTTGACGCAAACAAGATCAATCTCGCCTTGGTCAAGGCAAGTGAAGGCCTACCGGATCAGATCGCAAAGGTGGTTCAAGTAGCAAGCGAGGTTCAGCTAACCTTGTTTGACGGAATCACCAGTGAGCAGTTGGACGAGGCGGTTATAAATACGGCCCTGCAAAATGTTAAGGATGATCCAGATTTTGATAAAATTGCCGCGCGACTACTTCTTAAAACTATCTATAAAAATGTACTAGGCAACTACGAATCAGCGGAAGATCTAAAGAAGCTCCATCGGCAGCAGTTTCCGAAGTACCTCAAGAAGGCAACCGAGATGGGCCTGCTCGATCCACGGATGAGCGATGGTAAGCTGTTTGACCTTAAGCGACTAGCTGGGGCACTTAATCCCGACAAGGATGACTTATCAAAGTATCTTGGCGTGATCACCAATAAGAATCGCTACGCGTTACGCAAAGGTTCGGGTGAGCCTATTGAGGTTCCGCAGTTTACTCACATGCGTATAGCGATGGGCCTAAGTTACAATGCAAAAAATCCAACTGAATCAGCGCTAGATTTTTACGAACACATGTCAAATCTTGACTATGTACCGGGCGGCTCGACTCGTGTCAATGCTGGCGGTGCGCATCCGCAACTATCCAACTGCTTCTTGATTAATGTTGATGATGACATGGAGTCAATCATGAAGGCCGTGCGCGACACGGGCTTTATTGCCAAAGGCACTGGCGGCATTGGTATGGGCTTTACGAAATTGCGCGCTGCAGGTAGCCCAGTCAAGACGACTAACACCGAAAGCACCGGGCCAATTCCGTTTATGAAAATGATCGACACGGCCCTATTTGCAGTTTCGCGAAAGGGCAAAAAAGCCGGTGCCGCAGCACTCTACATGGAGAATTGGCATCTAAATTTCCCGCAGTTTCTAGATTTAAAGCAAAACTCTGGCGACCCTTATCTCCGGACGCGTTTTGCCAACACCGCCGTCTTTATCTCTGATGAGTTCATGAAGCGCGTCGAGCAGGATCAAGATTGGTACTTGTTTGACCCAGCAGAAGTTATGGATTTGACGGAACTCTACGGAGCGGAATTTTCAAAGCGCTACAAAGAGTACGTCAAAATGGCTGAAGCGGGCAAGCTGCGTAAATTTGATAAAGTGTCAGCGCGTCAGCAATTTCGTGCCATTTTAATTCAGCTACAGGCAACGAGCCATCCATGGCTAACCTGGAAGGACACGATTAATGTTCGGGCGCTCAATAACAACACCGGTACAATCCACCTAAGCAACCTGTGTACGGAGATTACGCTACCCCAGGACAACAACAACATAGCCGTATGTAATCTTGTCAGTATCAACTTGGCGGCTCATTTGAATGAGGATAAGTCTTGGGACTGGGACCGCCTAGCGGCTAGTTCGCGAAGCGCAATTCGTCAGCTCGATAATTTAGTTGATATCACGAACTTGCCAGTTCCCGAGGCTCTACACGCCAACAGCCAGACAAGAGCGCTTGGCCTCGGTGTCATGGGCTTTACGGATGTTTTGGAGAAGCTGCACCTTAGCTATGACTCAAAGGGCGCTTTTGAGCTAATTGACCAGTTGACTGAGTACATTAGTTATCACGCCATTGATGAGTCGGCCGAGCTTGCTAAAACCCTCGGTAGCTATCCGGCCTTTGCGGGAAGTGGCTGGAGCAAAGGTATTTTGCCGATCGATACAATCGATACGCTAGCTGACGATCGCAAGGTCAAGGTAAAGGTTGACCAGACTGCTCGTCTAGACTGGGAGAAACTCCGCGCCAAAGTAAAGAAGGGCATGCGTAATGCAACACTTATGGCAATTGCGCCAACTGCCAATATTGGTCATATTGCCGGCACCACACCTGGCATTGATCCGCAGTTCGCTCAGATATTTAGCCGTTCAACGCTTAATGGCAAGTTCCTCGAGGTAAATGCTAACTTGGTGCGCGACCTCAAGGAGCTAAATCTGTGGGAGTCGCTCAAGGATGAGGTATTTGCCAACCAGGGCGATATCCAGAATATCAATGAGATTCCCCAAGAGCTAAAAGATGTCTACAAGACTAGCTTCCAGCTCAGTCCATATTCATTTATTGAAGTAGCAGCCAGAGCGCAGAAGTGGGTCGACCAAGCGATAAGCCGTAACATGTATCTCCAAACACGAGACATCGATGAGTATGTTGAGATCTACTCAGAGGCGTGGCGACGCGGCCTAAAGACGACGTATTACTTGCATGTTAAGCCACGACACCAGTCGGAGCAAACTACTGTCTCGGTGGAGAAAACCGCACAAACTAAAATTAAGCAGCAGGGTGGAGCCGCACGTGGCTTTGGCTTTGCCAGGAGGAAGTCATAATGGAAGATTTGCGTATTGGTCAGGTGATTAATACCGAAAAGGGGCTTGAGAGAATAGTCAGGATGGAGTGGGGCAACCCGGTGACTGAGGCAGTTAGAGAGGTCGAGGAGACCGCGTCTAGCCTACATGCAGCCAAGGTGGAGTCGGCAGAAACTCAACGAGATATCCGTCAGGATTTTGCTCGCCTTGGATCACCAGCAGTTAGTCAATTGATAAAGATTTAATTAAGCAAGGAGAAATTACAATGGAAACACTACCAGGACTAGGCGGCACAGTAGCAACGGATTGGGATATCTTGACTCAGTATGTTCAAGATGAGTTGCCAATCCCTGGACAACTTGAAGAGCTACCAATAGAGGAGGTATAGCATGGCCTATCAGCATCCAAAAGATGGCATCCTAGGTTCAGGCTTGCGCGATGGCCTGAGTCTCTACCCAATTCGTTACCAGTGGGCTTATGACCTATACAATCAGGCGGTTGCTAACACCTGGTTCCCAAATGAGGTTCAGCTTGTCCAGGATCTTCAAGACTTTGAAAAGCTGACCGATGATGAAAAGCACGCGCTTAAAACCGTTATTAGCTACCTCAACCCAAATGAACTACTGATCAATAAGTCACTAGCTTTTGGCATCTATCCGTATGTTAACGCTGCTGAAGCACAGCTCTACCTATCAAAGCAGATGTGGGAAGAGGCTAATCACTTCATGACCTTCGAGTATATTATTGAGACATTTCCGTTTGACCGCGAGGAGATTTATGCAGCGGGCTTTGGCAAGAAGTCGCTAGCCGATAAGGCCGACTTTCAAAATAAGCACCTCGAAGTTATGCTCTCGAAAGACCTTGATATCTACACCCTTGAAGGTAAAAAGGACTTCGTTCGCTCGCTGGTGGCTTACAACATCGTACTTGAAGGTATTTGGTTTTACTCGGGCTTTATGGTTGGCATGAGTTTCCGCCAACGCAACTTGCTGCGTAACGTCGGTAGCTTACTCGATTGGATTACCAAGGACGAAAATCTTCACCTGACATTTGGTATCAACTTGCTGCTGACAATTCTGGATGAGAACCCAGAGCTGCAAACTGAGGAGTTTGCCGATGAGATCCGAGCGCTTATCTTGCAGGCGGTGGAGATTGAAAAGGCTTACAACAAGGATATGTTGCCAAAGGGTATCTTGGGCCTAAATGCTGATTACGTAAATCAGTATGTCATGCACATGACCGATCGTCGTCTGATCGAGCTTGGTTTTGAGCCAGAGTATAATGTTGCCAACCCGGCGAAGTGGATGGCGACAGCCAATGATACGCTGGAGTTAGTTAATTTCTTTGAGAGCACCAACACTAGCTACGAAGTCAATACTACGAAATAGGAGCTTGCTATGAATGAAGAGGTAAAATCAATTCTTGATACGGTCCATGTCGGGGTGATGGCCACGGTAAATCGTGACCGCACGCCGGCAGTGGCACCGCTCCACTTTGCTCGGCTGGACGATTCGATTATCTGGATATCGTCCCGAACGTCGAGGCACGCACAAAACGCGATGCGCACTGGCCGACTTGAGTTCGTTGTTTGGAATGACAAAAAGCAAGCCGTTTACCTAAACACATCGGCGCTGGTTGTTTCAAAAGATAAGGAGCCCGAGGCACTTCAGGCCTATGCAGAAAAGTTTGGAGAATTTCGTCCAAAATCGGATGATGTTGAGATCTATATTTCACCGATTGGTAAGGTCGATGAAAATTCTACAACACAAAATATGTGGCATTTCGTTGCCTAGGACGCTATATATAGCGTATTATTATACATAAGCACTATTTAACAAACAAGAAAAGGGAGTGGGTATGAACGCTAGCCAAATCATCACAGAAGACATGACTTTAGAAGAAAAACTGAGTGCGATTGACGCTGCGATGAAGGCTGCCCAGGAGGCTGCTCAGGAACAAGCAAAAAAGAACGGTACGATCGCCGCGCCACTCGACCCAGCAGCGCTGACGATGTGTGAAGGCTGCCAGTAGGCTCACCTTGGCATAGGTCGCTTATAGGCACGGCCCCGCACTGAAGAACAACGCCCCCTAGCTTGTGCTCGGGGGCATCTTCATGTTAAGATTTTTCTATGGATTGGAGCTTTATGGATAAGAACGGCGGGATTATCGGTGCTTTGGTTAGAGAGTTTGCTCCTCCTTTCGTTTTGCTGTGCGCATCCGTAGCCGTATTTGCCTACCTCGTCAGCAAAGGCAAGAAGCGTCTCGGGACAGAGGTAGGTATTGCTGGGGCCGCAGCCGCCATTATGTGGCTTACAGTTAACATAGTCACATAGCCGGGTGTTTGAGGGGGTCTTAGGTGTCTCAAGGGTCAATAAATACACTCACTGAAGCAGAAAAACATGTCATCATCGACAAGGGTACGGAGGTGCCGTTTACCGGGGAGCTACTAAGTGAAACCGCAGCGGGCACCTATGTCTGTCGGCAGTGTGATGCTCCGCTTTACCGGTCAGAGGATAAGTTCGATGCCCATTGTGGCTGGCCGAGTTTTGACGATGAGATAGCTTGGGCGGTCAAACGAACACTGGATGCCGATGGCCGACGCACTGAGATTACCTGTGCAAATTGCGGGGGTCACCTCGGCCATGTCTTTGAGGGTGAGGGATTGACGCCAAAAAACGTTCGTCACTGTGTTAATTCAGTTTCGATGAAGTTTATTCCTCGATAACTGCTATAGATTTCTATTACGCTACATCTAGTGTAGTGTAATTACTACAACACCACAGATCTAGCGTATTTTATCCGTAAGGTGCTATACTAAAATTCCATGGAGGGGAAGACAAACATGGGCAAAAAGAAATTTATTTTTGTGACAGGAGGGGTCCTGTCTGGTGTCGGAAAGGGAATTACCGCAGCCAGCATTGGTGCAGTCTTGCAGGCTAAGGGAGTCAAAGTTTCCGTTCAAAAGTGTGACCCGTATCTCAACGTAGATGCGGGTCTTTTGAATCCTAAAGAGCACGGTGAGTGTTTTGTTACCAAGGACGGAGCAGAGACCGACCTGGACCTCGGACACTACGAGAGGTTTCTTGACCAGGAGCTAACTCGCAAGAACACAACCTTGTCGGGCCGATTGCTGAGAGATTTGATTGCTGACGAGAGAGCTGGTAAGTTCGGCGGCCAAACCGTTCAATTGGTGCCTCACCTAACCGATGCGATCAAGCGCGCCATTCATGAGGCCGCCGAGGGTGAAATTCATATCGTAGAAATCGGTGGCACGGTTGGAGACTTTGAGGGATTGAGTTTTATTGAAGCAATCCGAGAATTCTCTCAGGAAGTTGGCCGTGAAAACTGTTTGTTTGTCCACGTGGTTTATGTGCCGTTTTTGGAGACGAGTCAGGAGTATAAGACCAAGCCGGCCCAAAACGCCTTGGCAGATCTGCGGGGCTTTGGAATTATGCCTGATGTAGTTGGGGTTAGAACCGAAGGCAAGGCGCGACCGCCAAAAAGCGTTGGTGAAAAAATCGCTATCTCTAGTGGCGTCCGTCGCGGCGGAATTATCATGATGCCAAATGTCGATACGGTCTACGAGGTGCCGCTAACGGTTCACCGCGATCTTGGACCGCTTTTGAGTGAGTTTTCGGGTAGCCGAGTCGAGCCTGATCTTAAGCAGTGGCGACGGCTGGCTGAACGAGATAAGGCCGAGTACTCGCGAGAGGTGACTATCGGCTTAGTGGCCAAGTATACCGACAACGCTGATACCTATCTGTCGGTGACCGAGGCACTGAAGTCAGCCGCCTGGGCGCGTAAGAGCGAGGTTACAATATATTGGATTAATGCCGAGGAAGCGACCGATGAGAATTTTGCGGCCGTCGATGGTATCTTGGTGCCGGGCGGATTTGGCGAGCGCGGTGTTGAGGGCAAAGTAGCTGCTGCTGATTACTGCTTGCGGCAGAACAAGCCTTATTTGGGTATTTGTCTGGGGTTACAGACGGCTGTAATTGCCGCAGCAAGACGAGGTGGTATTAAGCGAGCCAACAGTGAAGAGTTTGGTGCCGAGCCTGGTAAGAACGTAATTTATTTGATGAATGGTCAGGAGGGTAAGCAGTCAACTGGCGGGACGATGCGCCTTGGCGACTACGAGGCTGAGTTAGCTAAGGGTTCGCTAGCGGCTGAGCTATATGGCAAGACAGAGGTGGTTGAGCGGCACCGTCACCGTTACGAAGTTAACGAGAGATATCTCGGCGAGATGAAGCGAGGCGGCTTGGTTGTCTCCGGGGCATCGCCCGACGGATCACTGGTAGAGTTTGTTGAAAGTCCAGATAGCGATTTCTTCATCGCCACTCAAGCCCATCCAGAATTTAAAAGCCGACCTTTTCGGCCGCATCCACTATTTTTAGGTTTGATTGACGCTGCCTTAAAGGCGAAGTAGCTGAGCTACTATATTGACAAAAAGTACAACTTGTGCTAATATTTGAATATAGTTAGATAAAACAAAAAGGATATGAAAAATGGCCGAAGACAAGAAAACCCCCAAACACCAAGACAATGACCTAACTCGTGACGACGTTAGAGCTTTAAGTTACGTGCTCGAACACGTTCGCGGCTCGAGTCCAAGCTCAATGCTGCCGCTTTCGATCGAGGATGTCGAGGCCTAGGCTTAATCACTCGGCCAAGTAGTCCGACTGATGGTATAATCAGATTTATATGCAGAGGCAAATCGAGCAAATTATCAGCAGTCGTTTTGGTGTTGAAACCGGGGTGGTTTTGACGCGCCCAGAGCCACAGTTCGGTGACTTTGCGACAAATGTTGCCCTGCAACTAGCTAAGCCACTCGGAAAAAATCCCCGCCAAATCGCCGAGGAAATCGCTGAAAGCTTACGAGAAAGTGGCGAGTTCAGTGAAGTCAGTGTGGCTGGACCGGGCTTTATTAATTTACGAGTCGGTGATCAGGCTCTCGTTGAGTCGGCCAGGCGAGAGATAGAGAGAGTCCGCCTGGGTCAGCGCGTGGTGATCGAAACTAACAACCCAAATCCGTTCAAGGCGCTTCACATAGGACACGCCTTTAACGCAATTATTGCCGATACGATGGCAAATCTACTAGAGGTTGATGGTGCTGATGTTCACCGTGTTAGCTATCACGGTGACGTCGGCGCGCATGTCGGTAAGAGTATGTATAGCTTGCTAAAGTTTGTCGATGGCGACATCGGGAGGCTTGAGCAAATTGCGCCCGAAGACCGCAACACCTTCATGAGTCAGATGTATGCGGAAGGCGCCAAGGCTTACCGCGAAGACGAAGTAGCTCGTGAAGAAATTGTTCAGCTGGCTCGCCAGTCTTTTGTCTTGAACGATGAGCTTTACCGCCAGGTTTATACCATTTGTAAAAGATGGAGCTTTGATGAAATTGACCGCGTGATGAGACGCATCGGCAATCAGCCAATCGAAAAGCGATACCTCGAGAGTCAGGCAGATATAAAAGGCGTGCCAATAGTGCAAACAAACGTGCCGGGTGTTTTTAGAAAGAGTGAAGGGGCGTTGATTTTCCCTGGCAGCCAGTACGGTAGTTTTGATAACGCCTTCGTAACATCTCAGGGCCTGGGTCTTTACGGGGCCCGCGATCTCGGGTTGATGATGCTCAAGCACGATGACTTTCAAGCTGATAAGAGCTATATTGTCACCGCCGAAGAGCAACGGGATTATTTCAAGGGTGTAATTAAAGCGGCTGAACTGTGTCTACCGGAGCTAAAGGACGTAACAGTTAATATATCAACAGGCACAGTTAAGCTGACAACTGGCAAAATGAGTTCGCGCGACGGTGACGTGGTGCAGATCAATTGGCTATTTGACCAAGTGGCAGAAGCAATCAGAAGCCGTGGTGGCGAGCCGAACCCTGATGTTGTGTCTGGTGCGCTACGCTATCAATTCTTAAGGGTGCGAGTTGGTTCTGACGTAGTGTTTGATGTTAATGATGCAGTTAGCTTGACGGGCAACTCCGGTCCGTACCTGCAGTACGCACACGCCAGGGCTAGCTCAATTCTTCGCAAAGCGACTGTAGAGGCTTCGCAGGAGCTAGGCGGCCTGGATGAATCGGAGCGTGCGTTGATGGTAAAGCTGGGTCAGTACGCTGAGATCGTTGAGGTGTCGGCACGTGAATTGATGCCACATCATCTGTGTGTTTATCTATATGAATTAGCTCAGCAGTTCAATCAGTTTTATGAGAAATCACGGATAATCGGCGATGATCGTGAGGCTTTGCGCCTTGGGGTGGTTGAAATCTATCGAGATACTTTGGCGAGTGGGCTGAAGGTTCTGGGCATAATCGCGCCAGATGAGTTGTAAAATACATAATTTTATTATATAGTGCAGTTATCGCTTTGTCGTAGCCTAATGGCGGGCTACAGCGATTACAGGGGAGGGAGACAGTTGTGTCTTCTCGGTACGTCACTCTGCCAATCTGGGACAAGGCCACTGAATATGAGCGCCGCATGGTTCTCTCGTTCTTGTGCGCCCACATCAAGGCTCAGCTAGGCCAGGGGCAACATGCCTTTGGTTCGGTTGACGAGATGATGGGCCGGCTGAGCATCGAGCGCGTCGAATGGCAAAGTGTCAGCGTTCGAAACCTGGATCAGGGGCGAGTGCGCAGTGGCAAGATCGGAAAGGATCCAATCATGTTCGCCAGCAAGCGGATGTTGGGCAGGCTGCTTCATCAGCTCTGCACCGTCCGAGTTCAGCAGAATCCATGGGTCAGCGTGACCAAGGAGGGTCAGCCGCGACTCCTGCTGATTGTCCGATAACCCCTTGGTCGGAGCGGCTTTAGTTAGCCGCTCCGACCTCACAACAACATATTTGTTCATGATATAATTTTGTTTATTGATCAGGAGGGTATATGAGTCAGAAGAAAACACGTTTTAGTGGCTTTGTAGATTTTATTCGAACCCAGGGTGTCGTTGGCTTGGCAGTTGGTTTGGCTATCGGTACCGCTGCGGGTGATACCGTGAAAAAACTTGTTCAAGCATTTATTGACCCAATAGTCCAGCTGATCGTTGGCTCACAAGAGGGCCTGCAGGCGGCGTCATTTACTGTTGAAATCGGTAACCGACAGGGTGAATTTATGTACGGGGCGTTTATTAGCTCGTTAATAACACTGATCGCTGTTGCTTTGGTGGTTTATGTGGTGGTGCATGTTCTAAAGCTCGACAAGCTTGATAAGAAAAAAGATTAGAATTAAGAAATTAAAGTTCCGACAGCCTCACCGCTAGCGGCCCGTTTGATGTTGCCGTCGGTTAAAAGATCGCAGATGATGACTGGTTTGTGCTCATCCATTGCAACACCAATAGCGGCGTTATCCATAACGCTTATAGTTGGACTTGAGAGGGCCTCTTGGTAGGATAACTTGTCATACTTTACTGCATCAGTGTGTTTAGTTGGGTCTTTGTCGTAGACGCCATCAACTTTGGTTGTTTTGATGACGACATCGCAGTTCATTTCTTGAGCTAGATTGAGGGCCGCTGTGTCGGTGGTCAGAAAGGGCCGACCAATACCACCACCAATTACCACGACTCGGTTTTTTTCTAGATGAGAAAGAGCTCGTCGAAAAGTGTATTGGTCAATAAACTGATCAATTTTGACGCTTGATAGGGCACGGGTCGATAAGTTGGCGCTATTAAAAATATCGCTTAAGGCGATAGAGTTCATAAGGGTTGAGAGCATGCCGATATTGTGGGCCGAAACTGGCTGGATGCCGTCACCAGCTATCTGGCTGCCGCGGACGTAGTTGCCGCCGCCGACCATGATCACCACTTGGATACCATCAGCAATTACCGGTTTAATCTGCTCGGCGATCCAGTGAGCTCGCTCGCGGTCAAAACCGCTGTCGTATTGACCCTGAAGTTGCTCGCCTGAGAGTTTGAGAAGGATGCGTTTGTACATAAGGTCAGTATAGCAGGGAATTGTTATTGACATGAAAATAGACGAGTTTTCGGGAGGGTCACCGTGATATGGATTTTTCCCATCTACTCTGCTCGTCTAATTTTTCAAGGCACTTGCTGTGAGGGGGAAGTCTCCTAATCTGTCTAGTGCTTGAATGGATTGCTAGTGCACCACCAT
>DAICXN010000006.1 GCA_027312165.1 Candidatus Saccharimonadota bacterium
CAATACACGCGTAATTATACCCAAAGATGACATAAGTGACAAGAGGGCGGTTGATTCTGGGATCAACAATTAGTACAATTGCATCAATGAATCAAAGAGCTTATGGTTTTACGATAGTCGAGTTGCTAATCGTTATTGTGGTTATTGGTATTTTAGCTGCGATATCCATCGTTGCCTATAATGGCGTGTCCAACCAAGCAAATGATTCGGCAGTTAAGAGTGACCTGACTAACATGGCAAAAATGATTGAAATGGATGCTATCGATAGAGGCGAATATATTCCTGGTGGTAGTGCTAGCGGGGATTCGACTCAGTTTCCTGGACTTAAGTTCCGGCCTTCAAAGGGGGCCTATATGGTTGGGACTACCAATAATCTGTCATACTGCAGAGGTAGTGATTCAACCGGTAGGGTTGTATTTCGCGTAGAGGCGCGTAGCAAATCTGGTCAGACTTATCGTTATGAATCATCCACCGGCCTAAGGTCACTTGGAAGTGTTACCTCTGGGCCAACGCAGGCTTGTTCAGGATTGACCTCGACTTCATTCTCTTATGGATATTATCTGTCCACTAACACTTGGTGGTCATGGACAAATGGATAGATAGAGGGCTATACTGCGTCTATGGATATGCAATTTGTCGTTAAATTGATCGCCGATGGTATGGTCGTGCCAGTGGCCTTAATCGGCGCCTATACACTACTCCGCTATGTGCCAGCTGCAGAGCGTTATCACACCTACACAAAGGTAATGATGGCGGGCTTGTCATCTTATGTTTTAGCAAAAATTGTCGGCTTGCTCTATCAGCCTGCAACTCTGCGACCTTTCGAGTTAATGGGTGTCGATGCGGGAGCGTCTTTCCTGGACAATCCAGGCTTTCCGTCAGACCATGCGCTGTTTACTATGGCCATAACTTTGGCTATTTTATTTGGTGCTAAAAAGAAAACGTGGGCTTTGGTGGCCTTAATCATGACTTTACTAGTTGGCGCTGGGCGGGTTATTGCTCTTGTGCATACTCCATTAGATGTTATGGGCGGGTTGATTATCGCGTGTGCGGGCATTTTTTGGTATCTGCCGATATCACAAAAATCTCGGACTGAGGCGAGCGGAAAAAGCGCTTAAGCCTAATATTATTGCTTTTTTATCAATACCAATGTACAATATGCCAAAAGAATCATAGGAGTTTTTATGGCTTTGAGGGCGATTATATTTAGAGAAGAGATGTCGAGATATTTCTTTAATATGACGGCTAGCGTTTTTGGTAAGATTGTTTTGCTTGGTGCAGGGGCGGGACTAGCTACCTGGTTAATTGGTTGGGTGCTGAATCAATACATCCTTACTCCATTTTTCTGTGGAGATCCTGATAGCATATCTATCTGTCTAAATAGTACAGTTCTTTCATCAAATATTGCAGCAGTCCTGGTTGGTATAATGGTGGTACCTATTCTGGCCATGATATCAATGAAGCGAGCCCTTCTGGTGGTGATTGCAGCGATAGTTGCACTTTGGGGTGTAGCGGCATGGATAGCGGGTCCTTGGTACGTCTCATTGATTTGGACCGTGCTCGCTTATGCGGCGGTTTATGCTGCACTTGCTTGGATTAACCGACTAAGGGGTGATCTGGCGGCAATTGTGTTTATCGTGATGTTTGTTGTGATTGTTCGAGCGGTTCTGGCATTTGCATAAGCGGTAAGCTCTCTGCCGTAGTATACTAAGGTTATGGAAACTTTAGTAATCATTCTTTTGGCGGTAATAGTATTTGGGTTAGGCGGAGTATTGTATGTGGTGGCTAGACGCCTCAATGACCTTAAAGGTGGCTCGTCAGTCGATCTACTAAAGACTGATGTAGTTGAGTTGAGTAGGTCGATTCAGTTGTTGTCTGAGTCAATGGGAGAGAAAATTGAGCGCAGTAGTTTGACTGTCAACAACTCAGTACAAAGGCAGCTAACGGAGAGTTCGAAGTTGGTAAGTGACGTTACTCAAAGGCTGGCGAAGCTTGATGAAACTAATCGACGAGTGGTTGATGTAGCTACAGAGCTAAAGACGTTGCAGAATGTTCTGTCAAACCCGAAGCAGCGAGGTGTTTTTGGGGAGTTTTACTTGGAGAGCGTACTTGATAATGTCCTGCCTCCTTCGCAGTACAAGATGCAGTATGGATTTAGGGACGGTGTTATTGTGGATGCTGTTGTGCTTCTGGATAAGGGAAAGTTGCTGCCTGTTGATAGCAAGTTTTCGCTGGAGAACTACAACCGAATGATTGAGTCTAAGGATAAGGCTGAGCGAGATGTTTGGCTAAATAAGGTCAAGGCTGACTTAAAAGGGCGCATTGATGAGGCCTCAAAGTACATAAGACCCGATGAGGGGACTATGGATTTTGCTTTTATGTTTATACCTAGCGAGTCACTTTACTACGATCTGTTGATTAATAATGTAGGTACAGGTGGCAGCTCTCGTGACTTAATTGAATATGCGTTTCGGGACAAGAGAGTTATTATCGTTAGCCCGACAAGTTTTTTGGCTTACCTGCAAACAGTTTTACAGGGACTCAGAAGCCTGCAGATTGAAGAGCAGGCTAGAGATATTCAGGTGCGTGTCGGGCTACTAGGCGTACATATCAAGCGCTTTGATGAGTTATTGGGCAAGATGGGGAAATCTTTATCTACTACTGTAAACCACTACAACAGCTCCTACAAAGAGCTGTCAAAAATTGACAAGGACGTTGTAAAGATATCCGGCGGAGACACAAAAGCCGACCCTATACTAGTAGATAGGCCCCAGCAAGATGATTAGAGCATAAACTAAAACCCCTCCAGGTAAGTGGAGGGGTTTTAGGTTTAACTAGCTAGATTTAAGCTTCGATTTGTGATCGATAGTTTACTAGCAGGAAAAGGTTTCCGCCAAGTGCTGCACCTATAAGGGTTGCAAGAATCACCTCTATGCCCAGTCGGGTGTAGGCTACCTCGTCCTTTTGTACTGTCGGATTGCCCTGAAGCTGGCTATCAGTTCTCTCGGTTGTCGCGAGTGCGATAGCTGGATTTAGGGTTGCGCCATTGATATAAACCTCGCGCGGATATGATCGCTCACCTTCCTGTGGTTGGTTTTGGTCATCGGCTGCAGCCTCAGCCTGGATGGCTTGTTGTCGAGCTACTGCATTGCTCTGAGCGTATGAAACTAGGGCGCCAGTAGCTACTAGTCCAATGGTAAGTGACATACCGAGGCCAATAGCTCGTCCGGTGGAACGAACGTCGGTCCGATTGATGACTGCAGCAAAACCAAACATAAAGATTGCTGTGCCAACTAGCTCTAGGGCGAATATGCTCCATGAGAAGTCTAGGAAGTTTTCGAAGCTGATTGAGAATACGCCTCCTGATACAGCCCCGACGAGGACTATCGCCGCCATGGCGCCTAGTAGCTGAGCTATCCAGTAAAATGGCACGAGTGCGGTGCGGATTCGTCGCATTGTCCAGAGTCCAAATGTCACAGCAGGGTTGATGTGTGATCCAGAAATCGCTCCAATAGCGAGCACCATAACAACCATAACAAGGCCGATATAGAATGGAAGCATAAAGTACGATGTCGCAACGATAGCTACTAGCGTTAGTACAAATGTACCGATAGATTCTGCTAGAACTATATTAATCAAGTTGCTCGGTAGCTTTGGCTTGCCTCCTAGTGCTGTCTTTTTGGTTGTTGACGGAGCGCTAGTCACGCGTGTCACTGTTGTTTTTGCTGATTGCGCTGCCGTTTTTGCCTTTTTAGGCGCAGGCTTTGCAGTAGCGACCTTTTTCTTGGTCTTGCTAGTAGCCATAATCCCTCCTTATCTACTAATGATTATCAGTATAGCATATTGGTGATATACTTAAGGGTATGGGATTATTTTTAAATCAACAGGATAGGCGAAGCGAACTACAAGAAAAAATCGCTGCTGATTTGCAAGAAAAAGCTCGACAGAACAGCCTGCGAGAAGGCGCTGCTATGGACGGAGTTGATGACATTAAGTATCTCGAAGGGACTAAGCAAACTACGTCGCTTGCATGGGCTTGGATAGTCGTTGTATTTTTAGCCATTGGTGTTGTCTTATTGTTTTTGATGTAGGTTTAGGCGTAGTATATGCAAGATAAAATTGATTCTATAAAACAACAACTGCTTGAATTAACAGCGACTCATGATTCGCCAAGGAGCGTGCTACGCTCTCCTTTGCTCCGAAGCCTCTATGCTGAGATACCAAAACTGCCCGCCGAGCAAAAGGGGCAGTTTGGTCAAATGATCAATCAGCTAAAGCTCGATATCGAGGCAGCGGTCGTCACCCGAGAAGCCCAGCTGGCACGAGTCGAACTGCGCCCAATCGATGTAACTGCGCCTATGGATATAAATTCGGCTCGGCCAGAACCCTTGGCGGCAAGCAAAGGCTCGGTCCACCCGTTAATGCGCGAAATCTCCATCCTCTCTGACATATTCAACCGCATGGGCTATGTGGTCGAGGAGTCAAGAGAGATCGATGACCAATTTCATATGTTCGAGAGTCTAAATTTTCCAAAAGGTCATCCGGCGCGCGACGATTATGACACTTTTATGACCGAGGAGAGGGACGGGGATGGTGAGCCGTTGATTGCGCCTGCTCATACTAGCACAATGCAATATCGAGTTCTTCGGAAATATTTAGATAATCTCGACAAGGGCGAGCCTATTGCAGCCATAGTTCCAGATCGCGTCTTTAGGAACGAGGACTTAGATGCTCGACACGAGCATACGTTTTACCAGGTTGAGGGTGTGTATGTTGGCGAAGGTGTCAACGTGGGTAACTTAATTGCTACGCTGCAAGAGTTTTTGCAGGAGTATTACGGCAAAAAACTTGAAGTGCGCCTAAATCCTTTCTACTTTCCTTTTACTGAGCCAAGTTTTGAGTTTTCCTTATCTTGTCCATTTTGCGAAAAGAAAGGCTGCTCAGTATGTTCGCAAGAGGGATGGATCGAGCTGCTCGGCTGTGGCATGATTCATCCGAATGTTCTCCAAATGGCAGGTGTTGACCCAGGCAAATATACCGGATTTGCATTTGGCTGTGGCGTCGATCGATTGGTCATGATGAAGTACGCAATCGAAGACGTAAGGCATTTCCATTCAGCAAAGTTAGATTTCTTGAGGCAGTTTTAGGGAGTGAATGTATGAAAGTTAGTCTGAGTATAATAAAAAGTTTAATCGATTTTGACCTACCTGATATTAGTCAGGTTATTTCTCGCATCAATCAGCGACTGGGCGGAGTCGAAGACATGGTGAACCTCGGCGCAAAATACGAAGGAGCAGCGATCGTAAAAGTTGTTGATTGTCAGAAGCATCCAAATGCAGACAAGTTGTCGGTGTGTAAGATTGACGCTGGTACTGGTGAGTTGATTCAGGTGGTCTGCGGTGCTCCAAATGTTCGCTCAGGCATGTGGGCTATATGGTTGCCGCCTAAATCGGTGGTACCTAGTACTTTCAAGGAGGCCGATCCCTTTGTCTTGGGTTCAAGAGAGCTGCGGGGGATTTTGAGCAATGGAATGCTTGCAAGTGAGCAGGAGTTGGCAATCAGTTCTAATCACGAGGGCATTGTTGAGATATCTGAAAAAGATTTGCCCGAAGGAGTGGTTTTGGAGGCTGGTGCTGGCTTTGCTGAGACATTCGGTCTTAATGATTACGTAATTGAAATTGAGAACAAGATGTTTACGCACCGGCCGGATTTATTTGGACAGATTGGTGTTGCTCGCGAAATAGCCGGTATTTATCATCAGAAATTCACAAGTCCTGACTGGTATGGGCTAGGCGGATTACAGCTTAGCGGTCGCGGTCTAGAGCTTGAGGTTTATAACGAAAATTATGATAGAGTGCCTCGATTTATGGCAACTGCTATGACAGGTATTGAAGTGGGTGATAGCCCTTTATGGCTAAAGTGTCGACTTGTCGGTCTTGGCGCTAAGCCAATAAATAATGTTGTTGATATAACAAACTATATTATGCTGATGAGCGCTCAGCCGGTTCATGCTTATGACTATGATAAGTTGCATGGCGGTAAAATTGGCGCGCGCATGGCGAGAGCAGGCGAGAAGATTGAGTTGATAAATGGCAAGACATATGAGCTTGATGAGAACGATATAGTTATAGCAGACGGCGAAGGTCCTGTGGGGCTAGCAGGAGTGATGGGAGGAGCTGCTACTGAGGTTTCAAGCGCTACTAAAAATATAGTCATCGAAGTTGCAACCTTTGATATGTATACGATTCGCAGGACAAGTATGAGGCACGGATTGTTTACGGATGCAGTAACTAGGTTTAACAAAGGTCAGTCGCCTTGGCAGAATGACATAGTTCTGGCTGAGCTAGTCAAGTTGATGAGTGAGGTTTGTGCGGGAGAGTTGGCTAGCGAGATTAGCGACCTATTTAGTCCTGATTATCGGCAACTTTCTGGCCGTAAAACTAATAGTTTTTCGATCAATAAAATTAACGAATTATTGGGGCTGAATTTGGATAAGTCGCAAATACAGTCATTACTAGGAAATGTAGACCTTGAATTTAACGATAGTGACCAAACTTTATCGTTGCCTTTTTGGCGTATGGATCTAGCTGGTCAGGAGGATGTTGCGGAAGAGGTTGGACGTCTTTATGGCTACGATCAGCTGCCCCGTCAACTACCATTGCGCCGGTCCCGTCCAGCGCCAAAAAATCCAACTCGCGAAACAAAGCAGCGCGTGCGTGAGAGTCTAGTTAGCTCGGGTGCAAATGAAGTTTTGACCTACAGTTTTGTCAATGGGGATATTATTCGCCGGGCAAATCAGGATGTTTCTCAGGCTTTTCGGCTAAGCAACGCATTAAGTCCTGATCTGCAGTTTTATCGCTTGACGATACTGCCAAGCCTGCTTGACAAGGTGCACGCCAACATAAAGTCTGGGCATGAGGAGTTTGTGCTCTCTGAGATTGGAAAAGGGCACAACAAGGAGCGCCACCTGAACGACGACAATGGCCTGCCGGGCGAGAGCGCATTTGTGGATATGGTTTATACTAGCAAGCGAGAGCTAAGCGGCGCCCCATATTATCGGGCTCGCCAGATAGTGGACCAGTTGATGAGTGATTTGGGTATACGGGCAGTATATAGGCCAGCCGATCTTGGTATGAGCTATCAAGTTAGCGCGCCATTTGACCTATCTCGCAGTGCTCTAGTCGAGACTGTTGAAGGTAGGTTGATTGGAATGGTAGGTGAGTTGAGGCAGGAAGTGCTATCTGCGTTTAAGCTACCCATCCATACATCTGCAGCCACATTGGATCTAAGGGGTCTTGAGGATATCCATTCTTCACGCACGACTGGCTACCGACCGTTGAGTAGATTCCCGGCGACATCTCGGGACATATCACTAAGAACAAGTAGTGACGTCAGCTACCAAAGCCTGTACGACAGTGTTAAGGTGGGCGTGAAAAATTCTAAAGTTGATGTTTCCGTGGATCCGGTGTCTATCTATCAGTCGGACGATGGTAGGCAGACGAAAACTACAACGTTTAGGATCACTTTCGTTAGCCACCAAAAGACCCTTTCTGATAAAGATGTCGCGCCTTTGATGGAGTCGATATCAGATTCTGCAGCGTCTGCGTGCGGCGCGCAAACGGTATAGCATGTCGCGGCAAACTTGATTGGTCGAACAAAAGCGGCTACAATCATGACATGAATAGAGCTCGTGGTTTTACCATAGTCGAACTTTTAATTGTGATCGTTGTTATCGGAATTTTAGCGGCTATATCAATAGTTGCCTATAATGGTGTTTCCTCAAAAGCCCGGGATAGCCAGCGAAAGTCGGATGTCGCTGCGCTAACAAAAGCACTTGAGCTGTACTATATCGATAACGGCAATTATCCGCCAGGTTCTTGGGCGTTTTCTGACGCTACGACCTGGACCAGTCTATTGACGGCCCTTGAGCCGTATGCATCGAATTTACCCAAGGCAGATCCAGTAAATGTTCGCGATGGGGCCGCGGCTCAAACTTCCTCGGTTTACTCGTATTTTACAAACACAACTGGTAGCGCGGGCACTCCGGGTTATTGCGGAGTTACCGGTGTTAGACAGATGTATATATTAACTTACAGGCTAGAGTCCGGGGAGCGTAAAAGAGACGCTGTCGGTGAATGCCCAACCAGTACTCTCCAGTATGGCGAGAGCTGGTACAGATCATCCAAGAAATAGTACTGGTGTATACTAACTAGGTATGAAGTCGCTAATCGAAATTCTCCGCTATACTCATGGTCTAGCCAAGCTTTATGGTGGAATCACCCTAACTTCTATCTTGGTTGCGCTAACTGGCATTGCTATTCCATTCGTAATTGCTGAAGCAACCAATTTGATGGTTGAGGTGGTTGGCGGTAGGTCGATTTCTCTGAACCAAGTTTTGCTTTTGGCGGCTTTGCTTTTTGGTTTTGATCTGGCCAACACTTTAATTCGAAATTTTGGCGGTTATCTTGGCGATATGATGGCGGCAAGACTACGCGAACAGCTCTCAACTGTCTATTACGACCATCTTTTGAAGTTGCCCCAGAGTTACTATGATCAGGAGCTAACTGGCACGATCATCAATCGTCTAAACCGAGCCATAACAGAGCTGGGAAATTTCTTGAACATGTTCGCCAACACTTTCTTTCAAATGATCTTGACGATCATAATCACCGTAGCAATCATCCTGACTTATAGTTGGCAGCTGGCTGCTCTGGTTGTTGTCATGTATCCGTTGTTTATGTGGCTCACTACGCTTACGAGCAAGAAGTGGCAAAGGCTGCAGGCAAAGAAAAATCATGAAACGGATGTGGCGAGCGGTAGGTTTGCTGAGGTGGTTGCTCAGATGAAGGTAGTTAAGAGCTACGTTCAGGAGAAGCTGGAATACCGTAAGTTTGAAAAGAGCTATCGTCGAACCGTCGACATCACAAAGAAACAATCTAGTTACTGGCACAGAATGGATGTCTTGCGTGGTGCTGTATTGTCGCTAATCTTTTTTGCAATATTTGCATATATTTTTGTGCAAACTGCGGAGCAGAACTTTGCTATTGGGGATATGGTATTGCTAATTACGTTGATTAACGGACTGCGTATGCCGCTGTTTAATATGAGCTTTATTGTTGATAGTTTTCAGAAAGCTATCGCGGGGAGCCGTGACGTTCTCGAGGCGCTTAGGGTTGAGCCTGTGATAGCTGATGCGCCCGGTGCTGTCTCTCTGATGGGCGCTTCGGGCGAAGTTAAGTTTGAGGACGTATCGTTCAGTTACGGCGATAAGTCTAAGCCCGTGATAAATGGTATATCCTTTGACTTGGCAAAGGGTGAGCACGTGGCACTGGTTAGTGAAAGTGGCGGCGGCAAGACTACGATCACAAACCTATTGATGCGACTGTACGAGCCTTCTAGTGGAGTGATCTATATTGACGGCAAGGATATATCCAACCTTAAGCAGGGTAGCTTGCGGGCAAATATCGCCACTGTTTTCCAGGACCCTGCTCTATTTTCCGGAACGATAAAGGAAAATATTGCCTACGGCAAGCCTCGCGCAACCTTCGAGGAGATTGTTGCAGCTGCCAAAGCATCTAATGCCGCAGAATTTATCGAGAATCTAGAAAAGGGGTATGATACGGAAATTGGTGAGCGAGGCTTGAAGTTGTCTGGTGGGCAAAAGCAGCGGATCGCAATAGCCCGTGCGATACTAAAGGACGCGCCAATTTTGGTGCTGGATGAGGCAACCAGTGCACTGGATAGTCGTAGCGAGCGATTGGTGCAGCAGGCGCTAGACCGATTGATGAAGGGCAGAACGACGCTAATCATCGCTCACAGACTCAGCACCATTGCGTCTGTGGATCGGATCGTCACTTTGAAGGGCGGTCGTATCGATGAAATTGGCTCGCCTGCTGAACTGTCCGAAACTGGTGGAATTTACTCAAAGCTACTAAGCCTGCAGCAGTCGACGGGTGGAGTCGATAAAGAGAAGCTAGCTAAGTATGATATTCGAAGTAGTTTGTAAAATTTGATACAATTAAAAGAGAACAATTTTCAGGAGGTTTAGATGGCGACGAAAAAGAGTCAGCGTATTGCAATATGGGTGATTGCCTTGATAATGATGATCGGTACTATCGGTGGCTTTGCCGCTTTGATGATTGATCCAAATGGCGAAATGCGACAGCAGATAGAGAGCGAGCGAGCAGCAGCTGAATATCAAAGACAACTAGAGGAGATGAATAAGCCTCTTGAGGGTTATGAGGCTACTGCATTTAATTCCGATGAAGTAACGGAGCTGAAGGTAGACGTGCT
Source organism: Candidatus Saccharimonadota bacterium (assembly GCA_027312165.1). GTDB lineage: Bacteria > Patescibacteriota > Saccharimonadia > Saccharimonadales > Saccharimonadaceae > Nanosynbacter. The sequence goes on from DAICXN010000006.1 coordinate 10,294, forward strand.
TAAGGAAGGTGATGGGGTTGTGCTCGATGAGAACGCGACTATTTCTGCTAATTATTTTGGCTGGACTAGCAACGGTAAAATTTTTGATAGTACTAACAAGTATGGCGAAACTAGCCCGATAGAGTTCCCGCTTCAGGGTGTTATAGAGGGATGGACCGAAGGGTTATCGGGGGTTAAAGTTGGCTCGACAGTAAGGCTGACTATTCCCTCCGAGATGGCTTACGGTGATGACGCATCGACTGGTCGGCCAACTGGTCCGCTGATGTTTATCGTTGAAGTAGTTGAGAAGATAGCGGAGGCATAAATATGAGCGAAACTAAAGATCTGATAGTGATTGGTGCAGGCCCGAGCGCTCTCGCTGCTGCTATCTACACCACTCGCGAGGACATTCCGACGGTACTCTATGAAAAAGGCGTAGTAGGTGGACTAGCTGCAATCACTGATCAGATTGATAACTATCCTGGGTTTGCTGAGGGTATCGCAGGAATGAAGCTCGCGCATGAATTGCAGTCACAAGCTGAGCGTTTTGGTACCGAGATCGAGTACGGCGAGGCGTCGGCTCTCAGGCGCGATGGTAGTGAGATAGAGACTATCGTTGACGGCAAGCCAGTTCGCTCTAGGGCTGTGTTGATTGCGACAGGAAGCAATTACCGCAAGCTCGGTGTGCCTGGAGAGGACGAGCTGTATGGCCGCGGTGTCCACTACTGTGCGACCTGTGACGGTGCATTTTATAGAGACCGCACTTTGATTGTTGTCGGTGGAGGCAACTCTGCTGTTCAAGAAGCGATCTTTCTGACACGGTTTTCTACACACATTGATCTATTGGTTCGCAGCAAGCTTCGCGCTAGTGAGGTGTTGCAAAAGGAGCTTCAGAAGTATGTCGACGCTGGTAAGATCACGGTGCATATCGGGGCAAGCACCGACGAAGTGCTTATTAAGGACGGCACTTTTGCAGGCGTCAAGACGACGACTGATGGTGTGCAGACTGAGCTGATGGCTGATGGGCTGTTCGTGCTGATCGGCCTAATACCAAACACGACGTTCCTTGATGGTTCGGGTGTTGAGCTTGACCCTCAGGGCCATATCATTACAGATAAGAGATTGGCGACTAGCGTTCCGGGTGTGTTTGCGAGCGGTGACGTACGCTCTGGCGCAACTATGCAGATCGCCTCGGCAGTAGGTGAGGGAGCGTCGGCAGCGCTGGCTATTCGAGAGTATCTTGAAGAGCAGGCAAGGGAAGTTGAATAAGAAAGGATAGATAATATGGCAGACTTTAATCAAATTTTAGACGCAGGTGACTACCAGAATGGCACAACTAATGTTGTCGTTGAGATCCCAGCTGGCTCTAATCATAAAATTGAGTGGGATCGCAACCTTGGGGCAATGAAGCTCGACCGGGTTGAGCCGCAGATTTTTGCCAAGCCAACCAACTATGGCTTTATACCGCAGACACTTGATGAGGACGGGGACGAGCTGGATGTCTTGCTGATTACCGATAGTCCATTGACGACTGGCGTTGTTGTCGAGGCTAGGATAATAGGTGTGATGAAGTTTGTTGATGACGGCGAAGTGGACGACAAGGTGATCGCCGTGCCGTCAGATGATCGAAATAGTGGCAACTCAATCAACAGTCTGTCTGATATACCTCAGCAGCTACTAAAGCAAATAGAATTTCACTTCAATCACTACAAGGACTTGAAGAAGCCCGGTTCAACTGTTGTTGAGCGATTTGGTGATAGCGATGAGGCTAAAGAAGTTATTGCTGAAGCTATCGAGCGTTGGAATAATCAATAAAATCCGCTCGGTGTCTTAGCGAGCCTATTTTTTGCGACGGAACAGAGAAGATACTCCGCCAGTCAACTGAGCAACTATACTATCGTCTTTTGCAAGTTGACTGCGGAGTTTATTGCGAGCGTGAGGGGTGATAACCAGATCCTTCCAGTGCGGCTTTGGTTTGGCAGTTTTACTACTAAGTATCTCTACAACGTCTCCGTGTTTTAGCACGTAGTCAAAAGGCTTCATAGCACCATTTATTTTAAAGCCGCTGGTTCTGGCAGCTAAATCAGAGTGAATACGATAGGCATAGTCAAGCGGGTATGAGCCGATTGGCAAATCATATATATCTCCTCTTGGGGAGTGAACAAAAATTCGATCCGCAAACAGCTTCATCTTAAACTTAGTCGCGTCGAACTCCTTGCCCTCGTGCGCTTTGGACGCAGCTTCTTGCAGTTCTCGTATCCACCCCAGGTCTGTTGGTAGGGCTGCAATTTCACCCTTTCGGTAGGCGTCAGTCAACTTGCTTTCGTTATAATGAAAGCTCGCTGCCAGTCCTCGTTCGGCATATTCGTGCATCTCGCGAGTGCGGACCTGGAACTCAACAATTTGACCAGTGGGCGTCTGCACTGTGGTGTGTAGGCTCTGATAGCCGTTCATTTTTGGTTGAGCCACGTAGTCTTTGATCCGATCAAACAGCGGGGTGTACATATCGTGTAGTTCATTTAGTACTAGGTAGCCGGTTGATATATCGTCCACGATAATTCGAAGCGCGATCAGGTCATATATTTTGTCGATATCGCCGACTCGGTCTAGCTTCTTGAAGAGACTGTAGATGCTCTTAACTCGACCATCCATTTCAAATGTGAGCCCCTCTTTGCGAAGCCTCGCAGAAACCTCGCGTCGAACTTTGTCTAGCTTGCGCTGGCTCTTTTTGATACGGCTGCTCATCAGCATACGAGTTTCGTTAAAGGCGCGAGGCATTAGGTATTTGAAGCTAAGCTCCTCCAGTTGTACGCGGACGCGCCCCATGTTTAATCTGTCTGCCAGTGGCGCAAACACCTCAATGGTTTCACGGGCAATCTTTTTCTGCTTGTCTACTGACATATGCTGCAATGTTTGCATGTTGTGTAGGCGGTCGGCGAGCTTGATGATGATCACCCTGACATCTTCGCCAACGGCAATTAGAAGTTTCGCTAGATTATCCTTGGTGGTTGGTAGGTAGCTGTCAAGATCACGCATGCCTGCCCGTGCTTGGGATACTTTGGTTACTCCATCGACCAAAAAAGAGACATCTCGACCAAAGTTTGACTCGATATCGCTTAAGGTTGCGGCTGTGTCCTCAACTGTGTCGTGAAGCACTCCGGCTATAACCGTGTCTATATCCATACCCCATTCAATCAGTATTGCCGCAACACTGAGAGGATGTGTTATATATTCTTCGCCACTTTTTCGTTTTTGTCCGGCGTGAAATTCTGTAGCAAAGTCAATTGCGCTAGCAAGTTCGGTTAGGCTGGATTCACTGTAGTGACCAGTGCCAAGTTCGAGTAGTTCTTCGCGCTTCATGTAGTCTATTATACTACGCTGACCACTAGCCGTGCTATAATGACTAAAAAGCTAATGATAAGCGGGAGGGCAGCATGGCAACAACACGAGTGGCGATTAATGGCTTTGGGCGAATAGGGCGAAGCGCGTTTAAGATAGCTTGGGAGAGGAATGATATTGAGATTGTTGCAGTCAATGACTTGACTGACACCAAGACCTTAGCCTACCTGCTGAAACATGACAGCAATTATGGAACCTACGGCCATGAGGTCTCTCACGACGACCAGTCAATTTTGATTGATGGGCGAGCGGTGAGAGTTTTAGCTGAGAAAGACCCGAGTTCACTGCCCTGGGGTGAGATGGGTGTCGATGTGGTAATTGAGTCGACCGGTTTATTTACCGACAAAGAAGGTGCCTCAAAGCACATTGAGGCTGGCGCCAAGCGAGTGGTGATTAGCGGGCCTACCAAGTCAGAGGGCGTGGACATGATTGTTCTGGGCGCTAATGACGATAAGGTCGCTTCCTCTACTCCGGTTGTCAGCAATGCTAGTTGTACAACAAACAGCCTCGGCGCTGTCATGGCGATTTTAGATGCAGAATTTGGCGTCCAGAAGTCAATGCTCACAACGGTTCACAGCTATACTGCGAGCCAACGTCTACAGGACGCGCCCGCTAAAGATCTTCGAGAGGGCCGCAATGCAGCAGAGAATATCGTACCGACGACGACCGGTGCGGCTATTGCCGTAACCAAAACCCTACCTCAGCTAGAGGGTAAGTTTGATGGTCTAAGTATTCGCGTTCCCACCCCAGTCGTTAGCCTGAGTGACGTAACGGTGTTACTTGAGCGAGATGCTACGGTTGAGGAAATTAACCAGGTATTTAAGCGTGCGGCCGCCCAGGATTATTACCGAGGTATATTGGACGTAACTGAAGAGCAGCTGGTTTCGTCTGATTTTATCGGCAATAGCCATTCCGGAATTGTTGATTTGCCGCTTACCAAGGTTGTCGGTGGCAACTTGGCTAAAATAATGGTTTGGTATGACAACGAATGGGGTTACTCGAACCGACTCGTTGAACTTGTGGCTGACGTTGGCCACTACTCTAAGGCAAACTAAGCTAAAATATATTAAAGCGCCCTCTCTGGAGGGCGTTTTAATATTTACCTTTTTATAAACTTTTTGCAATAAACAATTAGCCAAACTGCTGCCAGTGTGCCTAGCGTCACCATCAAGTTATGTATAATATCGCCGCTTGGCACCGCTAGTTTAACGAAAAATATAATAATTCCACTAATGGCGTAGACAAAAAGTGAATTTCGACCAAGTGGTAGCAGTATCCAGCCAAATAATCTGGTGATTGGCTTCTCGAGTTTTCTAAATAGCCAAAACGATGCCCAGAACCACAGCATAAACATGATAAGTCGCGGTGCAAGCAGGAGTTCTTTATTCATCCACGGTACGATGTATTGCCTCAGCCGTGAAATTTCATCAGAAACCAGCGGTAGTGTTAGGTGGTGGTTTAGTGTGATTATTACACTAAGCAGGAGAGTCGCAAATCCGAGCGTCAGAAGGGCTGAGGTTATTAGTGATCGCCATCTGCTCGCTAGTCTCAGCCACCAAAGCCTGAGGTCTTGCCAGTGATAGCCAACTACAAGGCCAGTGAAAAATATGATTTGCCAGCGATAAGGCTGGGTAAATAGATTTTCTGGCCAGGTAAGCTCTGGGGTTAGATACCAGACAGTGGTGCTTATAAGTAAAACCATCCACCACCACCCACGACGAAGCAGCCAAATTGCCAATGGGCTAAAAATGAAGAACATACAATATAACCTAAGGTAGTCTAGCCAGCCGTAGAGATATTGAAAGCTAGCAGCCTCCCAGGCCATAGTCCAGAATGATGTTCCTGCGGACATGATACCCTCCTTTAAGCCAGGATTTTGCATAAAGAACGACCAGCCTACAAGCGTGAACGCAACGGTTGATACTACATAGACCAGGTAAAGCTGAAAGAGTCTCGTAAGTAGCAATTTAACAACATCTCTCATCGGGCTATTTTTCATCTTGAAGCCGCGAACCATGCCGAGCAGTATCCCCGAGATAAAGAAAAATCCCTCAGCTGATGAGACAAACAGCTCACCGCGAAATGTCAGCCAGTCGAGCCCGTTTGGGAAATAATGGAGGTGGTTTAAGGTGATGGCGACTAAAAAATAACCCCTCATGAGGTCAAAAGAAGTGATTCGAGAGGTGTTCGGTTTTTCGATCACAATAAAACTAACTATAGCATAGATTGGTCGCCAGGTTGGTGCGTTGCAAAAGACTAGCTTATTGCTTATACTTAAGCTATGAAGATTTACTTGGGGTCTGACCATCGTGGATTCATGATGAAGGAGAAGGTTTTCGCTTATCTTGCGAAGAACGGTTATGAGGTGGAGGACGTAGGAGGGCGTGAGCTAAACCCTGACGATGATTTTCCGCAATTTGCACAGGCGGCTGCACTCAGGTTAATCGGCGACGACTCGGCTGATCCACGTGCAATACTGATTTGCGGCGGCGGACAGGGTATGTGCATGGCTGCTAATCGGTTCAAGGGCATTCGCGCTAGTGTTATCTGGGACGCAGCAGAGGCTAGGCTGACAAGAAATGATAACAATTCCAATGTACTGTGCTTGCCGGCCAGAGTTTTAGAAAATGACGAAAGTGCCTGGAAGGGTATCGTTGAGACTTGGCTCAACACACCTTATGCCGATGCCCCTAGATATAACAGGCGTAACGCCCAGTTGGATGAATTGGCATGAGCGTAATTGCACCCGCAATCTTAGCAGATAGCACAACTGCCTATAAGGAGCAGGTTGATCGTGTGACCGGATTTGCCGAGCGTGTGCATATTGACCTAACCGACGGGCAGTTTGCCCCTACGTTTACAGTCGGCACTAACGATCTTTGGGCGCCAGCAGGTTGGACGGTAGACATACATGTAATGGCTCACGACCTGGCCCAGTATGTGCCTAAGCTGGTTGCTCTAAAGCCTAACCTGATAATTGTTCATGCCGAATCGAACGGCGACCCATTGGCTGCATTGACGCAAATTAAGCAAGCTGGTGTACGGGCGGGTGTAGCGCTTTTGCGCCCAACTGTGCCGCGAACCGTTGAAGATTTGATAAAGGCGGCAGACCACGTTCTGATATTTAGCGGTGAACTTGGTCGCTTTGGCGGAACGGCAAGCTTGATGCAGCTGGAAAAAATTAGACTGGTGAAGTCAATCAATCCAAATGCCGAGATCGGCTGGGATGGTGGAGTGACGATAGATAACGCATATAGCCTTGTGCAGGGTGGAGTAGACGTTTTGAACGTTGGGTCGGCAATCCAAAAGGCCGGTGATCCCCCGGCTGTTTTTGCCAAGCTGCAGCAAGAAATAAGAAAGACTGGCGTATTGGGTTAGTTGCTATGGGTGGGTTAACAGTTCGCCAAATTGAGCAAAAAGCTCAAGAGATTCGTTCGGATATAATTCGGATGCTGGAAAAGGCAGGCAGTGGTCATGCGGCTGGACCGCTAGGTATGGCTGATCTGATGGCGGCTTTATTTTTTGATATTTTAAAAATTCGACCAGATGAACCAGACTGGGATGAGCGAGACATATTCATCATGAGCAACGGTCACTGCGCACCAGTGCTCTATGCCGCGATGGCTGCAAAGGGATTTTTTGAAAAGGGAGAGCTTGATACGTTACGGAAATTCGAGAGTCGCCTCCAGGGTCACCCTGAGCGAGTGGTGTTACCGGGCATAGAGACAACTAGCGGTCCGCTTGGTAGCGGTTTGAGTCAGGCGGCCGGGGTGGCCTATTCTCTGCAGTATCTTGATCGGGACCCGCAGAGATTTGTTTACTGTACCATGGGTGACGGTGAGCTTAACGAGGGTAATATCTGGGAGGCGGCAATGTTTGCCTCAAAGTATAAACTTGGTCAGCTGATTGGATTTATTGATCGCAACAACATTCAGATAAGCGGCAACACCGAAGAGGTGATGCCACTTGAGAATCTTCGAGACAAGTGGGAGAGCTTTGGTTGGCACGTCCAGCAAATTGACGGACACAACGTCGAAAGTATTATTGAGGCTGCCAGTATGGCTCGAGCAATTACCAATAGGCCTAGTGTGATTATTGCGCACACTATTCCCGGCAAGGGCGTTGATTTTATGGAGTATGATTACCGATGGCACGGTATGGTGCCCGATCAAAATCAGGCGAAGGAGGCTTTGCAGAAGCTTCAATCACTTGATGGCAGAATGGAGGCAGGCCGTGTCTAATAATCTAAATGAATCTATGCGAGTTGGTTTTGGCAGAGGTGTTGTTAAAGCTGGCGAGCTTGATCAGCGAGTGGTTGTCTTGTCCGCCGACTTAGGAGAGAGCACTCAAATGGCGTCGTTTCAGGAAAAGTTTGGCGATAGATATATCGAGGTTGGGGTTGCAGAGCAAAATCTCGTAACGGTTGCGAGCGGTCTCGCACTGGCCGGCAAGAAGCCCTTTGTAGCGAGTTATGCCGTATTTAGTCCTGGCCGGAACTGGGAGCAGATCCGTACAACCATCAGTCTAAACGATCGACCAGTGACCATAATTGGCTCTCACGCCGGGCTTAATGTTGGGCCTGACGGAGCAACCCATCAAATGCTTGAAGACATCGCGCTGATGAGGGCGCTGCCAAATATGACGGTGATAGCTCCGGGCGACAGCTTGGAGGCTGAACAAGTGGCAATTGCTCTTGGGAAGCACGACTCTCCGGCTTATGTCAGGTTGGCCCGCGAGAAGACTCCAGTCTTTTTGGACGATCAGCCTTTTGAGATCGGGCGCGCAAAGGTGATTCGTCAAGGTCATGACGTTAGCCTGTTTGGCACTGGGACTATGACATATCAGCTTGTTGAAGCGGCTAAGATATTAGAGGAGAAGGGGGTGTCTGCACAGGTGGTTCACTTTCCGACAATAAAGCCCATAGACAGAGCGGCTCTTATTGAAAACGCCAGAAGGTGCGGTCGAGTTGTTGTTGCAGAGGAGGCGCAAATTGCTGGAGGTTTCGGTGGCGCAGTAGCGGAAATTCTGTCGGAAGAATTGCCAATGCCCATAAAAAGAATCGGCGTGAAGGATCGATACGGCCAGTCTGGAGACGCTAGTGAGTTAATGGTTCACTATGAGCTGACGGCTAATCAGATCGCCGGAACCGTCGAAGAGTTTATACAAGTAATGCCACAATACCATCGATAGGAGGACACATGGGACTAACAATCAAGCAGATACGACGAAACACAACACGAGCTAGGCACCTCATGCAGCGCACTAGAACTCAGAAATTTGCTGTCGGTGCGTTTAACATCGACAACCAAGAGACTCTTATCGCAGTTGCTAGGGCAGCTCAAAAGCTTCAGTCGCCTGTTTTGGTTGAGGTAAGTGATGGCGAGGTTAAGGCGATGGGTCTTGAGAACGTGCGCGACCTCGTCGACAACTACAAGGAGGAGTATGGTATTGAGATGTTCCTAAATCTTGACCATAGTCCTACCGTGGAGGCATCCAAGCGGGCGATTGATGCCGGATACGAATTTATTCACATCGATATTTCACAGGCAAATCGTGACGCCTCGGATGAGGAGATCATTGCTAAGACGCGAGAAGTAGTGGAGTACGCCAAGTTTACTGGCGCACTGGTTGAGAGTGAGCCACACTACTTTGCTGGATCATCAAATGTTCACACAGAAGCAATCGACTATGAAGAAATCAAAAAGACTTTTAGTACACCTGACGGGGCAAGAGAATTCGTCGAAGCGACTGGAATCGACACTTTTGCGGCGGCTGTCGGAAACTTGCACGGCAAATATCCAGTGCCAAAAGAGTTGGATCTGGCCTTGCTCCAACAGGTGCGCGACGCCATACATTGTCAAATCAGCCTTCATGGCGGATCGGGAACTCCTGCGTTTTATTTTGAAGAGGCGATAAAAATTGGCGTATCAAAGGTAAATATCAATAGCGATATGCGCTACGTGTTTAGAAAAACCCTGGAAAAGGTGTTGGCAGAAAACCCTGACGAGTATGCGGTTATTAAGTTGATGCCAGAAGTTTACGAGGCAGTCCAGGCTGTGGTTGAGGAGAAGATTCATTCCTTTGGCAGCGCAGGAAAGGCGGTCGTTTAGGTGGCGAGAATAGTCACGGTAGGCGCGGCAGTTCAAGATGTCTTCTTGAGCAACTCCGATGCCTTTGCTCCGGTGTGCATCAACCCTGACACCTGCTTTGAGATGCTTGAAATTGGCTCCAAGGCTGACGTCAACACTATATTTTTTGGAACTGGTGGTGGAGCGACAAATGCTGCTGTAACATTTGCTCGGCAGGGGTTTGATGTCAGATTTATGGGCGTAATTGGTCGTGACCCCGCAGGCCAAGCGGTGCTAGATGAGCTCGATAATGAGAATGTGAACACGGAGCTTTTGCGCTACAGTGACACCCACAGCACTGGATACTCGGTGCTGCTGGTTTCGCCAACTGGTGATCGAACGATCTTAACTTATCGTGGTGCTTCGACACACTATCGCCAGCAGGATATCAATCTCGATGGCGTTGAGACTGATTGGCTTTATGTCACCACTTTGGCCGGATCGATGTCGGTGTTGGATAAGTTATTTTCTCAAGCAAAGTCAAAGGGCGTAAAAATATTCTTTAATCCCGGCAAGAAAGAGTTGGCTCAAAAAGAAGCCCTGCGCGGGTTACTCGAGGATGTCGATGTGCTGCTTGCCAATAAAAATGAAATGTCACAAATCGTCCAAGGCAGCGACCTGGAAGAGTTGGCGCTGCACGCACTTCATGTGGTGCCTCTGGCTATCGTCACAGATGGCTCCAATGGGGTTGCAGCCAGTGATGGCAAAACGGTTGTTCGAGCTGGCCTATACGAAGACAAAAAGGTCGTCGACCAAACCGGCGCAGGTGATGCGTTCGGCTCCGGTTTCTTGAGCCAGTGGATCAGGAGCCAGAACCTAAGAGAGTCGATAATTTTTGCAAGTGCAAACTCTTCTTCGGTAGTCGGTTACATGGGTGCCAAGACCGGTATTCTGAATCGAGGCGCGCAACTACACGATATGCCAATTCATGAAAGGCAAATAGGTTAGGGGGGAATATGGCACATAATTTAATTACTCTACTAGGCGGCAGTTCGGCTGATGAACTGGCTCTCCAGGAGCTTAGGTCTATAGCGAGAGACGGAGTCGATGTTAGGTTGATAGCTGACATCTTAGCTCGAGCTCATCAGGTTATGCGGCGCTTAGGTCTGGATCCATCTGACACTACTCCCGAGGAAGTCTATGGGGCTTTGCTCGGATCGGTTAAAACTGATCAGTGGCAGAGCTTGCTAGACGATACCGAATACGTTCTCCTGGAGATTAAAGGTACGGTAATCTCGTTTAACCCAATTGATGTCATTGACAGCTACCACTACGAGCTACCAATCGAGAATCGTCGAATGGCGGCAGCCAAGCGCGGTCTGGGCTGGGAGATTACTCGTCGCTATAAATCTCACCCTCAGACTAACGATAGCCGAGTCAATAACGTCGCAGATAGGGTTAACTGGCCGACTGAGGAGCCGCAGTTTTGCCGGATAGTTTTTGAGAAGCCATCAATTCTTACTGTCGGTGATATTGCTACTGAGGCCCTGATTACTATCGCCGAAGGTGACATCGAAGAGACTGGCGACAAGGATAATCAAAAGATATCACTAGCGCTCGGTGCTCGCATTGCTGCCGAAAGTGCAGAGGTTCAGGACGCAGTCGGTGGTGCGGCTAATGCGGCAGTTGCTTTCTCGAAGCTGGGTGTGCAGCCGAGCCTGGTATCTTGGCTGGGTGACGATACCGTTGGCCGACAGTCACTAGAGTATCTGCGGCGACATGGAATTGACATGAGTGGAGTCAAGCTCGAAAAAAATAAGCGTTCGAACTACCACTATGTTTTGAGGCACAAAGCGGAGCGGACGATCATTGCCCAATACGAGGAATTTAACTATCGTTGGCCTCAACCAGTGTGCCAGCCAGACTGGGTATACTTATCGATGATTTCTGGTCAGTCATGGGTGATTCATGAGGAATTGTTGAACTATCTAGATGAGAATGAGTCGGTGAAATTGGCCTTCCAGCCAGGCGCAGCGCATTTATCTTGGGGTAGAGATAAGCTGTCGGCTCTTTACTCAAGAAGTGCGATACTGATCATGAACGTCGATGAAGCAATGTCTTTAACCGAGAGCGAGTCTAGGTCTATCGATCCGCTGTTAGTTTCTTTGCACAAATTGGGGCCAAATATTGTGGTAATAACCGATGGACCTTCCGGAGCTTACGCGTATGATGGCGAGACCGTATTTCAAGTTCCCGCTTATCCAGATCCAGCTAGCCCAATAGATAGAACTGGTGCGGGAGATGCCTTTGCGTCGTCTCTAGTGGCACTACTGGCTCGCGAGCTACCAATTGAGGAGGCTCTCAGGCGAGCGCCAGTGAATGCCATGAGTGTCGTCCAGCACCTCGGGGCTCAGACCGGTCTACTTTCAGATAATGAAATCATCGACTTGCTCGAGTCTGCTCCAGATACATACCAAGTTAGTACTCGTCAGCCCAGCCTGGACTAGGCTGACGTTTTGATTATTCGTGATCGCAGTAGATGCGGTTGGCTTTAGCTAGTCGGATTACTTCATTGACATCATCGGTTATTGTGTAGAGCATCTCGTCACCTTCCGAGATGGTCTTTTGCTCTTCAAGCATTCGCTTTCGAATGAATGAGTCAAGATCCGCCCAAAACTCACTGCCATAAAGGATGACCGGAACACGATTGGCGCGTTGTGTTTGAACAAGCGTAAGAATCTCCATTAGCTCGTCGAGTGTTCCGAATCCGCCGGGGAAGAATAGATAAGCATCGGCGTACATCGTCATAACGATTTTTCTTGGTGCGAAGTGTTGGAACTCAAATGATTCGGTGGCGTAGGCGTTCAGGGTTTGCTCGTGAGGCAGCTTGATATTAAAGGCAATTGACTGGCCTCCGGCATCCCGCGCACCTTTTTGGACCGCAATATCCGCCCCTTCGTTAGCTGCGCTCATGATGCCATGTCCGCCGCCTGATACGATAGCGTAACCTGCGTGTGCTAGCTGCTCTGCAACCGTACGCGCTGCAATATAGTAAGGGTTGTCGGTTGGCGTGCGAGCTGAGCCAAAGATTGTGATGGTTTTGTGATATTTTCTCAAGATATTAAATCCAGCCTCAATCTCTTGACTGACGTTACCGAGACGGAACATGGCTGCTTGTAGGGCAATATCGCGCGGAATGCAGGTGGTTTTTTCTTGTAGTTTCATAGAATCCTTTTTTGTTTTTGACAATACTATAATTTCATTATATCACAAAAAGCTAATGATTGCAAGTAGGTTGAACTTAGTCCCCTCAGGCGGACTCCTGAAGGTCAGCCGAAAGGCTGAGTTGCCTGTTAGATAGTCCATATAGGTGCCTCATAGTATAATTAAAAGATGGCAAAGTTTCGTCTAGCTTCAACCTATCGGCCAACCGGCGATCAGCCGCTGGCTATTTCAAAGTTGCTTCAAGGCTTGGACAGCGGTGAAAAAAAGCAAACTCTTCTTGGTGTAACTGGTAGTGGTAAGACTTTTACGATGGCAAACATTATTGCCGATCGTAACGTTCCGACCTTGGTGCTAGCCCACAACAAGACCTTAGCAGCTCAGTTATTTTCTGAATTCAAGGAATTTTTTCCGGATAACGAAGTCCATTATTTCGTTAGCTACTTCGACTACTATCAGCCGGAAGCATATATTGCATCAAGCGACACTTACATAGAAAAGGACAGCAAGATTAATGAGGAGATTGATCGGCTGAGGCACGCGGCGACGACCGCGCTACTAACTCGACGAGATACGATTATTGTGGCTAGTGTCAGCTGTATTTACGGCATAGGTTCACCCGAGACTTATGCGGAAATGTCGATTAGTGTAAAGCGCGGAGAAAAGCGAAGGCAGGATAAGTTTATCCGATTGTTGACCGATATCCAGTACAAGCGAAACGATGTTGAGTTTACGCGTGGTCATTTTCGGGTTAGAGGTGACGTTGTTGATGTCTATCCGGCTGGGTCGGAGCAGGCGGTCAGATTGGAATTTTTTGGAGATGAGGTTGATAGGATCACTAACTTCTATCCCCTAACCGGCGAAATCATTAATGAGCCGGAATCGGTTAATATCTTTCCGTCAAGCCACTACGCTACACCAAGGCAGCGTCTTGATCGAGCGATTGAGGGGATAGAGCGTGAATTTGCTGAAAGGCTAGAGTTTTTCGAGCGAAATAATAGATTGCTTGAGGCGCAGCGTTTGAGTCAGCGAACCAAGTTCGACCTAGAGATGCTGAGAGAAACTGGCTTTGTAAAGGGAATTGAGAACTATAGCCGCTATTTGACAGATCGTGAGCCAGGTGAGCAGCCAGCAACTTTGATCGACTACTTTCCTGATGACTGGCTTTTGCTGGTGGACGAGAGTCATATGACCTTGCCTCAGGTTCGAGGTATGTACAACGGCGACAGGGCTCGCAAGGAAACGTTAGTTGAACATGGCTTTCGTTTGCCGAGCGCATTGGATAACCGACCACTCAGGTTCGATGAGTTTGATGGGCACATCAACCAAGCGATTTATGTTTCGGCAACACCGGGTGAATATGAACTAGCTAACTCGCCAAAGCCTGCCGAACAAGTGATTCGTCCAACCGGTCTGCTAGATCCTGAGATCGACATCAGAAAGACAGATGGGCAGATCGATGATTTAATAGCAGAAATTCGAGATCGAGTATCAATCGACCAGAGAGTGCTGGTGACGACTCTAACCAAGCGTATGGCGGAAGATTTGAGTGCCTACCTGGAGGAAAACGGTGTAAAGACCGCATACCTGCACAGTGAGATTGATACACTTGAGCGTGGAGATATACTGCGGCAGCTACGAGAGGGTGTGTTCGATGTCTTGGTCGGAATCAACTTGCTTCGTGAAGGCTTAGATCTACCTGAAGTGAGCCTGGTGGCGATAATGGATGCCGACAAAGAAGGCTTTTTGCGCTCTGAAAGTGCTTTGATCCAGACAATTGGGCGAGCCGCTCGACACGAACAGGGTCGAGTGTTGATGTACGCTGATAACGTGACAGGGTCGATGCAAAGAGCTATCGACGAGACTAATCGACGGCGAGCAATCCAGCAGGAATATAACCTAAAGCACGGAATTACACCAACTTCAGTCAAAAAGAAGATTGACGAAGGCCTGCGAGCAATTATCCCTCAGAAAGAGAGTGACAAAAAGGCTAAGCTAGATCTCAAGAAAATCCCCAAGGAAGAATTCAAAACGCTCGCAAAAGACTTACGAGCACAGATGGATCTGGCGGCTGCCAACCTTGAGTTTGAGAAGGCAGCGGAGCTTAGGGATATTATCGCTGACATTGAATCAAAAATGTAACCCCAAAGCTCTCCTGAAAAAATATCAAACTAGAGTATAATAGAATCTATGAGAAAATTTTCTACAAGTGATATTAGGCACTTGGCGACTTTAAGCGGGCTTAGTCTTACCGAGGAAGAGCAGGTTTCCCTAGGTAGTGACCTAGAAGAGATCATTCAGTATGTCAACAAGCTTGATGAGCTGGATGTATCGGGAGTTGAGCCGACATACCAAGTGACCGATTTAATTAATGTAAGTCGAAGTGATGAGGTGCGAGAGGACATGGTCAGTCGAGAGCAGCTCCTGTCTCTATCTCCGGATGAGGCAAATGGCCAGATAAGGGTTCCAAAGGTGCTTTAACTATGAAGATTAGTGATTATTTGCAAAATTCAGCCACAGAGAATGTTCAAAAGGCCCTAGAAATTGCTAAGTCCAAGCAGGATTTTGGAGCTTTGCTGAGCTTAACTGAAGGGCGCGCTCTAGAGAGGGCTCGGGCAGTAGATGCTGGTGAGTTCGAGGGTCGACTTAAGGGGGTGCCGTTTGTAGTAAAGGATAATTTCTTAGCTTATGGCGGCCCATCTACCGCAGCCAGTAAAATGCTTGAGAGCTTTAGTGCACCACTGCAGGCTACTGCCATCGAAAGACTCGAGGCAGAAGGTGCGATTTGTATAGGCAAAGCCAATCTCGACGCTTTTGCTCATGGAGGCTCGACCGAGAATTCTGCCTATGGACCTACAAAGAATGCATTCGACCCGCAGCGTGTCGCGGGCGGATCGTCTGGCGGCTCAGCTGTCAGTGTAGCCTTGGATATCGTGCCTTTCGCTCTAGGGTCAGACACCGGCGGTTCGATTCGTCAGCCAGCCAGCTTTAATGGAGTTGTCGGTGTCAAGCCGACTTATGGCACAGTCAGTCGTTATGGCGTTGTGGCAATGGCCTCGAGCACTGATACAATTGGCTGCTTTGCCAATAACTCTGATGACGCTAGCTTGGTTATGGAGATTATGGCCGGAGTCGATGTCAATGATATGACGACCTTGGATCATAGCTGGGCAGACACTCCATCATTCACGAGAAAAAGAGTGGGCGTGGTTAAGCAGTTTATGACTAGCGATGTCGATGAAGAGGTAAGACAGGCAACCATCCGTTACGCTGAATCTTTAGAGAGTCAGGGCTACGCGGTCGACGAGGTAGATTTGCCGATGGCGGACTATAGCTTGGCGATGTATTACATTATTATGCCAGCTGAAGTGATGTCAAATCTTGCGCGCTATGACGGGGTGCATTATGGGCACCGTGCCGATAACGTCACTACCCTAGCCGAGCTATACGGCAAGAGTCGCGATGAGGGCTTTGAGGCGGAAAACAAGCGGCGTATTATGATTGGAAGCTTTGTTTTGTCGAGTGGATACTTTGACGCTTATTATCTAAAGGCGCAAAAGGCTAGGACGCTGCTTATTGATGAGTTTAAAAAATTATTTGAGAACTACGATGTTTTGATTGGACCCGTTGCTCCAACTCCGGCTTTCCGTTTGGGTGAAAATACTCAAGATCCAATAAAGATGTATCTCGCTGATGTGATGACTGCGCCCGCTTCAATGGCTGGTCTGCCAGCGATCTCTGTACCTGGAGGGTTGTCTAACGAAGGTCTACCGATAGGCGTACAGCTAATAGGTAATTACAAGACGGACCGAGCCCTGCTTGAGCTGGCTTCTCAGATGGAGGGGATTGCTTGATGAATACGTCGTTAATAGCACTAGTTCTCGCTGCTCTGGTAGTAGGGGTTATTTTGGCAGCAATAATTCACTTTTGCCCGCCGCAATCTTCGCTGAAAAAAGAAAAGTACCAGTCGCGCTGGATAGAAATCGAGCGAAAGTTTGATAGCGGGAGCGCCGATAGTCGGCATATGGCTATCGTTGAGGCAGATAAGCTACTTGATATGGCACTTCGAGAGACGGGCTCACGAGGCAAGACTATGGGCGAGCGCATGAAGAATCGGCAGGGTGTATGGTCAAATGCAAATGCTATTTGGGCTGCCCACAAGCTACGTAATCAGATTGCTCACGAGGAGCAGGTTAATGTTAGCGAGGATATACTGCGTCGAGCTCTAGCTAGTTTCAAGAGAGCTCTAAGAGATTTGGAGGCTTTGTAATGAGTGTTTATGATGATTATGAAATGACAATCGGCATTGAATGCCACGTTCAGCTAGCTACAAAGACGAAGCTATTTTCTGAGGCGGATAACGATGCGAGAGACAAGGAGCCAAACACGTGCGTATCGCCAATTGACTTTGGACTTCCCGGCATGCTGCCTGTACTTAATCGTGAAGCAGTAACCTTGGCTATCCGGGCGGGCAAAGCGCTCAACGCTGAAATTGCGAAGGTCAGTCGGTTTGATAGGAAGCACTATTTCTACCCAGATCTTCCCAAAGGCTACCAGACGACTCAGATGTATCAGCCGATTATTCTCGAGGGCTACATTGATGCGCCACTTGATGATGGTACGCTTGTGCGGGTTAGGATTCATCACGCTCACATGGAAGAGGACGCGGGCAAGCTAACTCACTTTGGTGACTATTCGCTGGTTGACCTAAATCGTGCAGGCACTCCCTTGATCGAAATCGTTTCTGAGCCAGACATTCACTCGGCTGCTGCCGCACGAGCCTATGCGACTGAGCTTTATCGATTGATGACCTACGCGGGCGTGACTTACGGTGATTTGTATCATGGGAATATGCGCTTTGACGTTAATATTTCGGTCGCAAAAAGAGGTGCTGCACAGCTAGGCAAGCGGGCCGAGGTCAAGAACCTTAACTCGTTTAGGAGTGTAGAGCGAGCGGCTGAATACGAGTTTAAGCGCCAGGTAGATCTAATTGAGTCGGGCCAGGAGGTAGTGCAGGAGACTCGAGGCTGGGACGATGACCGCCAGCTTACAACTTCCCAGCGTTCCAAAGAGGATGCTCAGGACTACCGCTATATGCCCGATGCCGACATTCCACCGATCGTGTTAAGCGAGCAGGATATTGATCTGGCTCTCGGCGATTTTCCAATTTTGCCAGGTCAATATAGAGAGAATTGGAAGGATCTTCATCTAGATAGCTCCGTAGTTGATGCAGTTCTAGAGCACCAGTCGGTTGCCTCTGTGCTCAATTCAGTAGTCGAGCAATTTGGCGCCGGTGATTTGGCTCGTCGGGTATTTAACTGGTTTGCTTCTGCTCAGGCAAGTGAGATTAGTATTGATGCGGTTAAGTCAGGGGTAGTTGAGCCTGGTCGACTGTCGGAGTTGTCGGCAATGGTTGGTGAGGGCAAGCTAAGCTCAACCGGTGCAAAGGAGATTTTCCTCGAGTTATTTAAGGCTGAAAATCGCGACAAGACTGCCGCAGATATCGCAGAGTCTAATAACCTGCTCCAGGTGAGTGATGAAGGGGCGATTGCCGCCATCGTTGACCAGGTTATGTCGGATCCATCATCTGCATCTTCGATTGCTGATATTAAGGCTGGTAAGGATAAGGCGATTGGTTATCTGGTGGGTCAGGTAATGAGGCTTTCACGAGGTCAGGCAAACCCAGCTCTGGCGCAAAAATTAATCAGAGAAAGGCTATAGGATCATGAAGCAACCAACCAAGGCGATAATTGCAGCTGCAGGATTTGGCACCAGATTCCTACCTCAAACCAAGGCATTGCCAAAAGAGATGCTGCCAATTATCGACAAGCCGATTATCCAGTATGTTGTGGAGGAGCTTGTTGAGGCGGGCATTGAGGATATTATAATCATCGGAAGTGCAAATAAGCGTTCTATCGAAGATCACTTCGATGTTCCGAATGAGGACTTGCTGGCTAATTTGCGCGCCGGCGGGGACAAAAAGAAGCCTTATATCGAGCAGATTCAGGCGATATCGGAAATGGCTAACTTTGTCTATATTCGTCAAAAAGGTCCTTATGGCAATGCTACACCACTTGCATGTGCTTCGCACCTGATTAGTCCGGATGAGTCGTTTATATACACCTTTGCCGATGACTTTATCCAAGCTAGCCCGAGTCGGTTCAAGCAGATGATTGACGCGGCAGATAAGTATGATGGCGCGGTATTGTCATGCAAAAAGATTGTCGACGAGTCTGAGTTTGATCGATACGGGGTCGTGGCTGGTGAGAGTGTGGCAGATGGAGTTATATCGATGACTAATATTGTTGAGAAGCCTGGTAAGGCGAACGCGCCTTCTGACCTGGCGAGCGTCAGTAGTTATTTGCTGCCAGGTGAATTCTTTAAGTACCTAGATGAGGCGAAGGCTAATTTTAATGGCCACGGTGAATTTACGGTTCAGCCGATCATGCAGAAAATGATTGACGACGGAAGAAACTTCTTTGGCGTAGAAGTTAAGAACGGTACCTATTATGACACTGGTGACAAGTTGGAATACCTAAAAACCGTAATTGACTTTGGGCTACGTGATGAAAAGCTAGGCCGAGACTTGGCAGCCTATCTCACCGAGCGATTAAAGTAGGATATAATATATAGTATGACAGGACTAATTATTTTTCTTAGCTTAATAATAATCATATTCGCCGTTGTCGCAACTATTCTCGTGGTGATGGTTTTGCAGCTTAGTCGTCACATTACGCGCGTTCAGCGAAATACTCAGCAGATACAGCAGCAGGTAGAGGAGATGGCGTCGGCAACATCAATTATCTCGACGATAGCTGCACTTGTTGGTGGGTTAACTAAGTTCGGTTCTAAGAAGAAGTCATGAGTGCGCAGTCGAAAAAATCTGCAAAATCAAAAGACGTAGTTGCGAAAATCAAGTCTGATAGCGAAAAATCGGCTAGGCGAAATTTACTAGAAGAGCTTTTTAATGATTTTCATTCATCGCGTCACCAGGTGTATCTAATGAATTTTTTCCGAGGTCTTTTCTTTGGCTTTGGTAGTGTGCTAGGGGCTACTATACTTGTTGCGCTTGTGGTTTGGTTGCTTGGTCAGTTTGGCGACATCTTTCCGCCGCTGGCAGATTTTGTGAATAACCTTATCGAAACCATGCAACAACGTCGCTAACTTGAGCGATTTCGGGTATACTGTAGATAATGTCTGGAGGCGAAAGTGTACTAAATATGCAGGCGGCTTTGAAGCCGTCTGATTACGTTCACCTCCACAATCATACTCACCACAGCCTCCTTGACGGACTTACCAAGATACCTGATATGGTGACACGAGTAAAAGAGCTTGGCATGGAGGCCTGTGCGATTACCGATCACGGTACTATGAGTGGAGCGATCGAGTTTTATAAGGCCGCGAAAGATGTCGGCGTAAAGCCGATAATTGGAATTGAGTCTTATGTAGCAGCTCGATCTCGTTTTGATCGAGATCCAGCTAAAGACAAGGCGCGCTATCACTTAACATTGCTGGCGATGAACCATAAAGGTTATCAGAATTTGATGAAGCTTTCCACCAAGGCGAACCTTGAAGGAATGTACTATAAGCCGCGCATTGATCATGACCTACTAGAGGAGTATAACGAAGGAATTATTGTCCTGTCAGGTTGTGCGAGTAGTGAGTTGGGCGAAAATCTCAGATCAGACAACTACGAGGAGGCGAAGCGGATAGCTAGCTGGTATAAGTCTGTTTTTGGGGATCGATACTATCTTGAGCTGCAAGACCACGGCCACCCTGACGCTCCTGGTCACTGGGATGTTCAGGGCAAAATAAATGGTTATCTTGTAAAGATCAGTGAAGAGCTGGACATACCCTTGGTGGTGTCGAGTGATGGACACTATCTTGATCATAGCGATCAGGAGTCGCACGAGATATTGCTGTGTGTTGGTACGGGAGCATTCTTGAGTGATGAGAAGCGGATGAGCCTAAAGGAATTCGAGCTACATCTAACTGATCCGGTCGATATTATTGGCCGTTGGCAAAAAACAAATCCTAGCGCGGTGACTAACACAAAGGCGATAGCTGATCGCTGCAGCATAGAGATTGAGCTTGGACAAATCTTAATACCAAAGTTTCCTACGCCCGATGGTCAGTCGGAAAAGGCATACCTGGACCATCTAACATACCTAGGCATGGCTCGTCGCTACCTCGGGCTGTCGAGTGAAGAGGCTGCCGACCTAACCGACGAGGAAATCCGACTGAAGTTACCGCCAGAGCATGTTGAGAGGTTGGATATGGAATTTGAGGTGCTCGACAAGATGGGCTTTAACGGCTATTTCTTGATTGTCCAGGACTTTATCAACTGGGGCAAGGGCAAGGGCATAATTTTTGGACCAGGAAGGGGTAGCGCAGCGGGCTCAATCATAGCTTACGCACTTAATATCACAGACCTAGATCCTCTCAAGTACGACCTGCTGTTTGAGCGATTTTTGAATCCAGACCGCATATCGATGCCCGACATCGACATCGATATACAAGATACTCGACGTGACGAGGTGATCGATTACTGTGCTCAAAAGTATGGCGATGATCGAGTGGCGAATATTTGTACCTTCGGCACCATGGCTGCACGTGGAGCCGTGAGAGACGTGGCAAGAGTGTTGCAGGTCCCCTACGGCGAAAGTGATCGGCTAGCGAAGCTCATACCTCCACCTGTTCAGGGCCGTCACATTCCACTAAAGGTCTCAGTTAAGGAAGACGCCGACCTAAAGAAGGAGTATGAGAGCAATCCAACAGCTAAAAATGTCTTTGACTTTGCAATGCGCCTTGAGGGCACAATTCGCTCTCATGGTGTTCATGCGGCGGGCGTGGTGATCGCTCCTGACAAGCTGGTAAACTTTGTGCCTCTCGAAATGTCGCAAAAGGGCGTTGTCGCTACTCAATATCCGATGGGGCCAGTTGAGGATTTGGGGCTACTCAAGATGGACTTTTTGGGCCTATCTAACCTAACGATCATTAACAACGCTTTGCGCATTATCAGGAAGGTCCATGACGTTGATATTGATCTGTCTTCCTTGCCACTTGATGACGAGGAGACTTATAAGCTGTTCCAGAGAGGTGATACCACTGGTGTTTTCCAGCTTGAGTCGGCGGGCATGAAGCGATATCTGCGTGATTTAAAGCCCAGTGTCTTTGAGGATATAATCGCAATGGTCGCCCTTTATCGCCCAGGACCAATGCAGTTCATCGATAGCTTTATTAAGCGCAAGCATGGCGAGGAGGAGATTACCTATCTTCATCCTGGGATGAAGAACTCTCTTGAAAATACATATGGAATCTTGGTCTATCAGGAGCAGTTTATGCAGATATCGAAGGAGTGGTGCGGCTTTAGTGGCGGTCAAGCCGACACGCTTAGGAAGGCTGTTGGTAAAAAGAAGCTTGATTTGATGATGCAGGTGAAGCCTGAGTTTGTTGAAGGTGCCATAAAGGTCGGAGGTGCATCAAAGGAGGTTGCGGAGAAGTTTTGGGATCAGCTAGTTGAGTTCGCGAATTATTGTTTCAACAAGTCCCACGCGGCTTGTTATGGCCTGATCGCTTATTGGACAGCCTACCTAAAAGCTCACTACCCTGAAGCATTTATGGCGGCGCTAATGACGAGCGACAGGGACGATACCGATCGTTTGGCGATTGAGATATCGGAATGTCAGCACATGGGTATTGATGTGTTAAATCCAGATGTTAACGAGTCGTTTGTGGAGTTTGCGGTTGTGCCTGGCGCAAAACAAATCCGCTTTGGCATGGCCGCCGTCAAGGGCGTCGGTGTTGGTGCGGTAGAAGAAGTTCTGCGGGCCCGGGAGGAGGGCAAGTTCGTAAGCGTTGAGGATTTTGCTAAGCGTGTATCTACCAGTAAATTTAACCGTAAAGCCTGGGAGTCTCTGGTGAAAACCGGAGCATTCGATAGTTTTGGTGATCGTTCGGACATTTTGTATAATCTAGAAACTATTCAGGGATTTGCCTCCAAGGTGCAAAAGGAGGCCGCCAGTGGCCAGACTGATTTATTTGGTATTTTAGGCGACCAGGCAAGTGAAATTCAGCCGACCATCCAGCTGCAGTCAGCTCCGGTCAAGCACACGGAAAATGAGCGACTTATGTGGGAGAGGGAGCTTCTGGGCCTCTATATATCGTCACATCCGCTTGATGACTACGCCGTCTACCTCTCCGAGCAAACTCAACCGCTAACTCAGCTTGTGCCAGAGTATGATGGTCGACAGATGACAGTGGGTGGCATAATCTCTTCCGTCAGAACAATAGTTACAAAAAGTGGCTCAAAAATGGCATTTGTTGGCCTAGAGGATAAGTTCGGCGAAGGTGAGGTAATCGTTTTTCCAAATCTATATGAGCAAGTGGGAGCCAGGCTTGTCCAGGACGCGGTAATTATGGTTAGCGGCAAGAACTCAGCGCGTGATCGCGACGGTAATTTGGGAAGCGAGAGTAAGCTAATTGCCGACACCATTACATCAATTAACGATGATGACGTAAAGTCTTATGAATCAACTGGCGGAAAAATTGAGGCACCAAAAGTCAGTGCCAAGGTTAAGCAGGAGAAGCGAGCGGCATATAAGGCAAAGAAGGCTGGCGCGCAGGGCAACACGGTCTCGGCAGCCGCTACTACAACGCCACCCGCTAGCCAATTTATCGCTGCTCCCGAGGAAGTGCCTGAGCGACTTTTCGTTCAGTTAAAAGATCCGAATGATCATGAGATTCTAGTGTCTCTAAAGTCTGTTTGCAGTAAGTATCCAGGCGTTACAGAAGTCGTGTTGGTTATAGGAGAAGTGGACAAGTCGGCTATTCGCCTACCTTTTAGGGTTGATGCCAAGGGTGTCTTGATCGATAGGTTGCACGAGATTCTTGGCAAAGAGTCAGTCGTTTTGAAGTAAATCTATTGGTAGTTCATCGCATATAGTGCAATAGCTGCCGCGACACTAACATTGAAAGACTCTTTTTGTCCGCTCATTGGTATTTCGACTATCTCATTGGCCAATCTTAGTATTTCTTGAGGTATGCCATTTACTTCTTCGCCTAGCAGTAAAATCAGTTCCTTTGGCGGCCTGTACTTATCTAGGGGTGTGCTGCTGGTTGCCTGTTCTAGCGCGACTATCGGACTGCTTTGAGCCGTGAGCCAACTACCGATATCCTCGATGAACCTAAACGGAACAATTGATTCTGCGCCCAGAGCTGTTTTGTGAATTTGATTGCTCAGCTTGTCGATAATGTGAGGGAGCCTAGAGTCGTTGGCTAGACGCGGATATGGGCTGTAGCCGCTAAAGATAATCTCCTTCACCCCAAAACCCTCGGCGCTTCGAAGAATTGAGCCAACATTATGCGTCGAACGGATATTGTGTAGAACTAAGGTAATTTTAGGCATATTCTATATTGTAACACTCGTCGTAGCTTAAGCTTTTTGCTACAATGAGTAGTATATGGATGAGGCTGCAATTCAGGCTAAGCGACGCGACCAGGATGAAGAGGCGACAAGAAAACGGGCGGCTATTTTAGGCCTGCAGTATCTTGATGCTCGCGAGTTTGAGGGCACCATAGAATTAGTTAGGGATATCCTAACGATCGAAGACATGTACAAGGGGCGTTTAGTGCCACTAATGATCGATCAGGAAACTCAGACTTATAAATTCGGCATCACCTCGCAGACCCCCCAGTCTCTAGTGGCTGGCATGGTCGCTAGCTATAAAGATCAAGGCAAGATTGCCCAATTCTTTTTAATCTCAGGAAGCGCCTTTCGGGCAATGATGCTTCGATTTGATCCGCCAAAAAAGGTTATCTATGATGATATCGAAATTGCAAAATCTGGCGACAGTGAGACGCTCGCACAGGTTAGCCAGACCTTATCAAGTGTTGGTAGCAACGACGTTTTTAACTATTTAATTGAGCAGGCCGATAAGCTAGGCGCGAGCGATATTCACATCGAGAATAGTCGAGAGAGTATTAGGATACGTATGCGTGTTGACGGGGCGCTACACTCGGTGGCTGAGATCGGCAGGGATCGCTATCGGGTAATTATGGCTACACTAGCCTCACGCGCCGGTATTTCGACAGCCGCAAAAGAGCCGCAGTCTGGCCAGATTCATCATGAGGTTCATCGAGGCGGCGCAACTCACACTCTCAATATGCGTATCGAGACCGTGCCGACTTTATTCGGCCAGGATGCGGTGATGCGCCTGTTTAACTTTGATACATCAATGCTCAATCTCGACCTTTTGAATATCACGTCCGCAGAGCGTCAGACAATTGATGATATTGTTTCACATCCGCGGGGTCTCGTCCTGATGGTTGGACCGACAGGATCTGGCAAATCGACTACGCTCTACAGTATGCTGAATGCCTTAAATACTCCGGATAGAAAAATAATTACTCTAGAGGACCCGGTCGAAAATACGCTACCGGGCATTACTCAGATACCCATCAATACAACTGAGGGACAGCGTTTTTCAGATGGACTTCGTAGCGTGCTGCGCTTAGACCCCGACGTGGTGATGGTTGGCGAAATCCGCGATGAGGAGACTGCCCGCACGGCCATTCAGGCGTCGATCACCGGCCACTTGGTTCTTGCCAGTTTTCATGCCAACTCTGCAGCAACTGCCTTTAGTCGCATTATCGATATGATTGGCCAAAATCCCATATTTAGCTCAGCAATCCGGCTTTTAATTGCCCAGCGGTTAGTCCGTCGGTTGTGGGACGATAGCAAAGAGGAGTACGAGCCGGATGAGGCGACAAGGCGTTGGGTGAAAGATGTTCTGGCGGGACTTCCATCGAGTGTCGAAGTGCCAGACCTAGAGTCTTTTAAGTTGTATCGGCCAGTCTCAACCGAGGAAGCCCCGTTCGGTTATAAGGGTCGAATGCCAATTATGGAGCAATTGGTAGTCAGTC
>DAICXN010000007.1:0-33228 GCA_027312165.1 Candidatus Saccharimonadota bacterium
ATTACCTACCATATGGTAGCAGGTCGAAACAGGATGGACAGAGGCTCGAGAATTAACTGGAAAAATCGACTGAATGACCTTGAGGATCCAAAGGAGTCATACGAAAGACTTCACGGGACAACTTCGACTGGTTTAGGCCATGACCAGCATTTGGAAAACCTGCGGTTAATTTCGGCAAGTGAACCGGGATTTTTCCCTAAACCTTCAGAAATATACAACGCATTAATCATCCCAGCCTACAACGAGTCCTACGAGGTGATTGAACCAACTTTTCAGTCGGTGCTAGATACTTCGTATGACAAGGATCGACTAATCGTAATTTTTGCCTATGAGGAGCGAGGGGGGCAGGAGATGCGTGAAACTGCTCAGCGCCTCAAGGAGCAGTTCAAGGACAAATTTTATACGATGGAGGTGGTTGAGCATCCGAAGGGCATTCCAAACGAGGTTGTTGGTAAGGGTGGCAACATAACCTATGCTGGTCGCTGGCTACAGGGCTACTTGGATGGGCAGGGTATACCGTATGGAAGCGTAATCGTAACGACCATGGACTGCGACAATAAGCCACATCGAACTTACTTTGATTACTTAACTTACGAATATATTGTTCGCGAGGATCGAAAGCACCTATCTTATCAGCCAATCTGTCTGTTTACTAACAACATTTGGGATGTGCCGGCGCCGATGCGGGTAGTCGCTACTGGTAACTCGTTTTGGAATATTATTAGCTCGATGCGTCCACACATGCTGAGGAATTTTGCCTCTCACGCACAGCCAATGGACGCTCTAGTAGAGATGGACTTTTGGAGTGTGCGAACGATAGTTGAGGACGGCCATCAATATTGGCGAAGTTACTTCTATTTTGGCGGCAACTATGAAGTTGTTCCGCTGCATGTGCCGATCTACCAGGATGCTGTGCTTGCGGGGAGCTATACGAAAACCCTTAAAGCGCAGTTTGTGCAGTTGCGTCGCTGGGCTTACGGTGCTTCGGATGTGCCGTATGTAGCTGAGAGGGTGTTCACATCAAAGCGTAACGTCCCATTCTGGGCGGGCTTTAGTCGATTTATTCGCTTGCTTGACGGGCATGTTACCTTAGCCTGCGTTTCGATACTGGTGGCTTTTGGGGGTTGGGTGCCGCTGCTGATCAATAGTGAGGCTGCCCGTAGCGTCGCCGTACACCAACTGCCCGATACGGTTAGCTTGTTGCAGCGCATAGCGATGATTGGTTTGGCGGTGGCTATCTTTACGTCATTTAAGCTATTGCCGCCGCGACCAGCACGCTACAAGCGCTCTCGTAACGTCTGGATGCTGCTTCAGTGGGTGCTGATGCCGGTTACCGCTATTGTCTATAGCTCGGCTGCGGCCTTTTATTCGCAAACCAGGCTATTTTTTGGAAAGTACTTGGATCGGTTTGATGTAACCGAAAAGATGACGATAGATCAGGTTAATCGCGACCGTAAGAAAACGAAGGCCGCCCAGGTCGACGCTTCAAAGTAACTAGGTCGTGTTGGGCTGCGTATTGAACGGCGGCAATCGGGTCAAATTGCTTAAGTGTTGCGTGGGTGAGAGCAGCAATGTCATCTGTTGATAGCTGCTTTCCTTCCATTAAAAGTTTGACCTCAACCGTTTGAGCTAAGTGAAAACTGCTTGTGTCCGCCAGCTGCTTGTCGTGCTGAAAGCTCCTAGCGATACTAATAGTTAGCTTGCCGATGCTAAAGGGCGAACTTTTTTTGTCTGGCCCGAGTACTAGCTGGTCTTCTAGGGACGGTCGTTCGTAGGTCGTAAATACAGTATCGCAATTATGGCAGCGACGCCGACGCCAAACTGCGGGGCGCTGATGGGGGCGGGAGTTGGCTACTGAGGTTTTTGCGTGAAAACAATTAATGCAAATCATATCAATATGTTGTCATACCTCTAATCAAAAGTCCAGTGGAAAAGTCTCGATGTATGCGGAAAACCTCCCATATCGGGAGGTTTTTGCGGTTACTTCCTAGGAGTGGGCTTATCGCCTTGGGCTAGCCTGTCGGCCGCCAAGACTGGCACGCTCTTGAGGAATTGTCTTATTATATTCGAAATGAAGAGTTACTTGGCTTAATAGCGACTGCGACTCTTTCGCCGCCATTTTTGGCGACTGACTTATGGAATTAGTTTCCATACTTCTTATGGTAGCACAAACTTGTAAATTAGTCAAGGGAACAGAATTCATAGATGTATATCGTGAGGTGAATAAAGCGTAAAAATACCGCAAATAATAGATGT
The DNA here is from genome assembly GCA_027312165.1 of Candidatus Saccharimonadota bacterium. Lineage (GTDB taxonomy): Bacteria > Patescibacteriota > Saccharimonadia > Saccharimonadales > Saccharimonadaceae > Nanosynbacter. Next base: position 2,257 of record DAICXN010000007.1, read on the forward strand.
GGATAAGTTCACGTGGGTGGGGAATAAAAACTCCCCTAAGAAAGGGGAGTTTATGTAGCAGCTTGGTGGGCAATAGAGGATTCGAACCTCTCACCTCCTCAACGTCAATGAGGCGCTCTAGCCAAATGAGCTAATCGCCCAAGCCTTAGTATCATATCAAACAGGGAGGGAAGTTGCAACAAGGGTGGGGGTGGTGTATGATAAATCTGAAGCGAAGAAGCGGATTAACCACCCGCCGAGCACGTGAAAGCGGCTGCGAGAGCACGTAAAAATCTCGGAGCAAGAGAAAATGCTAAGGTGGAACCTCCGCACTGCGGACCGAAGCACGCTAGAGAGTATATTTCATTGGCGTGTTTTTTTATATACATAAGGAGTGGATATGTCGAGAAAGTCTAAAATCAAGACCACTGCAGTTATAGTAGCTGCTGTTGTATGCTTCGGCATATTTGCGTTTGGTATCAAGACGAGCTATTCGTGGTCGACTGGTGAGGAGGGGTTTCCGTTTGTTGTTGGGCCTAGGTGGAGCTTGGACGCATATAGGGGTGATGCCGGCACCGGTATGGGTGTTCTGAGTTGTTTGGCTGGGGGTGGCTGGAGTCATATTACCGGTTGGCCGCTTGCGGCTACCGAGCGGTCTAGTCCCATGTGTGGCGAGGGGGGCTACACACATATATATCCACTCGGGATGTTTATATATATACTGGTGATTGGCGGTGTTGCCGCTCTTGTTGTTAGGCTCATAATGAAGAGGGAGAGTGAAGATGAATGATACACTACATGCGATGCGTCACAGCCTAGCGCACATTATGGCGGCGGCAGTGCAGCGACTGTGGCCTGAGGCAAAATTTGGAATTGGACCTGTCGTCGAAAATGGTTTTTATTACGACATTGACCTTGGTGAGACAAAAATCAGTGAACAGGAGTTTAAGACGATCGAGCGAGTCATGCGACAGATTATTTGCGAAAAGCAGGATTTTGAGCATTTTACCTTGCCGATCGACGAAGCGATTGAGTGGGCACTTGAAAAAGGTCAGCCATACAAGGCGGAGCTATTAAATGACCTGAAGCGCAGCGGCACAACTGTGGCTAAAGAGCTCGACGCTAATGAGATGGGTACAATTGCCGAGGCCGGCGCGGCCGTTGATACGGTCGGCTTTTACCGCAATGGAGATTTTGTCGATCTTTGTCGTGGTCCGCATGTCGAAAACACCAAAGATGTTGGAGTGTTTAAGCTCATGCGTGTGGCGGGTGCTTATTGGCGAGGCAACGAAAAGAATCCGCAGATGCAGCGGCTTTACGGTGTGGCTTTTGCGACAAAGGAGGAGCTGGACGCCCATCTATATATGCTCGAGGAGGCTAAGAAGCGTGATCACCGCAAGCTTGGCCGAGACCTGGATCTTTATACCGTTTCGCCGCTTGTTGGGGTGGGCTTGCCGATGTTTACTCCTCGTGGCACAGTGTTACGAGACATGGTTGCCCAGTACTCAAATCAGCTGCGTCAGAGCTATGGCTTTGAAAAAGTCTGGACTCCCCATATAACTAAGAAAGAGCTATATGAGGCCTCCGGGCACTGGGCAAAGTTTGGCGAAGAGCTGTTTTTGGTCAAAAGCCAGGAAACCAGTGACGAGATGGCCTTGAAGCCAATGAACTGTCCGCATCATACACAAATATATGCCTCACGGCCACGAAGTTATCGTGATATGCCGGTGCGTTATCTTGAAACGACTACCGATTATCGTGACGAAAAGACAGGGGAGCTCGGCGGACTGAACAGAGTGCGTTCGTTGACTCAAGATGATAGCCATGTGTTTTGCCGACCCGATCAAATAGAGCAGGAGATAAATAACCTGCTTGGTGCGGCGGGTGAGCTTTATCAAACTATTGGCATGAAGCTAAGGGTTCGCTTGAGCTACCGAGATGATTCGGAGGCATATTTGGGTGACCTGGAGTTGTGGCAGTCGGCACAGTCGCAACTTAAGTCGGCAGTCGAAGCTAATGGTCTAGAGTATTTTGAGCAGGAGGGCGAAGCTGCCTTTTATGGTCCAAAAATCGATTTTATGGCAACCGATGCGATTGGTCGCGAGCACCAAGTCGCGACGGTGCAGCTGGACTTTGTTCAGCCCGAGCGATTTGGCCTTGAGTATACCGCCGAGGGTGGCGATATGGCCCAGCCGGTAATGATTCACTGCGCATTGCTTGGATCGGTCGAGCGTTTCTTGAGCGTATTCATCGAGCATACCGGTGGTTGGTTTCCGTTCTGGGCGGCACCGGAGCAACTGAGAATCCTGACGATTAATGACACAGTGCTGGATTATGTAAGTGACATTAAATCTGTTTTGGCCGAAACTGTCTTGATGACGCCGGTCAAGTACAGCGAACTTCGCTACACAGTTGACAGCAGAAACGAATCTTTGGGCAAGAAAATCAGAGAAGCTACTAGCATGAAAATACCTGTGCAGCTAATTGTTGGCCCGAAGGACAAGGAGGCTGGCGAGGTGAGCATTAGGACTCAAAGTGGTGAAGAAAAGTTACGATTGTCTCAGCTGGGTGATTACCTAAAGAGTATGTGATGAGTTTTAGGCAGTCGGTGTATGAGATTGTTGCCAAGATACCTCAGGGCAAGGTGATGACCTATGGAGACGTCGCGGCATTGGCTGGCCGCCCGTATGCCGCAAGGCAGGTGGGGGGGCTAGCTCACTTCGGCCCAACTGAGCTACCTTGGCATCGGGTGGTGAATAGGCTGGGTGAGTGCGCGAGCGGTTATTATGGCGGTAAGGATGGTCACCGAGCTGCGCTAGAAGCCGAGGGTTTTAAGGTGGCGAACTACCGAATAACTGACTTTGTGGAGCGACGATGGCGACCGGAGATGTAAAGCCGCTAGTGGTAATAATTGGCCCAACATCAAGCGGCAAAACTAGTCTAGCGGTTAACTTGGCTGAGAAGTACGGCGGTGAGATAATCTGTGCCGATAGTCGAACAGTTTATAGAGGTATGAATGTCGGAACTGCGAAGCCGAGTCGGCTTGATCAGCAAAGGGTGAGGCATTGGGGGATTGACTTGGTGGAACCGGGTGAGGTTTTTACTGCCGCAGACTTTAAAAGGTATACTGAGCAAAAGATTGCCGAAATCCGCCTGCGTGGCCAGGTGCCATTTCTAGTCGGTGGTACGGGTCTGTACGTCGATTCGATATTGTTTGATTTTCAATTTGGTCCCAAGGCGGAAAAAGATAAGCGTGAAAAACTGGAGAGTATGAGTACAAAAACTCTTCAGTTATATTGTCTAAATAACAACATTGAGCTGCCCGAAAACCAGAGCAACCGACGTCATCTTGTCCGGGCAATTGAGCGCGCAAGCATAAGCACCAAGAGGCGAGCGAAGCCCATAAACAATACGGTTGTAGTCGGAATAACAACAGACAAGCAGACGATGAACAAAAGGATTGCTATTAGAGCTGAACAACTATTTTTGAATAACGTTGTCGAGGAAGCAACAGTATTGGGCAAAAAATACGGCTGGACGAGCGAGGCGATGACAGGTAATGTTTATCGGCTAGCTCGGCAACTTATGCTTGGTCAGATCGCCGAGACAGAATTTATCGATAAAACTATCGTCGCCGATCGCCAGCTGGTTAAGCGTCAAATGACTTGGATGCGACGAAATCCATATGTCATCTGGGGGACGCTCGAAAGCTGTGAGCACTATTTGTCTGCACGCTTGTCGCAGCTTTAAGATTTGTGCTACAATACCTCCAGAGGAGAATAGGGGATATAAACATGATTGACGCACTATTTGGTTCAAAGACAAGGGTGAAATTACTGCACCTGTTCTTGAGCAATCCTGAAAAATCGTTTTATGTGCGTGAAATTACCCGACTAATTGATGAACAGATTAATTCTGTGCGCCGAGAACTGGCCAATATGCTCTCAGTCGGTATAATTCTATCTGATAGCGCTGACAACAAGCTCTACTATACGGTAAACCAGCAGTACGAACACTTTGAGCCGCTTCGTCAGATTTTTGGAGATGTGCGCGCAAAGAAGTCGGCTACTGTCGCTAAGCAGTCGGTGGTCAGCTGGCACGATGATTTGGTAAAACTGGCTGGTATACGCCTAGCTGTTGCGGCTGGAGTGCTTGTGCGTGGGTCGGCAAGCCATGTCGATTTGCTATTGGTGGGCAATACGCCCCAGTCGAAGGTTTCGGCCTTTATCAAGACGGTTGAAAAGGCCGAAGGCCGGTCGATTAATTACACGGTGCTCTCTTATGATGATTTTTACTATAGGATGAGTGTCAGGGATAAGTTTATTTCAGAGATTATAAATGGTGCATGTTCGGTATTGGTGGATACGGAGCGTATACTGACAAATGAAGAAGGAGATAGGTAATGTTTGATATTGAGTATAAGGGCGCTAACTCGGTTGTTTTAACCTCAAAGAAGACGCGAGTCGTTTTTGACCCAAGGGTATCAGTAGCTGGTGGTAAAGATGTTTCGGTTAACGGCGACATAGAGGTCTTGACCGAAGATAGATTCGCAGTGGAGGGCGCCTCACCTCGATTGATGTTTCATGGTCCCGGTGAATACGAGGCTGGGGATGTGGCACTAATCGGCATTCCGGCAAGGAGGCATATTGACACCGTAGAACAGGGCAATCAAGCGACGATTTACCGCGTTACTATTGGTGGCGTGCGACTAGCAGTTCTTGGTAATGTGGCGTCGCCCCTTGGGGACGACCAGCTAGAGTCCATTGGGGTAGTCGATATGGTTGTCATTCCTGTCGGCGGTAATGGATATACGCTTGATGGTACGGACGCGGCCGCCATGATTCGTCAGATTGAGCCAAGGGCCGTTATCCCCGTGCACTACGCAGACTCTGGACTAAGCTACGAGGTTCCTCAAGATGACTTTGAGGTATTTGTTAAAGAGCTGGGGGCGGGAGTAGTTGAGGCTGGCCCTAAGTTCAAGGTGAAGGGCGAGGCAAGTGTCCCTGAGCAGCTGACAGTTATAAAAATCTCGAGAAGCTAGGCTTCGTCTAGTTGCCGGTAAATTAAAAAACAAAAACACCCGAAATGTTATCGGGTGTTTTTAGAGCTTGCAAAAACTAGTTTGCAGCGCCAGTTGGCTGACCCAGTAGACCCTTTTTCTTAAGGGTACGAATTGCGTGGGTGCTCAGAGTCATGGTGACTTTTTGGCCGTCGACCATAAAGGTCTTCTTTTGTAGGTTAGGCTTAAAAACGCGCTTGGTGCGTCGCAAAGAAAAGCTGACGTTGTTGCCAGACTGCTTGCCTTTACCTGTAAGTTCGCATCGTGATGCCATATCGTTCTCTCTCTACGTTAATTTTAATCAATCTTTTGTATTGTATACTAGCGAGCGTGCTTAGTCAAGGTGGTATAATATATAGGATATGGATTTACAGGGTATATTGACAGTTTTCGGGGTAATACTAGTGTCAATGACGCTTCATGAGGCGATGCACGCCTTCATGGGCTATTTTCTTGGCGATGATACGGCTAAGACCGAGGGGCGCTTGACGCTAAATCCGCTCAAGCATATTGACCCGTTTTTAACCATTTTGCTGCCTTTGGTGTTAGCGATTATGGGCGGTCCAATATTCGGTGGTGCAAAGCCGGTGCCTTTTAACCCTCATCGATTGCGCTACGGTGAATGGGGTGCGGCCCTGGTCGCATTAGCTGGTCCGCTGACGAACTTATTGATTGCCTTTTTTGCCTTTGGAGTGGGGGTGGTTACGGGTGTAATTTCTGCGTCCGGCATTGAGAATACGCCCCTAGGAGTGGTTGTCTTAACGACGATTAGCGTGAACCTCGGGTTCTTTGTCTTTAATATGCTGCCAATACCGCCGCTAGACGGCTCTCGGGCTCTATACGCCTTGGCGCCTGAAGTGGTGCGTAGGGTGATGGAGCGGATTGAGCAGTACGGCCTTTTTGTGGTATTTGCAATAGTGCTACTAGGCGGATCGCTGATCGGTGCGATTATGTCGACATCAATTCAGTCAATCATTAGCCTATTTGAATTCATATTTCGTTTAGGTGTATAATAAGAGTAGCCCTAGGCGGGCGCTGGGCACATATGATTTTCCTAACATCATATGATAGGGAGCTTTAATGATTCATTGCTGTTGCAATGTTTTGCGAGCACCCACCTTGCAGTTATGCGGGGAATATCACGTGTTCGGCAAGCGTTCTAGGGCTTTTTCGTATATCTATAGGGAGATTTATCGGGGCGTGGCGCAGTCTGGTAGCGCGCACGGCTGGGGGCCGTGAGGTCGCTGGTTCAAGTCCAGTCGCCCCGACCACAAGAGAAAAATATGATCCAAAGAATATCAGTTAGAATACGTTTAATCAGTGACGACCGAACGCTGCTGGTTCGCCGAGCGGAAGGGCGTCCTTCTATTTTGGGAAAATATGAACTACCGGGCGGACGAGTGTTGGCGTCTGAGCAGCCTGAAGATGCCGCGCGCCGCTACCTGGAGTCTAGTTTAGGAATAGTTGATCGATTAAATTTGCAGCTCGAAGATGTTGTAACCTATACAGACAGTGACGACCGAACAATTCAATACGCAGTAATTGTCTACCGAGCTTTTATAGGAAAGAAGAAAAGGGGCATAGTGCTCAGTGGTCACTATGATAAATACGTTTGGTATAGTTTTGGTAAGCTAGACACCGCGGCAATAACCGAAGTCAGCCAGTTGGTACTTGGGGCCAACTCCTCGCGCGCAGCAGATAGCCTGGATGATACCCGCGAGAACTCTGGGGCGAGCGGTGGAAGTACTTTGGTAGTTTACTCCGATGGGGGTTCCAGGGGTAATCCCGGTCCATCGGCGGCAGGCTATGTCATCCTGCGGGGCGATCAGGTTATTGATCAGGGCGGCGAGTATTTGGGCATAACCACCAACAATCAAGCTGAGTACCATGGGGTGCGGTTGGGTCTTGAGGCGGCAGTGCGCTTAGGAGTCGATGAGGTAGAGGTGAAGGTAGACAGTATGCTTGTGGCCAACCAACTCAAGGGTGTGTACAAGATAAAAAATCGTGAACTATGGCCGGTTAACGAGCGAGTAAGGGATTTAGTAGCTCATTTTAAGAAAGTTAAGTTTACGCATGTGCCGCGAGAGATGAATAGGCTGGCTGACGGTATGGTCAATCGAACACTCGATCAGCAAAAGAGCTTGAACGTGATATAATTTTTATAGCAGTCCACTAGGTGATCGCTTGGCTTGGGTCAAGAGGAAAGTCCGGGCAGTGTAGGACAACGACAGTCGCTAACAGCGACCGGAGGTGACTCTAGGGAAAGTGCCACAGAAACGAAACTACCCCGATGCTACGGTGTCCGGGAAAAGGTGAAACGAGTGAGGTAAGAGCTCACAGTCTGCCATGGTGACATGGCGGAGAGGTAAACCCTGTCGACTGCAAGGAGGTCTGCATAAAGAGCTGTCCGCTCGCAGGCCGATAACCGCTTGAGTCATCTGGTAACAGGTGAATTAGATAGATGATCGCCCTCGACAGAACCCGGCTTATCGGTGGGCTGCCAAGTAAAAACCCGCATCTTCTCGAAAGAGGCGGGTTTTTACTTGTAGTTAAAGCTGTATTAGGCCACTGCTTCTTTAACGATAGCGGCAAAGGCCTTTGGCTCCTTGACGGCAATTTCAGCTAACACCTTGCGGTCAAGCTCAATGTTCTTGGCCTTGAGGCCGGCTATAAGCTTGGCGTAGGTTGTGCCTTCTTGTCTGGCTGCTGCGTTGATACGAGTGATCCAGAGAGCACGTAGATCGCGCTTCTTGTTTCGTCGGTCGCGGTAGGCGTACTGTAGGGCGCGAATAACACCCTGTTTGGCCATGCGGAAGCTTCGGGTGCGGTTGTGCTGCATACCCTTAGCTGCTTTAAGGATTTTTTTGTGCTTTGCTCGAGCGGTAACGCCTCGTTTTACTCGCATAGAACTATACTCCTAGGGCTCGTTTGGCATTTTTTGCCATTGAGCCGGTTACGGTTGCTGGTTGATTGATGGCGCGCTTTCGGCTTTTCGACTTTTTGGCTAGCATGTGACCGCCAAATGCGCGACGTCGGGTTAGTTTGCCAGAGCTGGTCAGCTTGATTCGCTTGGCAGTGCCCTTGTGGGTCTTTAGTTTCGGCATTATTTACTCCTTATTACCACGCTCAGATTGCGTCCTGCCATCTGAGGTTGCTGTTCAACAATTGCTTCCTCGGAGAGCATTTCGGTGATTTTTTCCATCAGCGCGTATCCGATCTCTTTATGGGCCATCTCGCGTCCTTTGTAGACTACTTGTAGGCGGACCTTGTTGCCGTCGGCCAAAAAGCCACGGACTTTGCGGAGTTTGACGTCGAGGTCACCAGAGCCAATTTTGAGCCCGAATCGCATTTGCTTAAGATCGCTGGTTTTGGCTGCACGTTTGCTGCGCTGCTGATCCTTCATCTTTTGATACTGGTACTTACCCCAGTCAATGATTTTTGCTACGGGCGGGTTAGCGTCGGGTGAAAATTCCACGAGGTCTAATCCTGCTTCTTCGGCGGCTCGCAGGGCATCACTTAGTGACATGATACCTAGTTGTTCGCCGTCTGCGCCAATAACGCGCAGTTCGCGGGCACGGATTGCTCCGTTGATACGGGTTGATTTGTTAATCGCCGAACTCTCCTTTGTGAGCGTTTGTCGTTATAATTTGTTTCATCAGTTATTTTACCAAAAATGTCATTTATTTTCAAGAGGCCCCTCTAGATATTTTCTCAGGTCCCCACAAGGGTTCTATTTATGCAGCTGAAACTTGTCTGTACTGAAGGGCTTCGGCGATATGATGCTTGCCGACATCGGGCTCGTTATCTAGGTCGGCGATAGTGCGAGCTACCTTGATGATTTTAAAGTAGCTGCGGGCGCTCAGGTCGAGCTTTTTTGCGGCAGATAGCAAAAAGGCTCTAGTGTCGTCGGATAGGGGGATGAAACGCTCGACAGACTTGCTGCTCAGATTTCCGTTGTAATTATGACCACTCCTGTATCTGTTATGCTGTAATTTGAATGCCGATAAGATCATGGCTTGGTAGCTTTTCTGTTGTAAATTTGTCAGCTCTTTTTTACTAAATAATTCGTCGTGAGGAACTCGGGCAACGGTTACCGTTAAATCTATTCGATCCAGAAGCGGGCCAGATAGGCGCTTTTGGTAGGCAATAATCTGATGAGCAGAGCAAGTACAGGCTTTTTCGGCATCGCCATAGTAGCCGCAAGGGCAGGGGTTCATGGTGGCGACAAAGAGGAAGTCGGCTGGATATTGATACTTTCCTTGAGCCCGGCTAATAGATATCGTGCGATCTTCTAGGGGTTGGCGGAGTGACTCTAGGACACTTCGTGGATATTCGAGCAACTCGTCAAGGAATAAAGTGCCATGATGAGCAAGTGAGATCTCTCCCGGTAGTGCTTTGGTGCCACCGCCGACTATGGAGGTGCGGCTGGCTGTATGATGGGGTGCGCGAAAAGGCCTATCCGTGACTACATCATCAATCGATTCCCCGGCCAGGCTGTGCAGCTTAGTTACTTCTATTATTTCGTGATTTTCCAGAGGCGGTAAGAGGCCGTTAAGCGCCCGAGCTAGCATGGTCTTGCCTGAGCCGGGTGCGCCAGACAGTAAAAGGTTGTGCCTGCCGGCTACTGCAATAGCCACGGCGCGTTTGGCTTGCTCTTGACCGCGTATGTCGTCGATGATGATTTCGCTGCCGCCCCGGAGCCTCTGAGGGGCTCGCTTTGGTTCTATAGGCTCTATTCTTGCTTCTCCTTTGAGGTGTAGAAAAAGGCTCTTGAGGTCTTTGACCGGCATAATCGTAACGCCATCAATTAGCTGAGCCTGATAGGCGTTCGTAAACGGTACGTAGACCGTTGAAATGCCGTGGTTCTTAGCTGTTTCAGCGGCCGATATTGCAGATTTTATTGGTCTAATGCTGCCGTCTAGCGCCAGTTCACCGACAAACAGGGCATCCTTTAGGTTTTCGGTGGATAGCAGTCCTCCAAGGCTTAGGATGGTTAGGGCGATAGGTAAATCGAACTGGGTGCCGTCCTTTGGGAGCTCGGCGGGAGCCAGATTGATAACTATCTTGCCCTTGGGAAAATCAAGCAAAGAGTTTTTGATGGCGCTCCTGACTCTGTCTCTGGCTTCGTCGATTGCCTTATTGCCCAGTCCAACGATCTGTAGATTGGGTAGGCCACTAGATAAGTCACCCTCAACATCTATAAGCTGGCCGAAGAAGCCTAGAGGGGTAGCTGACATTACTCGTCCCACCATAGTGATTATAGTAAACCATAGCTGTAGTCAATTTGAAAGGCCGAATGTGGTATAATAAGAAGTGGTGACGGGGCTGACATAGCTTTCGACAACTGGACATTAACAGGTTATTTTGCAAGTCGACCATACACGATACGTATACTTTTAATTGCAAAGAATTTTGCTAGCAAGGTCGCGAGCCTTTTCCAGGTTCGTGCTTTTGCGCCAGCTGTAGCCTAGCTAACAGCCATCTCTGTGCCCAGGTAACATAGGGCATAAGGGGTGTTATATCTATGTTACTTGCTGAATTTTACGCGCAGTGGCGTAGATTCGGGACTCTCTCCACGCAACAACTCTAACATTTGCGGCTGTTTTTTAGTTAGATGAGTTGTAAAGCCCTTAAGATAGCCTAAGCTTGTAGACGAATAACCAGTTACCATTTGGACCCGGGGGCAGTGCCCGGCAGCTCCACCAGCAAAAGCGCCCGACTCTGAGATAGTCGGGCTTTTTTGCTGGGTTTGGCTAAACAAAAAAACAACCACCTGCGAGTAGTGGTTGTTTTAAGTGGAGTTTTTATGCGTTCTGTTTATTTTTGGCTCCTGTAAGTGTTGGATAACTTTTTTATTCAGAAGCTACCCCTATAATAAGCTGTGAAAACGTTTATGTCAACACTTTTTCAAGTAATATTTAAGTAAAAAATACTACGATTTTCTCTAGTTTCTGTGGATAACTTTTATGCTCGATTATATATTTTGGGTAGTTAGCGTGACTGTGATTAGATGGGGCGCTATATGTGTATTATTTGTCTAATTTAGGCAGGGGCTTACGAGTCAACCCAACTGTCGTTGGGGCTGCCGCTCGATTGAGTGGCGGGCTGTTCTTTGTTGTTTGACGACGCTATGACCTGATTTGCTATACCATCTTGAGTAACTATGCAGTTGGCCAGGGTGGTCACACCGATTGCCAATAGCACCGTGATAATCACTGAGACTAAGCTACTCTTTTGATTGCTTTAGCGTCTGAAACTCCTTAGTGTCCACTTTAGCAAATTGAATATAGCTGACAAGTTTAATGCCCCGGCATGGTTAGCCGGGGCGGGGTCGCAGGTGCCTGTTACCTGTAGTGGGGAGGTTCGGGTACGATGCCTCCGCGGGTGCCACCCTCGACGAGCTTGTCATTGGGCTGGACACTGGGGTGATTGTGAGTGACATATGTCTCCCGTGGGGACATGAGTCGTATCACCCATCTCTTTAGTCGCCCCGTCACCACAAGGGCATACATTCTGACGTCGGCAATGAGTGTGCCGTCACCCGTGGGGTGATCTTGCGAAGCACCTTTGCTTCGGTTATCCAGGGGATGTTCCATGGCCTTCCTTTCTCTGATAGGCGCACCTGTAACCTATATCATTAAACGGTATTTATGATAAAAAGTCAATAGTTAAAGTGTTTGGCCTTTCGTCCTTTTGGACTCATCAGCATAGCTACGACAGCTATGGAGGCTATACCATCAGTCCGCCAGTGAGGGGTCTAGGCGGAGGCGGGCATGGCCACACCCCCGCCTGGACTTTTATCGCGACAGACGCCAAACGACCCTGCTAATCTCGGTCACGCCTTTTTCTGTCAGCTGGTAGCCGGCCGAAAAGATGGCTGCTTCGATCTCCATCAGGAGCCTTGCCTGGGCCCTTTTTAGAGCCTGTCTCATCTCATTTCCGGCCCTGGCAATCTCCCAGGCGTTTTTCGGACCATCTAGATAGATTGTTAGGGTGTTGGTGTGTACGTGCACCAAGTCAACCCCAAGGTCTTCACGAGTCACCTTTTCAAGTAGCCGGTAGAGTAGGGGGTTGGTGTCAAGTAGGTTCTGGCGGTGGCTGTTGTGCGGGCACCACCTTTCATGGCGGACTCGAACAGACAGCGATCTGTCGTCGGTGGCGGAATATATATCTTCCGAAAGCGTGATCACTAGGGCGTTTGCCCAGTGCAGGACTCGAACAGACAGGTCGATTGACCTAACGGGTGTCTCTGGCCGCGCCTTCTTCTTTGTAGACATAGCCCAACTTCTTTCACTTGGCGGATGATGGTGCTTACTCAGGCCCAATAAATGGGCGAGTATTCGCATATCATAGTACTATAAAAAATAAATGTCAATTAAAAGTATGTAAAGACGAGCCCTGGCTCGGGTGAGTCTTAGGTTACTTCATCAATCCATCCATTGATGTGAAGGTGGGGGTTGAGGCTGTCTCACCCCCCACCTCTGCTAGCTAGGCCAGCTCGACATCATAGCCAGCAGTCTTTGCGGCCTCTAGGATCACCTCAATTATTACCGAGGGATTGGTGGTGTTGTTGCACCGAAAGACGAGTTGGTGTGTCCTGACGTCGATTTGCTCGATGCCATTGTCGTTGGGAAAGAAGTTCCTGAGGACGTGCTTCAGTAGGGGCGTATCTAGCCGATCTCTTCGGTAGCCGCTATATGCGTTGACCGAGAAGCCACCGGAACGTCTTGAGTGAAGCTGGCGGTCAGTAGACAGCACGATAATGCGCTGGCCAGTTTCGTGGTTGAGGCCGGAGTCCGATGCCAGATCGATCATCACTGTTTCTTTTCGGGGAACGTGAACGATTTCGTTACCACCAAAGGTAGACACTTGCTCTTCTCTTTCTGTGGATGGATTGATGTGAATTTTAGCAGGCAGACTGCAGATTTGGGTGCAGCCCCTTGGCACTTCTTGGGGCCTCGGGACTGCACGATATATATATGAACTAGCAACGGTCATAGAGAGGGTACTGCGACTGCAAGATGCTCCTCTCGCTGGCTGACGCGCCGGTCTCGATGACAAGCTTGTCGGGATCCTCGTTGGGCCGAAGGGGATTGTTCATTGTGCTGACGCGATCAGCAAAATCCTCAAACCTATCAATGTCTCGAGGATCGAAGGATGTTTCGCTCATATGGTTCTCACTTTCGCGATAGTCTGGCCTGCTTGCTTATGTGCAACTAGTAAGGCAGGTGGTCCAGCCTTTGACTAGTAATTATAACTATGCAGTATATGGTTGTTTTTGTCAACGCTAATGTTAAGAAAGTCTCTCGGCTGATGCGGCCGACTAGCGAGCGACGGATTGACTGGCGGGCGAGGCGAAATATCTAGCAATAATGGTTTCGCGATACCGTAAAATTCAGGCGTTGTCAGAAAAACTGCCCAAACAACGTACATATAATAGCTATGATATTGTAATAAAAACAACATAGGTATAGTATCTGACTGTGTTAATAACAGATGATAATTTTTACAACAGTGCTATTATTGTAAATATTACATAAAATATTCATGCTCAGGCTCTTGACCAAAATTAAAGCTCATGCTAATATGAAGTCACGCTTTTGATAAAAACAAAAAAGCCAAAAACCTTAACAAAAAAGAATCGTTCAACCACCAATGAATGATTCGGCAGAATCGATCGGCTGCGATAGCGCTGAGCACTTAGCCTGCTGAAGGCTACTATGCTCGCCCATGGCAGCCAATGAAGCTCTGCCGACATTTGGTCGGTATCGAGCGCGTGTGGTCTAGTACCACGCACCCAGCAAATCCTTGACAACCTTTGGCAGCGATAAAACTGGGTGTGTGAGGAACGTCACACAAGGACTATGCTCCTGAAAAGGAGCGGTCAGTTGCCTTGAGCGGCAGGTCGAACCCTGGCACCCGCGCCTAATAGTTATTTATAGCGGCGGATGGTGTGCTATCTGGTTCATTTATGGCTTGTCGCTCGGGCTCTCTTGAATCGCAGCGAGTGAGTGTGAGATAGTGAGGAAGATATGAAAAGAGGAGTAGCTGCAGGCATTGGAATTATCGCGTTAATTGTAGCTCTGTTGATGCTACAGTTGACAACACCGCAAATGGTCGGCCCGGTAGGCGTGCTGGCTTTTTTTGTTTTGATTTATATATTTAACGCAGCAGCAATTTACTTGCTGCTGGTGTTTTTGGTTGATTCGCTTTCGGGGCTAGTAAAAAAGGGCAAGTGGCTAGCGCGACTAGAGAGCATGTCGGCGCGAAAGATATACTACTATACAAGCTTTATCGCTTTGGCACCGGTGATTCTGTTGGGGATGCAGTCAGTAGGCATGGTCAGGGTGACCGAGATACTGCTTTTAGTATTGTTTCAGGCCCTAGGTTTGTTTTACATATCACGTCGATTTTAACTAGTTTCAAGCATAGGCTTTTCAGTGGTGCCGTGATACAATTGGGGTTATGAATCCTGAGCTGCCGCAGGTGCGTCCAAGTACTGAGCAGATGCCCCAAATTCCTGGGGGTATTGAGTATTTTCCTGACGGTACGGCTCGCACTCCAGAGAAGATGCCAAATCCCGAGAGGCCATCTTCGGTCGAGCAAATGCCAAGGGCTTCGCACACGGTGCCGACGATTGCTGCGCCGAATGTTGCCCTACCTCAGGTACCAGCACCTTCCGACACTTCAGCGCCAGCCAATAGCCCAGTGGTTGACTTGCCAGCGATTGCGGCCGATGATGATTTGATCGAGAAGGAGTGGGTGGACAAGGCGAAGAAAGTTATTGCGCTAACAAAGGGCAACCCATATGAGCAGGCGAGGGCAATCGCAGCTCTGCAGGCAGATTATTTGAAAAAGCGGCACAACAGAGAAATCGGTGAGAGCAACGAGCATAGGGGCAACTAAAGTATGACTGGCGTAATTATTCTCACCCTCTTAGTCTTGGCTATTATCGGCGCCGGCGTAACGGTGACTTTTTATCAGTATCGAAAAATGCTTAGGGAGGCGAAAAATTACGAGCGCGGACTCAAGATGGTGCCGTTATTGATTCACTTGCCGCCGACAAGTGAGGATATTGATGGCAAGAGCCGAGATAAGCGAGACTTGACTGACGAGGAGCTTTCTCAGGCTCAAGTTATGTACAACATTATTTCAAGTACCGCCACCTCTGGGTTCAAGAGTAAGATGTACGGACAGCGACACATCTCATTTGAAATTATGGTTGATAATGGCCTAGTCCGCTACTACGTGGTTGTGCCGACTGTACTAGTGGAGATGATCCGACAGGCCATAGCTTCTGCCTATCCGTCGGCTAGACTTGAAGAAGTAAAAGAGACCAACATTTTTAACCCAACCGGGCAGTTGAGTGGCACTATCGGTGGAGAGTTTACATTAAAGAAATCCTATATCCACCCTATTGCAACCTACGAAGAGTCGAAGCGGGATGCTTCAATGGCTTTGCTGAATGCGCTTTCCGCAGTTTCAAAGGATGATGGTATTGGTGTTCAGTTTATGTTGAGGCCAGCTAAATCGGGTTGGTCGCAAAAAGCCGAGGAGTACACATCAAATAAACAGAAGGGCAAGACCAAGAAAGGTTTGCTAGGCGGTGCTCTGTCTGGCGACTTGCTGGAGGCGCTATGGAAGCCGCCAGAAAGTAGAGGTGACGGCCAAAAGGATGATGACAAGCAACTTTCATCGTTGGATAGGGCGGAGATTGAGGCGATAGAGGCGAAAACTCGCTATCCTGCGTACGAAGTACTAATTCGTGTAGTGGTGTCTTCTAACACAGCAGCTAGATCGCAGGCGCTACTAAGCAATATTGTTTCAGCTTTCTCGTTATTTGATTCAGCGCGAAACAACGGCTTTAAGTTTGCAATGACTCGCAATGTTGAAGAAATGGTTACCGCGTATATTATGCGGTTTTTCCCTCAGGAGGCCGACGAGACTATCCTCAACAGTGTTGAGATGGCGACTTTGTTTCATCTACCAAGCAGCAGCGCTATACCAAATGCCCAGGTGAAGCGTCAGATGTCTAAGCAGGTGGATGGGCCAACCGATACAATGGAAGAGGGCGTATTGATAGGCTATAACGAGTTTCGCGGCACCAAGAAGCCGATTCGGATTGCGCCAAAAGATCGCCGCCGACATGTTTATATAATTGGTCAAACTGGTGTTGGTAAGTCAGTTTTGCAAGAAAATATGGCCTACCAGGATATGATGGACGGCCGAGGCTTTGCCTTTATTGATCCGCACGGTGATTTGGTAGAGTCATTGCTTGGCAAGGTGCCAAAAGAGCGTGTAGAAGATATTATTTATTTTAATCCTGGCGATATGTCTAACCCGATTGGCTTAAATATGTTTGAGTACGATCATCCTGACCAGAAGGACTTTCTAATTCAAGAGGCAATAAATATGCTCTATAGTCTGTATGACCCGGGTCATACCGGAATTGTCGGGCCAAGACTAGAGCACATTTTCCGTAACTGTGCGCTACTTTTAATGGCCGACCCCCAGGGCGGTACTTTTATCGACATACCAAAGTGCCTGATTGATCCTGAGTTTGTCAGGTCTAAGTTGAGATATGTAAAAGATCAGCAGGTGATAGATTTCTGGACCAAGGAGTTTCCGGCGTCTCAGCGCTCAAATGAAGCTGGGGAGGTGATAGCTTGGGTGGTTTCGAAGTTTGGTCCGTTCATATCAAATGACGCGATGAGGAATATTATCGGCCAAACCAAATCGGGCTTTGATTTAAAAGACATCATGGATAACAAGAAAATCCTACTAGTTAACTTGTCTAAGGGAAAGATGGGTGAGTTGAACTCCAGGTTGCTAGGAATTATTTTTGTAATGAAATTCCAGGCGGCAGCAATGGCTCGGGCGAGAATCGAGGAAGATCAGCGAGTCGATTTCTCGCTGTATGTTGATGAGTTTCAGAACTTTGCGACCGATAGTTTTGAATCAATTATGTCAGAGGCAAGGAAGTACCGTCTGAGTTTAATTATGGGTAACCAGTTCATGACGCAGCTGACAGATAAGATACGAGAGGCGGTGATTGGTAACGTTGGTACGGTGATTTCTGGGCGAATTGGTGTGACTGACGCCGAGCTGATGGTTAAGAAGTTTCAGCCGGTTTTTGACGTAGACGACTTAACGAAGCTGCCGAATTTTCAGTCAATTGCAACGGTGATGATTGATAATGTTCCATCAGCTCCATTTAGCATGAATTGGGTGCCGCCAATGGGAACGATGAATAAGCAGCTTCGTGATGCGTTGATTCGTCTATCGGCCGCTAAGTATGGTCGTCCTCGAGCGGCAGTTGAAAAGGAGATATTTGAGAGATTGGGCCAAAATAAGAATACGCCCAGGGCGAGCGCACCCGGTCCAAAGACTAATACTAAGTCGAGCGGATCATTTCTCGACGAGTGGCTAGCTAAGCGACAGCAGTTGGGCGGGAGTCAGGGCGCCAGGCCGATAGCTAGTGCATCAAGCCCCGTCCAAGCATCTGCGACGGGCTCAACTGGTCCTGTCGCGACGCCTGCCGCTCCAAATCAAGCGGTAGCAAAGAGCCCCGAAAATAAGGGGTCGTTTACGCCGGCGCCAATACCGTCTACTGATCAGAGCAATCAGACAATCGCTGAGCAGATGCAGGCAGAGCTTGACGCTTTGCCAAAAGAGCCAAAAAACCACCTGGATTTGAGGGGTGGTTCTCAGGCTGACGAAGAGATAACCGTCAAGCTACGCTAGGGGATGTGGCAGAGCCACAAGTCTACCTGTTTCTCTGATTACTGAATCCAACACGTGCAAATTCAATAACTGCACCGATAGCCCAGCCCAGCAGAAAGGTGCCAATAGCTTCAAATCCTGATAGGACATAACCGTAGCGCTTGGCCAATAGGTAGACGGCCGTGCAGAGTATTAGAGTGCCCAGGCCACCTGCGAGGATAAGATTTGGCCTGGCTACAGTGCTTGCTACAGCCTCGCTTATTTTGTCGACTGCAGGGTTGTGGATGATCTTGCTGAAGGCTCGACTAGTCGGACTCATATCCTTTCTAATGTGGTCCATTGAGCGCTGGAAGTTGGCATCCAAGTCTTTTTTGGTTGGTCGATTGTGGCGGGGTCTTTCCTTTGTCTTTTCTGGACTCTTGGATAGCTCCTTTTCGACGGGCTGAGCTAGCTCTAGGGCCTCGTGACGAGCCTCACTGAGCTGTTCTTGGTCAGCTTCGGGGCCAGATTCTCGATTGTCGTTTAGCTGTTCCTGTAGCTCAGCACTTCTCTCTGCACCCGCTTTTTCCAGCGATTCAAATTTACGTGCTTGCTCTGGTGAGTTGGCGTTTATTTTTTCTACCACTTCTTCCTCCTAAATTGTTCCAGCGGTTACTTCGCGGCGGATGAGCCGGACCTCTTTATCTAACTGGCGAGTGCGTAGGTAAAGAAAGGTTACGATCCCAGCCAGAAGTCCACCAAAAATCATATTGCCGCCGGGGCCGGTTTTCGGTAACTCTGGCACCACTTGTTCAATAATCTTGGGTGCAGGACAGTCTACCTCGACCTCTACGGTATCGCCAAAGGTATTGATAATTTGGCAGTCGTAGGAGCTAGGGTCGCTAGTGCCTCGAGACATGGCGGATATCTGGCTGCTAAGTTGCACGACATAGCTACGTTTTTGCTCTTCTCCGGGTTGAAGTGTGACATTTTTCCATGACAGAACTTTGGTTGATTCATTTAGGTCGCCACCACCGCGATTTGATAGGGTAGCGTATTCCATGATGTCACTTAGGTCATCTTCTATGTCGAAGGTTGTTGCTGCCTTGCCATCATTTCTGGCCGTCAAAACATACTCGATGCGATCACTGGCTTTGGCGACAACGTCTTCCGCTTTTTTACCCACAGTGAGATTTGTCGCCTCCTTGTTGCGGATAACCTTTGCGGCGCAGTCTTCGTCCTTAACCCATAGGATTGGATCGGCTGGACACGGCTGGCAGTCAGGGTCGCCAATCGGTAGGCTCGGGTTAAGTGGACAGCGTTCGACGGGCTCGATAGTGAAGTTGTCTTGACAGGCTTGCGCCGTTCGACTTCCAAGGCTAGTTGAAACAGTCACTTCGGCCTTGTATTGACCGGTGTCGGCTACACTTGCTCTGATGGAGTTTCTTGCGTCCGGCGTTGTAACGGTGCGTCGGAACACCTCTTTGTTATCTTGATTTCTGATGGTGTAAGTATAGGAGTTTATTGTGGCGCCGTTAGCGGTCGAAGCGGCAGCCTGAAGTTCAACTTCGGTTCGATTGATTTTCTTGACAATTAGGCCGCTGCAGAGTGCGGTCGCGATTGGTTTTGGCTTACAGTCATCGAGGTTCTTGGAGTGCTTGGTGGTATCCAGATCGCGGGCGTCGACGGTGATGATTGAGCGAGTCGCCAAGTCACAGACTTGAATCGGCTCAGATTTACAGTCATCCAGGTTTTTCGAGTGTTGAGTTGGGTTAAACTGGCTTTCTCTAATAGTTACTATTGTTCGGCTGGCAAGCAGGCAGACCTGAATATTCCTGTCAGAGGGAGGGCGTGTTTTCATGGTTATGTTGGCACAACCCTTCATTATCGCCACAGTTTCACCTTTACTGTTTTTACCTATAAAGGCTGGGTAGTACGAACCACCACCTGTGGTGTTTTTAATATCAAATGCTGCAAGGCTTCTGACATAAATAGTTTGAGTGCCAACTGTCATGGCTGTTTCGTTGTATTTAGCGCCGCCACGCGATACTCGATTCCAGGTCAGCCAGCCGTTGTCTTTGCCGTTAGTGCGTGAGTTGATCTCTCCGTCTTTCATGTCGACAACATTTTGGCGAGTTAGGCCAGCGTGCTGCAACAGGTCACGGTATCCTTGCGTGTTGTTGTCCCAGGCTGCTAATAATTGAGACTTGGTATGTATGCCGCCGTAAACTAGGTCTCCTGGGTTTGCGGCATTGGCTGATTCTGGTGGCGAAAAGGCCACAAAAGATTGCACTACGAGTGCTAGGGCGGTTACTGTCAGGCCGAGTCGACGACTAGCCTCCTCCTTGCGCAACCTTTTGGCGTAAAATCCTAGCTCGCTGATTAGCGTAGGGCTGTATGCCAGATTTGAAATGATTTTTCTGAACATTTCTGACCTCTTTTTGTGTTAGTACGTGTGTTTCTAGCTATTTGGCCTCAGTATAGCATAAGAAATATGTTCACGTAAAGAGCTTGAGTGAACAATTTTTTTGCGGTATAATGGGGGAGTTGTAAATAGCTGAAAACCTAAGTGAGTGAGGGGAATATGACCAAACAAACAGTGGATCAGGCTTACGACGGCTCGCAGATTCAGGTGCTAGAAGGCCTGGAGCCAGTCCGTAAGCGTCCAGGCATGTATATCGGTAGTACAGGATACGACGGTGTACACCATCTAATAAAAGAAATTGCTGATAACTCTATCGACGAAGCAATTGCTGGTTATGCAACTCGAGTCGATGTTGTCATTCAGGAGGACGGTGGTATTAAAATAACCGACGATGGTCGCGGTATCCCTGTAGATAAGCACGCCAAAACTGGTAAGAGTACCCTCGAGACTGTTCTGACCATTCTGCACGCCGGTGGTAAGTTTGGCGGCGGTGGGTATAAGGTATCGTCTGGTCTTCATGGTGTAGGTTCGAGTGTGGTGAATGCCTTGTCGGAACGATTTATCGCTGAAGTCGTTAAGGCGGGTCAGCTTTATCGAATTGATTTCGAGAGAGGTGTTCCAGCTACTGATCTTCAGAAGCTTGGTAAGACTGACAGGCCACAGGGAACGAGTATAACATTTTATCCCGACCCAACTATATTTAAAGAGACAGTAGAGTTTGATTATAAGTGGGTGGTGAGCTACCTGCGTCACCAGGCATATTTGACCAAGGGTGTGTACACCTCTGTGGTTGATGAGCGAACAGGTGATAGACAGGCTTTTTATTTTGACGGGGGGATTCAGAGTTACGTAAAACAGCTGAATATCGGCAAAGATGTATTGGATGATTCAATCTTTTACGTTGAGCGACAAGTCGAAGACTCAATGATTGAAATTGCCGTTCAGTACAATGACACCTATGTTGAGATGGTAAAGCCATTTGCAAACAACGTTCTGACTCCGGACGGCGGTACGCACTTAATCGGTTTTCGCTCAGCGCTAACCCGAGTTATAAATGATTATGCTCGGAAAAATGGCCTATTGAAAGAAAAAGAAGATAATTTAACCGGTGACGATATTCGCGAGGGTCTGACTGCGATAATTTTGGTCAAGCTTCCCGACCCTCAGTTTGAGGGGCAGACCAAGAATAAGCTCGGAAACCCTGAAATTCGTCGTTATGTTGAACAGGTAATGAATGAGTACTTCGCTTACTATCTGGAAGAGAATCCAAATGTGGCGAAGAAGATTGTTGGCAAGGCTACTCTAGCGGCTCGTGCGCGAAAGGCTGCCCGGGCTGCCCGGGACAATGTTATCCGCAAAGGGGCGCTTGACGGTATGGGCCTACCGGGCAAGCTGTGGGACTGCTCGAGCAAAAAGCCATCTGAGAGTGAAATCTATATCGTAGAGGGTAACTCGGCTGCAGGTTCTGCCAAAGAGGGCCGAGATAATAGGACGCAAGCAATTCTGCCGCTACGTGGTAAGGTGCTTAATACCGAGCGTGCTCGACTAGACAGGATGTTTGCCAACAAGGAAATTGTGGCGATGATTCAGGCATTTGGCGTAGGCATAGGTGACCAGTTTGATATCGAAGGGCTGCGCTATCATAAAATTATTATTATGACAGATGCCGATGTTGATGGTAGTCACATTGCGACGCTACTTTTGACGTTTTTCTTTCGCTACATGCGCGAAATTGTCGAAGGGGGCTACGTATATCTTGCCAAACCGCCTTTGTTTAGTATAAATCGTGGCCAAAGCAAGCAGTATGTATATGATGAAACTTCGCTTGAGGCGGCATTGGATGAGGTCATCGCCGACAGGAAAGCTCGAGGCGTAAACATAGATGAATCCGGCGACCGAATGAAGCAAGCCGGCGTAACGGTATCGAGGTTTAAGGGTCTGGGTGAGATGGACGCCGAGCAGCTATGGGAGACGACGATGAACCCAGAAAACCGCATCCTAACACAGGTTAATATAGAGGATGCCGAGCGAGCTGATGCGATATTCACTAAGCTGATGGGTGATGAGGTTTCGCTACGCAAGAGCTTTATACAGACTCGCGCAAAAGACGTTGACTTAGAAGAATTGGATATTTAGGGGTTACTGATGAAAGATGACAACACGAAAGACATAGTGCCAAACACTGAGGACGTAGATATGCCGATTGAGGGTGAGGTAGTTCAGGAGAGGCAGGCCGGAGTCGAGAAGAAGACCCTAGAGAACGTTATGGAGGATAGTTTCCTTCGCTACTCGATGAGCGTAATCATTGATCGCGCCTTGCCAGACGTGAGGGATGGGCTAAAACCAGTTCATAGGCGTATCTTGTTTTCAATGGAGCAGAGCGGAAACCGCAGTACGGCAAAGTTCGTAAAGAGTGCGCGTATTGTTGGTGACGTTATGGGTAAATATCACCCTCACGGTGACTCGGCTATATATAACTCAATGGTGCGCTTGGCTCAACCTTGGTCGCTGCGCTATCCGATGATTCAGGGTCAGGGTAACTTTGGCTCGATGGACGGTGACGAGGCCGCTGCTATGCGATACACCGAGGCTCGAATGGCTAAGGTGGCTGACGAAATGTTGGCCGACATCGATAAAGAAACGATTGATTTTAGGGACAACTTTGACGGGGCGTTTCGCGAACCCGTAGTATTGCCCGCGAAATTGCCAAACCTTCTCCTGAACGGTCAAATTGGTATTGCTGTTGGTATGGCGACAAACATCCCGCCGCACAATCTGGGCGAGTTGGTTGATGCTAGTGTGGCGCTGATTGACAATGAGGATATTACTATTGATGAGCTGTTGCAGCACGTCAAGGGTCCGGACTTTCCGACGGGCGCAACAATTTACGGCGGTGCACCTATGCGGCAGGCTTATCAGACCGGTCGCGGAAGCGTAATGATGCGTGCGGTGGCTGAGATAGTTGAGACCAAGCGGGGTAGGCACCAAATCGTTATTAGCGAAGTTCCATATGGTGTTAACAAGGCAACTTTGATTGAGAAGATTGCTGAACTAGTCAAGGATAAGAAGATTAACGGCATAAGCGATCTGCGCGACGAGAGTGCGCGTGGTGAAGTTAGGGTCGTGGTCGAGCTCAAGAAGGACGCTTATCCTAAGAAACTCCTGAATCAGCTGTATAAGCTGACCTCGCTGCAGACAAGCTTTAGCTTCAATATGTTGGCGCTAGTCGACGGTATCCAGCCGAGAATCCTCGGTCTCAAGGATATGCTTAGTGAGTTTGTGAAGCATCGTCAAAGTGTTGTTAGGCGTCGAACTGAATATGAGCTACGCAAAGCTCGCGAGCGAGCCCACATACTGGAGGGCTACAAGATTGCGCTCGATCATATCGACGAGGTGATCAAGACTATACGAGCCAGCAAGACTCAAGACGAGGCAGAAAAGGCTTTAATCGCTAAGTTTAAGTTGAGTGAGATTCAGGCTAAGGCTATTTTGGCGATGCAGCTGCGCCGACTAACCGGACTAGAACGTGAGTCGATTGAAAACGAGCTCAACGAGCTACTTAAGGCAATAAAGCGGTTTGAGGAAATATTGGCCGATGAGAAAGAAATATTGGCGATTATTAAGACCGAGCTACTCGAGCTAAAGGAAAAGTACGGCGATGAGCGGCGCTCAAAAGTCATTAATCACGAGCTAGGAAAGTTTAGCGACGAGGAGCTGATTCCAGAAGAGGAGGCAGTGATCCTGCTAACTAATGAGAACTACATCAAGCGAACACTGCTTAGTGACTACCGTCGTCAAAACCGAGGCGGCAAGGGTAAGCGCGGCATGACGACCAAGGAAGAGGATATCATCAATCAGGTGGTGCCTGCTAGTACGCATGATTTCTTGCTATTCTTTACCAACCGCGGACGAGTATTTCGCTTGAAGGCCTATGAGGTTCCGGCGGCAGGCTTGAGCGCTAAGGGTGTGGCGGCAGTTAACTTGCTGCAGATGCAGCCAGAGGAGAAGATAACGGCGATCGTCCGCTACGCCAAGGATGCCTTGCCTGATGGCTATCTATTTATGGCTACCGTCAAGGGTACCGTCAAAAAGACCCCGATCAAGGACTATATGAACATTCGGACCAACGGTTTGATAGCGATCAACCTAGATGAGGGTGATGAACTGAGGTGGATCCAGCAAACCAGCGGTGAGCACGATATTGTTATTTCTACTTCGGCTGGCCAAGCAATTAGATTTAGTGAAAAGGATGCTCGACCAATGGGGCGATCCGCCAGGGGAGTGAGAGGGGTGCGCCTGCGACCTAATGACTGTGTGGTTGGTATGGATATCGTTACACATGATGACCAGGTACTTTTGGTAATTAGCGAAAAAGGTTTTGGCAAGAGAACTAAGGTTTCAAACTTCCCAGCTCATAAGCGAGGGGGTGTTGGCATAAAGGCAGCTGTAGTCACAGCTAAGACTGGGCCAATTATCTCGGTGCAGACAATTGAGCCAAATATGGACGAGGCTATACTGGTTTCCCGAAATGGTCAGACGATTCGCTTGAGTCTTGACGACATTAAGCTGCTCGGCCGGACAACGCAGGGAGTTACAATTATGAGATTGGGCCAGGGTGATGCGGTTTCTTCAATTGGCCTAATGGAGAAGAGCGGCCACGAAGAGGAGGCTCAGGCAGAGTGAGGTACCTGATTCCGGCAGCTATAGCTTGGGCAGTTGCCCAGAGTCTAAAGCACCTCTTCCGCTTGGCCGGACGAAACCGTCGGATATTTAAAGGTGCCAGCAAGGCTTGGTTTATGCCCTCGGGCGGAATGCCAAGTACTCATAGTGCAACTGTGACAGCTTTTGTGGTTTATGTAGGCTTGAGCGAGGGGGTGGAGAGCGGATTATTTGCGATTTCCTTCTTGCTCGCTGCCATAGTTATATATGACTCAATGCGGGTTCGTTATTCTTCCGGTAGGCAGGGGGAATTGCTAAATAGCCTATTAACTGAGCTTAAGAGCAGCTTGCTGCCAGTAAGGGTTGCCCATGGCCACACCTTGCTAGAGGTAGTCGCAGGAATACTGGTCGGCATGACCGTAGGCCTGGTTGTGTTTATTACAACAAAATTCTAAAAGTTACTGTTGACCTGGGCTCTAAGCTGGGGTATGATAGGTATTAGTCTGGTCGCGAGGCGTGCGAGCAAAGCGACAATTACAATCTGTTGTGATGTGAGTAAGCGGGTTTGAAATATAACTTGACCAGTACTAAAAGTGATCTTTAACAATTTGATTGTGCAAATCATCGTCAGTTTATTATGTATTAGAGCCACGTACTTTTAATTAAGTACATTTTTAACGGAGAGTTTGATCCTGGCTCAGGATGAATGCTGGCGGCGTGCCTAACACATGCAAGTCGAACGGAAACATGCTTTGCACTGTTTTCTCAATATCGAACCTGGAATGGGATTCTTCCTCTAGGTGTCGAAGGTTGATTGAGGAAAGAGTGCAAAGTGATGTCGAGTGGCGGACGGCTGAGTAACGCGTGGGAATCTGCCCTAAAGTGAGGAATAACTGCCCGAAAGGGTGGCTAATACCGCATATGGTCTTCGGATTAAAGGATTTATCCGCTTTGGGAGGAGCCCGCGTTAGATTAGGTAGTTGGTAGGGTAATGGCCTACCAAGCCTACGATCTATAGCTGGTCTGAGAGGATGATCAGCCAGACTGGGACTGAGACACGGCCCAGACTCCTACGGGAGGCAGCAGTGAGGAATCTTCCACAATGGGCGAAAGCCTGATGGAGCAACGCCGCGTGAAGGATGAAGGTCTTCGGATTGTAAACTTCTTTTATGAGTGAAGAATATGACGGTAACTCATGAATAAGCACCGGCTAACTACGTGCCAGCAGCCGCGGTCATACGTAGGGTGCAAGCATTATCCGGAGTGACTGGGCGTAAAGAGTTGCGTAGGTGGTTTATTAAGTGAATAGTGAAAGCTGGAGGCTCAACCTTACAGACTATTATTCAAACTGGTAAACTCGAGAGTAGTAGAGGTAACTGGAATTTCTAGTGTAGGAGTGAAATCCGTAGATATTAGAAGGAACACCAATGGCGTAGGCAGGTTACTGGGCTACTTCTGACACTAAGGCACGAAAGCGTGGGGAGCGAACCGGATTAGATACCCGGGTAGTCCACGCCGTAAACGATGGATACTAGCTGTAGGAGGTATCGACCCCTTCTGTAGCGAAGCTAACGCGTTAAGTATCCCGCCTGTGGAGTACGGCCGCAAGGCTAAAACATAAAGGAATTGACGGGGACCCGCACAAGCGGTGGATCATGTTCTTTAATTCGATGATAAACGAAGAACCTTACCAGGACTTGACATCCTTGGAAGCACTACGAAAGTAGAGTGTGCCTTTTGGAACCAAGTGACAGGTGTTGCATGGCCGTCGTCAGCTCGTGTCGTGAGATGTTTGGTTAAGTCCATCAACGAGCGCAACCCTTATGGTCTGTTGTATTTTTCAGGCCAGACTGCCCCGGTAACGGGGAGGAAGGGGGGGATGATGTCAGGTCAGTATTACCCTTACGTCCTGGGCTAGAAACGTGATACAATGGCCGGTACAATGCGCAGCGAAGCCGCGAGGTGAAGCAAATCGCATCAAAGCCGGTCCCAGTTCGGATTGGAGGCTGAAACTCGCCTCCATGAAGTCGGAATCGCTAGTAATCGCAAATCAGCAAGTTGCGGTGAATACGTTCCCGGGTCTTGTACACACCGCCCGTCAAACCATGAAAGTGACCAACACCCGAAGTCCGATTCGTCGGCCTAAGGTGGGGGGCATGATTGGGGTTAAGTCGTAACAAGGTATCCGTAGCGGAAGCTGCGGATGGATTACCTCCTTTCTAGGGAGTGTTATGCCACTAGTTCGCGTAAGCAACTGGTGAAGCTAGGTCGGTCTCATCAATATGCTGAGCTTACATATTGATAATAGTTCCTCTAGAGGAACGAGACAAAGTTCAACCTTTTCTAAGACTATAAACACCGGTGGTTTGCACAATCAAGTTGTTAAATAAAAAATACCCCCTTCTTGGGGTATTTTTGTTTGTCATGTCTGCGCCTTGCCTGTGTAGCTATCTAACGAATAACGAGTTAACCAGCCAATTTAGGGGAATGGTGTGGAGGCTGAGCATTATAGCAATGCCAACTCCGCAGACAATCAGACCCCAAAATCGAAAGCGATCATAGCTACTTACGCCGCTTGCTAGGTGATCGGCTAGTTTTTGATGATAGGCGACCATTGCGGCGCCAATTGCAAGAATGATGAGTCCCAAAAAGAGGGATTCTATACTAAATTCGTACATATACCCCAAGTATATACTTGCGAATATGATTTGCATAGGGTACAATGTGAAAAGTCTTGGCTTCATGGGGCGTTAGCTCAGCTGGCTAGAGCACCTGCTTTGCAAGCAGGGGGTCCGGGGTTCGAGTCCCCGACGCTCCACCATACGAGGGGTGAAGCAGGCTTCGGTCTGTGACACTCCACCAAGATTTCATTGTGCGGGCGCTTAGCTCAGTTGGCTAGAGCATCTCGTTTACACCGAGAGGGTCGGGGGTTCGAGCCCCTCAGCGCCCACCATGAATTTATGCAACAACCCGAGTGGGGGCGATTAGCTCAGCTGGTTAGAGCGCGTCACTGATAATGACGAGGTCGGAGGTTCGAGTCCCTCATCGCCCACCAAACAAAGTACACCTTCGGGTGTTTTTTTGTTCCACAGTATGCTTGTGATTGATGTTGTGATGGTGAGAGTGCTAAGATTAAAGGGTCTCGACCGAAAGAAGGTGAAAGAGATGGGCTCCTACACTGAGAGTGACGATTCTCATCGAGTGAGAGCTGAGCGTCGCAATAAGATGCGTAGCCGATTGGACGAACGGGGCTATGATGTGGTGCAGATAGGGGTGGGTGCACGCACTCACTTTCTCTACGTTCACCGCATGTGCGGTGGATATGTCGCACTCCTCGACGCTCATGACAGCTGCTGCCCAGCGAGGGATTTGGCTGAGGGTGGGTAGCGGTGCGTAGCTATGCGTAAATAGCTCGCTGACCGAGAACGGTCTCTTTTTTATGGTCTACAGCCCGGTCGTAAAAGCCTTTGGTGGGGTAGAGAGGATAGATGTGATATACTACAATTTAATGTATAAATCTTTGATAAAGCCTATATTATTCTTGTTTTCGCCTGATACCGTCCACAATCTAATTGTTAACCTGGGTAAGATCGCACAGTCTACGGGATTTAGTCGTTGGTTACTGCGCAAGATGTGGCGGCGGGACAGGGTCATACTTGAGCAGCAGGTCAACGGTATGAGTCTGAAGAACCCGATAGGCTTATCGGCAGGATTTGATAAGAATATTGAGCTGACACCACTCATGCAGTCGGTGGGCTTTGGTTTTGCCACCGGAGGCTCCATTACACTCGCGCCGCGCAAGGGAAATCCTCGTCCCTGGTTTTATAGGCTTCCAAAGACGGAGTCATTAGTCGTTCATGCCGGACTTGCGAATAAGGGGTTAGTTACGATAAAGGATGGGATTCGACGAAATCAAAAGCGCGCCAAAACTATGCCGCTATTTATATCTGTGGCGGTGGTGGCAAAAAATGCCAATGAAACTAACCAGGACGCAATAATAGATGCCAAAAATACAACATTGTATATATTACAACGCTCTCTGGCTAACGCAATAGAGATAAATATTTCTTGTCCAAATGCTGGGGATGATCAGCCCTTTACCCAGCCTCAGCTACTAGATGAACTATTGGGGGAGCTAGACAAGATAGACAGGGGCGTGCCATTTTTCGTAAAAATGCCAAATCTTTTGCAGCTTAAGCATTTCGATGATTTATTAAAAGTAATATCACGTCACAATATTCAAGGGGTGACGATTGCAAATCTGGTAAAAAACCGTGAGTCAGTTAAATTGCAGGATGAACTGCCTGAAGACGTCAAGGGTGGCCTAAGCGGCTCGCCAACCCGTGCTCGTAGCACTGCCCTGATTAGATATGCCTACAAGAAGTATGGCGGTAAGTTAACGATTATTGGTGTTGGCGGAGTATTTACTGCAGATCATGCCTACGAGAAGATCCGAGCGGGGGCCAGTTTGGTTGGAATGATTACCGGAATGATTTTCAATGGCCCAGGGGTGGTTGGGCAGATAAACAAAGAACTGGCTCAGCTATTGGAGCGTGATGGTTTTAAGAACATAACAGAGGCGGTAGGCGCCGACCATAAAATATAAAACAATTTAGAGAAAAACTCTTGCAAAACAAATTAAAGTTGTGTATAGTTGATTATTAGTTACGCGAATGTTCTAAATAGAACCTCTGGCACGGAGATACGATTAGGCGAGGAAAATCGTAAATTAAACAACAATATATCACTAGACCCCAATAGCGGATGTGTGATATGCTGGTACAGCTTGAGTGCAGATAAAGAGGCGCCAAAGATGGTGAATCAACATGTGCACTGAAGAATTGAGCACTGATCATTAACAATTTATATGTAAGAAATGAGTTTTTATAATTGACGGCAAATAATTGTTATACGTAGCAATTACTAGTTAAGTCAATGCATAAAAAGGTACTCAAGGGCGCTAAATGGATGCCTAGACGTATATTACCGATGAAGGACGTGGAAGGCTGCGATAAGCCTCGGGTAGCTGTCAACAAGCTTTGATCCGGGGATCTCCGAATGAGGAAACTCAGCATGAGTCATGTCATGTTACTCATAACTGAATACATAGGTTATGTAGAGGGAACCATCTGAACTGAAACATCTTAGTAGGATGAGGAATAGAAAGTAAATAACGATTGCGAAAGTAGTGGCGAGCGAAATCGCAAGAGCCCAAACCTTTTAAGTTTTCACCTGTTTACAGGCGAATAAGTTGATAGACGAATACTTAAGAGGGGTTGTGATATTACATATGACCAAGCCAGAGAGTTGAAGCTTAGGTTTCAGCAATCTGGTTTGCGATTGCACTCTATCAGGTGTTAGTAAGGTAAGAAAACAGCGTGGTTAGCAGAATAGTTTGAATGACTAGCCAAAGGACGTGAAAGCCGCGTACGCGAAAACGACGCTGACCTTATATATGTTTTATCGAGTAGGGCGGGGCACGAGAAACCCTGTCTGAATCTGGCTGGACCACCAGCCAAGGCTAAATATAATATACGATCGATAGTGAACTAGTACAGCGATGGAAAGGTGAAAAGAACCCCGGGAGGGGAGTGAAATAGATCCTGAAATTTAGTGCCTACAAGGAGTCGGAGCGGATTTATTCCGTGACGGCGTGCTTTTTGTAGAACGATCCAGCGAGTTAATTTCTTAGGCAAGGTTAAATCAATTGATGGAGCCACAGTGAAAGCGAGCCTGAATAGGGCGAATTAGTCTAAGGGATTAGACCCGAAACCGGGTGACCTAACCATGAGCAGGCTGAAGCTACCGTAACAGGTAGTGAAGGGCCGAACCGTCGTACGCAGCAAAGTGCTCGGATGACTTGTGGTTAGCGGTGAAATGCCAATCGAACTCGGAGATAGCTGGTTCTCCTCGAAATAACTTTAGGGTTAGCGTTGTGCGGTAACAGATGGGGGTAGAGCTCTGTCAAGGACTGGGGGGAGCAATCCTACCCACCCTTAACAAACTACGAATACCATCTGCGGAATCACAGCAGTTAGAACATCGGTGCTAAGATCGATGCTCGAAAGGGAAACAGCCCAGACCATCATCTAAGGTCCCCAAATTAACACTCAGTGGTAAACAAGGTGAAATTTCTTAAACAGCTAGG
>DAICXN010000007.1:33238-33708 GCA_027312165.1 Candidatus Saccharimonadota bacterium
GTAACAGCTCACTAGTCAAGAGATTTTGCGTGGAAGATGTAACGGGGCTAAAGTGTTATACCGAAGATATGGATTGTACGTTTACGTACAGTGGTAGAGGAGCGTTCCTATCTGCAGTGAAGCAACATTGGAAAGTGTTGTGGAGCGTTAGGAAGTGAGAATGCTGGAATGAGTAACCATAAGACAGGTGAGAATCCTGTCGGCCGTAAGAGCAAGGTTTCCTGAGCCATGGTAATCATCTCAGGGTTAGTCGGGCCTAAGCCGAGGCGCATAGCGTAGGCGATGGACATCAGGTTAATATTCCTGAACCGGTTAAGTTTTGTACACTGTTCACGGGGAAGTAGTCGAAGCGGATTCATGGTATGTATCCGTCCAACACAGCGGGAACGCAAGTGGAGTGAAAGTTACTCTTCGGAGTGACGATTTTGATCAAAGCCCTGGCTAGAAAAGCAGGTGTACTTATGGACTTA
>DAICXN010000008.1 GCA_027312165.1 Candidatus Saccharimonadota bacterium
CAGTAGCAGCATATCTCCTTGGCCAAGCAACTTCTCAGCCCCCGCCTGATCAAGAATCGTCCGCGAGTCCACCTGTGAGGCCACGGTAAAGCCGATGCGGGCCGGGATATTAGCCTTGATCGTACCAGTAATAACGTCGACGCTAGGTCGCTGCGTAGCCAGCACTAGATGGATACCAACGGCACGAGCTTTTTGTGCCAAGCGAACGACCAGAGCCTCAACATCTCGTGCCGCCACCATCATCAGATCCGCTAGCTCATCGATAACGATGACAATATAGGGCATCGCCCCCTCTTCGTGCTGCTGAACGTTACCTTCACCATCAGCCACGGCAATTGTTGTAGCTTGCGATATCTCGCACCGCCTCTTCCCTGAGCAGAGTGTAGCGTCGCTCCATCTCGTTAACCGCCCACTTTAGGGCCGAGATCGTTTTTTCTGGCTCGGTAATCACCGGTGTTAACAGGTGCGGAATGTCCTCATACGGCGCCATTTCAACCTGTTTCGGGTCTACCAGTATCAATTTCATGTCACTAGGGCTGTTGCGATAGAGCAAGCTTGATAGCAGCGTATTGATCATCACTGACTTACCTGAGCCAGTTTGACCAGCGATCAATAAGTGCGGCATTTTATTTAGCTCGCCAATAACCGACTGACCGGAGATGTCCTTACCAATCGCAAAGCTCAGTGGCTCGCGTCCACTTTTCCACTGCTTAGAGTCAAGTACGCTAAATAGCCTGACATCAGCTGCTCGTCGATTTGGCACCTCAATACCAACTGCTCGTTGGCCAGGAATTGGCGCTTCGATACGCAGACTCTGAGCAGCCAAGTTTAGGGCGATATTGGTTTCAAGCGCCGTAATACGAGTTAGTTTCACGCCACTTGGCGGTCGAAGAGTGTACTGAGTCACTTTCGGACCTATATTAGCGTCCTCCATTTCGACTTCGATATTAAACTCGGCCAATGTGTCATGAATGATCTGCGCATTTTGCTTAATATCGCCCACATCCGCCGGACTCTCCTTCTTCTCGAGTAGATCCAGGCTAGGCCCTTGCCAATTTGGATCGTGCGCCATCACGAGCGCGGACTGCTCTTCCGCGACCTTGTCGGTAGCTACGCTGTTTTTCAGACTGCTTAAGCGGGCTGGTTTCTTCGTGGCCTCAGTGTCCATCATCGGCACGCCGGCGTTAAGCTTGATTTCACTTGCCTTCTTGGGAGCCTCAGCCTTGGCAACTTTTTTCATCAGCTCGCGGTTATCGTCGTCCTCGGAACTATCTCGTCTCATCCACTCCCCTAGCTGACTAATCAAGGTAAATGGAGAAGTGCGAGTAATAAAGAGAGCGGTGATAATAATTAAAAGCAAGTAGATGAAGGCAGCGACCGGCGGATCAACCATCGCTAGCATCGCGGTATTTGCCAAGTCACCTAAGAACCCGCCAGCCTCCGGTCGAGCCTCGGTCTTTAATAATCCAAACAACCCAGCCAACCAGACTATTACCAGTACGGCTGCAAACTTCATCACCAGCGGCAGGCGGTTCTCTTCTGATCGAAAGATCTCTACCGCGATGTAAATAAGCAGCACCGGCAGCAGGTACATGGCGTAGCCAACAGTATTGAGGGCGGCCATATTTATCCATTCGAGCACTGGTCCGCCAACACCGAACCAAGCGATTATCAACAGTAGCGACAGTGTGATCAGAAAAACCGCACCGACCTGGGACCAAAAGCCCGACGGCAGACTGTGCTGCGGTTTAGCTGGGGCTGATTTTTTCCTTGATTTTCGCTTTTTTGCCATAACTGTTATTGATTATACATCATCTCTGTTAGTTTTCTAAGAGGTTACCTATCTATTGTAGCATAAAACACAACATTTTTCAAGTGCTTCTACAACTTTATCTCAATTGCCCCTCTCATCTTAAGCGTGTTGACCAGCTGAGAGTGAACTGTCGAGCTGATCGACGGACAATCATTAAGGGCGCTTGTCATACTGGCCGCCTCATCACTGGTTTGATTCCTTACGTAGTAAAAAAGCATCCACCTAGTGTTAGTCGTGTCGCAGCGATAAATTACCATGGCTGCGTCCTTTTTGCGAGCAGCCACAGTGTATTCTTCGTTTTCCGGTAGCCGATCAACGAAATCACTGGACAGCACCTTGGTGCCAAGCAACATTGAGCCGGTGGTGCAGCCATAATTTGTTGTGTCTGTTCCACTATAAAAAACCCAGTTGGCAGCTGTTGATGATGTGTAGGCGTAGGTGGAGCTGTGCTGGCAGAAGCCACTGGCGTCTGCCGTTAACGTTGAGCCGTAGCCGCCCATCAGCAGCCTGGAGTCGCGGTGCAACCTCAAGGTGTTTATTGCCTGCTCAACCTGCTGGGCTGCCGCTCTTCGCGTAGAGTCACGGCTGTTATCTCGAGCCACCTGATAGCCAACAGCTACGACCGTGGCCAGCACAACAATTACTGCAACCACCACCATCAGTTCGACTACTGTAAAGCCTCGTTTCATGCTTATGATTATATCACGAGGAGCAACTGTTGGCTGCTAGCGCGAATTAGTAAGCTTTATTTTGCTGAGGGTGACGTGCCTTGGTGTCATTGGCCTCAGTGTCGGGAGTTTGCCTGCTTGGAAATTTACGCCTTGGCAAGCTATTCATGGTCAATGGCTTTTCCGGCTGAGACTGACGATCCTGCTGAGGCTTGGAGTTGTTTGCCCCGGCCCCACCACTCCTTAGACCAATCTCATTGATTACCGGAATAACAATCGGTGTTCGACGCGTCTGGTCGTAAAGTATGTGAGTAACCTCATCTCTAACTTCTTTCTTGAGCACTTCAACGTCGTATTTGCCAGACAGTCCACGAGTCATCTTTTGCTTAAGATACTGACGAATAAGACTCATCAGCTCCTCGGAGTCTCGCAAATAGATAAAGCCTCGAGAAATGATATCTGGACTGGTCAACAAACGGCCGGTACCCTTCTGGATGGTCAAAATAACCACAAACATACCTTCCTGAGACATGTGAATGCGATCCTTGAGGACGACTTCTGAGACAATCGCTCCCGAATCGTCATACATCACACCGCCGACTTGAATTCGCCCAGCTTTCTTAGCTTGTCTCTCGCCGTCAATCTCAATCACGTCGCCGGAGTCACAAACAAAAATGTTCTTGCGTGGGATTCCGCACTCCTGCTCCGCCAGCCTTGCGTTGTGAACCAGCATGTGAAACTCACCGTGAATTGGCATGTAGTAGGTTGGGTTAAGCGCGTTAATCAGCTTAACGTGATCATCATAATAACCATGGCCAGAGAGGTGAAGTGGCCCAACACCAGTCAGGTGTGACTTGCCGTTTTGAATAACGCTCGATCCCTCACGCATCAATCCATCAACCGTCCGTACAACGTTTTTCTCATTTCCCGGAATCGGGTTGGAGCTAAAGACAATAACATCCGAGCCCTTAATCTTGATGTGTCGGTGCGAGCCGGAAGCCATGCGATTCAATACCGCATTAAATTCTCCCTGTGAACCGGTACAGACAATGGTCACCTTGCCATCTGGAAACCTAACTATGTCTTCCATCTTAACGATAGTGTCCTTAGGCACCCGGATAGTCCCAGCTCTCAGGGCTACCTCAAGGTTTTGGATCATTGAGTATCCGGCAAACGCCACCTTGCGGTCATGCTTCTTTGCCTCATCCAAAATCAACTGCATGCGATGAATCTGCGATGAAAAACAGCTGAGAATAATCCTACTTGATGGATACTTATCCATCACTTGACCAATTGACTGCTGAATATCAAGCTCGCCGTGCGAGTGGGTACCCTCGCTCTCACAGTTGGTTGACTCGTTCATAAACATCAATACACCTTCTTTGGTAGCAATCTCAGTCAGCCGCTCAAGATCAAACTTGTTGCCGTCTACTGGATTTTCCTCAAAGCGCCAGTCACCCGAGTCAATTACCACTCCAAGTGGCGTACGGATGACGACTGCGGTTGAGTCAGGAATCGAGTGATTAACGTGAACCAGCTCGATTGAAAAGTTGTCGCTTATCTGAGCAATCTCATGGTTCTTCGGACTTAACTCACGAAAGTCTGGCTGAAAATCAGTGTCAGCATCCTCGAGTGTTCGGTTTAACATACCGATAGTAAACTTCGAAGCATAGACTGGTGCCGGAATGCGGTGAATAAAGTGGCGGAAAGCTCCAATGTGATCAAGGTGCCCGTGAGTAAAGACGTGAGCCTTGATTTTATGTTTATTCTCCTCCAGGTAAGTAATGTCTGGCGTAATGTAGTTAATCCCCGGATAGCCATCTCCAGGGAACAGGAAGCCCATATCGACAACGATTATCTCGTCGCCATATTCGATTGCGTTCATGTTCTTGCCGATACCCATCTCACCAAGGCCGCCAATTGGAATAATTCTCAGCTTTGGCTGAGAGTTACCCTGCTTGGCACGTGGCTGCATTTTTAGACTAAACTGCTCGCCGTTATAGCCGTTATATACTGATTTGTTAACCGGTATATCGATAATGTGCTGCGACGCTCGCAGGTTGACGTTCTCCGATACACGTCGCTGAGCCCTAAACACCTCGCCCTTGCGGGTGCTAGTGTTGCTTAAAACCGCGTTGTTGGTTTTTTTAGCTTGCTGTGGACGCTTCGGGGCGCTGTCGCCCTCTACGTTCGCGAGTCTTCGTTGACCCATAAATTGTTTTTCTCCTTTTATTGTGTATGAAAAAACTTATATTACAAAAAATGAATACGAGAGGTGGAATCGGTAAAAACTGACATAAATTCCCCTTGTAAGTGCCTTAATTATAGCAAATCGAGAGACTTTTTGCAATAGTCGCCAGCCTAACCAGAGAAAGAAGTCGCCTTGCGAGCAACTTCAGCTGCCCGCAGAAAATCATCCACCAGCACCTGGCGCATCGAGCCATTATAGAGTGCGGCAGCCGGATGATAAAGTGGAATCAATAAATACTCATGCTGGTGATAGCGCACGGTGTGCAGCCTGCCATGATCTCTTGATATACGTAGATCAGGCAAAAAAGCCGCCCCGCTGTGTCGGCCCAGAGTAATAATAACTTTAGGAGAAATAATTTCAATTTGGCGCATTAGATACGGCCAAAAAGCCGCCTTTTCTTCGGGTAGGGGGTCTCGATTATCTGGGGGGCGGTATTTAACTATATTGGTAATATACACATTTTGCCGACTCAAGCCTGCTGCCTCCAGCATCTCATCTAAAAACCTCCCGGCGGCACCAACAAACGGGCGCCCTTGAATATCCTCGTTTTTGCCCGGCGCCTCACCAATAAGCACAATCTCTGCCTGTGCACTTCCCTCACCCATAACCAATTGAGTTGCCGAACTTGCTAGGTCGGGACAAGTGTTTTGATCGACGATTTCCTTGGCTAGAGAGTCAAGTTGTTCTATTGCACCCATGTCAATCTACACAACCCTTAGAGGACCGACTGAGCATCCTTTGAGCGTTCAATTATCAGATTGTTCATTGGCGTGATAGCATCCACGAAAGGATCGGTAGTGAAGTATTTGTATGCTTCATTATTTAAATTAGCGATAGAGATCACACTAACGGAGTGGTACTGCTCCAGGTTACTCCAAACACCTCGAGCATCACCGCCTGATGCTTCTGCCCTAGCTATATCTTGCAGGAATGACTCCTCGGTCTCCAGCGTTTCGATCAGTTTCTCGACAACCGCTTGGTTGACTTCGTGTTGCACGCTAGCTGATCGCGACTGCTGCAGCAATTCTTTCACTCTTGAAAGCTGAGCTTGACCGGAAGACTCTGGTCGATAGGGCTGACTAAACTCGACAACCAGAGGGTTGATAACTTGATAGTTCTCAATACCAGCCTGAACTCTCTGGCTGTAGTCAGGTTTCTTATCGACAAACAGCTTTTTAAACTCATCTCCAACTGCCTTGTCACCCTTCACGGCCGTCATCGTCGACATGTCGTCAATCAATCCTAATACTTTCTTCTCTTGAGCCAATATCTTATCTACTCGATCGGGTATCGGATCGCTACCCGGATCGTCAGGAAAAATCCACAGCTGAAACATTTCGCTAGCGTTCAAGATAGTCAGCTGGTTTAACTCTTCCATCAGCTCGACATAGTCCTCAGTTCTCGGCCGAGAAGCAGCCAAGTCGCTGCTCGAATCGCGGTTATCGCCGAGCGCCAGCGCCCCGACAATAATAGCCAGGGCAATTATCCCGCCAGCCACAATTCCAAGGATTTTCTTGCTCGGCCGCCTAGCTGGAGGTCGACCCTCCGGCCGATTAGCCGGCAAGCCCTGAGGAGGTGTGGTTGATGGTTGATTATTATCTTGGTTCATATGATCCTTTCGAAATTTTTGGCTCACAGGCCGCTGAGTAAAATCCGCCAAAATTATTTAGCCTTACCCGGAGCCTCCTCTCTCTTATCTACCATTACCTCAATCAGTCGGCTAAGGCTTTCGTTCACCTCATCTTGAGACCCCTTCTCGGCGTCTTCAGTTGCGCCCAAGTTAGCCAGCCTCTCGCCATACTTTTCTTCGAGAGTCGATTCAATTGAGCTAGAGTTGACATTGCCACTATCAATCATCGGCTGGACAATTGAAACCAAGTCCCCGAGCATGTCGTTCATCAGCCCGGCAAACTCCTTCTGACTGTCTTCGCTAGATTCGCTATTGAGGGTGCCCTGCATCGCTAGCCTGCATCGCTCAGCATACACAACCAGGTGTTTTGCCTCAGTCACATCACCAACTGAAAAAGCGCCGTCCTTAGAGATCTCTGAGCACCCATAGCCAACTCGCTTAGCTAGAATGTATCGCTCAGTGCTAGTAAGCGCGTCTCCAGCGCTACCATAAAGCCGAGTCCGAGCTTCTTTATATTTGGCAAAGGCCGCTTGCGTGTCCTCATCATTGATTTTGGCAACTAGCTCATCAAGCCGAGACTCCTCTTCAGCGATAGCCTTAGCTACGTTCCGCTCCTCTTCCTCAACCTCTTTAAGGGCTTCGGTATTTAATGTTTCATAAATTGCCGACTCCCCGCCTGCAAGTATCCGGTCAACATTGCCACGGAGTGTATTTAGTTGCTCGACAGACATTTGATAGTCAAGCGAAGCACGAGAGACGTTGGCGTAAGCCATGTCAGTATATGATTGGTTAACCTCAAGGGCGGCGCTAATGGCATTTTGATACTCCTGCTTGGAATCCTTCGTCAGTAGCGAAGATGCCGCAAACACAGCTAGGACGACTAATAGCACTAGGCCGCCAATAACCAACCAGGCAACCTTACTTAGCTTCCGCTTTGGTTGCGGGGATTCGAGACTAGCTGCAGTATTTGGCTCGCCAGGTGTAACCTCTGGGGTCTGCTGGGGTGATTGATTTATCTCATCCATACGCATCTCCTTATGGTCTTATGTATCAATTATAGCACCGATCTATACATCGATCATGGTCAGATTGATCTTGCCACGCTCATCGATACCAGTAATTTTTACGCGGACAATTTGCCCTTC
Organism: Candidatus Saccharimonadota bacterium; assembly: GCA_027312165.1. Classification (GTDB taxonomy): domain Bacteria; phylum Patescibacteriota; class Saccharimonadia; order Saccharimonadales; family Saccharimonadaceae; genus Nanosynbacter. Next base: position 7,508 of record DAICXN010000008.1, read on the forward strand.
CTTAACGATGTCGCTAACTTTTTCTACTCGGTGATCTGCTAGTTTTGATATGTGGACCATTCCATCTGTTCCCGGCAAAATATTAACGAAAGCACCAAAGTCCTTAATGCTAACCACCCTACCTTCGTAGACCTTACCAACCTCTGGCTCTTCGGTAAGACTCTTGATCCATTTCATGGCCCTTTCAATTGACTCGCCGTCCGGGCTAGCTACAGTGATTAGTCCGTCGTCCTTGATATCAATCTCTGCGCCAGTCTCAGCAGTAATTTTATTGATCACCTCTCCACCCTTGCCAATTACGGCGCCAATCTTATCAGGATTGATCTTAATCTTCTCAATTCGTGGAGCATATGGGCTTAGACCAGTGCGTGGAGCTGCCAGAGTCGTCAACATGTGCTCTAAGATGTGCGCCCGGCCGCTCTTTGACCCCTCAATGGCTCGCTTAAGTATCTCAACAGGCAAGCCGTGTAGCTTCATATCCATTTGAATAGCCGTAATACCCTCGGCGGTTCCAGTAACCTTGAAGTCCATATCACCTGCGAAATCTTCAGCATCGGCAATGTCGCTGAGGATATAAGGCGTATCGCCGTCCATCATTAGTCCCATGGCAATACCCGATACCGGTCGCTTAATTGGCACACCAGCGTCCATTAGAGCTAGACAGCTTGAGCAGGTCGCAGCCATTGAAGTTGAGCCGTTTTGCGACATGATCTCGGTAACACTGCGGATAGCGTACGGAAATTCTTCTTCGGTTGGTAGCACTGGTGCCAAAGCCCTTTCAGCCAAGAAGCCGTGTCCAATTTCTCGTCGACCAGGTGAACCTAGCCGACGAACTTCACCCACTGTGTAGCCAGGAGCGTTGTAGTGATGCATGTAACGACGCTCAAAGTCAGTCTGCTCCATCGTATCAACCATCTGAGAGTAGCTCAAAGGCGCCAAGGTAACGATGTTCATAGCCTGAGTAACACCGCGAGTAAAGATGCTTGAGCCATGAGTTCGTGGCAGTACCCCTACTTCCGAGCTAAGAACTCGAACCTCATCAAGCTGACGGCCATCGGGGCGAATTCTTTCCTCGACAATACCTCGCCTAACATCCTTATGGAGTGCCATCGTAAACGCCTCGTCGTATTCGTCGCGAAGCGCTGAATAATCTTCTTCGCCGATCTTTTCTGCAAATGCAGCGTGAAACTCCCAGCGGAGCTCGTTGACCATTTCATTTCGCTCAGGATAAGGAGCGCGAAGCTTTTCACCTAGCCTGTCAGCAATCCACTCATCAACTTCCGACTGAACTTCTGCGTTTGGCAGAACCAGCTCATACTCCTGAGCTGCTGGTTGGATTTTCGCCACCAGCTCCTTTTGCAGCTCAATTGCTGACTGATAAGCATGGTGAGCCCACTCAAGAGCCTGACCAATGACCTCTTCGCTAACCTCGTTCGCAGCTGCCTCCACCATCGTTACACCACTCTCAATACCTGCCACAACGATATCAAGGTCGCTCTCAGCCCTCTCTTCGGGGCTCAAAAAGGCCTTGAATTCACCATTCACCCTACCAACGCGCAGGCCGGCAACTGGTCCATCAAATGGCGTACCAGTTAAGCTGAGGGCGGCACTCGCCGCAATCATTCCGATAACGTCAGGTCGGAAGCTAGGATCCATCGACAGTACACTTGCTACAACCTGAACCTCTTGACGATAGCCTTTAGGGAACAGTGGTCGAATTGGCCGATCGATCAGACGACCGATCAAAATAGCTTCGTCACTCGGACGGCCCTCTCGCTTAATAAAACGGCTGCCGCTGATTTTTCCGGCCGCATAAAACTTCTCTTCATAGTCGATTGATAGCGGGAAGTAGTCGAGCTGAATCGGTCGACTGCCTACCTGGGCTGTACCTAAAATTACCGTATCGCCGTAGCGCACTAGGACGCTAGCCGTTGAGCGAAAGCCAACGCGGTTTACCTCTAAAGTTAGCGGCTGACCACAAAAATCTCTGGTAACTGAGATAATCTCTTTACCATGAGGGTTAATAGTAGACATTGTTGTTCTCCTTTTATGCGGAAAGTAACAGGTATAAACGACCGATAGACGCTCATATCTATCACCATCCGCTATGTTGTTTACCTTATCATTATACCATGACTCTAAGGCGCCAGCTCGAACTTGACGTTCCTCACCACAGGAATATTACCAGTGTCATAGGTACCATAAAATGCCAGCATCGACTTTTGATCACTACTATTCTGCAGGCTCGGTGTGAATGTGATAGTATGGCGAACAAATTCCGATGTGGCTGTAACGGCCCTGCTCGGAAAGTAGTATCGGGCAGTTGAGCCATTTTGGAAATAAACGTTAATTCCCCTTGGGGTTGATGAGGTTGTCTTGATGTCAAAACTCAGCTGATATGGTCGAATTCCGTAACGATCGATGTACGGCGCCAAGTCAGTGTACTGCATAAATTCTCGCACACCCGTTCGCTCACCTGAACCGTTGTAAGTAAATTGTCGCTGGCTGAGAACAGCCAGGTCATAGGAGGGCTCTAGGTAGATGCCGTAGGCTGATCCGCCAGGGCTAAAGCCTTCATAGCGGATATTTCCATCCGTAGCTGACCGCAAGCACAAGCCCGTGCCACTTGGTGTTGGACAGTCGGTAATCGAGCTGGGGTACCTGCCATGCAAAACTAGCGACTCACGCAACTTACCGTCGATTGACCGCGCATCAGCCTGAACGACTGAGCGCTGAGCTTTGTCCTGGATGCCGTTATAGGCTACCACCGAAATGGCAGCCAATATTCCAATCACCACAATAACTATCAACAGCTCAACTATTGTAAAGCCATAAGCTCTTTTCATAACTTGATTATAGACCAACCGATCAAGCGTTTTAAGTCTCAACTTTAGACACCCTGGCTAATGGTCGTTTTCAGCCACTCTTGGACTCGATGCATAAATTCGTCTACTGCTGGATGATTAATAAAATCCTCATCACTCATCCATGCATAGCTCTCATGTTCCCAGCTGATTTTTACAGGCTGAACCCCATCGTCAACCACCTCATAAAGGTGCCGACTTCGGCTAATGCCCGATCGCCAGGATAGACGTCGATGATGCGTCTCAAAATCAAGCACCATACCGGTCTCCTCAACCACTTCTCGGGCAAGACCCATCTCCACCGCCTCTCGGTGCTCAATCTCTCCCCCGGGCAAATCAATATCGTGCGCCAAACGAGGATGCGTTTGGCTGCGAAAAAGCACGAGAATTTCACCTTGATGATTCCGAATCAAGGCCTTAGCGGCACGTTTCATATGTCACTATTGTAACAGAGTTAACGTAGTGCTGACCAGTCGGCCGATCTAATTTCGACGAAGTGACACTAGCACGACCACACCCGCGGTAAGGCTAACCAATCCGAGTGCGCCAAACAACCAGTAGTTCATTCCAGTGTCTGCCAACTCTCCATCTAGCGAGCCCTCACCTAGAGGCGTACCGCTGTCGACAGGATTAGGGTCCGGGCTAACCTCATCACCTGATCCCGGCTGCGCTGGACCACCCCCTTCAGCCACTTCGGCTTCAGTAAGATAAGTCAGCTGAACTGCCATTTCTCCACCTGTTAACTGAGTCGTGAAAGGCTCCGGCGTAACGTAACCTTCAATTTCTACCGGAGTGATCTCGAGCTCTTGACCTTGGCGAAAATAGGCACTAAAGGCAGCGTCGAGCGCCTGCTGCTCTTCGGCCGTAGGGCTTTCAGGGTTGCTTATTTCTGGCATGAGTGGACCCAGTGAGGCCAAGTAATTGCTTAGGTAGTTGCCGTTTAGCGAACCGGTGTAACTAACAGCTGATTGCAGCGGTTGCCCAGCGGAATTGACATAGCTAATCTCTGCTGATGATGGGTTGACGATATGTCCACCGAGCGAGTCGGCTGTCGTGCCGTTTTCGTTTGCGTCCCAGCCCATCTCATAGCTTTCAGCTATCACAGCATCTGCTAGATTATTTGGATTTGATGGACTCTCGGTGTGCAGCTGAACGTACCAAACCCCATCGTAGCCAGCTTGAACGTCCTCACTAGTTCCCCAAAAGAGGTAATTCTCGATATCCCTACCCCACTCACTCTGCAATACGAACGCTGCGGGGTGTATATTGGTAACACTATTTGGGATGGCGACTGACTTAATCCGATTGCCGTAAAATGCATATCGACCGATACCCTGAAGTCCGCCTTGGATGGTCGGCGAACCAATAAAATTGCTATGGAACGCCTCATCACCCACGCTCGTTACGCTAGATGGTATCGCCAAAGAAGTGATTTCATTTGACCGGAATGAACCCACTCCAATACTAGAAACACTATTGCCAAGCTGTAGCGACGTAAGCTTATTATAGGCAAAGGCATTATTGCCAATAGTCGTTACACTATCTGGTATAACTACAGAATTAATCTGATTGCCATAAAAAGCATAGTTTCCAATGCTAGCCAAGCTACCCCCTAGGCTAAGGGATGTCAAATCGTTGTCCTGAAATGCATTAATTCCGATAGAAACTACGCTATTTGGCACATCTAAGCTGGTGAGCTGGTTGGCATCAAATGCCCTTGCGCCTACGCTCACTAGACCACTCGGCAGCACTATTGAAGTGATCTGGTTGGTCCGAAACGCGTAATCGCCAATTATTGTCACACTATCAGGAATAGTGACGGAAGTAATAGCTTTGCCTTGAAATGCACCAAAAAACGAGGTTGGCCCGGTAATGCCAGTTACCGTCACGCCGTTAATCTGACTAGGTATATCTACCGCCTTGGGACATGCTGGGTTGCTTACATTATCGGCTTCGTTGTATAGTAGTTGGTGATATTGCCTGTTGCCTCATCAAAAGCAAAGCAGCTATCTGGCGGTGTGATAGCCTGAGCCGGGCTAGTATTCAGGTGTAGAGAGGCAGCAACGACGAAGATAGGCACGATAGTGGCCATGATGGCAATAAATTTTGCATTCTGCCAAAGTCCGTGGCCTTTTGCTAGCTTAAGGGTTGCAGATGATTGATAGCGTTTCATATTTTTACTTTTACCCCTTGCCGCTCTGCGGCGGTGATTGACTATACTATATACATGAGCAGTATAACATAGCCAGCAACCTGCAGATAGATGTATTATAGGATATATGAATAAAGGACAAGTCGAGGGCAAATCCATCCCCCTGGCTATTGGCGCGCTGTTAGTATTTGGTGGTATATACGTCATAGTCATCGCTCTTAGCCCGCAGCTGATACCGCTGACGACCAACCCCACCGACAACGCTACGATTAAGCTACTCCAATCTACCGAGCAAAACCTTACCGAGCAGCGTCTGTACATCCCCAAGCTTGACGTGAACGTCAGTTACGACACCGGTGATAAATCCGCCCTCGAAAGGGGCGCCTGGTGGCGGCAACCGCAAAATGGCAACCCCAGAGATGGTGGTAATTTTGTCCTGTCAGCCCACCGATTTATCATGGGGCTCACGCCCAAGCAAACCCTGCGCAAGTCCCCCTTCTATAACATCGACAAACTAAAAGTCGGTGATGAGATTATCGTTGACTACCAGGGCAAGCGATATTCATATCAAATAAGCCAGGTATTTGCCGTCACTCCAGATGCGATCGAGATTGAGAAGCGAACTGACCAGCCGCAGCTAACCCTTTACTCCTGCACTCTGGGCGGCTCAGCCGATGGGCGTGAAGTGATTATCGCCACTCCGAAAAGCAGCTAAGCAAAAACCGCCCCGGAAGGGACGGTTATAAAACCATTCTGACTACGTTTATTTACGTAGACCAAGAGCGGCCACGACCTTCTTGTAACTCTCAAAGTCGGTTCGCTCAAGGTACTTCAATAGACGGCGGCGTCGACCGACCATCTGTACCAAGCCGCGACGAGCCATGAAGTCATGCTTGTTAGCCTTCAAGTGCTCTGTAACCTCTTTGATACGAGCCGTCAAAACCGACACCTGAGCCTGAGGGCTACCAACGTCGTTCTTGTTGACCTGAGTCAAAGCAATCGCTTTTTGCTTGTTGTCTTTGCTTATCATAGCTGAGCTATTGTAACAGAGATGAGCTCAGTTTGCAAGTTAAAATATCTGAGCATAGTTGTATCGAGGGGTACCGGTATTAGGGGCGACAGTGGTGTGAGCGCAAGATGTGCGAATGTTTTCAAAGGTAGCTAGATCGTCAGCAGAGGGGTTGTTGAGCGACGCATAAACCACGATGCTACGAGACCCGTCATTGCAGGTATACCAGCGAAATACATGGTTGGTGTGAGTAGTGTTTTTACTCGTTATACCATCTCGATAACCTTGCGGTAGATACATAGGGACAAGCGAGTCGGTACTACCGCTGTTAGAAAAATAACCACCAACCGCCAACTTTGCTCCGTTTTGGCTTTCATATAGCGCCAAGGCGTCTCCGGCTGTCTTGGTGGTCGCTCTAATCTTCGCGTCCATCGCATCCTCGCGCATAAATGAGTATGCAACGATTGTTATGGTTGCCAGTAGCACGACGACAACAATTACCACCAATAGTTCTACGACCGTAAAGCCCTTATGTTTCATGTCATTAGTATACTTGGTCATGAATAAATCCCCAAACTATCGAGGGTCTTAGCCTGTTCAATCGAGTAGCTACCGACCTTTGTTCGGCGAAGCTGTCGACAGTGTGCCCCTACCTCGAGCGACTTACCGATATCTTCGGCTAAAGTTCTGATATAAGTTCCGCTTGAGACATGTGCTCGAATCTCGAGTGACGGATATTGATAGTCAATCACCTCTAGACTATAGATTGTCACCTGTCGTTTCGGCATTTCGACCTGTTCGCCTTTTCGGGCTAACTTATAGGCTCGCTCGCCCTTAATTTTGATTGCCGAATAAATCGGCGGCGTTTGCCATATCTCTCCGACAAAATCCCCAACAACTCGATCAACGTCTTCTCGGCTCGGCTTTTGTAGAGCACCTTCGGTAATTTCACCCTCAGGGTCGCCCGTTGAGCTGATTTTACCCAAAATTATTTCTGCCTCGTAAACCTTATCGAGTTTCGAAAACGTTGACGCCTCGCGACAGCGCTTGCCAGTTAGGACGATCATTAAGCCAGTCGCAAACGGATCCAGTGTGCCCGTGTGACCAACCTTGACCTTCTTGCCTTGCCTCTGGGATAAAATCCTTCGCACCCGAGCAACTACACCAAAGCTGGTCATTGCTGAAGGCTTATTAATCAAGATGATTTCATCCATAGCGTCTATTGGGGTGGGATTTGAAACCGAGAAGGATTAAAATCTTGCGACTGCTGCTGATCCTGAGGCGCTGGAGGTGGAACTGGCGGCAGGCCATTTGGGTCTACGCCAATCGGAGACGGCGGCAGTGGTGGCAAACTGCTAAAATCTGGCATCGGTGGTAGGCCTGGTGCTGAGTATTGAGCTTCGAGATCGGCCAAAGTAGGCTCAGCTGGTGGCTGGCCAACTGGCTGAGATGACAAAGCCTGACCCACCGCCTGGAGAGCTGACTCCTGCTCATTAGATCCAGAGACTGGCTCTAGCGGAGCAACCGACTGCTCGACAGCCGGCAGCTGACTTGCAGAATCGTTTGGTGTCGATAGCGAATTTGGCGGAGCGGCAAAGATATCGGTAACCGACGGCTCTTGAGTCTCGGCTGACATCGCGGCGTTCATTGGAGTTTCAATGTAATCCGGCGCCTGCTCGGCAAGCGGCGTACCGTGACGAAGTATGGTTCGGTTCTGGTCCCGACTCTCGTCTTTAAGCTTCTCTTCGGCTGCTTGAGCGGTTGTTGCATTGAGTGTACCACCAATTGACGGCGTACTCATTGGCTCTGACAACTTAACTTCACCGATCGAATGCTGAATTTCTGGATTTGTGTCACCCACCGACATGGCATCAGTCACCTGCCGTAAGTCTTCGGTGATATCTGGAGCCACTGGTGGCAATACACCTGGCTGCGCCGATTCGTCCACCGACGGCGATGGCTCAACTAGTTGATTTAGCTGCGCCTCAGCTGCACGTGCGGCATCTTCTTGAGATTCAGCCATAACCTGCTTGGCAGTATCGTCTAAAAAGCTATCCCGACTATGCTCAATCGACATCGAGCCGTCCGCTTCTTCCGGAGCGGTCTCAGGCTCTGCTTCTGCCGGACTGGGTTCGTTATTTTCGACCCCTACACTAGATGGTTCTGATCGGTCAATCGTAAGTTGAGTTGCATCTTCGGTAATTGGCTGCGACCCGTCCTCGCTTGGCTGAGCTGGCTCTTCCGGCTTTGTGGCCTCAGTTTCACTAGAACTATCTGACTCCGCCGAGGACTCGGTCAGTTGTGCGGCGATCAGTTGCTGGTTGGCACCAGCCGCCATTAGCTCAGCCGCGATAGTCATTACTCTTGACGAAGTCGCTTCATTGCTAAACCGTTCGGTAGCCGCAACAATTCCCGTGAGCAAAGCTGTGGCTATCTGCTCATCGGGCGCAGCCTTAGGCGACGAAAGATCTTGGACCAGCTGCGTAGCCATCTCGCTAACTCCGCTAGCATCCGCCTCTCGCCAGTCAATCGTTCCTAGGTCACTTTTAATATCTCCCGCTGTAATCGTGGCGACAGTTGCGTCATGCAAAATTTTTCCATGCGAAGTCAGAGCGGCATCGAGCTCGCTACTGTTTGCGACATTGAGCGCCAATACTAGCTCGACATTATAGTCCCCTTGCGAAAACTCAAGATCTTCGCTGGAGATAGTCGTTCGATAAGGCGTGATGAATATCTTCACCATATCGCCATCTAGCTTATAGCGCAGATGGTCTGCCTTTTCCTTATCTAGCGCGATAATAAAGTCGCGCAAACTATCAGCTGTCGCCTCAAATGTTTTATCAGGATTCAAAAAATCAATTGCCGATGGAATTTGCCCACTCACCACCGACGTTGCGTGTTTGTCTAGCTTGTTCAAAAAGATGGTCAACCCAAGGGCAGCCGCTAACTCATCAACCGAAGGATTGTTGCTTACGGTAACTAGGATATTGGTCTTATCCTTAATGCTCTCGATGATTTGTTTTTTTGCGGAGGCTGGGCTGGCCATGAAAGGTTTTATCCTGTTTCTTTTTTACTATTTATAACTGGAGCATACCATAAGCATCTCTATATTGTCAAGAGCGCACCTCGCTCTGGCTCGCCCTTTACTTTTTGTATGAATATCTGTATAATTCCTCTTTGAATTAGTCAAAAAACTTCTAGAGGAAAAAGGAGAATCATGCCAATCATCAAATCAGCCATCAAGCGTGCCAAGCAAGCTGTCGTCCGCCGCGAGCGAAACGTCGCCACCAAGCGAGACCTTAAGTCAGCGGTCAAATCATTTCTTGCCAAGCCAACCGCTAAGAGCCTAGCCGACGCACACAGTGAAATCGACACCGCCGTTAAAAAGAACGTGCTCGACAAGCGAACTGCCGCACGTCGCAAAAGCGCCCTCAGCAAGGTTGCTAAGGAAGCTGGCGTTAAGCTAGAGACCGCCAAAAAGGCTCCAGCTAAAGCTGCCGACGCAAAGAAAGCTACACCTAAGACCGCTGCGAAGCCTGCCGCTAAGGCCGCTTCAACAGCAAAGAAGGCTCCAGCTAAAAAGCCAGCCGCCAAAAAAGCATAGATTGCACCTATATAATAAAAATTATCCGCTTCTAGTTTGAGCGGATAATTTTTATTTAGCCAGTCTCGTATTCGCCACTTCAACTAGCGCCATCTCTATAATCATCCACGGGTCGGCGCTCGTTGTCTTTGTTTGAATATCGGCCTCAGCAAGAGCTCGGTTAATAGACCTTAATTGCGGTCGACTGATTTGCCGTGCGAAGGGCGCCAATCGCTTAAGCGTATAGGGATGCGCCTTTAGCTCATCCGCCACTTTATCAATATTACCACCCGATAGAACTAGCGCGTTTAGATTGATCAGCTGGGACGCCAGTAGGCCTATCGTCAGGTAAGCACCCTCTGGACCCTCGCTAAGCTCCAGATAGTTGATTACTTGATGGACATCCTTGGCTCTGCCGCTGAGAGCGGCCTCAAAAAGATCAAACACATTTTCCTTTTTGGGTAGCGGCAACATTGCATCAACTAGAGATTGGGTGATTTCATCAGCCACGGCTAATTGCTGCAATGTACCATCAAGTCGCATCTGGTCGTGACCTATGCGCTCAACCATCAGTTTGGCAAGATCTTTATTTAACTCAAAGCCATACTCATCCCGAGCTCGATTAACACACCAACTCACCGCCCCTTGGCTATCACGCTCACCCAGTGGCACAAACTCTGACACCTTTGCTTGCTTCTTCAGCCACTTATAGGTACGTGAGCGCTTATCTGGCCTAGGCTCGACCAAGACTACTTCAGTCCGCGAATCTAGCTTCTCCAGAAAATTCGGCAATGAGTCCCATAGGTCTTTTTGCTCTGATAGGCCATTGACGATTATCAAACGCTCCTCCGAAAATAGACTCATGCCCAGCAGCAAGTCCATCAGCTGACCTGACTCGATACTAGCGCCATCAACTACCTCGGTAATGCCCGAAAAATTACTCCTAAGCTTATTTAAAGCCTGGCTAGCCTCAAAACTATTCTCCCCAACAAAAAGCCTTATCATCTATAAATAGTATACGACACTGGTATACGACACTGGTAGGCTTTTATTAGATTGCGGTTGTAACCAGTGCCAGTGTAAGTAGTGATTGTGGGGCTGGTGCATCCGGTATCGGTGATTTGCTCAGCTGGCGTCTTTGGTGGAGCGGGCGAAACGGTCGCGAGCACCACCCACCTAACATTATCGTATGTAGTGCAAGGGGCTAGCATTACACTTGACCTAGTGAAGGCGTTCTGATTAATTTCCCCGCTAAGATAACCTGAGCTCTGCAGTAAATCCTCTACTGAAACTGCTGTATACCCAGGTGAAGACTTTACTGTGTAATGACCAATTCCAGCTCCACTCGCACCCGCCCCCGAACTACCCAGGCTCTTTCCATTTTCGGCACTCCAGAGCTGGATAGCCCTACCTATCCTATCCAGCTCGGATACTTGCTGAGCGTATCTAGCTTTTGCTTGAACGCCGTTATAGGCAACAATCGAGATGGCTGCCAGAGTCCCGATCACAACAATCACAATAAGCAGCTCAACGATCGTGAAGCCGCTCACACCCTTTCTCATAGAGCTTATGTTACCAACTTAGCACATTCTACTATGGCGCTGTCTGGCAAACTGGGCAGATATGAGTGCCGCGACCAGCGACCCTAATCTTAACAATCTCTTGATCAGGATGAACGTGGCAAGCCTTTCCTTCACGACGAAACACGTGTGCAAATTCGAGATAACTACCCCGTTTGCCCTCCGCATCAACATAATTTCGATCAGTTGAACCGCCCTTCTCGATACTTAGCGCCATGACCTTAACCGCCTCAATAAAAATTGTCTCTAGCTGTTCGTCGGCTAGGTCTCTGACTCGAATCTCCGGGTGAATCTTTGCAGCCCAAAGCGCCTCGTCGGCATAAATATTACCGATTCCTGCAACCACCGATTGATCCAATATCGCCGGCTTGACCATCGACCCATTTCGACGACGTATCCTCTCAATGAAGTGCTCAGGCTTTGTTTCTTCTTCGAGAGGCTCCGGTCCAACTTTTTTAAAAAACGGCAGGTTCTCCACCTCAGAGGTCGGCAACAATTTTACCCAACCAAATTTGCGCTGGTCATTGAAAAACAACCGCGCGCCATCCTCAAAATTTATCTGCAATCGAGTTGACCTGTCGGGTAGCTGACCAACTAAGCTGTCGTTTGGGTGTCCGGCACCAAAATGAGTCTCCCCACGAAAGACAAGTTGGCCCGTCATCTTAAGATGCGCCACTAGGGAATAACTTGTATCTAGATCAATGATTAAAACTTTTGCACGTCGCCGAACCGCTACAACCTCAGCACCATACAAAAATTGCTCAACATCCCTAGGCGCATTCGGAAAGCTCTTTGGCGAATCAAAAACTTGAACATCCTTGGCTGTCCGCCTCGGCAACAGCTCCGCAAGGCCTCGCCTAACCGTTTCGACTTCTGGCAGCTCTGGCATACCTAGAGCCTAAAGATTGCTTCGGTCTGAGCCAATCCAACGTCGTTGGCCATCTTGCGACCTTCAGGAATTTGCTTCAAGAACATTTCCATAATCTCACCAACATTAGCTAGAGCCGTGCCCTTTGCTCCGTCGCAGTCGGATGTCCAGAGACGCTTGACTGTCTCGCCGTTAACCAGTGTCTCAAACTCGTACAACTTCTTGTCGGCACAGACACCACGAAGTGTCTCAAGATCTTCATCCGCGTCACGACTATCCATCATCTTTCGCTTATCCAGAGCGTAGACGAACTCTTCGTAGGCCGGCACGTTATTGCCAAAGCTTTTTGTATCAAGCGGCTTTTCGAGATAACCTTCGTAGGTTGTCATTACCCGAGACTCAGGGCTAACAGTCACCCTGTAGGATCGAAAACTCTCATCGGCCACGATCGGCCCCCTGACAGTTAGACGGACAGATCGGCTGATGTCCGTAGTCAGTAGCGCTGTTCGACCATCGTCAACGACTCCAACTGGGTCAGTCGGCTGATTGCCACCACCCAGAATTGAGCGACCTATTGCGATTACAGCCGCAACAGCTACGATTGTTATTACGATAACCAGCAAAATTGGCACAAAGCGTGAAAAAGAGTTTCGTGAATATTTCATGGGGTAAGTATACCATATTCTTTGAGTTTTCGCTCAAGATCAGCTACACCTGTAAAATAAATCGCCGCCATGCCAGCATCTTTCGCGCCGATGCAGTTTAGCTCACTGTCGTCGATCATTAGACAGCGCGAGGGAAATTCACCTAGGCGCTGAGCTGTCAGCAAAAAGGCCCGCGGATCAGGCTTAGCAACACCAAGCTCCCCTGAAATTACCACTGAGTCAAAAATTTCAGCAGACTTCCCCAGCATCTCCTCGGCGGCGCCATCATTCATGTTCGATAGCACAGCCAGTCGGTACCTCCCAGCCAAATGCTGACGGACAAAATCCATCATCTCTTGATCGGGCCGACCATACTGATGTGCCAGCACTCCGAAGTAGTCAAATATTATGACCGGTACTTCCATAGCCGCCTTCACCTCTCGCCGTCCCCTCAAGCTCATCAACTTCTTGCCATTCTACAACCTCGTATCTCGCCACCACCATCTGCGCAATCCGCATACCAGGCTCTACGGTAAACGGCTCCCGTCCAAGATTTATCAATAAGACCCCCAGCTCTCCGCGATAATCACTGTCAATTGTTCCCACGCCGTTAACCATGGTAATTCCGTGTTTGATGCTCATCCCGCTTCTTGCCCGAATTTGCACCTCAAAGCCAAGCGGCAACCCTATCGCCAAGCCGGTTGGAATCATCCGCCGCTCCATTGGCGCCAACGTCACTGGCGCATCAAGACAAGCATGAATATCCGCCCCCGCAGCCGCCGCTGTCTGGTATCGTGGCAAAATAGCATTGTGGTGCAGCTTGACGATGTTTATTTTCATCACCTTAAAGCTCACCCCAGTTTCTTCCGATACTTACATCAACCTTTAGCTTAATTGGTAGCTCCGGTGCGATTGCCTCCATCGTTTGCTGCATCAGCCGACCGACCTCCTGACTATCCTCGGGGCTACACTCAACAAGTATTGAGTCGTGAACCTGCAGCACCTGCTCACCCAAGCCAGCTAATTTATCTTCAAGCAAAATCATTGCCTTTTTCATCAGGTCGGCTTCGGTTCCTTGTATTGGCATATTCATCGCCGCTCGCTTAGCCGCCTCGCGAACAACAAAATTACTAGACTTCACATCTGGTGTTGGACGGCGACGCCCATAAAAGGTCTCGACGTAACCCTTGTCGATCGCCTGCTGCATAGTCTGGTCGAGATAATTGCGAATTGGCTGACGCACTTCAAAGTAGTGATCGATGAACTGCTTGGCCTCCGCAAAGCTCATCTTGGCTGCTGCCGCGAGCCCGTGCGGACTCATGCCGTAAAGCACACCAAAATTAATCACCTTGGCTGCCCTGCGCTGGTCCTTAGTGACATCCTCCATCGCCAGCCCATAGACCTCGGCGGCAGTTTTCGTGTGAATATCAATGTCGCTATTAAAGTCATCAATCAGTTGCTCGTCTTTTGCCAAAATCGCTGCAAGACGCAGCTCAAACTGCGAGTAGTCAGCGCTAACAAAAACCTTACCTGGACGCGGTATAAAAGCTTGACGAATTTTACGGCCGAGTTCAGTTCTAACTGGAATGTTTTGTAGGTTTGGATTGGTGCTCGACAGCCTACCCGTACTAGCAACATCCTGGTTAAAGGTTGTGTGCAGCAAACCCTCTTCATCAACAAGCTTTGGCAAAGCTTCAACATAAGTGTTGCTGAGCTTAGCTAGTTCTCGATAGCGCTCAATCAGCTCAACTATTGGGTGGAGTCCTCGTAGCTTATTTAGCTCCTTCTGACCAGTCGAGTAGCTAGTTTTACCCTTCTTAATGCCAGTGGTCGGTAGCTGCAATTTTGTAAATAACACCTCCGAAAGCTGGCTCGGGCTAGCGACATTAAACTCGTAGCCAGCCATCGCATACATTTGTTGTTCAATCTCCGCCAGCTCCTCTTTGAGCTCACCCCCCATCTGCCTAAGGAAAGGTCGGTCAATCAGCATACCCCGTCGCTCTATTTGATAGAGGGGATATATTACTGGAAAGTCTAGCTCTTCAGCTACGCTGCGAAGGCGCGCATCTTGTTGGAACTTTTGTTGCTGCTTAGCATAAACCTTCGTTAACCTGGCCATCACCATGGCCGGTCCGCTCTCTTCGCTCCCATCCCCGGAAAGCGCGCTGAGTGAACGATCACGCCTCAGCGGATCAGTTAAAAAGGCTGCTTGTCTGATATCGTGAATTTGAGTAAAGCGCACCTCAACCCCCCGCTTGCCGAGCTGATGATAAAGTTGCTTTACGTCATAAGCTATTACGACCCCCTGCTCCAACACTCGCCAAACATTTTGCGATAAATCAGAGAGCTTAGACCGATACACCACATCTGGTGTAGACGCTAGATATAGCGTCCCGGGATCTTGAATATCGATATACAAGTAGGTCTCTGGCCCAAATACCATATCCTTGGGTAGTGATCTAATTTCTGCAAGCTCGATCGGTTCGTGCACAACAGTCGTAGATTCCTGCATGTTCTTTGGTAGTTTTGCGATTAACGACTTAAACTCCAGTCGCTCCAATATATCAGCCACTTTCCTAAAGTCACAATCCTCAACATCTGCCACATCCCAGTCAAGTTCAATCGGCAGATCAAACCAAAGCCGTGCCACCGACTTAGTCAAATAAGCCAGCTCCTTGCCGTCTCGCAACTTCTTGCCGACTGCGCCATTAATTTCTTCAATATTCTGATAAACGCCGTCGAGATCGCCATACTGCTGCAGCAACTTAACCGCAGTCTTTTGGCCTATGCCCGGCACGCCAGGTAGGTTGTCGCTTGAGTCGCCCATTAGCGACTTAAGGTCCAAAAACTGCGAGGTTTTGATACCATATTTCGACTCGAAATGCTCTGGCGTAAATTCCTCGATATTGCTCAGGCCGTTCTTCATGGCATAGAGCCGCGTTTTTGGCGAGATAACCTGAAGAGCGTCTAGGTCAGAGGTAATTAGACAGGCTTCTATACCCTTTGCCTCTGCCTGACGCGCAAATGTTGCCAAAATATCATCAGCCTCATAATCGTCGATCTCATATAGCGGCCAGCCAAACGCCTCAAGTAGCTCGTGCAGTATCGGAATTTGCTCATAAAAATCATCTGGAGCCAGCTTACGCCCTGCCTTATACTCAGGGTAAATTTCGCGGCGCTTACGAACATTGGTTCCCTTCTTGTCCCATGCGACAGCGACATAGTCCGGCTCCAGCTTCTTAATTAGCTCAATTGCTAGCGATACAAAACCAAATACCCCACCAGTTGGCGTCCCGTCGGCTGCCGATAAATTCGGCATCGCGTAGTAGCCACGATAAAATACGCTCTTGCCGTCAATTATTGCCAACCGTTTCATAGGAGTTATTATAGCTGCTTTTGCCAGCTTAGTCGATTGATAACCTCTCAGCTACCGCGACAATAATTCGCAAACTTAAGAATTATCTGTTAAAATATACTTATGACACATAAAAACACAAACATTCAAATCATTGCTTTTGTTGGCCTGGCTGGTGCCGGAAAAAGCTCAGCCGTTGACTACTTAAGAGACAAGCAGTTTCCTTCAGTTTACTTTGGTGGGGTTATTCTTGATGCCATGACCGAGGCTGGCCTCGAGCATACCGAGGAGAACGAGAAGCGTTTCCGCGAAGAGATACGCGAGCGAGAAGGAAAAGACTTTGTAGTTAAGCGCATCATCACCCAGATCCGCAGCCTGATTGAAGCAGGCCAACGACAAATAATCGCTGACGGACTTTACACCTGGAGCGAATACCGAATGTTAAAGCGCGAGTTCCCCGGCGAATTGACTGTCATCGGCATAGTTGCACCGCGAAAATTACGCCACCGTCGCCTATCGCAGCGCCCAATCCGACCCCTAACCGAGCAGCAGGCCACCGAGCGTGATTGGGCGGAAATTGAGAACTTGGAAAAAGGCGGTCCAATTGCGGTCGCCGACCACTTCGTGATCAATGATGGCACAATCGAAGACCTTCACCAAAAACTCGACGCTATTTTGATCGACGAGATTCGCTTCTGCAAAGCACCAATGCAGTGCTAGCCTAGGTATTCGTACAGCTTCTTCGCATCCTTGTGCTTGCGAAGTTTTGCTAGAGCCTTGGCTTCGATTTGGCGAATTCGTTCGCGAGTAACGGCAAATTCCTGGCCGACTTCCTCAAGGGTGTGACTTTTGCCGCTATCCAAACCAAAACGCATACGAACAATTTTTTGCTCGCGATCGCTTAGGCTAGATAAAACCTCTTGAACCTGCTCTTTCAGCAGCTGATTGGTCGCGGAGTCCTCTGGCGAAACCGTCTCCTCGTCCTCGATAAAGTCACCAAGTACCGAGTCCTCCTCGTCACCATCTCGTCCAACACCGGCATCGAGCGAAGAAATATCTTGCTTAATCTTCATGATGTACTCGATCTTTTCTGGCTCAAGCTCTAGTTCAGCCGAGAGCTCTTCGATAGTTGGCTCACGGTTGAGCTCTTGAGTCATTCGACGCTGAGTCCGTAGCAACTTATTGATAGTTTCAACCATGTGAACTGGTATACGGATTGTTCTGGCCTGGTCGGCAATTGCCCGAGTAATGGCTTGGCGAATCCACCAGGTGGCGTAGGTTGAAAACTTGAAACCTTTATCTGGATCAAATTTTTCAACTGCTCTGAGCAGACCGGTATTACCCTCTTGGATCAAGTCAAGAAAGTCCAACCCACGACCAGAGTAGCGCTTAGCAATTGACACTACTAGTCGCATATTGGCTTCAGCCATCTTGTCCTTCGCCTTTTTGTCTCCGGCAACTACTTTTTGCGCCAAGGCAAGCTCTTCTTCGGCAGTTAAAAGCGGAATTTTACCGATTTCCCGTAGGTACAGCCTAACCGAGTCATCCGATACGTCATCCAAATACTTGCCGTCACTAAAATCAGCTTCAATATCCGCTTCTTCTTCATCCTCAACTTCAGCAATATCTGGCTCATCAAAATCACGTTCGTCATTTAGTGGCCTCTTGGCATCTTCGTCGCTCACGCTTTCTCCTTTATCAGTGCGTTAAGGTCGCGTCGGAGTGACTCCGCCAGGGTCTCATCACCCTTATTTTCGGCCTCTCGCAGCTGACTGATTAGTTGCTGTTTTTTTATTTCACGGTGTTTCATTACAATAAGCTTGACTACGCGCGCCATTTCAGCCTGGAATTCGCTCGCCTCCCAGTTAGCATAACGCGTGTCGCTTTTCAACTGTACTATTTTCACATACTGATCGATATTTTGCAACTCCTGGGGCACGTCGTCACCGATAACCTCGTTATTTCTCTGGAGATACTTAAGTAGCTGTCTTGCCTCGTCACCCTCAATCATTTCTTCGGTTATGGCCGTTAGCCAGCGGCGAGCAGGTGGAGTAATCAAGGCCATGCCGAGCAGCGCATCCTGCTGACTGCTGTCCTGGGGGCGCGCTGGCTGCTTCTCAATTACCGGCGTGCGAAGCTTAACTGCTGGCTCGACCTTAGTTAATGACAGCTTAGACTCGAGCGCCGCCATCGAAACTTTGGTGGTTTGGTGAATCATCTGCAGATAATGCTCCTTCTCGACGGGGTCGCCAAGCCGTCTGACTAGCGCCAGGGCTGCACTCGTAAATCGACGCTTACCCTCGGCGCTTGATAGATCCTCGCGAGACTTATACTGCCCAATCACCCACTCGACGGCTGGCAGCGCCTGCTTAATTGCCTGTCGCCACAACGCTGGGTCGCGCTGGATCAGTTCATCCGGATCCTTGGCTCCGTCCGGTAGCGTTACTACCTCTAGTTCCACGCCAACTTGCTGGGCTAGCGTGATTGCGCGTTCAGTCGCCGCAAGACCCGCCTTGTCGCCGTCAAACGACAGCTTAACCCGACTAGCTAGACGCGACAGCGCCTTGAGGTGATGCTCGGTCATCGCAGTTCCGGCTGTTGCCACAACATTTCTCACTTCCGCCTGATGAGAACTAACTACATCAAGGTTTCCCTCAACAATTACCGCGGCGTCTTCTTTGCGGATTGCCTCCTTCGCCTGAGCAAGACCAAAAATATGTCGGCTCTTGTCAAAAAGAATGGTTTGAGGGGTGTTGAGATACTTTGGCGCCTTTGGGTCGTCACGAATTATTCTGCCGGTGAAGCCAATTACCGAGCCTGAGCTATCCGTCAGCGCCACCACCATCCTGCCACGAAACAAATCACCACCAAAGCGATTCACTAAACCGGCGTCCTTTAGCTCGGCCTGGCTGAAGCCGCGTTTTTCTAAAACCTGAACCAGAGCCGATCCGCCCTCGGGTGCGAAACCTATCTGAAAGTCTTCGATTGTGCGTCGATTTAGCTGACGTTTTTTAACCACGTAGTCAAGCGCTTGCGAATTTTTCACTAAAGTCTGCTGAAAATACTTCGCAGCTAAGTCCAGTGCCTGCCTAGCTCGCTCCTTGCGCTTGGCGAACTTGCCGTCCTGCCCCGAAAAATCGGTCAGCTCCACCCCTGCCTTCCTGGCTAAGTGCTCGAGGCTCTGACGAAAATCCATACCTTCAACTAGCATCACAAAGCTAAAGACATCTCCGCCCTTGCCTGATGAAAAGTCGTGCCAAATTTGCTTTTCCGGGCTAACCATAAAGCTTGGTGTCCGCTCATCAGTAAATGGGCTCAGCCCTTTAAGATTTCGCCCTGCCCGCTTTAGCTGCACATACTCACCAATCACGTCCTCGATACTGAGCCGTGCACGCACCTCTTCTTTGGCATCTTGCATAGCTATATTATACCACTATTTACCTCTGTTCGCGTTTGTGCTTAAATGGGTTTATGCAACCGAACAATCCATACGAGCCAGAACCGACTGGCATCGACTACTTAAATCAGATTGCGACACCCGCTCAACCAGCAGTTTTTGATAAGAAAACCAAAACCATTCTGATTATAGCTGGTGTAGTTGGACTGTTATCTCTCGGCTTGATTGCAATCACCTCAATCAACAACTCGAACTCCGGACCTTCGCCAGCCTCTCTGGTAGCTCGCCTGCAAAAGCTTGACCGCATTAGTACAACTTTTGGCGACAAGCTTCGATCACCAGCCCTCCAGGAGGCCAACAGTTCTTTATCTGCCGTTCTAATCACTGCCAATCAGTCGATCAACACCCCGCTTGCTGCCTACTCTATTGATCTAAGAAAACAAGGCAAGGAAATAGCCGCCCTTGATCCAGGAACTGAACTAGAGGCAGAGCTTAACGATGCCTACTTGAACGGCTACCTAGATAGCGCCTATGCTAGAGAAATGGCCTACCAGCTCGAGGAAACGCTAGTGATGATGAATCGCTTGCGCGATTCGACTAAAGTTGTCAGCATGCAGGAATTTCTCGACAAGACAATCTCTGACTTTGAAAATCTCAAGAAACGATTCTCAGAAGCCGATAAAGTCTAAGAGTTGCTAACGATCTCGTAGCTAAGGCGCGCCAAATCAAGCACCTCATCATCGCTTAGCTGACCGCTGCAGATAATGGTATTCCAGTGCTTCTTATTAAGGTTATGTCCTGGCAGAACTGTCTCATACTTTGCACGAAGATTTTTTGCAAGCAAAGGATCGCACTTCAGGCTAACCCTTAATGGCTGCGTAGTTTTCTCAACCACTGCGACAATTTTGCCCTCCGGCTGACCAAACTTATATACCGCCACCCCTTCGCCAAATGGATAATCGAGCCACACGCTCGGTAGCCCCATCATATATTTATCAAAATCCTGGTACGTCATCGTCATAGCGGTTATTATAGCACCCAAAAGTCAGCTCCGATCTTATACCTTTATCTTCTTGGTGTAATATTTTATCTCCTCGATACTGCCGCGTATGTCTTCAATCGCTCGATGCGCTTCGGGTTTTGCGAATTTTTTACGGTATTTGCCCTCAAACACGACTTTCCAGGCGCTAACGTCGAGCATGCGATAGTGGAGCCTGGCATTGAGGCGGGGCCATTCGTTCTCAATAAATTTGCGATCTTGGTGGATTGAATTACCTGCGAGCAGCACTCGCTCACCTGCCTCAAAATGCTCATCAATAAAAGCCAGCAGTTCATTCTCAACCGTTCGGCCATTCTTGCCCGTCTCATTCTGCGCCATGAGTGCGTCGCGCACGCTGGCGTACTTGTCCCAAAATTCGCCTACCATACGCTTTTTCATGAGCGACGGACCAACTTTCTTGACCGCTTCATACCGCGCTATTTCTGTAAATTCCCAGTCAGTCGCAATCACTGCTACTTCCAAAATACGATCGTCTACTGGATCGAGCCCCGTCATTTCTAAGTCAATCCAGAGGAGTTTTGCTTGTTTCATATATGTAGTATAGCAGGTGTTGACTCTCGAAAGCTCGTGGGGTATGCTGATGGCATAATAGCGGAAGGTCCGTTATTTGAGAGGAGACGCGTCATGTCACGCACCTCAGTGCACATCACTAACCGTAGCCGCGACAACTATGTCCCGAGCCATCCGTTCGACAGCCTATTCGATGACGACGAGCTCACGCTCAAGCTACTCATCGCACGGCATCGCATCCTGATGGCATTCGATCACGCAACATACTGGTCGCATGGCAAGATGCGTGGGACCGATAACTTCATCGTAGGAGTTGGCAGACGGCAAAAAGACCTCGTGGAGCATGTCGCTCAGCGCATTGTCCTTGAGATGAATCGTGGCATTGTCACTGTAAGCGACCTGCCGAGAAACCTCAATGTAGCGACATCGGTTCTTCGTAGAATCGCTCGCGATGTCGAGCGTCGTCTTGTGGCGGTGCAAGTTTCGCTCATGTCGAACCGCAAGGATATCTGGTTCGACCAGTCAGTA
>DAICXN010000009.1 GCA_027312165.1 Candidatus Saccharimonadota bacterium
ATATCGGTGCAATAGTTGCACTGATTATCGCTGTGATATATCTCGTAGTAATACCTGGCGAAGTGCGTGAAGCAAACGGTATGCAAAAACTAGTCCTTTTATACGGACACTCTTTGTGTTGGGTTTTGTTAAGTATAGCAAGCTATCTATGGGGCATAAAAAAGCACAAAAAGTTGACGGCATTTT
Source organism: Candidatus Saccharimonadota bacterium (assembly GCA_027312165.1). GTDB lineage: Bacteria > Patescibacteriota > Saccharimonadia > Saccharimonadales > Saccharimonadaceae > Nanosynbacter. The sequence continues at coordinate 187 of DAICXN010000009.1, forward strand.
TCGCATACTCAGCATCTATTACGTATATTATTTTTATCGGCATTCTAATGATCACTAAATCCGCATAAATTCTGTGGCCCGTAAGTTGATCCAAGAGCGCATATTTTAGAGTGTACCCAGTGAGCATTCACACTACTGGGTATTTTGATAACAACTAAATCATCTGAATTAGCACTCTTGACATGAGAGTGCTAATTTTATACTATACTAATAGAAGCTTTTATGCTTCTCCAGGAAACCATTAATGCAATGATGAAAGGAGAAAGTTATGAGCAGCCTTGTAAAGTGGGATCCGTTTGCAGAACTTTCTGCATTACAAAAACAATTCTTTGGTGATGACTGGATGTCGCCCCTAAAAGGCGTTAACATTCCGACGACTGACGTCTTTACTAAAGATAATAACCTTGTGGTTGAGGCGCATCTGCCTAACTTTGAGCAGAAAGATGTCAATATCGAAGTGGAGAACGGTACACTCGTGATTAGTGCCGAACGTCATGAAAAAGAGGAAGATAAAGGCAAGCAATACGTTGTGCGTGAAAGCTCAAGTAGCTTCTACCGACGCATTGCACTACCAAAGAGAGCAGACGCTGACAAAATCGAGGCACACCTCGATGACGGAGTCTTAAAAGTGAGCGTCCCGCTCGCGCCACTGCCTGAACCAAAGAAAATTGCTATCTCGTCGAAGAGGAAATAGCAGTCGCGCGTTCTAACCTAAAAAAGGAGGCCTTAAGGCCTCCTTTTAGTTATAAACCTGATTCAAGATCTGGAATTTGTCAGTTAAACACCTTTAAAATGAGACACGCCCTAAAACATGCGTTTTATGTCTCATTTGTCTCATCTCGTGCCCTCACCCCTGTGAATTTTCCGTGACCCGTAAGCGGAGCCAAGAGCATATATTTTACAGGTTATCCAGTAAGCATTCACGCTACTAGATAGCCTGTTTTATTTTCATGAGATAATAACTTTATGACTAAACAACCTCACGGCATTATTGACCAATCGGAACTAGGGAGAAAAAACGATTACTTGTATCGAGTATCAATCAAGGGATTAATAAGAAACCCTGACGGTAAGGTGCTCGTAGTAAAAGAGGCAGGAAGAACCTGGTGGGATTTGCCCGGTGGAGGGATGGATCATGACGAAAATATTAAGTCAGCACTTGCAAGAGAGATGCACGAAGAAGTTGGTTTAATCGGAAATTTTACTTATAAGGTCATAGCGGTAGATAACCCTGGATTCTTGTCTCATGAGAATGTATGGCAATTACGACTCATCTTCGAAGTTGTGCCTGAAACGTTACCGTCCGAAGCGGGAAATGATGCCGATGAGATTCATTACATAAACCCTTCTGAATTAAAAGATTCCGAACACTCAGCTGAACGAAGTGTCTTCGAATATGCTTCAATATCAAAATAGCCTAAAAGGTTCGTGACCCGTAAGCGGAGCCAAGAGTATATACATGACAAGAAGTCCAGTAAGTACCCAAACTACTGGACTTCTTTTGATTTAGGTATAATGCTTACATGAGACCTAGTTTAATAATTTTTCGCGGTAATTCAGGATGCGGCAAGACAACCACCGCAAAACTACTCCAAAAAGAATTAGGATATGGAACTATGCTTGTATCGCAGGATGTCATTCGACGAGAGATGCTTCGCGTTAGAGACGAGTCGAACAACCCAGCCATACAGTTGATATACGACTTATGTATGTATGGCAGCCGAATAGGCTATACCGTAATTCTCGAAGGTATATTAAGCAAAAAGAAATACGGGTCTATGCTCCTAGAGCTGCTTGATAATTTTGAAGGCGAAAAGAACATCTACTATTTTGATATACCATTTGATGAAACAGTTCGACGACATTCGAATAAGCCTAACTCACATGAATTTGGTGAAAAAGAGATGAAAGAATGGTGGAAAGATAAAGATTACCTTGGGATTGAAGGCGAATGTATAATTGACGAGAATATGACTCAGGAGCAGATTGTGCACTCAATTAAAGTCCGTGACCTGTAAGCGGAGCCAAGAAAAGTCCACCCATGAGGGTGGTTTTTTCTTGCTCGGCGTTAAGTCCGACGGGAGGCCGCAGGTACAGTAGGCAGCTTAGTTGTGAAATTTCTCACAGAAATATCTAGTCGCACTAGCTATGATTAGACTGAAGCAGCAAACTTAAGGAGGTTCATAATGGACACACGCGATAGAGTTGTAGCAGACACACGAGACAGGAGCGTTGCAGACGCGCATAGCAAAAGCACAATGGCAAATGTAGTGGGCTGGCTGGCGCTAATCTTGTCAATTATCGCCCTAGCACTAGCTTGGACGGCATACAACAATGCTAGTGAAGAAAATTTGGGTGATATGATTCAGGACAAGATGCAGGGTCTAGTGCAGACGGGCGAGCAGCAACAGGATCGATTGAACGATACCTTTGATGGCGACATTACGACACCCAGTACAGACAGTACCATGAATGAGGATACTGCTGTCCCGCAAGAGGACGCAACCACACCTCAGACCACTAACTAGTCATCTCATCGTATACCGGGCCGCCATCTTCTTGGCGCCGCAAATAAAACCCCACACTGCGTGGGGTTTTTATCTGGCTACTTTACTGTTTGTCACCTCGGTTATAGATTTCGCGGTAGAGATTGATAGTGCGTAGAGACGAGGTCGTGTCATTTGGTAGTCCGGTGCAGGCATAAAATAGAAACTTGCTTGACCAGCCGTCTTGAGTTGAGGTGTGTCGAGTGAGTTCGCTGTTTGTAAAACGAACGACACCATTTTTAGTCAGTTCGTAAAGTCGAGTCGTGGGTATTTGACCGTTTTCACACTGATATGTTCGCTCGGTGCCGAGTGGGTCGCTAATGGTGAGTGGGCCAAGCTGATGTCTCTGGCTTGAAGCTTTTGGGGTCACGATACGATTGATGAACCTGCTGGCGTGAGCATAGCCAAAGCCGATAGTCGAAGAGTATGGGCTGGAAGCGGTAAGACTAGAGTGGCCTGATGACCCGGTTAGTGTCGCGGTTAATTCGCCCCAGCTGGCATTTGGCAGGTGACTTTTGGCGAGGGCGATTAGGCCGGAGATATACGGAGTCGAGAATGATGTGCCGCTAACACCGGATGCGTAGGCTGATAGCTGATTAGATTTAGTCCAGGTGGGTGCAATCATATTTTCTCCGGGGGCCAGAATATCAAGACTGCTGCCGTAGCTGCTAAAGGCACTTTTTTGGCCGCTACTGTTGTATGAGCCAACAGCTAGCACTTCGGGGTAGTTGGCTGGATAAAGTACGCAGTCGCAACCGTCATTGCCAGATGCCGCAACTACTAATGAGCCAGATTTGATGGCATAACCGATAGCCTCTCTGAGATAAGGGTCTGGCGCTTCGCTTCCCAGGCTGATGCTGATGATATCGGCTTTTTGATCGGCGGCGTAGCGCACTGACTGAGCTACGGTCCAGGTGTCGCCATAGCTATCGTCATCAAGAGCCTGGATCGGTAGTATTTTGGCTGACCAGTTAACGCCCGCGATACCCTTGTTGTTGTTGCCGGAGGCAGCCAGGACGCCACTAACTAGCGTTCCATGAGTTGTGCCGGTACCGTCGGGGTTTGTCTCGCCCGCCAGGACGCTGTTGTCAGAGTTCGAAAAGTCCCATCCGCGGACATCGTCAATCAGCCCGTTGCCATCATCATCGATGCCATTGCATGATTTATCAAGCGCCAGACCTCGACTTGAGCAATTCGGAGTGGTGTCGGACTCGATGTCAGTGGGGCCATATTCACCTTGGTTGGTGTGCCAGCGGTCGATAAACTCTTCGTGGTCCAGGGCAAAGCCGCTGTCGATAACCGCAACCGTTGTTTGGTAGCTTCCAGCTCCAAGATTCCAGGCATCGTTAAGACCGCTGTTGGTTGTCCACCACTGATTGGCATATGGGTCGTTTGGCGAGGCTAGAGGCTTGTAGGTGCGAAGCGGATAGACCTTGCCGTCACTAGTGATAATCGTTGGCTGGTTATCATCACTTTGAGCGATCTGGTCATTCGTGCCGTAGGACGGTGCAGCGGCGCTTGTTGTGGACGGGCTGGTGTTGCTGTTTGTTTTTTGGGCAATAGTCTGACTCTGATTGTTATCTGGCTCAGGCCGGTCTTGGGATTTGGTGATATCGACTTGGTTGAGGGCCGAGGGAGCTGGCGACGGTCGAAGAGCGATTAGACTTAATGTTAGTATGCCGATGCAGACGAGGCCGATTGCTATGATTGATAGATGGGAGATTTTTTTCATTTGAATCTTTTGTTGTTTTTATGCCAAAGATAATAGAATTATAACACAAGCTTGATGTGATTACTCTAGAATTTATCAATAAATCAATATGCAACTAACTTGTCATAGCTTATTCACTGGCGGGTTTGCGCTTCAAGGAGAAACCGGTGCTCGATTCAATTTCAAGCAGCCTTCACTTTGTCGGCCCGTTGATATTTGCGCTATCGCTAACGGGATTTGATGAGTCAAATCTGCCTTATGTGGCGGCTTTCTTTCTCTGGGGCGTGGCGAGTCATGCGTACGGGGCAGTCCAGGATGTTATACCTGATCGACAGGGCGGCTTAAGCTCGATTGCAACTTTCTTTGGTTCTCGCACAACCATTTGGATTGCACTAGTCTGCTACTTGCTAGCGGTGTTGATTGTTGCTATGCAGGGCACGGTGACCTACGCCGTAGCACTTGCGGGACTTGCCTACGTCGCCAATTGTTTACCGTACCTAAATATCACCGATAAAGAGTCTCTTAAGGTAAACAGCGGATGGCGACGATTTATCTGGTTGAACTATGCTGTCGGAGCTGTAGTTACCATAACTTTAATAGCCGCAAACTTTTAGTAAGCGTAACTTAAGGGGCGACGTTAAGTTGCTGCCTTATCTTCTTGCTGCGTCGAGTGATCGGCTGCTCGGTTGTCTCCATCGCAGCGATTAGCGCACCGATCGTCAAGAGGATGGCGTCGCCAAGCTGAAGCGTACTCGCAAGCGCTCCATAGGTTGCAAAACCAATAACTAGGGTGGCTATACTACCGATAACGAATCGGTGAAATTTTGAGCGTGGCCTAGGGAAAAAGGCTATGATAAGCATGCCAACAGTTAGAAGAAACTTGGCTATTTGATCAACCAATCCGAAAGAAAATACCTTGTCTAGCGTTTCTGTTGATATTCCGTAGGCAAAAGTTAGTGTTGTTGAGATAATCACCAGAGCAATCGCCGAGGCAACTAGTCGATTCGTCGTCATCATTCGCTCCTCCTTTATCTATTTCAATCATTGGTGTAATTCTAGTATAGATCTGGGGTAGGCTAACAGCTGTGAGATTTTTCACAAAGTATCAATTATTGTATAAATAAGCTATAATTGGGTAACCAATGCACTACCCCAAACTGTTAGAGAAGTTGCGTGAGATTGGCGAGTCCACAGTGATTCGCAAGAAATCCCACGTAGCCTATCAGGGTGAAGTGCCGCGCTATGCTTATTATATTCTCGACGGGTCGCTTAAGGCCTATGTGATCTCACCTGATGGCAATGAAACAATTGCTGACATATACTCTAGGCACACAGTGGTGCCTGTTGCCTGGCTGAACCGAACCTCGCCGACGGCTATTTTTTACTACGAGGCCTTGAGCGATGTTCGGGCGATTAGATTTAGTCGTCAGGAGTTTGAGAGAGTTATCGTCGAGGACGAGCAGGCCAAGAGTGACTATATGAATTATCTGGCTAGCGCTCAAACTGCCCAGCTGTTTCGCAACGCTGGACTTTGTCAGTCGACTGCTGAGAGGAAAATTTGCTACACCCTTTACCAGCTGGTCTATCGCTATGGAGTGGAGCGTGGGGCGGGTGAGTTTATGATACCGATACCTCTAACACACGAAATTATTGGAAATTTTATTGGTCAGAGCCGAGAAAATACCGCCAAAACGGTAAAAAAGCTCAGTAACGAGCAGCTGTTTACTTATGAATCAAAAACCTACAGCGTTAATTTACCTCGACTCGAGAACTATCTCGGCGAGGAAGGCTTTCGAGAGCTGATTGCCAGCTAGTCTCGATCTTCGAGAATGCCTTCAACTAAGGCTAAAAGATCCTTCGGAGCGGCCCTGGCTTTAAGAATGTAGCGATCAACTCCCAGCTCGTAAGCTCGGTCAATGTCGGCATGAGAGTCGTAGTTACTAAAAACAACAATAGCAGTATTAGGATGGTCTTTAGGGTCGTATTCGGTTAGAAAGCCGATACCGTCAAGCACAGGCATGCGGAGGTCCAGTAGGATGACATCAGGCTCGGTTTCTTTGGCCGCCAGTAGGGCCTCTTCGCCATTTAGGGCAGTCAGCACCCGGTAGCCAGCTCTTTCCAAAATAATCTTATAGGCATCGTTAAGTGGCTGATCGTCTTCGACGACTAGAATTGTGGCTGACATGGCTCTTTTCTCCTCATCTGGCATATTATTAATTCTGTAATGTGACTGGGGATTTTTCTGTAAGATTTATTACAGATTCATATTTTACCGGTAAACTAACAGTAAAGACACTACCCTGCGGCTTATTTGGTCGGTAAGTTATTTCTCCGCCGTGCAGATCGAGAACTCGCTTGGACCAGTAGAGACCCAGCCCGGTTCCACCGACCTTGATCGACAGAGAGTTGTTTATTCGGCTGAAGCGTTCAAAGAGCATGTGTTGGTGGGCTGGGTCAACGCCAACTCCGCCATCGGCAACTTGGATTAATATATTTTGATCTGATTTTTTAACCGAAACGCTCACGCGAGTGTTTTCTGGGCTGTATTTGCTGGCATTTTCAATGATATTTTCAATCACCATCCGAATTGTCTCAGGGTCAATGTAAGTTAGGGCTTCACCTTTAAAGGGTCGATACTCTAATGACTGAGAGCGCTCCTTGAAGGTGGCAGAAATGTCCTGAATAATATAGTGAACCAGCTGGCTGATATCTGTTGTAACTGGATGTAGAAGTATCTCGCCCGCATCAAGCTGGGCAACTTTTAGTAGATCGGAAATGATTCTCAATTGCCGTTCGTTGCTTTCGTAGGCGCGACTAACGATATCTTTCTGCGGCTCCGTCATTTCGCCAAACATATCATCAAGCAGCATTCCCAGGTATTGTTTAACGCCGGTTGCCGGAGTGCGTAGCTGGTGTGAGGCCAGAGAGACAAACTCATCTTTTGAGCTGTTGAGCGAAACTAGCCGTTCATTTTGCTTACTCGGATCGATATTGGTAAACGTGCCATACCAGCGCTCGATCTCACCTTCACTGTTGTGGTAGGGCATAGCCCTAGATAAAAACCAATTGTATTCCTGAGTTGATGCTTCGAGTAAGCGAAATTCTGCCTCGAATGGCTCACCGGTTTCTAGGCTATTGAGCCAAGCAGCTTGCGCAGATTCAACATCGTCAGAGTAGAGAAAGTTCAGCCAAGTTTTAGAGTTTTCAAGTCCAGGCTTTTCACCAAAAAACTCTAGCCAGTTTTTATTGGCGTAGAGAATTTCACCGTCCAAATCTGCTTCCCAGACTATTTCGGTAATTGTATCAACCAAAAACATCAACCTTTGGGCGTCTTTGGAGGGGGAGTTGGAGGCTTGCTTCATTACCCTTAAAGCATATCACACCCCCGGTAGAGGTGTGATACGGAAATGGGATTTTATCTAGGCAGGGCTCTAAACTAGACAGTTCGAGTGCCGCCGCGGACAAGCTTCAGGATGCCGATTAGTACAACGGCACCTAGAATAGCGCTGAGGATACTTGGAATGCTTAGCTCACCGTCAGCCACCTGTACACCGAATAGGCCAAGTAGCCAGCCACCGAGCAGGGCACCAATAACACCGACTATGATGTTGGCAAGGGCACCCATCTGGGCATCAGTTTTCATGATCATACTAGCAATCCATCCAGCTAGTGCACCGACTAATATCCAGATAATAATATTCATTTCTTCTAATCCTCCTTCTACGTACTTGTAACGTACTTAGTTTGTACCCTTAGATTAACCAATAAATTTAGCTTGCTATGTAATAAATATTACAAAATCGGTCAGTTTGACATTTTGGGCTTTGAAATATTAACAAGTACCTCTTATGAAGTGACCAAGAATTGGTGTTTGGCAGTCTGAATCTACCTAGTGTGCCAGCGGTTGTCTAGCCGTCTCTAGCCAGGCCTAAGCGGCGGAGGCGCGGTATAATAGTAGGGTGAACACTGTCTACACTATTGGCCACTCGACCAGGGCAATTGAAGAGTTTGTCGATCTCTTGAGGCAGCACTCAATTGCCCAGCTAGTAGATATCCGGACTATTCCTAGGTCACGTCACAATCCTCAGTTTGCTCAGGAGGCGTTGGATCAGAGCTTGTCGGAGCAGGGGATTAGCTACATCTATTTAAGTAGTCTAGGTGGACTAAGGCCGTCTGTCGAGACGTCGGAAAATAGAGGGTGGCGAAATAAGTCGTTTAGAAACTATGCTGACTATATGCAAACTGAAGAGTTTAGCAACGGGTTAGTTAGGTTGATCGACTTGAGCAAACGGGCGACCACGGCAATCATGTGTGCAGAGGCGGTGCCCTGGCGGTGCCATCGCTCGCTAGTGGCTGACGCCCTGACTGTCAGGAGTGTACCAGTCTGCGAGATAATTGGCCCAAAGAGTGTGTGGCCGCATAAACTAACCGCCTTTGCTCGGGTGGTTGGCGATAAAGTCACCTACCCAGAGGACGGCAGTCGAGGAGGTAAGGTTTAGGCATGGAGCAGCCTTTTGAAGAAATCCGCCAGGAAATTGCTAACCACCCTTCCAATCGGCTGTATCTTGCCGAGGGCTATTGGCCGCTCTTTTTAGCTTCTCAGAAGTCAAAGATCGTTATCGTTGGTCAGGCTCCAGGAGTAAGAGCTCAGCTAAGTGGTATGGTGTGGAATGACGCCAGCGGCCAGCGACTGATTCGCTGGCTAGGAGTTGACGAGGAGCAGTTTCGTGACCTATCGCTTTTTGCTCATCTGCCAATGGGCTTTTATTATCCAGGCAAGGGTAAGACTGGTGATTTGCCACCGCGAAAGGACTTTGCGCAGATGTGGCACGAGCCAATCATGAAGTTGATGCCCGAGGTTCAGCTATTTATCCTAATCGGTAAATATGCTCAGCAGTACTATTTGCAGTCTCACCACTATCCGAGGCTAACCGATACGGTCCGTAGCTATCAGCAATACCTGCCGCGGTATTTTCCATTAGTTCACCCTTCGCCATTAAATTTTCGATGGTTTATGAAAAATGAGTGGTTCGAAGCAGAACTGGTTCCGGAGCTGCAAAAGCAAGTGGCTAGAATCATCTCTAGCTAACGAGCCATGTATAATAAGGCAATATGAATCTTCACCGGGCCTCAACACAAGCTGACTGGCAGGCTATCAAGCCTACCGAGCGCAACCTTTTTCAAAGAGTTGCTGCCGCTACCATGGGCGTAGTCTCACCAGGTAATGTAATATCTCTGGTGGGTTTTATATTGGTAATCATCGGACTCAGCTACCTGCTAGATGAAAGATATCTGTTAAGCCTAGTCTTGTTGGCAGTAGGGCGGCTGTTAGACGTGGCCGACGGGGCGGTAGCAGAAGCAACCGGCACCAAGTCGCCTCTCGGAGAGATAGTAGACGCGACAATTGATAAGCTGGTAACTGTCATGACTGTCATAGCTATTTTGCTTACCGATCTGGCTGCATGGTGGGTGGTGGCTGCGCTGGTTATCTTGCAGATATCCATTGGACTAGTTGTGTTCATCCGGCGCAGCCGAGGCTCGCGAATTCACCCGACTCGAACTGGCAAGCTCAGCATGGCGACAGCCTGGATCGGTATCGTCGGTTTGATTTTAATCAAGGCACTTAACGGACAATCGGTTGTCGTGTCAACTGTTTACGGATTTATAGTTTTATCCCTGGTATTGGGCGTAGTGGCACTTTGCCAGTACGCGACTTTTCGGGCACAAGACTAGATAGGGTCTTTCTTTAGTCCTAGCTTGTAGCCGATATAGCTAGCAATCAGGTGGCCGATAAACCAGACAATGAAAATCCATAAATACTGAGTTGGACTCAGGATAACAAATGCTAGCGATACGAGAACGCTGCCGATGATATAATCCAGCTGGTCAAACGGCACCCATGATTTACCTGACTTCAGGCCGCGTTGGCGCTTGAAGAAGCTCTCGATTGCATCACCACCCAGTGCGCCAATGGCAAAAGCTGGCCCAAGTACCAATACTGGCAGAGAGGCATAGTCAACATCTCCAGCAATGTATTGTGCCCACTCAAACCTCTCGCTCAGTAGTTGTTGTGCCCACAAAACTAGTGTAGCAACAATAATGCCAGCGATGAGTCCGCGCCAAGTTTTGTGCGGTCCCAATATTTCTCGATTTCGCCAAGTTTTTTTACCGTCTATCGGTGCATCAAATCGCTTAATAAGCGGCATCGCTGCGGCAAATACTGGCGCTGAATTGGCCAAGGCGGCTGGTAGCAGGAACCAGATGGCAAATAGGATGTCTTGAATCATAAATCCAGTATACTAAATGCATGACCTACGATGCCATAATCGTAATATTCAACCCGAATAGTACGGGTCCAAGTGAGGAGTTGGCGCGTCAACTTAAGGAGGAGCTTGAGCCGCGACTAGATGGTCCAGAGGTGCAGCTAGTCCCGACGCGCCATTCGGGGCATGGCGAGGAGTTGGCGTATGAAGCAGCCCGGTCTCATCGGAGAGTACTAATAATTTCATCGAGCGGTGACGGCGGATATCACGATGTGGTGAACGGAGCGATGAGAGCCAGGGCGGAAGGCTATCGGACGATAACGGGATTGTTGCCCGCTGGCAATGCCAATGATCACTATCACAACATACATCAAAAAAGCATCATCGAGCAGATTGTCGATGGCAGACCATTAAAAATCGACTTGCTGAAGATGGCCGGGGTTTCTGGAGGTGAGGCGATAACTAGGTATGCCCACTCTTATATCGGCCTAGGATTTACGCCCATGGTCGCACAGGAGCTAAATCGTACGAAACTAAATCCAATTATTGAGGTTTTAACGGTTGCAGCCTCACTTTTGAAAATTAGATCAGTTAGATTAAAAGTTGATGGAAGAATCCGCCGCTATGATAGTGTGATCGCCAACAACGTCGATGTAATGTCGAAGTATTTAAAAATCTCTAAACCCTCGAGTATGTCAGATGGTGTATTTGAGGTAACAATATTTCGAAGGCGTAGCCGGTTGCGTCTAATCTGGCTATTGCTCCGGGCCTCCTTAGCTGGGGTTGATCATGATAAGAGAACGGATCATCTGACTCTAGGGACTGTTGATAGGACGCTGGTGCAGGCGGATGGCGAGGTGATTGAAATCGATGCTGCCACTGAGTTAGTTATTGGTGTCGAAAAGCAGACTCTAGACTGCTATGTGTAGAGCGGCTTGATTTATTTTAGGTTCATTCTACTACGGGTAGCTCCTCTACCGGTATCGATAGGGACTTGGCCAGGCGTTCGATTTGCTGGAACTTGCCATACTTAATCTCGCGACCATGGCAATCGTAGAGTCGATAGTAGTGCGTAAAGGTGACTTTTTCGCCACGAAAGTTCTTGGCTACAGTGGGCTTGTCAATTCGCCTGATAAACCAACCCTGCTGCAGGTTTTCGACAATTCGTTTTAACTTAGCGTAATGATTAAAGGCCACGATAAGCTTATATTAACACTGTATTTTACCTGATGTATACTAGACACACATATGAGTTACCCATTTCCTGACAATACGGACTCATACTGGCTAAAGAGCTTGCCGGATTCTAGTTTTGCCGAGCTAAGCGATAACATTGAGGTTGACGTAACTATTATTGGCGGAGGGATTAGCGGTATAGTCACCGCCTATCAATTAAAGCAATCTGGCTATCGTGTAGCCGTGCTTGAACAAAAAACAATTGCGAGCGGGACGACAGGCGGAACTACTGGAAAGTTAACCTCTCAGCACGGTCTCGTTTACAGTCGACTGATGCGTAAATTTGGCCAGAAAAATGCGAAAACGTACGGCGATGCCTACGAGCGATCATTAAAAAATATCGCCGAAATAGTCAAACGCGAGTCCATAAACTGCAGCTATGAAAAGCAAGATAACTATGTCTATACTACCTACCGAGATCAGCTAGATGTATTCGAGAGAGAGGCAACTGATGCAGCCAGCCTCGGTCTGCCTGTCAGTCTGGTCGGCTCACTGGACCTGCCCTTTGATGTTGTTTGTGCGGTAAAATTTGCTAACCAGGCTAAAATGAATGCCTATGATTTTACCCATCAATTGGCTAAGCGAGTTGCTATGGATGATAGCTTTGTGTTTGAAAATTCAAAAGCCTTTAGTATCAAAGACTCGGATCCGTGCCTAGTAAAAACAAAACGCGGGTCAGTTAGGTCAAAGCATGTCGTCATAACTACGCTTATTCCACCTCTGCCAATGTTCGCGAGGTTTGGTTACGCAGCAGTCGAGTATCCGGAGACGTCATATATTGTCTCGGCAAATGTCAAGAAACGCCTGAAGGGCATGTACATATCGCCCGACCCCAATCATTACTCAATCCTGCAGTTCAGACAAGGCTCAAAAAACGTTTTGTTGGTAGGTGGAGAGAGTCATATTCCGGGACTAGGTAGTGCAAAAAATCGACAGACAGCTCTAGCGGATTATGCACGGAAGTGGTTTGGTGCAGAAACTGTCAATAGTGCCTGGGGTGCGATGGACTATATGGCATACGACGGTCTGCCGCTGATTGGCAGAGTTTACCCCTGGTCAAAGAACCTTTTGGTTATTAGTGGCCTCAAAAAGTGGGGCCTCGCTGGATCGATGGTGGGCGCCGAGACGATAGTGTCAATAATTCAGAATGAAGAGACCGACCAGGTTAAACTGTTTACTCCCCATCGACTTAGCGCGCCGCTGTCTATTCCAGAAACGATTGCACGCAACTTTTTTCACTAAGGATACCCATGGTTAATCCGCAGCCACTATCTATGGTATATTTAAGTGGATATGTTTCTAGCGATTAATGAGCTGATGAAGGATAAGGGCAGGTTCTTTTTGATAGCCTTTGTGATTGTTCTGATGAGCTATTTGACATTCTTTTTGACTAGCCTCGCCTTTGGTTTGGCGACCAGCTACACTCAAGGGATTGAAAAGTGGCAGGCAAGCGGCATCGTACTAAATAGGGACGCTAATAACGCAGTTGAGCGTTCGCTACTACTTGAGTCTGACTACAGGGATATATTAACACCCGACACGGCGCTGCTCGGAGTAAGTGGTGCAACAACCCGCCAGGATAAGTCTGAGGACGTCTCACTGTTTGGGATGGACTTTGAGAGTTTCATTGCGCCAAATGTTATCGAAGGTCGACTGCCAGACGGCCCCGACCAGGCAGTTGTTAGTGATGAGCTTAAGCGCTCTGGAGTTGAGCTGGGCCAGGTGATTAATTTCAAAGGTGCCGATACAGGGCTGACGGTCGTGGGATTTAGCGACCAGGCAACCTTTCAGACTGCGCCAATTGTCTACATCGAGCTGGATGTGTGGCGAGAGCTGGCGTCAGATTTAGCTGGCATGTCGGGCATGAAAGACCCGACCACCGTCAGTGCTCTGGTCACTAGGGGGGATGTCGTGACAGGTGACTACGATTCAGAGACTATTCAATGGATTTCGATAAGGGATTTCTCATTTGACTTACCAGGCTACCGAGCTCAGGTGCTAACTTTTGGCTTAATGATCGGTTTCTTGATTGCTATTGCCTCCTTCGTCATGGCTGTATTTATGTACATACTGACACTTCAAAAGAAGGGAATTTTCGGGGTGCTTAAAGCCGAAGGTGTGCCTAGTTCGTATATATCCAAGTCGGTTATGGTGCAGATAGTTTTACTAGCAGCAGCTGGTCTGGCAGTCGGGTTAATCTTGACTATCGTTAGTGGACTGGCGTTGGGTTCTGTGGTGCCGTTTGTTATTAACCCGTGGTTCTACCTTGGAATTATTTTGCTGTTTGTTGCGTGTTCAGCAATTGGCGGTATTGCCTCGGTTCGGGCGGTTACTAAAATTGATCCTGTGGAGGCGATCAGCTAATGGCTCGGGAGATATTAAGACTGAAGGGTGTCACTCGAGATTTTAAAGAGGGTGGCCAGGTCAACTTGAGCGCCAGTGCAGCTTCATTGGTGTTGTTGAAGGTTCGTGGTGAATTGCCAGAAAAGCTAAATCTTACCGAGTTCTTGGTTCGCCAGGGGTCTCAGCCCGGCAGTTTCTTTACTAGCGCCAACGACCTAAATGTTAGCGCCAGGTTTCACAACGAGAGCAATGTCCACCTCGGTCCTTTTGGTAAAATTTCGGTAACCAAGGGCGATCAATTAGTTCATGAGGTTGATTTCAACAACAAGACGCAGCGCGATATGATTTTGCCTGATAGCGCTAGACGGTGGAGCATTCCACTTTCTGGCATTGAGGGTCTAGGTAGGTATACTGTTACCGCTACCTTGACTTATGGTTCAACCAATCAGACAATCGAAGTTGCTCAGTCATTTTGGCTTATACCGATGCCGCTACTGATAGCTTTAGTCGCCGGAATTCTGTTACTGATTGGCCTAATAGTCGGAGCGATTTTATATCGTCGCAACCAATCGAGTGGCATGTCGCTGGGCGGTCGGCGCCGCTAGTTGCTTAGTCTCGACCATTCTTGACGCGGTGGGTGCAGCCGGGCCAGCAACAAGGCCTCCTCGCTCCCTCAGCTAACTCTTCTCGAGTCCGTTCAATTCGACGGACTCGAGTTTTATCTTGCTTGGCTTGTTCAACCCAGCAGATCCATTCATTGCGAGCCAGGGGAGTTATGTCTTGCCAGGCCATCGCAGCTTGGACACTGCTGCTGATCGCTTCGCGCAAGTCCTTTGGCAAGCGGTGTACTGTACCGTGAGGTAGATTGGTCTTCATGATATTGATATTATATCACTCACCCTAATTTCAACTGTTGGCCCTCATCATCTCAGGCAACTAGCTGCTTTAAGTTTTCTTTGTCGACGTTCGCCCCAAATGCCGGTTGGCCTGGCTCAAGTTTCCTGCCTGATGCCAGCCGGCCAATGATCAGCGGGTCAAATCCCAGGTCGTCCACCAACTGAACCACCTTATCTAGGTCTGTCGGATCATCGCCGGCAATGGCAATTGCTTTTCGATCGGGGCTGCCCGGCGCTTTGGCTTCATCGAGCAGGTGGTGGTATCCCATGTGACTTAGCGCTTTGACGACACGACTCTCGGATAAAAATTCTTGAACAAGTTCGCTACTTGAGGTTGAAGGGTTGCTTAGCTGCTCATCATGTCCATCAACCTCCCACCAGTAATTCATAGCATCGATCACCAGCTTTTCGGCCAGAGCGTCGGCAGGCAGGTTGCGGTGCTTGCTTAGGGGCAAAGCCAATATTACCATGTCAGCTCTTGCTATAGCGTCTCTTGCTGGCAGAGCGATAGCGCCAGGTGCCAGTACGCTTACGCTCAATGCAATTTTTTCCGGCTCGCCCGATCCGGCTACGAACACCTCATAACCTGCTTTGGTGGCTAGCTGTGAGATGACTGTGCCGAGCTTGCCAAATCCCAAAACTGCTAGACGCCTACTCATTAACCAACTCTCGGACTCTCGGAATTACTTTGGTGGCATAGAGCTCGATCATCTTTAGGCGGTCGCTTGCTAGCATTGGCCCACCGCCATAAACCATGTCAAATCGATTAACTCCCAAGACCTTGATTGCTCGGGCAATTCTTTGAGCGACGGTTTCTGGCGAGCCGGCATAAATCGAACCGTGTCTTGCCTCGTGCTCAAATTGCTCCCGCGTCATCGGAGGCCAGCCGCGGGTTCGACCGATTCTGTCGAAGTTAGTTTTGTGAGCAGGGTACATGATCTCAAAGGCTTCTTCGTCGGTGTCGGCTACAAATCCGTGCGAATGCATGCCTATTTCTTCCGCTGATGTGCCAAACTCCTTGGCGGCTTGCTTGTAGAGCTCAACATAGGGCTTAAACCTATCTGGCGATCCGCCGATAATTGCCAACATTAAGGGGAAGCCGTAGCGAGCTGCGCGAATTACTGAGTTGGGTGATCCGCCAACACCGACGAGAGTTTTCAGGCTACCCGAATCAGTTTTGGGGAATATCTCAAGTGCATCAATAGACGGACGGGTTTTTCCGCGCCAGGTCACAGGTTCTTCTTTGAGGATTTCGGAAAACAGCTCAACTTTTTCCTCAAACAATATCTCGTAGTCCTTTAGATCGTAGCCAAAAAGCGGGAAAGACTCAGTGAAAGACCCACGACCCAGCATCACTTGAGCACGGCCGTTTGATAGTGCATCTAGAGTAGAGAAACGTTGAAATACTCGCACTGGGTCGTCCGAGCTCAGGACGGTTACAGCAGACGATAGCTTGATGTTTTTTGTCCGGGTGGCGATGCCAGCTAGCACCATCTCAGGGCTTGAAATCGAGAAGTCTTCTCGGTGGTGTTCGCCGAGTGCAATTACATCGATACCTAGCTTATCTGCCAGGATGCCTTCCTCGACCACTTGGCGGATTGCGCCGGCATGGCTCATCAATTTGCCGTCTTTGTCTCGAGGTATGTCACCAAAGGAGTCGATGCCGAACTCTAGATGGGTGGTCTTTTTTGTCTTGTCAGTTACTTTTGTCATGGCTCTCCTATAACTTAAAAGGATCGATGCCAGCAGCCGCTAGCTGATCGTGATTTATTTGATAATACTTTACCGTGCCTTTTTTTCGCTCCATCAGGACGCCAGACTCAACCAAGCGACCAAAATGATGACTCATGGTCGGCTGCGATAGGCTAAATACCTTAGCGCAACTAGCCACAATCTCGCTGCTTGAAGCTTCGCAGCCTTGGTTGACTAGTTGTCTGACTATTGACAGCCTGACTTCGTCGGCTAGGCTTTTCAAAATATTAACGGTATTTGTGATGTCCATAGCTCTATTATATCGAAATATTCAAATATATCAATACTTGATGCTGTATAATAGTAATAGCAGTTGTGCTGCAGAAGGAGGTAGTAATGGTAGAAAAAATAACCATACAAGATCCGAGAAAGCAACATAAACAAGGCGATATTCCCAAGCAACACCAGGAAGAACCCGGGCTCGACAGCCTGTTAGTGCCAAAGGCTGATCACGGCAATGATTCCTATCAGGGGAGCGGGCGCCTAACTGGCCGAAAAGCCCTGATAACTGGTGGCGATAGCGGGATTGGGCGGGCGGTGGCGATCGCCTTTGCTCGCGAAGGTGCCGATGTGGCCATATCATATCTTCCTCAAGAGCAAACAGACGCCGATGAAGTTATTGAATTGATTAAAGCCGCTGGACGTGTTGCCGTTGCCATGCCGGGAGATTTGGCAGACGAAAGCTTTGCTCGTGACCTGGTCAAGCAGGCGCACGCCAAGCTGGGCGGACTGGATATCCTGGTTAATAACGCCGGTAAGCAGGTCTACAATGACGATATTACGACTCTGCCGACCAGGCAGCTCGTTGAGACCTTTACGGTCAATATCTTCGCAATGTTTTGGACCGTCCAGGAGGCGCTAGCCTTTATGAAGCCTGGTGCGGTTATCATAAATACTACGTCTATCCAGGCGACTCAGCCGTCGCCGGGATTACTTGACTATGCGGCAACTAAAGGAGCTATCACCAACTTCACCAAGGGGCTGGCTCAGCAGCTGACACCCAAAGGCATCCGGGTAAACGGCGTAGCGCCCGGGCCAATCTGGACACCTTTGCAGCCAAGCTATGGCCAGTCACAAGATAAACTACCGAATTTTGGGCTAGATACGCCACTTGGCCGCCCTGGTCAGCCAGCAGAGCTTGCTAGTGCCTACGTCTATCTTGCCTCCCAGGAGTCTAGTTATGTCTCCGGGGAGATTATTGCGGTAACTGGCGGAAAGTTACTTTAAGAAACAGGAGGTAAATATGCCATATAAATCTAACGCGGATTTGCCAGATAACGTCAGCGGCGTTTTGCCTGAGCACGCCCAGGATATTTTTCGGGAGGCTTTCAATAGCGCCTACGAACAATATAAGGATCCGGACGAGCGTCGCGGTGACGATAGCCGGGATGATGTGGCTCGACGAGTAGCTTGGGCGGCCGTAAAGCACAAGTACCAAAAAGGTCCAGATGGCCAATGGCAACCAAAGGGCTAGACACCCTCACCCCTTAGGCGGTCGACTCTAGAGAAAATCTGTGGTATAATAGAGTTATAGACGAGTCGCTCTGTCGTAATTAGTTACGGGGCATCTCTTTTTGAACAAAGGGGGTCAAAAATGGCAAAATCAGGTGATATCGTGGTATATCGGCGCGATGTATGTAGAGTCAAGGATTTGATAAAAAAATATCGAAACGACGAAGACTATTACGTGCTCTTGCCGCTCAACGATGAAACATTGACGGTCTATGTCTCAGTCGAAAATGCTGCAAAGCTCTTTCGACCAGTCATAAGCCGTGAAGAAGCCGAGGAACTAATCTCAAAGATTCCCAGCATCGAGCCGGTCGAAGTTGGCGATCGGATGATCGAGAACGTCTACCGCGACTTGATACACAGCAACGAACACGAAGACCTAGTTCGGGTAATTAAGACCGCTTATCTCAGAAGTGAAGAGAAGCTGCAGAAGGGTCTGCGTCGAAGTGAAAAAGACAAGACCTACTTTCGTATGGCTGAAAAGATTCTTTATAGCGAGCTATCTGTCTGCCTAGAAAAGACTTATAACGAAACCGAAGAGTACGTCGTTAGCCAGGTAAGGTTGCTGAACGCCGCCAAATAACCGGACCCTTAGGTGCAATGAAGCGTCGGACGCATAGCCCCGAAGATTTTGGACTCCGGATTCTCGAGAGCGAGGATGATATGTTTCGCTGGTTTTTGCTAGTTTACCTACTAGGCAAGCCTATCCAGTCAAGCGTTGCCCTAAACACCTGGCAGCTATTCATTGACCGGCAGCTAGATACGCCCTGGTCGATTCTTGGCATGAGTGATCCTGCGCTGGTTAGGCTGCTTCATGAGGGCAAATACACTCGTTATCAGCATGTCATGACTCGAGCGCTAAAAACCTGTATGAATCAGCTTATAGGGGATTATGAAGGGTCGTTGATGATGATGCTTCAAGTTAGCGCCGACGAGGACGAGCTATCCAAGCGACTCCAAAAGCTTTATGGCGTTGGTCCAAAAACTGCTGAGATTTTTATGCGGGCAACGGAAGAATTTTTTGCTGAACGCGTTGACTAACTAGCGTATCGCCATTAGTTCGATATCAAACACCAGATCGCTATTTGGTGGAATGTTCGCGGCCGCTCTGACTGAGCCGTAGGCCATTTCAGAAGGTATGATCAGTCGGCGCATGCCGCCCACCTTCATGCCGGGCACACCCTTGGTCCAGCCGGCGATTACTTGGTCTAGACCAAAAGTTACCGGCTCGCCAAAGTCATGGCTGCTTTGAAAGATAATGCCATTTTTACACAGCGCTCCCGTGTAGTGGGCGGTGATGGTTGCGCCTTCTGGCACTTCTTCACCTTCGCCCGAGCTCAAGTCGATAATTTCTAATTGCTCGACTTTATCGATTGGCGTAAAGTCAGCTAGTTTGGTTCCTTCATACTTACTCATAACACCATTATACACGCCACCAGATCTAGCTATCCATTCATGTTGTGCCTCATAAGTAGACCACCGTCAAAAGGTTTAAGCTTTCTTATCTAGTTTATCGAGGTTATAATTTGCCTATGGAAAGACGAGAAAAAGCGGAGACAACCCGTCAGTATTGGGAGGAGCTCTCAGAATTTGTACAGGACGATGTAAATAGGGTGCTTAAGGACCTGAGCTTGGATGTCGAGCGTGCCAACTATATTTTAGCTGAAGCGAGCAGTGGTGATCCGGAGCAAATTTCCAAACTCGCTGTCGATATCGTTAACCACTTGGATAGCCAGTGGGAGTACATAGGCGATCATTTCCTGGTGGCGGGCAAGTGGCAAGAGCCAGCAGTCAAGATGAATAATCAAGGAATCTTAGTCGAGCATCAAGAAAAAGAGGCCTTTAATCAGTGCGTTAGTAATGGTTTTATGGTTAAGCCTGGTGATGGTGATAGCGATGAGCCGCCTCGAGTTGGCCTGTCGTTTATCGTGGCGGATTTTCCCTATAGCTCGGACAAGCTTCAAGGTTCATTGCAGCTTTTGGCGTTTGCTGATCTAGATCAAGTCAGTCTTCAGTACTTACGCTCAGCAGGTGATTTCAATGCGGCTAGCTCTGATATTGAGGAGGTGAAAAGTGCTCTATTTCGCGCTGACTCTACTCTATCGCTATATACCACTCACCAAGAATCGAGCTTTTACAGGCAGAGTGCAAAAAAGCAGGAAAACTTTCTCAGGTCAATTGTCGAGTCGGTTCACGATGTCTTGCCGGCTCCTAGTTCACTCGACAAGCTAATTATCAACGATGCCGTTTCACAGGAATTTTACATCAGAGACAGCACTGGCCCCGGACTCATGCACGTGATATCAGATGAGACCCCGTTCAAGGTGACCGGTCAAGTAGTTGGCGTGGCTATAAATGATCTGGTGGCCGAAGGTCCAGGCAGGCAATTTAAGTCACCTGATGATCTGATGTCGGCGCAAACCGGCATTTGCTTGATGGTTCAGCCGCACACAATTAACTTTACGATCAATAACTATACTGGTGATTACTTCCTAATTCCGATGCGCAAACTCGAGTCGATTGATTTTGAGCTGAAATAGAAACTAGTAGTTTATCTGGCTCATCAGCCTCATGCTTGACGGCTACCGTCAAAGTTCCTATAGTTACCAGTACTATGTCAAGCGGTATCGAGATACATCAGGATATTGTCGATGGTTTGGTTGCTGAGCTGCAGCGACCTCAAATGCTTGATCAAACTCATCATCTAGCCAGGGAAAACAACCCTCTGCTACACCTACTGCACGGTACGATAATCAGCACCCTAAAGCGATCATCGAACTACGATGACGATATCATCGATGCGGTTGAAGTTGGCGCCAAAGCCTATGAAGCGCTCAGTATTGCCGTGACTGATCCCGTGCCAACAAGCTTTGCCGTCAATGTCGTTTCGGAGCGTGAAAAGGATTCGAACTTTGGCTTAGTCATGGCGGAACAGATTGGTGAGGCAAGGGAGCGACTGCTTGATACCAATCACCACTTGGCCCTTGGTATCTACGCTGTCTGCGCAGCCCATGTCAGTCGACCAGAACTAGCTAGTAGCTATAGTGTCGGTGGTGCAGCACTACTTCAGTCGGCCCACCAGGAGGTCTATGATTTCTGGAGATTGGAGAACTCACTCTGGCCCGATGGCGACATGAGCCTATAACGATAGTTTGAGGAGCTAGTATGAAATTTATCAAACGCTTAGAGCACATACTTACCAAAATGATGAACAAGACCGCTGAGTTTGCTGGCAAGCCTATGGTTTTTGTCGTGTCAATTTTGTTAATTGTCGGCTGGTTTTTGGTCAGCGGTCTGCTGGAGTATGACACCTGGTTTGATATCATGGACGTAACTATATTTATCACCACCTTTTTGATGCTATTTGTCGTCCAAGCCTCACAAAATGCTGACACAAAAGCCATCCAGGATAAGCTCGACGAAATCATCGACGTGCTGCCAGGCGCCAGTAAAAGTAAAGAGGGCGAAGAAGAGAGATTCAAAGAAGGACGCGAGCAAACGGCCAAAAGCAAATCGAAAAACTAGCAACCACTACATTGAGTGGTGCAGATTGCTATTTTCCGCTGGCGCATCCTTCAGCCGCTCCAGCCCAAAAGGCTTAGCCCAGGCGGCGGGGCTGCCTAAAATGTCGTCAATGATCGACTCAGTTGCAGACATTGCCCACGCCAGACCCCAAGCTCGATAGCCAGTCGAAACGTAGATAGTTGGATGGTCGGGCATGGCGCCAAAGTAGGGCATGCGATCATAGGGCATATTGTCTCCTGCTAGCCAGCGAAATAGTATCTCCTCGACGTCATAGCTTCTATGCGCATCATCGATCAGATTTTTATAGTGTAGCTCAGGATCAAACGAGCTTTCGGAGTACTCATGACTTTCGCCGCCAAATATCAACACAGGCCTTGATTTGTAAATCGCGGAGCGAATAGTGCGCATTGGCTCATCGGTCGTGATATACATGCCTTTGGGGTAGGCACTCGGATCCTTGAGGGTTAGGGCCAGGGCATAGGACATTTTGGTCCACATCCGGTTTTTAAATATCTCATTTCCCCAAAATGGCTCACCGCTAGCTTGGAGGATGTGCCGCGCTCGGAGCTCACCTTGCTTGGTAGTGATCGAGTGAACCTCGCCCGGAGTGATGTCGGTCGCCTCGGTTTGCTCATAAATCATCCCGCCGTTTTCGACGAAAACCTTCGCGAGACCAAGGAGGAACTTGCGCGGGTGGAACTGCGCCTGGTGAGAAAACCTGATAGCCCCAGCGCTCTTGAGAGGCAGCTCAATTCTCTCAACATAGTCAGCTGCTATGCCAAGCGATTTGGCGGCTTCGACCTCTCGTTTGATGTCATCAATCTTTTCCGGTTTTGCGGTATAAACATAGGCGTCAGTTGGTGTAAATTCTGACTCTATCTGGTGCTTTTTGCTCAGCATCGCCACCATGTCGATGCCTTTTTGGTTGGCTTCGGCGTAGCTGCGAGCAACGGCCTCGCCCTGGTTCTCAATAAGATAATTGTAGATCAGGTAGTGCTGCGAGGTGAGCTTGGCTGTGGTATTGCCAGTGGTCCATTCGATTAGCCTGGACTTATCGATCAGCGCCGTCTTTAGTCCGCGCATCTGCGCTTGATAAGCAGCGGCCACTCCGGTGACGCCACCGCCGACAACCACTAGGTCGTAGACCGTGTCATCTGTAGTTAATTTTGGATAGTTGGTCTGCTCGGTGGTTTCTACCCAGAGCGAGACATCCTTGCCTTCGAGTGATGTAGTCATAAAACATACCTCCTTATATCTATTATGAACCTTTATAGACAAAAGGGCAAATTGCCAGGGCTAATCTATTGAATATCTTAACGATTTATGGTATGATATATAAGACTAGATAATATTCTAGAGAACTTTTCATGGAAGGATGTGGTGATAATGCCACTTGAAACTATCGTTTCAATCATTGCGCTCATTGCACTTCTGCTGACAGTGGTGCTCGCGTCCTCGGTGCGATTCATCAAAGATCCCGAGGACGGCTCCCGTCTGACGGTCATTGAGTGGATCAGCCGACAGGGCAAGTGGTACAAGGAGGAGATGGCTAAGACTAAGCCGGCGCAGGCCGACGCCGAGCAATCTCAGGCTGAGCCTGAGCCCGAAGCCAGGCGTCAGTCGACCGAACCGCAGTCTGAGTGGAAGTGGGTTGGCGGCAAATCGGAACCCCGCAGGGCCTACCCCGTAGAAGGCAGCGATGAAGACACCAATAACCCCCCAACCTCCGAGTAGGTCAAGCTTTTGGCCGAATTACCCCGGACCAGCGTTACCTTAGCGCTGGTCCATTTAAATAGCTATAAAGCCTGAGAGGTTTAAGGCAGGGGATAGTCGCACGCCTATCTTCTGGTGACACTGCTGGCTCTCAGTTTGGTTGGCGCAGTCTTTATGTCGGCCTACTTGGCTGAGTATAGACGTAGTCAAGATGTCGAGCGTGCGACGCTAGCCTCGACCAAGCTTCATGCCGTCTACAACAGCTACGCGCTGACTTTCATGGCTGGTGCGCCATTCTTGATCATCGGTATCTACCTCTTTATCTGACAGGGAACTACGCCTCGTTGGAGTGCCGCAGTAGAAGCGTCCCGCTTTGCTGCCACTCTGGCGGGGCGATTCTACTTTAGGAGGCTAGCAGGCAAGATCTTCAATGGCGTATACTAGACTTATGAAAATGTCCGAGCGCCCAAAGGACCTGCGCCCCCGAGAAAAGCTGGCGGCGAAAGGTGCTGCGGCGTTGTCGGACTACGAACTTTTGATGGCAATTATTGGCAGTGGCACTGCGCAGGCAGATGTGACGAAGATTGCTCGTGATGTCCGCAGGCTTATCGCGGAAAAGGGTAGTGAGCTTACTTATGAAGACCTGATGGTCGTGCGTAGCCTCGGCCCGGCTAAGGCCACACAGATTATGGCAGGCTTTGAGCTCTGGCGCCGACAGTTTGAAGTGCCAGACCGACCCATTATCGACTCTCCCGAAAAAGCCGTCGAGCAGCTCGCTGACATCCGCGACAAAAAGCAGGAGTATTTCGTCTGCCTGACGCTCGATGGTGCCAACCGTCTCATTGCCAAGCGCATCATCACCATCGGTACCCTGACCTCCAGCCTGGTGCACCCTAGGGAGGTCTTCGCCGACGCCATCACCGACCGCGCCGCAAGCATTATCGTGGCGCATAATCATCCGAGCGGGAATTTAGGGCCGAGTGAGGCAGATAGGGCGGTGACTACCAGGATGCAAAAAGCGAGTGAGCTGCTTGGTATTAATCTAATCGACCACATTATTGTTACGGTCAATAGTTATCGAAGCATTACTTAGCATGAAAAACGCCAAAAAGTTATAGATTTTCACGCAAAGTTAACGTACCTATCAATTATTGTATATATTTGCTACAATAATTGCATGGATAAGGGAACGGGACCAAAGCCTCGCATAAATTTATTTGGCTATCTCGATGAGACGGGGTTGTTGCACTCGCCTGCAACCGACAAAGTCTTTGGCCTTGGGCTCATCATCTGCCACAACCCTAAGAAACTTCACCGTGACATCATTAATTTTCGCAATAAACGAAAATACTATAAAGAATTCAAATCTACCGATATCCGTACACACAACTTGCCAATATATAAAGAACTGATTGATATATTCACAAGCTCTGGAAACGTAAGCTTCTCGAGCTTGCTTTTTGACAAGAAGCAGCTGGACCTCGATAAGTATTTCAAGGGTAACTATGAAAAAGCCTACGGTGTGTATGTTGCCAAGCTGATTGCCGATGCGCTGGAGGAGGAGTCTAGTAAGGGTAGTAACTACATCGTTGTATTGGCGGATGACGTATCAACTAGCAAAGACGATAGGTTTGAAAAAGTGGTCAAAGAAAAGGTAAAAATGCGTCTTCGGCGCAATGCGGTATTCGGGGTAGCTCGTCTCGAATCACATGCCATAACTGAGATACAAATGACTGATGTGTTGCTCGGTATCGTTGCATATGCCTTCAAGGTAAAGTTCGGCATGGTTAAAGGCAAGGGTGCAAAGCTAGAGATGGTTAAGTATCTGCAAAAGAAACTTGATATAGAGAAGCTGTCTGAGTCACAAAAAATAAAAAAACGCGGTGGATTGCGTTTCAGCGTGGAGGAATTTCGTGCAAAATAATTTCCAAATAAAAATAGATGGCGCTTTGGGTGCAATGATCATCGAAGATCAACCCACGCATTCCATCTACTATTCAATAGTATCAGAAAATGTCAATAATGTCAATGGAGAGAAGTAGAAGTGGCCGATATACGCACCGAATTCAAGCGCATCGATAATATATTACGAGAGGATGCAGGCATCGATGGTCCGAACGATTACATCGGGCAAATTTCGTGGATACTTTTTCTCAAATATCTTGATGATCTAGAAGATACGCGCAAAGCCGAAGCGGTGTTTCGGGGTGATTCGTATGAGCCGCTGTTTAAAGACGAGTTTCAGTGGGATAATTGGGCGGCACCAAAGTTGGCTGACGGCAAGCCAGATCTCACCACGCAGCTGACCGGCAAAGATTTGATTGAGTTCGTCAATCAGAAGCTGTTTCCGTATCTCAAATCGTTCAAAAACATCGAGAATAACCCCAAGTCTCTGATTTACAAAATTGGAGAGATATTTGGCGAAGTCGACAACAAAATCGTCAGTGGTCGCAACCTACGCGAAGTGATCGACGCGATAGACCAGATGCAATTTCAGACACAGGACGAACTTGATCAGCTGTCGGCACTGTACGAAGACCGCCTAAAGCTACTCGGTGGAGCTGGGCGAAGTGGTGAGTATTACACACCTCGCCCGCTCATTCAGGCAATGATTACCGCTGTTGATCCACAGATCGGCAAGTCAATTTATGACGGTGCGGCTGGATCAGCTGGATTTTTGACCGAGGCCTATACATATTTGCGCGACAAGGTGAAGACGTCCAGCGAACTGAAGTTTCTCAAAGAAGATACATTTTTCGCCAAAAACAAAAAGCCGCAGCCATATCTACTCGGTACGATGAATATGATCCTGCACGGCATCGAGTCACCGAACATGATTCACGGTGACACGCTCAACGAAGATACGCGTGGTATTCAGGACAAAGACCGCCACGATTACATACTGGCAAATCCACCGTTTGGCGGTAGTGTGCGCAAGGAGTTTCAGCGTAATTTCAAAGTGCAGACTGGCGAAACCGCCAACCTCTTCATGCAGCATTTTATGAAAAAGCTCCGTGCTGGCGGGGAAGCAGCTATTGTTATCAAAAATACCTTCCTGACCAACGAGCCGACTGGTGCTACTGGCAATATTCGCCGTGAACTAGTTGATGGCTATAATTTGCACACAGTTCTCGACCTGCCAGGCGGCGTGTTTAGTGCGACCGGTTCAACTGGCGTCAAGACCGTTGTGCTGTTTTTCCGCAAGGGCGAGCCGACACGCGACATTTGGTATTACCAGCTAAATCCTGGGCGCAATCTAGGCAAAACCAACCCGCTGAAT